>JBGPJF010000015.1:0-56425 GCA_041485285.1 Thermoplasmata archaeon | reverse complement strand
GGGCGGCGCCGATCTTGCGGCTCTTTCCGGCTCCAAAGTAGGCCGTAAAGGCGCCGGCGGCCAGCGAAAACACGCCGAAGGTGATCAACAGGTCCGTTAGGAAAATCAGCAAGTCGCCAGATAGCCCGGCCACAAGTACACCCCGTGTTGCGATCTAGCCGACGCTATTTAATGCTGATGCGCGGCCCGTGGCGGCCCGGCGCGCACGCAAGCGCCGACGCGCGCGGGCTCGTGCGCGGCCGGCCGGTGACGACCGCGCCCGGCAGCGTCCCGCCCATTGCGGCTAGAATCGGCTGCGATTTTCCTTTCGCCTTGCGACGAGCGCGCCCCAAAACGTGCGCACGATTTCGACCGCCTGGCTTCGGTCAAGAATCGGTATTTTTCACGCCGAATACGCTTAAATAAGAGCACCGCTTTGGCGCCTTGCCCCCAGCGAATCTGGCAAGCGGCAATGCTCTCTTGCCGCCTGCTTTCGCGACCCTCTGAAGGTGCCGCCTTGTACAAGCTCATCCCGCGCGAAGAGACCGTCCGCATCCCGCCGGACCGCCTCGGCGAGGACCTGAACGTGGTCGCCGTCGAGCTTGCCCAGCGCTTCTTCGAAGGGCGCCTCGACGAGGAGGACAACCTCACGGTGCTTGCCAAGGACGTCCAGATTGTCGGCCCGGGGCGCATCGTGCACGGCGACGGCGCGGTGTACCAGAAGGTCACCTTTGTGGCCTTGGCCTTCAAGCCCGACCTCAATGAGATCGTTGAGGGGAAGGTCGTCGAGATCCTGCGGTTCGGGGCGTTCGTGCGCTTCGGCCCCTTCGACGGCTTGCTGCACATCTCGCAGGTCATGGACGACCGCATCGACATCGACGAGCAGAACCAGCGGCTCGTCGGCAAGGACACGCGGCGGTTCCTGCGCGTGGGCGACCGCGTGCGCGCGCGCATCGTAACGGTCTCGATGAATGAGCTGAACTACCGTGAGTCGAAGATCGGCCTCACGATGCGCCAAGTCGGGCTCGGCAAGATCGAGTGGCTCGACGAAGACCGCAAGCTGAAGCAGGAAGGCGGCGCCGACGCCCCACGGCGCGAAGCGCGCCGGCCGGCTCCCCCCGTGGGTCCGGCGAAGGCCCCGGCCGCTGCGCCTCCCTCGGAGTGATGAGCGATGCTCGCGTGCAAGAACTGCTTCACGATCACCGAGGCGGAGCGCTGCCCCAACTGCGGCGGCGAGCTGTCGAAGGACTGGCAGGGCTATGTCGTGGTCATTGAGCCCGACAAGAGCGAGATTGCCAAGAAGCTCAACATCAAGAAGGCCGGCGCCTACGCGCTCAAAGTGCGGTAGGGGGTGGGCCAGTGGCCCGCCCAGCGCCCGTCTTCTTGCCGGGCAAGCCGTTGCAACCGGGGCTTGTCCTTGCGCTGCCGGAATCGAAGCGCGACCGGCTCGGCGCGCCCTTTGGCGAAGTGTTCGATGAAAAAGAGATGCCCGCGCGGCTGGCCGGCCCGCGGCCGTTTGCGGCGATCGGCGACGTCAGCGCGAGCAACGCGCTGCGCCACGGACTCAAGCCGAAGTTCATTGCGGTCGATTTCAAGACGATGCGTGGGCCCGTGCCGCCCGACGACCGCATTCGGTCGTACGGAACCGCCGTGACCAACACGGTCTGCCCGCCGGCGCGGATGACCGCGGCGCTCTACAACGCGGTGCTGCTTGCGGCCACTTCGAAGGGCACCACGCGCATCGAAGTCGACGGCGAAGAGGACCTCGCGGTGATGCCCGCGATCATCCATCTGGAGCCTGGCGCAACCGTCATATATGGGTTGCCCAATCGCGGCGCTACACTCGTCAAAGTGGACGAAGAATCCAGACGTGTAGCGCGCGAGTTTTTGGAGTCCTTCGAAGTCGTTTCTACTTGATGGGGTGTTTTCGGATGGACGTGGAAGTCGGCAAGCGCGTGGAAAACGTGCTGCTCGGCCGCATCGAACTCGAGCTGAAGATCAGCCACAGCGAGAAGGGCACCCCGAAACGCGAAGAGGTGCAGAAGAAGGTCGCGGAGATGGAGTCGTCGAGGAGCGAGCTGGTCATCGTCGAGCGCATGCGGCCCGAATTCGGCCGCGGGATGACGGCCGGCACGGTGCGGGTCTACAAGGACGCGGCCAACCTCAAGCGCATCGAAGCGCACCACATCCTCGTCCGCCACAAGCTCGCCGAGAAGAAGGTCAAGGCGGCCCCCGAGGCGCCCTCGTCGCAGTCGGTCGCGCCCAAGAAGTAGCGCGCACAAAGAGGGTGACCCGCGATGGCCGACAAGAAGGGCGCTGCACCGAAGAAGGGCACGAGCGCCGGCCTGCAGAAGCTCTACCAGGTCAAGGATGGCAAGATCCACCGCACGCGGCAGCACTGCCCGAAGTGCGGCCCGGGCATTTTCATGGCCCAGCACAAGGACCGCACTTCGTGCGGCAACTGCGGGCACACGGAATTTAGGAAGGAATAGGGCTGGGCCCCGCTACTCATGCGCCAGCGCCACGCGCGGCGCCTTGAGCGCCGCATTCTTCGTGAAGTTCAGCAGCCCGCCCGCGTAGTAGATCTCGCGCTGCCGGTCCGTTAGCGGGGCCTTAAGGGAAATCTCGCGCCCGCGGGTGATCGCGTTGAGCACGCCGCTCGGGAGGTATTCCCCGATCTCGGGGATCGTGATGCGGTCGCCCGCGTTCAGCTGTTCATAGTCGGATCTGTCCGCGAAAGTCGCAGGCAGGACGCCGAAGTTAATCAGGTTCGCGAGGTGGATGCGCGCGAAGCTCTTGGCCACCACCGCCCGCACGCCGAGGTACATCAAGACGATGGCCGCGTGCTCGCGCGACGAACCCTGCCCGTAGTTCTCGCCGGCGGCGAGGATGCCGCCGCCGGCCGCCTTGGCGCGCGCCGGGAAGGTCGGGTCCACGCGCGTGAGCGTGAACTCCGCGATCGCGGGGATGTTGGAGCGGAGCGGTAGCACCTTGGCGCCCGCCGGCAGGATGTGGTCCGTCGAGATGTTGTCGCCCATCTTCAGGAGGATGTCACCCACAACGGTGTCGAGAGGAGGCGAGGCCATGGGGACGGGCTTGATGTTGGGCCCGCGCACGACGACGACGCCTTCGCCGCCTCTGGCGGGAAGGAGGATCATCCCGTCGTCGACGAGGAATTTTGTGGGCAGTCTCTTGACCGGGGGCGCGCCGCCCTTGCGCGGGTCGGTGATGAGGCCCGTGAGCGCGGAAGCCGCGGCGACTTCGGGCGAGCAGAGGTAGACCTTGTCGCCGGGCGTCCCCGAACGGCCCTCGAAGTTGCGGTTGAAGGTGCGCAGCGATGCCGCGCCCGTGGGGGGGGCTTGCCCCATGCCGATGCACGGGCCGCAGGCCGACTCGAGGACGCGCGCGCCCGAGCCGATGAGGGCGCCGAGCGCGCCGTTCTTCGCAATCATCTCAAAGACTTGGCGGGAGCCAGGAGTAAGCGTAAGGTCCATCCCCGATGCGACCTTCTTGCCCTCCAGCACCTCGGCGACCGTGTTGAGGTCCACGACCGACGAGTTCGTGCACGAGCCGACGCAGACCTGCGCGAGCACCGTGCCTTCGACCTCGGCGATCGGCTTGACGTTGTCAGGCGAGGACGGGCACGCGATCATCGGCCCGAGCGCGTCGAGGTCGATGGTCATCTCCTCGTCGTACTTCGCCGTCGGGTCGGCCTTCATCGAGCGGTAGACCGACTCCCGCCCTTGCGCGCGCAGGTACCGCTTCGTGTTCTCGTCGCTCGGGAAGATGGAGGTCGTGGCTCCGAGCTCCGCGCCCATGTTCGTGATGGTGGCGCGCTCCGGAACGGTGAGGGACTTGACGCCCTCGCCGTGGTACTCGATGATGCGCCCGACGCCGCCCTTTACGGTGAGGCGCCGCAGCATCTCGAGGATGATGTCCTTCGACGCGACCCACGGCTGCAGTTTGCCCGTGAGGTTGACGCCGAGCACCTTGGGCATTTCGATGTAGAAGGGCCCGCCGCCCATCGCAACTGCGACATCGAGGCCGCCCGCGCCGATCGCCAGCGACCCCGCGCCGCCGGAGGTCGGAGTGTGCGAGTCGGAACCAAGGAGCGTTTTTCCCGGCGCCGCAAAGCGCTCGAGGTGCACCTGGTGGCAAATGCCGTTGCCCGGCCTGGAGAAGAGGATGCCGTGCTTGGCCGCGACCGTGCGCAGGTATACATGGTCATCCGCGTTTTCGAACCCGGTCTGCAACATGTTGTGGTCGACGTAGGAGACCGAGAGTTCCGTCTGAACTTCCCTCAGCCCCATCGCCTCGAACTGCAGGTACGCCATCGTGCCCGTCGCGTCCTGCGTCAGCGTTTGGTCGATTTTGATCCCGATCTCTTCCCCGGCCGCGAGCTTTCCGGAGATGAGGTGGTCGCGCAGAATCTTGTGCGTCAGACTGATCCCCATGGGAGCCACCTTGAGCATCCAAGGAAGGGGGGCCGCGCCCCGATAAAGGCCACCCTCAGTGTTCCGCCGGGAGCCTGGAAGGTTCCCCCTAAGGGCGGCGCCAAGCCCCCTCTCGATTCGGGCTTTTCTTTTTCCGCCCGGGGGCCCCTCGCCCTCGACGGTGCCCCTTGGAGCAGTTGCTCTGGTTCCTGCTGGCCGGCACCCGCGGGGGCCACAACCGGATACGCATCCTGGAGGCGCTCCGGGAGCGCCCCTACAACGCGCACCAGCTCACCGAGCTGCTGCAGCTTGACTACCGTACCGTCCGCCACCACCTCAAGCTGCTCACGGACAACAATGTGCTCGCGCGGCCGACGGGGGACGCGTACGGGTCGCTCTACTTCGTCGCTGGAGTCATGAAAAACTACTGGCCGAAATTCGACGAGATCCGAGCGCACGTGGAGCCAAAGGCTTCACCGATTGTGGCAAAAGAGGATAACACGAACGAGGGGTCGGAGGGATAGAAAACGTGTCCGAAGCGATGATGTATGCAACGGTTGGCGCCGCGATCGTAAACGCGGGGCTCTCGGGGGCCCTGCTCGCGCTCTATTCGCGGTCCTACCGGAAGGTGAAGGCGCCTTTCACGCTGGGGCTGATCGTGTTCGCCGCCGTGTTTGTTGCGCAAAACCTGCTTGCCGTCTACTCGTACCTGGCGCTCATGGTGTTCTTCCCGGACCCCATCCAGCCCTACATGCTCGCGATCATGTCGCTCGAGGCCGTGGCGCTTGCGATGATGGTGTACGCCGCGAGCCGGTAGGGCCGAGGCCCAACAAGTAGGGCACGATTCTGGCATACGATTGACACCCCGCGGGGACCGTCCCCCGGTGCGGAGGCGACCCGCCTCTGGAAGGCAACAAACATGAACGCGAAGCAGAGCATCGGAGCTGCCGCCGCTGTGGCCGCGCTCCTTGCCGTGGGGCTCCTTGCAGGGGCCGCCTCGGCGGGGGCGCCGGACAGAGCGAGCGGGCGTGTGTACGCAAACGGAGAACTGTGGGCGACCTTCGGGACGGCCGACTTCAAGTCGGCGCCCGCGCAGAGCGTAGACAAGATCTACGCGTTCCCGGGAACGGACCTGGTGCCGGTGGGCGAGGCGTCCCCCGGCGACTCGGACTACAACGGAGGGCACTGGGAGGTCCACATGGTGACCTTTGCCGACGGCGTGACCCCGATGCAGTTCACAAGCGACGAGGACGTGCTGGCAGCCGCGGAGGCGGGCGACCTCTCCATCGGCGGGGTGGCCAAGTACTTCCAGTGCCCGCTGTTTGCCCTGTAGGGCTCCTTCCGGGCGTGCTTTGCACGCCCGCCCCTCTCTTTTTTCGGCCATGTGCCTCGCGTGCCCGCGCGCCACGCGAGACTCTTTAAGAAGGCGGCAGGTTCGCGTCCTTCCGCGCCGCCACGGCGGTGCGACGGGCCCGTAGTCTAGCTTGGACAGGACAGGAGCCTCCGGAGCTTCAGACGGGTGTTCGAATCCCCCCGGGCCCGCTCCCTTTTCTTTGGACGCCAAAGGCGGCATGGTCGCCCGTCAGTTCCGTATTTACCGTAAAGGCGCACAAAGGCGCTGGTGGAATTCCAATGGGGAGGCGGCCCCGCTGGCCTTGAGGAACCTCCATGAGCTATGCTGATTCAGAATACGACACCTACACGCGGCGACCGAAGAGTGCCTTTCGAACACGCGAGGCGCACGGCCGTGACGGCCTGCGCGCTTGGAGCGCGCGGCCCACGGTCTCCTACATGGTCCTCGGCCTGCTCATCGGCGCCGGCGCCATGTCGGGCGTGCTTTCCATCGCGCCGAGGCTGGAGGCCGCGTCCACGCCGCGGGTGGTCGAGTACACGCTCACGGTGGAAGAAATCAACGTCACGCTCGGGGACAAGACATGGGCCGAGTGGACGTACAACGGCGTTGTGCCGGGGCCCACGCTCACCGCAAGCGTTGGCGACACGCTGCGCGTCCATGTGATCAACCAAGGGACCCACATCCACAGTTTCCACACCCACCTCACGGCGTACAACTTCTCCATGGACGGGAGCCAGGCCAACGTGATCAGCGGGATCGGGGCGGGGAGTATGATCGCGCCCGGCGGGGAGTACACCTACGAGTACCCGCTGACGGAGCCGGGCATTTTCTTCTACCACTGCCACTCGTCGGACGGCGCCATGATCTCGGTCCACATCCACATGGGGCTCTACGGCGCGATCATCATCCAGGACCCCAACGCACAGAAGTTGCGCGATGAGGTCCTCTTCTACGGCGAGTCGATGCCGGGCCACCCCGCGCCCTATGTCATCAACAACCGGGGGATCCCGGGCGGCGAGATGACCCTCGAGCACATTTTCCATGAGGGCGGCATCACCGCAGTTGCCGCGCAGTTCAATGTGGCCCTCACCGTGATGAAGTTCAAGGTCGGCGAAACGGTGCGGCTCCACGTCATCAACATTGGCGACCAGATCCACTCGCACCACCAGCACGGCAGTTCGGTTCGCTCGACGGCGCTCGGGGGCCGTGAGTGGCCGGCCAACACGGTGCCGCTCGTGCCGGGCACTGCCGACACCCTCGAAGTGACCTTCCTCGAACCGGGAATGTGGCTTTTCCACTGCCACGTGGTGATCCACGCGGACATGGGTATGATCGGGCTGTTCATCGTCGAGTGAGCTGGGCGGGCCCCCGCAGATGTAAATACAGTCAAACGCGCAAGGTCAAGCGCTTGGCGGTCAATTGTAGGGATGGCGAGGAAGGAGGATCAGCGTCCCGGCGGCCCCTCCGGCCGACGGGCAAGATCGCTCGCCCCCGCCGGCGGACGCCCCTCGGCGCCCTCGAACGCAGCCCCGGTAAAGGCCCCCATCATCGCGGTTGACGGCTCACGCCCGTCGCGCGCAGCCGGGCCGCCTGCGGTTCGGTGGGCCAAAGTGAAGGGCGCCCGCCTCCATTTCTCCACCTGCCGGCCCCGTGTGCTGGGTCGCGCCGCGCGGTCGCGGGTTCAGTCAACCAACGAAGCGAGCAGCGGGCCTAACATGATTAGGGCGAGCAGCCGCAGCAGGTCGCTGACGACCCCCACCTTGAACATCGCCCACGTCCGGACGAACCCCGAGCTCTGCACGATGGCCATCGGCGGGGTTGTCGAGGGCAGCGCCGAAGAGATGGATGCGGCGATGCCCGCGGCGAGGATCGCCGGGATGGGGTTGAGGCCCGCCCCAATCGCGAGCGTCGCGGCAATCGGGCAGGCGACGAGCGCCGCGGCGGTGTTGGAAGCGGCATAGCTGAGCCCGAAGCCGATGAGCGCGCAGATGGCAAAGAGCGCAAAAGCCGAGGGCGAGGGGCCAAGCAGGGGCAGGGCCGACCACGCAAGCCACTGGGCAAACCCGCTCCGTTCGAGGCCCACGCCCAGCGCGATGCCGCCGCCAAAGAGGAACACGATGTTCCAGTCGATCCCGCGCGCGATCTCGGGGAAGCGCAGGAGCGGTTCGCCCTTGATGCGGATCAACGCGGCAAGGACGATCACGAGGACCGCGGGCATCGCCTCGGGCAGGTGCTCGCCAAGCTCGCGCGAAAATCCCGCGAGCGACGGGTCGGCGTCGGCGAGCGCGCGGAAAACGGAGGGGACGGTCCACAGGGTGATAGCGAGGACGAGCAGCCCAACGACCGCCCACTCCCCGCGCGTCACGGGCCCGAGCGCCCGCTTCGACCCGAGGAGCCGCGTGCGGTCGAGCTTGAGGGCGGACATTTCCGGCCGCAAGATGCGGAACACCACCAACCAGGAGATGAGGAGCCCGAGGAGGGCGAGGGGAGTGCCCACCACGAGCCAATCGCCGAAGGTGAGCGTGCGCCCGGGCGCATAGGTCTGGATCGTGGCCTTCGCGACGAGGTTGACCGGCGTGCTGATCAGCAGGAGCAGCGCGCCGGCGCTTGCGGCCTGGCCGAGCGCGAGCATCGTCCCCTCCGCGTAGCGCGAGCCGGGCTTGAGGCCGAGGGCGAGCAAGTACGCGGACGCGAACGGGAGCACGATCGAGGCCGATGCCGTGATGGAGCCCGTGAGGGTCAGGAAGAACGCAGGGAGGGCCGCGACAAACAGGGCAGCAACGCGCGGGTCGTTGCCCTTGTAGGCGAGGGCCATCGTGATGGACACGCGCTGGTTGAGGCCCCACTTTTGGAACGCGGCCGCCATGACGAACCCGGCCATGAAGATCCAGACGATGGGGTCGGCAAACGACGCGAGGGCGTCCTTCCACGGAATCACCCCGCTCACCCCGAACACGAGAGGGACGACGAGGCTGGCCACGCCGAGGGGGACGGCCTCGCCGACCCACCAGACGACCATCCATAGGAGCGTGCCGAGCGCCACCTGGGGCGCGGTCGCGGCGGCTCCAACCGACGCCGCCGCAAGGGCCGCCGATGGTGGCGTGGGCAGGAGCACGACGCCGGCAAAAAGCGCGGGGCCAAGGATCAGGCTTAGCCGGCGGGCCGGCGTCAGCGGGAGGAGCCCCTGCCCCTCGGGGGGCGGCTCGACGCCCCGTGCAGGGTCGGGCGGCGCGGCGCCTGGCCGTTCAAGGTCTGCCACCGCGGCAGCCTCCCTTCAGCCCGATTCCCCGGATGCACATAGAACTGCTCCGCTTACCTCGGAGGCGGCCCGCCGGCCGGCCCGCCTCAAAGCCGCGCAGTCGGGATGGTCGCCCAGTACATCTTGTTGAAGGCGAGCTTCTCCAGGTGCGCCAGCCGCGTCGGGTGCTTCACCTTGGGCGGGTGGTCGTAGTCGAAGTTGAGCACCATGCCCTTGCCGTGGCCCGTCTCGAAGAAGCACATGACATGGCCGTTGTACGAAAGCTTCCGGCGGTGCCCGAGCACGTCGGCCGCAATCGAGTCGGCCACCACCGGCGCCTCGAAGTGCGCCGTCGACCCCGCCTTCGAAAGCGGCAGGTCGGTGGCGTCGCCGATGGCGAACATGTCGTCGTGGCCCTTGACTTTGAGCGTCTTGCGGTCGGTCGGGATCCAACCGCCCGGGCCGGCGAGCCCTGAGTCCTGCGCAATCTTGGCGCCCCGGTGAGGCGGCGCAAGAATCAGGAGGTCGTAGGGCGCCTCTTCGCCTTCGAGCGAATGCACGACCTTCGCCTTGCCGTCGATCGACTCCACGTTGAAGAAGGTCGAGAGCTCGATCCCGCGCTCCTCGAAGAGCTTCTCGACAATCGGCGAGACCGATTCGATGGTAAACGCGCGCCCGATCGGCGAGATGTAGCGGAACTTGACGGGCCTCTTCGTCTTGTGCTTCTTGAAATAGGCGTCGAGCAGGAGGGTGGCCTCGATGGGGGCCGGCGGGCACTTGTAGGGAATCGACGCCGGGCCAAGGACCACGGTCCCCCCCTGGAAGTGCTGGATCGCATCGCGCAGCTTGAGCGCTGCCGGGCCGTTGTAGAAGTGGTGGGCATTCTCGGCAAAGCCAGGGACCGCAGCCGGGTCGAGCCGAGCGCCCGGCGCAAGCACGAGGTAGTCGTAGGGCAGCGACGGGCCGTGAGCAAGGCGAACGACCCGGTTCTTCTGGTCGATGGCCTGGGCCTCGTTGATCGCAAGCCGGATCCCCTTCCGCAGGAGCGTGCGCTCCGGGCGCCAGAGGTCGGCGGGGTCCACGCCCCCGAGCATGGCGAAGATGAGCCCCGGTTCGTAGAAGTGCTTGCCCTGCCGGTCCACGACGGTGATGTTCACGCCGTCGCGAAGCTTCTTGGAGAGGATGTTGGCCACGATGGTGCCGCCAACGCCGCCGCCGATTACCACGACATCGAGAGGCATCGCTTTCCCTCCGGCCTCGGGTTCACCGCTTCTTGCGGATGACGAAACGGGCATAGCCCGGCTCTTCGACGAGGTCGGCCATCTCGTGGCCGGCCTTCTTCACCCAGAAGGGGATGTCGCGCCTTGAGCCCTGGTCGGAGGACCAGACCTCAATGACGTCGCCGACGTTCCCTTCCTTGATGGCGCCGATGAGCGCCATCAGGGGCCCGGGGCAGAACGACCCGCGCGCGTCGACGAGGCGCGCAGGGACGAGGTCCACAGCATGTGACATCGCGCCTTCCCCCCTAGATGAACATCGTAATTTCGCCGTCGCTTGCGTCCGACACAAATTCGCCCACGCCGACGATGTCGTCGACGATGGGGTCGAAGTCCTCCATCTTCAGGTGCAGGAGGTCGGCGGTCATCGCGCACGCGTGCACCTTGACGTTCCCGAGCTTCTTCGCCTGGCGGAGGATCTCGATCCACGGCGGGATCTTCGCCTGCGCCATTGCCTGCCCCATCATCGGGGCCATCTCGGCGTAGTCCCCGCTCATCTTCACGTTCTTCTCGGGGCGCCCTTTGCGGAACGCCTCGAGGCCCCAGAAAGTCAGGAACACATTGACCTCCTTGCCCATCGCCACCGCGCCCGACGCGATGATCCCGACGGGGTAGAGGCGGTCGACGGTCCCTGAGAATACTACCATTGAAAGTCGGTTCGACATAAGTCTCCCTAACCCTTGTTCGTCCTGCGACGGCTTAGGGATGGCGTGATGACGGGCGGCACGGTACAGGCGCTCCCATACTGCATTTACGGAATATTCGAATGTCCGCATATCCAAAGCCACCCCGTGAAGAGGCCGTTGACGTTCTACGAGGCGAAGGCGCGGTGCGTCGCCGCGCTTGCCAACCCGGTGCGCCTGGCGATCCTCGACGAGCTTGCCGAGGGGCCGCGGGCGGCCGGGGCGCTCGTGAGGGCGATCGGGGTCCCGCAACCGTTGATCTCCCAACACTTGACGGTCTTGCGGGCGGCCGGAGTTGTGGCCCGCGAGCGGCGCGGTGCGCTGCGCATTTACCGGCTGTCCGACCCGAACATCGCGCGGGCCTGCGAGCTGATGCAGGAAGTTGTCCTTGCCTTGGTGGACCGCGAGCGCGAGGCTGTCGGCCCGCTCCCGGCGCCGTTGTAGCCGCGCCCCCTGGTCGGCCCGTTCGCCCACTTCGAGCGCGCCCCGGCGTGGCGAAAACGGGTCTCGATGTTCAGAAGCGTCGGAGACGGCAACACAAGCCCCCCCCCCCGAGGGGGACGCGCCCGCCAGGATGGGCGCCGCACGCGATGGCCGGCCCTCGGTTGCATCGGGAAGGGAGGGCCGCCCCGGGCGCGCCTTCTGGCGGCCCGGGGGGAGGCCCGGAATTCAATCAGCTAGCAGTCCCTTACGGTGAGGTACCCCGTCATCGTCGGCTGGTGGTAGGTGCACCGGTACGGGAACGACCCCACGGTCGAAGCCGTGAAGTTGAAGTCCGTCTGGGCATCGGCCGGCAGCACGTGGTTCATTTCGTAGGAGCCGGTCATCGTGAAGGTGTGGTCCTCCGGCTCTTCTTCGGTGTTGAAGAAGTGGATCTGGAGCTTGTCGCCCTTGCACACCGACATCGTGTCAGGCGCAAAGTAGTCGTGGGAGGGCATGCCGGGCATGCTGTCATTGAACGGCAGCACGACGGTGAACACCCAGAATTCCCGGGTAGCGGGCGTATAGGTGGACGCCGCAGGGGCCGAACCATTGGCCATCGACCCCGCGAGGAAACCGGCCCCCGCTCCGCCGAGCACGGCAAGCGCGATAACGATTGCAAGCATTCCCTTCATCGATCCCTTTGCAGTTGGACTATCTTCTGGCATTTTCAAGGCCTCTGCCCTCCTACCCCCCCTGCGGCCTCATCACCCCGCGGTAGTGACTGTATGCGCTTTTCAGCGGGGTAGGGACGCGGCAAGTGCCCCCTGACCTTCGCGTTTCGAAGAGGGAGCCGCACGGCCCCCCTGGCCGAAGGTCCGCCGCCCGCGCCTTAAATGACCGCGCCGGGACTGAGGAGGTACCCGATCATGAACCCCGCAAGCGCCGACGCGATCCCAATGGCTGCCATCTGCAGGCCACTTTTGCCCGCGTGGCCCACGGTAGCTTTGGCCTTGTAGAACCCGACGGAAAAGAGGACGGCGGCGCTCACGACCATCGACACCAGGATCTGGTTGAAGATCCCGATCCCCGGCACGAAGAAGGGGGCCAGCGGCACAATGGACCCCACGATGGCAGACACCCCCACGATTAACGCGCTGCGCCTTGGAGCTTCGTCCTCCACGGGCGCGAGCTTCAGCTCGTGGGCCATCATGAGCTCGAGCCATGCCTTCTCCTTCGAGATGATCTTCTCAATCATCAGTTCGAGCTCCTCCCCCTCGAAGCCCCAACCGGCGAGGATCTCACGGACCTCCGCGCGCTCGACCTCGGGGAGCTCTTTCATCTCGCGCAGCTCGTTGGCCTGCTCGGCCTTGTAGTGGTCGCGGCGCGCGAGCGTCGAGGTGTAGGCGACCGCGCCCATCGAAATCGACTCGGCAAAGGTTGCGGCAAGCCCGCCGGCGAGGATAATCCGCAGGTCCTGCGAAGCCACGGCCACCCCGAGGATGACGCCGAGCACGTTCACGAGGCCGTCCTGGGCCCCGAGGATGAAGTCCGAAAGCGCGCCGCTGCTGGCGTGCCGTTCGTGGCTTATCTCTTGCTCCGCCCTGCGCCAGAAGGCCGTCCGAAGCGCCAAGGGGAACCCCGCCAGGCGCCCCCAGTACGGTGATTCTATTTTGCCGTGATGGCGGGTTTAGGCGACCCTAACGGCCCCGCCTGGGGCTGACCCGACCCCGTACGACGAGGAGGGCGGCGCCCGCGGCAATGACCGAAAGGACGGCAACGGCCCCCTGAGAGCCGCCGGATGACTGCGACGGCGGCGCCCCCAAGGAGACGGTGTAACTGCCCATGGTGCCCGTGTTGGGTGCGCTGTCAGTAAGCTGGATCGCGCCCGTGCTTGCCGATACGCGGTCTGCGTGGATGAAGAAGGAGTGAATCGCGAAGCCGTTCCTTGCGATGTCCACCTTCGGCGAACCCAGCCATCCCTTCTCCACCCGGACTTCGAGGACGCCGCCGTGGCCGTCCGTCCAGCCGGAGGCCGTGTGGGTGTCGCCCCAGGTGCCTTGGCCGCCCGAGGGGATCCACCGCTGAACCATGAACGTCCAGGTCGCGCCGGTGTGCTGGTGCACCATGGCGTGATAGAGGGTCTCGTTGTCGTTGGTTGCCGTAACCTGGAAGTGGAAATGGTATTGGTTGTAGGTGGTGCCGTCCGGCGGCGGTGCCAGCGACTCGACTTTCATGAAAACCGAAAAGCTGGTGGAACTTTCGTTGCCCACCCACCCGGAGAGCAAGTTGAGCTCGGGGGGCAGCGCGCCGTCGCCGGCCGGGTCGTCGGTCACCTCAGGCTGTTGGGGGGTGCCAGCAAGGGCGGGGGCTGCGGCCCAGAGAGCCAGGCCGAGGACGAGGGAAGTCGCAACCAGGCATCGAGAAGGGGGATAGGGAAGCATGACTTGCACCAGGCGAGCAGTTGGCCCGCGCGGCCATCAGGATTGGCCGTGTACTTTGCGGTATTGCTCCTACCGTTTCTTCATAAAGGGATACCGGCGCGGCGGACCTTTCGCAGGGCCATCGGCCGCCGCCGCCCCGGCGGGTGCAAAAAAAACTGGAGGGAAGGCCGGGGCGGCGGCCCTCCCCCCGCGGGATGGGCCGGCTGCTTACGCGCCGACCTTCCGCCCGATCATCATCGAGGTGAGCTTCGGGTGCCTCGCCGCGAGCCCCTTGAGGGGGTGCTCCGCGAGCCACCGGTCCACCGAGAGCCACTTCGCCGCAGGGGCGAGCAGCACCATCATGGCAACTGCGCCCATCGCGATGTTGATCCCCGCCGTCGACGCGCTCGTGTTCGAGGCCGCCATCCAGAAGTTCAGGTTCAGGAGGAAGGCCGCGATCGCGCCGGCGTTCGTGAGCAGCCCGAGCAGCAGGGCAATGCCCGCGAACATCTCGCCGTAGGCGACGAAGTACGCAAACCAGTCTGCGTTGGGTCCCACGAACCCGGTCAGGAAGTCCTTGTAGAACCCGAAGGATGTCTTGCCCGCGAAGGTCGCGTTGGTCCCTTTGAAGGACGCCACGATGTTCGGGTTCGTGAGCTTGCCCCACGCGGAGTTGATGAAGATCAGCGCGACCGTCATCCGCACGCCCGTGAGGGCCAGTTCGTTCCTTCGTTCGCCCCAGGCCCACTTGACGCGCGAAAGCGCGCCGCGGGCCCTCGCCCCGCTCTCAATCTTCGGCATTTCCGACATTTGCGTTCGCCTCTTCTCGGGTGTTGCCCCGACAAGCTAACCAGGGAGCCGCGACCCGGTCTATTTCACGCGCATACTGGCCCGCCCCTACGGGGGAGTATTTACGGCACTTACGGTCCATCTTACGGGGAGCGCCCGTGGGCGCCTTTACGGTCTTCGAGCGGCCGCGTAAAGCGGGTCGGCTCGCTCTGGTGGCGGGAGAACGAGACGATTGCAATCTGCCGGCAGGACTCCTCAATGAGCACGAGGGCCTGGATCATGCGGCGCACCCGCAAGAGCGCTTCGGCGTTGGTCACGCTCTGGACGGCGGAGAGGATGAGGGTCTCTTCGCCCTTCCAGAGCCGCGCCGACTGCTCGGTGGCTTCGACGGCCTTCTCGAGTTCGCGCGAGAGGAGCGCGCGCATCGCGTTTGCGAAGAGCTCGCCGATGTCGATGGCGTGCTGGCGCAGCGAGTTCTGGATCCCGGCCGGGAGCCTCGTTTCGCTCTGGATGAGCCAGACGGCGCTCATCCCGAGGATCCGCGTCTGGTCGGCGATGCGCTCGAGTTCCATCGCAATCACCGAGTAGCCGGCGATGTCAGCGCGGCTCTTGAGGCCGATGAGCGTTCGCACCGATTCGTCCTGCTGGGCCGACAGGATGAGCCGCATGATGAGCCAGTAGATCATGTCGGCGTCCTCCTCGCGGGATGCGGCCACGTGCGCGAGCTTGGCGTCCTTGATGCGCATGGCCTCCAGCGTGTCGGAGATGGCCGTTGCCGAAAGGTTGTAGAGCCGCTTGAAGAGGGCGTCCACGGGGTAGCGCCCGGTGTCCACCGAGCACTGGAGCACGATCTGGTCGGAGGTCTCCTCGATGATTCCCACGCCAATCAGCTTCTTCGACGTCCTGCGCACGGCGTCCACAAGCTCGGAGGGCAGGCGCGCCTTGCCGCGCACGACGAGGTGGTCGCGGCCGAGGACGTAGGAAGCGACAAGCACGCGGGCGAGCACCTCGCCGCTCTTGCACTCGTCGGCGTCGATGAGGTACGCCGCCTCGCGCGAGGGAGCGGCCGCGCCTCCCTCGACGGGGATGACGCGCAGCTCGCGGCCGTCCTCGACCAGCTGGACGGAGGCCCCGCGCTTGAGCCCCTGCTCGGCGGCCCACGCCGAAGGCAGGGAAACCGACAGCGTCGAACTCCCGACTTTTTGCAGCTTGCGTATCTCCACGACGTTGAACCTCCTGTGGACTTGGCCCCTCATGGCAGTGTTACATTAAGGCCGCGCCTGTGCCGGACGGGTCAGCGGTGCTGGGCCGCCTTCATCGAGTCGCGCGCGGAGGCGAAGCCCAGGGCCGCGGCAACGCGGGCCAACCTTTCGCCCGCCAGCAACGCACGCGCCGCGGCAATCGGGCCGGACTCCTCGGCGGCGAACAGCTGGTCGAGCAGCGCGCGGAAGTCACGCGCGGCCCGCGCTGCGCGCCTGCGCGTCCCGACGGAGGTGGGCGCGACGGTGAGCTCCATGAGGCGGGCCTGGAGGGGGACGAAAGCCGCCTCGGCCGCGTGGTGCCGGGCCGTCAGGTCCTCCAAAGCCGGGCCTTCGCGGGGGTCGGCCGCGCCGATCTCGGGGAAGAGGGCCTGCTCCTCGTTGACCAGGTGACGGGGCAACAGGAACCGCATGTGGCGCATCCGGCCATCCAGCTCGGCAAGCCGCTGGTCGGTGAGGGGTCCCTGCACGAGGATCTCTTCGACGACGAGCGCGGATTCGGCAAGTGCCGCGTGTTCGGAGCGAAACACGTCGATCGGGTCGTCCGGCGTCGATCGCCCCGCCACCACGGTGCCCACGGGTTCCGCTTTCCTCGCCGGTGCCGCCATGTCTGCCCTCCGTTGCACGTGCGCCTTAGCGGACGATGGTCACGGGCGTCGTCGTCAGCTCCAGGACGCGCAGCGCGGTCGACCCGAGCACGACCTTTTCGACGCCCTTCTTCTCGCGGTGGCCGAGGACGATCAGGTCGAAGGTCCCTGCTTTGGCGAAGGCCACGATCGCGCCCGCCGGGTCGTCCGACGGCTGCATTTCGGCCCTGAGCGCAACGCCCTGACCCGCCGCCGCGAGCTTGGCTTGGTCGAGCAAGCGCTGGAGCCGCTCGGCGTAGCCGGGCCCCGGCGTCGCCATTGCCCCGCGGCGGGCCTCGAGCATCACGACGCGGGTATCGAGGACGGCGAGCGCCACCAACTCGTCCTTCGCGCGCACTGCGCGCCCGACGGCCCAGTTCAGCGCGCGAAATGCCGTTGCCGACTCGTCCAGTCCCACGAGGACCCTGTGCTGTTTCATCGACGCACCACCAGCACCGGGCAGGGCGCGTGGCGGACGACGCGTTCGGCGACCGACCCCACGAGCGCCCGCGAGATGCCGGTCCTTCCATGCGAACCAACAATGATCAAGCTGGCGCCGCAGGCCGCGGCGTCCCGCACAATGGCCGCCGCAGGCTCGCCGAGCGGCAGGACCACAAACTCGGCGCTTGCGCCCAGGCGTGTGGCGTGCGCCGTGGCCTTGGCGATCGCGTCCCGCGCGATTTCATCGTAGCCGGGCACGAAGGTCTGGAAGCCTGAGGCCGCAACGGCCTCGGCGTGGAGGAGCCCGATGTCCTGCACGGTTACGACCCGCAGGCGCGCGCGGGTCTGGGCCGCCAGCTCGAAGGCGTAGGCGGCCGCCTCCCCGCTCGGGGCCGAACCGTCGACGGCGACGAGGTAGAGGGGGGTGGGGTCGGCAGGTCGCATGCTTCTTTCCGAAGGGGAGATTGCGCCGGGGAGGGATGCAGGGATCGTCGGCACTTCCCAGGCGGTACGTACAGCCATTACGGGGGTTTCAACAGGGGCCCGTTCGGGGGGCCGATTGGAGGCGGCGGCCGGCCTCGCGCGCCCTACGGCGCCGTTACATCGGGCCCGGCGTTGGTCATGATCCAATACAGATTGAGCGTGCGGGCGATCTCGTTGAGGCCGTCGAAGGACAGGGGCTTCACGAGGTACGAATTGACGCCGAGGTCGTAGGCGCGGTTCACGTCGACGGGGTCCTTCGAGGAGGTAAGCATGACCACCGGAATGCGCCGCAGTTGGGGCTGGGCCTTCAGCCACGCGAGCACTTCGTGGCCCCCCTTGCGGGGCATTTTGACGTCGAGGAGGATGAGCGTGGGGAGCGGGTGCTTGGCCCGGTCGGCAAACGCCCCCTTCCCTTCGAGGTACGCGAGTGCGTCCTCCCCGTTTGCGGCGACCTGAAGCGGGTTGCCGATGCGCATCCGCTCGAAGGCGCGCCGCGTGAGGATGATGTCGTCCTCGTCGTCATCGACCAGGAGGATGCAACCCAGGGGCGCGGTCATGGCGTCGTGCCTCCCGGGGGCCGCAGCTCGATCCAGAATCGGCTGCCTTGCCCCGCTTGGCTCTCCACCCCGGCGCGGCCGCCCATCCGCTCGGCGGCGCGCGCGACGATGGCGAGCCCGACGCCCGTCCCGGCGTACTGCGACTTGCTGTGCAAGCGCTCGAAGGGCTTCCAGATCCGGCCGAGGTGCTCCACGGCGATGCCGATCCCGTTGTCCGCCACGATGATCCGCACCCACTTGCCGGATGGCTCGGAGAAAATATCGATCGCTGGCTCGGTTCCCGGCGCCACATATTTGATCGCGTTTGTAATGAAGTTGGCGATCGCTTGGCCGAGCAGGTCTGGCTCCCCTTGCACGTGCAGCAGCGGCCGCCGCACGCTCACGCGCGCGTGGGCCGCGGCAATCACCGCGGAGAGCTCCTGCAGCACTTCGGCCACGACGGCGCCTGCATCGACGGCGCGCGTGCGCACTTCGCGCGTCCCGACGCGGCTGTATTCGAGGAGGTCGTCGACGAGCCGCTCGAGGGCGACCCCCGCGCGGTCGATCCGCCTGAGGTAGTCGGCGGCCGTCGGGTCAATGCCGGCGGGCGCGTCTTCGATGAGCGCGCGGCTGAACCCGCGCATCGTCCGCAGCGGCGCGCGCAGGTCGTGGGAGATGGTGTGCGAAAACGCCTCAAGGTCTTCGTTGGCTTGCCGCAACGCGTTCTCGGCCTGCTTGCGCGCCGTGACATCGCGGACAAAGGCCGCGGCCAGCGTGCCGGTCGGCGTATGGATGGAGGTGAGGCTGACATCCACGGGAAACTCGGACCCGTCTTTCCGTTTTCCAAGGAGCTCGAGGCCGGCGCCCATCGAGCGCGCCCGTGGGTGGAGGAAGTAGGCGTCGCGGTGGCCTTGGTGCGCTTCCATAAGGCGCGCCGGGATGAGGGCCTCGACGGGAAGCCCGAGGAGGGCCTCGCGCGCGTAGCCGAACATCCGCGAGGCTTGGGAGTTGACGAGTTGGATCTTTCCCTCGCGGTCGATGGCGATGATCGCGTCGGGCGCCGCTTCGAGGAGCTCGGCCGAAAGTTGGCCGCCCGCGGCGCGGAGGTCCCCCGGCGGGGCTTGGGTCGGAGCGCCGGCGTGGCTCATCGGGGCCGAAAGCCCGCCGGAGAATAAGAGTTCGGGCGCGGGGCCGGCCAGACGGCCCGCGCGAGGGGCCGTCAAGTCCATGGGCGCCCACGGACGTTGCAGGGACGGTCGCCCATGTCGGCTCCGCCAATCCGTGAGCCTTCGGGGGTCGCGCTTGGCGCTGCGCAACTCGTGCTGCTTGTGTGGTTGGCCCTGCTGACGGCCGCCGACCAGCTGGGCGCGCAATCCTTTGAGGCGGGCGCCCGCGCGGCCTCGCCGACGGGGGCCGCCGTGTTGGGCGCGCTCGGGTTCGTCGTGCCGGCCGTGCTCGCGATGTTCCCGCGGCTTGCGCCGGGGCTGCTCGGCCTTGGCCGCCCGCCGCGTAAGCTCGCGATTGCCGCGAGCGCCGTGGGCGGCGCGATGGGGGGGGCCGCGCTGCTCTGGGCCGCGACGGGGGCCGCTGAATTCGTTGGCGCGCAGGGCGTACTCGGTTTCGCCGGCGGCCTGATGCTGGTCGCGACGGTTGTCCTCGGGCGCCGCGCGCGGCGCACCGACCTCCCCCTTGCGCCGCCGAGCGCGCACGTTGCGCTCCCGGCCAACCTCCTCGTCGTTGGCGCGTTGGCGTACCTCCTTGCAGGTTGCGCCTTGCTCGCGGTGGTGGCCTTCTTTCCAGGACCGACGGCGGCCATGGGCCTGGCGCCGTCGGTCGTATGGCCCCTGCACCTTGTAACGGCCGGATTTGCGGCCCTCGCGGTTTTCGGAATCGGCGTGCGGATGTTCGGGGCCTTCGCGGGCGTGGAAGCGCCGCCGGCGGCCGTGTGGGTCATCGCCGCCGCGGGCCTGACGGCCCCCCTTGGAATCGCGGCCGGCCTTGCGCGTTATGACTACGGGATGGTCGCGATCTTCGGGTCGGTCGGCCTCGTTGCGTCGGGGACCTTTGCCGGGGTGGTCCTGTGGATGGGCCGTGCGCACACCCGCCGGTTTCGCCCCGCGTGGTACCTCTTGCTCGCCGGGGCGCTTTCCCTGGTTGCCGGCGAGGCCCTGGGGGCCCTATTCGGGGCCTCACCCGGGCTGCTCGGCTACGCGGCCCTGCACGGGCAAACGAACATCCTCGGGTTCGCAGGGCTTACGGTTTTCGGGGTGCTCTTTTTCCTCTCCGGCGGTGACGGGGCGCGGCCCGACGTCATTGCCCCGGGCGTTTGGATTGCGGCGCTTTGGCCGGCGGCGCTGGCGCTGCGCGCGATCGGCACGGTGGCCGGGACCCCGCCTGCAGTCGTGCTCGCCGACGCGGTGCTCCTTGCAAGCTACCTGGTGGCCGCACGCACCGTGCATCCACGGCGGCCAGGGCGGCCGCCGAGGCCCTAGGGCGTCGAGTAGACCTCGGGCGCTGCAGGCCCGGTGACGACCAGCCCGCCGAGCGACCCCTGCCAAATGGTCCGCGTGATCGAGTGGTCGACGAGCAGGAATGTCCCGGGCACGAGCGTCACGAACTCGACGACCGCAGCCCCTCCGGCCGGCACCAGCGTGGTCTGGATGTTGTGGTGGGGGCCGTCGACGAGGTCGCCCTCCGGGTACACGCGGTCGAAGATCTGCCCGATCACGTGGAAGCTCGAAACGAGGTTGGGGCCGCCGACGGCGAAGAAGATGCGGACGGTCTCGTTCACATTCGCGGTGAGCATGCGGTCGGCCTGCATCAGCGAGCCCTTCCTGCCGTTGAACACGACGTAGGTCGGCTGCTCCTTCAGGAGGTTGTCGCTGTCGAAGAAGTGGTGGCCGGCCTCGCCGGTGGTGCCGTTGGTGTAGAACTCGCCCTGCATCACGTAATATTCGCGGTCGACGGCGGGCAGCCCGCCTTCGGGCTCCACCAGGATCATGCCATACATCCCGTTGGCAATGTGCCAGTCAACCGGCGGAGAGGCGCAGTGGTACACGTAAAGGCCAACGCGCATCGCCTTGAACGAGAAGCTCTTCGTCTCGCCGGGGGCCACCTGCGTGACGGTCGCGCCCCCGCCGGGCCCCATCACCGCGTGCAGGTCGATCGAGTGGGTCATCGACGCCGTCGAGGGGTTGGAGAGGTGCACGTGCACGGTGTCGTTGACCATCACGCGGATCATCGGGCCGGGCACCGTGCCGTTGAACGTCCAATAGGTGTAGGTCGCGTTGGCGGCCGGGTCGATGAAGGCGACGACCTCGCGCGTCTCGAGGAAGACGTCGACGTCCTGGGGCGTGGTGCGGGTGATGGGCGCCGGGACATCGAATGCAGAGCGGCCGATCTCGGCAACATCCACCGGTTTTGCCGGCGGCAGGGGCTTGTGGCCGCCCGCGTCGGTGGTGCCCCCGCTCGGGGCCGCCTTGACCACGACGGTGCCGACCATGCCCGTGTACATCGGGCCGTGGCCGGACAGGTCGTGCGCGGCGTGCGGGATGCAGTGGTACGCGAAGGTCCCCTCGGTGGCGAAGGTGTACTCGAAGGTCGCACCCTTGGCCATGTTTGGCGACTGCAAGGGGCCCGAGGTTTCGTCAGAGGTCACGGTGTGGATGGTGTCGTCGTCGTTCACCCAAGTAACAATGGTCCCGGGCGCCACTTCGATCGATGCCGGGCTGAACCTGAACCCGGTCTGATGCACGGTAACGTGGACTGCCTGTGAGGTGCTGTTGTTCGCGGCAGGCGGATTCCCGCTCGCCGGGCCTGCCGGACTGAAGGATCCGATGGCAAAGCCGCCGGCCATGGCGCCCGCGCCGACCATCAGTCCCAGAATGAGAAATGCAAGTCCCTTTTCCGTCGCTGCCGCCGCTGCTGCCATGTCAAACGATCTCCGCCCCTTTCGGGCGGCTTAACTTGGGCGGACACTGCCCCTGTACCTTTTGACGTGTGGAGTAAATACTGTTCGGACGGCGGAGCGTGAAGGGGCGGGCAGCCTGGGCGCGGAAAGGGGGGGGCGCCGCTCACTTGGCGCGCGCGCGGATTTCGACCCGCCGCGTCGACTTCGAGGCCGGCGTCTTGCCGTCTTTGGCGTCCACGGCGGTGATGACCTCGAAGGCCGCCCCCTTGAGGGCAGCCTTCACCTCGTCGGTGTGCCAGAACTTGAACGGGATAGACCGCCGCATCCAGTCGATGGAGTGGTCGCCGATCATGAGCAGCGGCGCCCACACGAACCGGTCGCCGCCGTCGGGGTGGCCCTGCCACTGGTCGTAGAGGATCGTGCGCTTCTCCTTGAATTGGACCGACTCGCCGGGGTAAACCTTGTTCAGGGTCTGCTCGTCGAGCGCGTCGCGGTTGTAGAACACAAGCGAGAAAACGCCCTTGGGCTTGAGGCTCGCGCGCGCCGCGGAAAGCATGGCGTGCGCCTGACCGTCGATGACCAGCCGTGAGAACGCGTTGCGCAAGGAAACGATGGCGTCGTAGGGGCCCGCGGGCAGCGTGAGGAAATCGCTGTCCTGCGTGTGGGCGCCTCTGGCGTTCGCCTTGGTCTTTGCAAGGAGCGCCGGCGAGGACTCGAGGGCGGTGACCTTGAGGCCAGCCTGCGAAAGCGCCGCGGTGGTCCGCCCGAGGCCGCTGCCGACTTCGAGCACCGTCTTGGCCCCTTCGCCCTTCAGCCATACCGCGACGGCCGCGCCCTGGCGCTGCTGCTCTTCGGCGCCGAAGTTGGTCTCATCGAGGAAGTCGGCAAAGCCCTCCCAAACATCCGAGGGCCCTTGGCCGGGGCCGCCCATCGTGGAGACGAAGTCGTGGTCGAGCGCCGAGGCGTGCAGGTCGCCGCCTCCGCCCGTGATGCTGCCGGCGCCGCCGCCCTCGTGTTCCCAGGGCTGGTAGCCGCGCCTGAACTCCTTGAATTTCCCCACGCTTGCTCCTCCGACGCGGGGGCATCCAGGGCTTGCTTGAAAAAGGTTCGGCCGGCGGGCGAGGCTCACCACTGTTGCGCGCTGCAGCTCGCACAGAACTGCGAGGTCACCGGCGCGCCGCACCGGGTGCAGGCGCGCGGGGGGTTGGCGGCCGCGGGGGCCGGCGGCTGCCCGTAAGCCGGGTAACCCGGAGCAACACCGCCGTAGGGCATCCCGTAGGCGGGGGCGTACGCGGGCATCATCATCTGCATCGGCGCGTAAACCTGAGGCGCCGGAGGCTTCGGGGGCGCCGTTGCAAACGGCAGGACGATGCCCATGATCATGACCACGAGACCAAGGATCAGGAGCAGGACGCCGGCGGCGGACCAGTCGTTTTGGACGCAAATGGTCCCGCCGAAAAATCCGGGCGCGGTGCGGTCGCAGTGGGCGAGCGCGACAATGCCCCCTGCAAGCATCGCGACGCCGGCCACCGCGATGACGGCGCCAAACGTGTTGCTGACCGGCAGCGCAGCTTCCCTCACGCGCCTATTGCGGCCCCTTGTAGATAAGCCCGAGGCGCCGCTCAGCCACGAACCTTACGCGCAGCGCGGCCCCCAAACCCTTTTTGACGCGGCGTGTGCCTGGTGGGACGCATGCGCTTCGCGTTCCTCGGGACGGGCGGGTCCTACCCCTCGCGCGAGCGGATGACGCAGGCGTTTGCCGTGCGCCGCGGCGCCGACATCGTGCTATTCGACTGCGGCGAGGGGACGCAGCGGCAGATGATGCTGTCGTCGTTCTCGTTCATGCAAGTCAAGACCATCTGCATCACGCATTTCCACGGCGACCACGTGCTGGGGCTGCCGGGCCTCATCCAGACGATGCAGCTGAACGACCGCAAGGAGCCGCTCGACATCCTCATCCCGAAGGGGACGGCCGCGCACGCGCAGGCGTGCATCGAGTTCGGCCCCTTCAAGCTGAAGAAGTTCGAAGCGCGGGTGCACGAGCTTTCCGACGGCGAGAGCCGCGCGTTCCCCGGCTATACGATCACGGCGGCGCAGCTTGCCCACCCCGTCCCGACGATCGGGTTCCGCTTTGACGAAGGGGCGCGGCCCGGAAAGTTCGACCTTGGCAAGGCGAAGGCCCTCGGCGTGCCCGAAGGGCCGCTCTTCTCGCGGCTCCAAGACGGCCACGCGGTGGAGGGGGCCAAGGGGACGGTGCGCCCGCAGGAGGTGATGGGCCCCGCCCGGCCCGGGGCCTCGTTCTGCTACCTCACCGACACTGGGCCGACCCCGCGCGCCACGGAGATCGCAACCGGGTCGGACGTCCTTATCATGGAAGCAACGGCCGATGACGCGCTCACAAAGTACGCGAACCAGTACGGCCACTGCGCGGCCTCGCAGACGGCCACGACCGCCAAGGACGCCCGCGTCAAGCAACTCTTCATCGTCCACCTGTCGTCGCGCTACAAGGACAAGGACCCGATCGAATCGCAGGCGCGCGCGGTGTTCCCCAATTCGCGCGTGCCGTCCGACCTCGAGGAGGTTGAGATGACATGGGGCTAAGCGGCGAGAAGCGATTGTACGAGGGGCCGGCGCATGCGTGGCGCGTGCCGATCACGCAGCGGCGCACGTCGTTCGTCCTTTTCGCCATCGTCGCGTGGGCCGTGCTGATCGAGCTCGTGCTCGCCTTCGGGGAACTCGCGCTCAACGGGATCGTGCTCCCGCAAACCGCGCGCGGCTTTGCCGTTGCGGGGATCCTCTTCCTCCTTTTCGGAAACACGAAGAGCATCGTGCTCGCGCTGCGGCGGCAGGCGAGCGAGGCGCTCGGGGGCGCGCTCGACATCCTCCTTGCGCGGCTGTGGCTCGTCCACTTCTGGCTGAACCCGCTCGGCGTTTTCTCGCTCGGCCTCTTCCTCATGTTCGCCCCGCGCGCGCAGCCGCCGTTCTACTACATCGCTTACGGAGTGCTCCTTTGGCAAACCGTGTCGGGGTTCGTCGGGCGCGAGGCCGTCCCGCTGCGCGGGAAGGAGGCCACGGCCGGGAGGGCCGCGCGCGTGGCGCACCACCAGCCCGCCGTCTACGTGCTGCTCATCGTCCTGGCCGTGGCCGGGTTCGTGAACTCGCTCTTTACCTGAGGTGGGCGAAGTGATTCCGACGCGGCCCATCGCGCGAGCAAGCCCCGCGGCCGGGCGGGCGGTTGGAATCGGCCAGCCTGAAAGCGGCGCCCGGCTCGCCCTCGGGAACCTCGCGCGCTCTCGCGCCGTCGTGCGGTATTCGAGTGCCGAGTCGCTGGTGGGCGCGCTGCGCACGCGCCAGGTCAAATCGGGCGTTCGGGGGACCCTCGCGCCTGCAACGATCATGGCCGCCCTCGGCGCAACTGCAGGCCGTGCGGTGTTGCTTGAGCCGCGCCCGGGCCAGGGTGTCCTTTTCGGCCCGGTGGGGGTCGTCGAAGGCCGGGGCGCCGCCTCCCGCGCGCGCTTCGCAGCGCTCGCCGCCCGCGCCCTTGTTCGCTACGAGCTTGCTACCGAAGACCCGCTGATCGCCGTCCTTGCCCACGGCCGCACGGAGGACGTAGCGCGGGGGCCGAGCGTAGCGCGCTCGCTGGCCGAGGCGGACAAGGTCGTCGACCGCCTGCGCCGCCGCGGGCTCGACGCCTTCAACGCGGGGGCGCAGATCGAGGACGTCTTGGGCGATGCCGATGTGGTCGTCGCGCCCGACGGCGCATCGGGGAACCTCGCGTTCCGCGCGATGCACTTCACGGCCGGCGTGCGCAGTTTCGGGGCGATCGTGCTCGGCGCACCGTTCCCTTTTGTGGACACGTCGAGGCGGCGCGCCTCATACGAGGACCCGGTGCGCTTCGCATCCTTCCTCGCAGCCCGCTGACGCCGCGCCCGTCCGCCTTTTATCCGCGGGCGGCGATCGCCGGGCCGATGCGAATCGAAGTGGACGGCTGGAAGGCGCACGTCAAGTTCTCGTCAGCCCACGCGATCCCCGCCCACCCCAAGTGCGGGCGCTTGCACGGGCACACCTACGCGGTGCACGCCGTCGTGCACGGCGACGCGGGGGACGACGAGATGGTCTTCGACTTCGGCGTCGTCAAGCGGCACCTGCGGAAGGTCGCCGACCGCCTCGACCACCGCTTCATCGTGCCTGCGCGCGCGGCCACGCGCGTGGGCCGCGACTTCGAGGTACGCCTCGGCACGAAGGTCTACAGGGTCCCCGCGTCGGATGTCGCGCTCGTGCCCGTTTCTGCGTCGTCGGCCGAGCGCCTCGCGCAGTACTTCGCGGAGTCGCTCGCGGCGTCCGTGGCGTTCCCGCCGTCGGTCACGGCCATCGAAGTCGGCGTCGATGAGGGCCCGGGGCAGGGCGCGTGGGTGCACCTTGCGCTCCCGGCGCGCTCCCAACGCGGCCGTGCCCCGAAGGCGCAGCGGGCCACCCGCTGACCGCGCTCGAGAAACCTTCATGTATGGCCCCCGAGAAAGCCCTCGTCATTACGGGGGGGCGGCAAGTTGGTCTTCTGTCCCCAGTGCGGCACCCGCATGGCCGACGAGGCCAACTTTTGCCTGAACTGCGGCGAGAACCTCACCAAGTGGCGCACGAGCTCCGGGTTCGTCAAGGAGACCTCCGGCGAGGCCCCCGCGCCTTTACACGGTCACGGCCACAGCGCCGGCCACGAGGAATCCGCGCCGCGCGGAAAACCCGCGCCCTCGCCGGAACCCCACGACTCCCCTTCCATCTCCGGCGCCTTCATTCGGCAGGCACCCCCGACGAAGCAGGTCCACGGCCTGCTCGCCGAGGGGCGTGCCGCGGCCGAGGCGGGCAAACTCGAGTCGGCGCACGCCGCATTCCAGAGCGCCCTTGGCCTCGACCCCGACTCCGAGGACGGCTGGTACGGCCTCGGCGTCGTGTACGGCCGGATGGGCCGGCAGCTGGACGCGCTCTCCGCATTCAGCCGGCTCACCGAGGCAAACCCCAGTCTTGCCGCCGCCCACGACGCGAAGGGCACGGCCCTTGGCCACCTCGGGCGCCTCAGCGAGGCGATCGCCGCCTTCGACGAGTCAATCCGGCTCGACCCGATGGTTGCGTCCCCCCGCCTCGAGAAGGGGATCACGCTCATGCGCTCCGAAGACCTCAAGGGCGCCGCTGCCTGCTTCGAGGCCGTCCTCGAAATCGAGCCGCGCAACCTCGAGGCGCTCGTCGCCAAGGGCGAGGTGTTGGGGCGCCTCAACGACCAGCCGGGCGCGCTCCATGCGCTTGACCAGGCGCTCGCGGTCTCCCCCTTAAGCGGGGCGGCATGGCGCAAGAAAGGCGACCTGCTTCTGAAGATGGGGCACGCCGCCGACGCGCGCCGATGCCTCGACCGCGCGGTGCAGATCGACCCCTCCGACTTCGACGCCATCATAAGGCGGGGCGATGCCACACGCCAGGCGGGCGACCCGAGCGGCGCGATCGACTCCTACGAGAAGGGGGCCGCGCTGCGCCCGTCGCGCGCCGAGCCGCACGTGCGCAAGGGGCTGCTCTTTTTCGCGCTCTCCCAGTACCCGGCCGCGCGCGACTGCTTTGCAAAAGCCCGAGAGCTTGAGCCCGACCTGCAGATCGCGGCGGTGAACCATGCGGTCGCGCTGTACCGGTGCCGCGAATTTACCGCCGCCAAGGCGGCTGCCGAATCGGCCCTGATGCGGTGGCCCGGGCAGGTTGACCTCGCGCGCGTCATGGCCGCCTCCGAGCGCAAGATGCAGGTGGGCCGCGCCCAGGGCGAGGTGCGCCCCGTCCAGCCGCCGGGCGCCGACCACACGGTCGAGGACATCTTCCTCATCTACCGCGACGGCCGGCTCATCGCGCACCAGACGCGGCGCCTGCGCGCGGACATGGACAACCAGTTGCTCTCGGGGATGCTGACGGCCATCCAGAGCTTCATCCAGGAGGCGTTCCGCGAAGGCGACGAGGGCCAGCTTAACGAAATGGCCTTCGGCAAGAGCCTGATCCTCATCGAGCGGGGGCGCCTCGTTTCCGTCGCGGTGGTCATCCGCGGCATGCAGCCGGTGGGCGCTCGCGCGGAGCTCAGCTTCGCCGTCGAGAACATCGAGCAGAAGTACCGCTCGCAACTCGAGGACTGGGACGGCGAGGCGCACTCCCTGCGCGGGATTGCCGACACGGTGCACCGCGTCCTCGAAGTGCTGTAGCCTCGCCGCGGCGAAGTGGTTAAGTGGCCGGCTTCCGCTGGCACCGCGTTCATGGCCCAGCCAAACCGCTGTCCGCACTGCGGCGAGACGGCCACCGCCGGGCACCGTTATTGCCCCGCCTGCGGCGAGCCGCTCCCGGGGGCCGGAGCGACGGCAAGGCGGCGCGACGCGCGCGAGAGCGCGCAGGTGGCGCGCACGGTCGACGACTACCTGAAGGCGGTTTCGACCTTCGAGCGGATGCTGCACGGCACGGGGCACAACTCGATGCGCTCGCTGTTTGCGCGCGGCGACGCGCTGAACTCGCTGGGGGAGCACGAGGCGGCCGTGCACGCCTACAGCCAAGTGCTCGACCTCGACCCTGACAACATCGAGGCCCGCGTGGCGCTCGGCCGCCTCTACAACCGGCTCGCTCGCTACCGCGACGCGCTTCGGGTGTGCGACGAGGTGCTCGCGCGCGCCCCCAACACGGAAGAGGTGTACCTCGTCAAGGCCCGCGCGCTGCTGGCGTCGGGCGACTTCAACGGGATCGTCGCTCTCGAAGACAAGGCGCGGCTTTCGGGCGTGACCACCACGGCGCTCACGCGCGTCGCGGAACTTGCGCGGCGCCGGTACCGCGAAGTGCAGGAGTCGCTGGCCGTCGTCCAAGAGGTCTTCGTGATCCACCGCAGCACGCGCCTGCTCGCGCACCGCTCGCGCCTCTTCCGCCCCCAAGTCGACTCGGATCTGGTCGCCGGGACGCTGCGCGCCATCCAGGACTTCATCCAGGTGGCGCTCATGGGGGCTGAGGCCGGCGCGCCGGCCCTCGACGAGCTGCGCTACGGGTCCTTCATCGTCCGCGTGGAGTCGCGCGAACTTTTCCAGTGCGCATTTGTCATCTCGGGGACCCCCGACCGCACAATGCTCGGCTCGTTCAAAACCGCCGCCGATGAGATCGGCCGCCAATTCGGCCCGGTGATGGGGGACTGGGACGGGTCGATCGACAAGATCCGCGGCATCCAGACGTTCCTCGACAAAAGCTTCTTCGACGACCTAAAAGAGGGCGAAATGGAAGAGGAACTCGAAATCGGTTAGGGCCGCACGCGGGTCACCCCGCGACCCTTCCCTTATCACTGGTCCGCGAAGGCGCGTGCGGCGCCTTGGGGCGGAAGGTGGAACTGAAGTGGCGCAGCACCGGCGCTTCGCTTGCAAACTCCATACCTACGATCTCGTCGCGGCGCTCAAACAGCACCTCGACCGCGTCGCCGACATAGTCCATGTGGTTGTCCGTGAACGTCCTGCGGGGCACCGCCAGGCGCAGGAGCTCCATCCTCGCGCGCCGGTTGCGCCCCGTTGCGGGGTCGCGGCCGGCCATCAGCGATCCGATCTCGACGGCCCGCACGCCTGCGGACAGGTAGAGGGCGCAGGCGAGGGCGTGGCCGGGGAATTCATCCCACGGGATGTGCGGAAGGAAGCGGGCCGCGTCAATGTAGACCGCGTGGCCCCCGATCGGCTTCAGCACGGGCACGCCCGCGCGGGCGAGGCGCTCCCCGAGGCGGCGCACCTGCTCGGTGCGAGCCTGGAGGTAGTCGTCGTCGACGCCTTCACGCAAGCCGCGCGCCATGGCCTCAAGGTCGCGCCCCGCCAGCCCGCCATAGGTCGTGTACCCCTCGAAAAGGATGCCGTAGGGCACGCACCGGTCGAACGGCTCCTTGTCGCGGAAAGCGAGGAACCCGCCGATGTTCACGAGCGCGTCCTTCTTCGCCGACATCGTGCAGCCCGCGCCGTAGGAGAACAGCTCCCGCGCCACCGAGGCGACAGGGACGCCGCGGTAGGCCGGCTCCCGCTGGGCGATGAAGTAGCAGTTCTCCGCGAAGCGCGCGGCATCGAAGAGGAGCGGCACGTCGAACTCGCCAAGCAGGCGCGCGCTCGCCCGCACGTTCTCCATGGACACAGGCTGGCCGCCGGTCATGTTGCAAGTGACGGTGAGGATGGCGAAGGGCACCTCACCGGGATTGGCGGCCTCCATCACCCGCCGGAGGGAGTGGAGGTCGATATCCCCCTTGAACGGGTGCTCGTCAGAGGTGTCGTATGCATAGTCGTGGAGGAGGTCGAGGCCTTGGGCGCCAGCGTGCTCGACGTGGGCGCGCGTCGTGTCGAAGAGCGCGTTGGACGGCACGGTGTCCCCGCGCTTCACGAGGGCTGCGCAGAGGACATGCTCGGCGCCCCTCCCCTGGTGCGCCGGCAGCACGTGGGGGAACCCCATGACGTGCGCCACGCTCCCCTCGAGCGCGTAGAAGTTGCGGGCGCCGGCGTACGACTCGTCGCCGGCCATCATCCCCGCCCACTGGTCGGCCGACATCGCACCGACCCCTGAGTCGGTGAGCAGGTCCACGAACACATCCTCCGCGCGCAGCGCGAAGGGGTTGTGCCCCGCCGCCTTGAGCAGGCGCTCCCGCTCCTCGGGGGCGGTCCGGTGGATGGCTTCGACGACCTTGATTCGCCAAGGCTCAGCGCGGTCGCAGGGGGGCTCACGATCACTCAACGCGCGGCCCTCGACCCCTAAGAGCCTCGCGTGCGGGCGATAAGCATTGGGTGTTTACGCTCCTCGAATGGGGGACCGGTCGCGCAAGGTCAAGGGGCGGCGGGCCGCGCGCGCCGGACCCAACGCGGCGGCGCTACAGCAGCATCCCGCCGTCGACGCGAAGCACTTCGCCGGTGACCATCGATGCGCGCGGCGAGGCGAGGAACAGGACGGCTTCGGCCACTTCCTCGGGCTTCACGGGCCGGCCAAGCGGAGTCGTGGCGACGGCCCGCGCTTTGACCTCGGCGGGCATGCCGTCGGTCATCGGCGTCTGGGTGAAACCGGGCGCCACCGCGTTCACGCGCACGCCGAAGGGGGCAAACTCGATGGCCGCCGTGCGCACCAGCGAGATCACGCCGGCCTTGGAAGCCGCGTAGTTTCCTTGCCCGAGCTTGCCGCGCAGCCCGTTCACGGAGGACACGGCCACGATGGCCCCTCCGCCGGCCCCCTTGAACAGCGCACCGGCCGCGCGCAGGTAGTTGAACGTCCCCTTGAGGTTCACGGACACGACGCGGTCGAACTCCTCCTCGCTCATGTTGATGAGCGTGCGGTCGAGGTTGATCCCGGCGTTGCAGACCACGACATCGAGGCGCCCGAAGGCGCCGTGGGCGGCGGCCAGCGCGCGCCCGGCCGCTTCGAAGTCGCTCACGTCGACCTCCAAGGACCATGCGCGCCTTCCGGCCCCCTTGATCCCCCTGAGGACGGCCTTCGCATCGGCGCGCGCGCCAAACGAGGTGAGCCCGACGTCGGCGCCTTCGCGCGCGAAGGCCGCGCACACAGCCGCGCCGATCCCGCTCGACCCGCCCGTCACGAAGGCGGCCTTCCCCGCGAATTCGCCCAAGTCGAACCCCCCTTATCCGAGCGCCGTGCCGCACTTTCCGCAGAACGAAAACGCTCCAGGCAGGCCGAGCGCCCCGCAGGAACGGCAGGCCTTCTCGTGCGGCCCCCAAAGGTACTCCGGCGAGCCGCCGCGGGCCCGCTCCTCGCGCATTTGGCGGGCGCGCGCCGGGCGCTTTTCTACAAACGCCCGCATCCCCTCGTAGGGTTCCTGGGTGGCGAAGTGGACGGACAGCCAGTCCCGCGCGTGCCCCACCGTCTGGGACCACGCGAAGTCCTTCCAGAAATTGAGCTGCTGCTTCGTGTAGCGCGTGGACTCGGGGAATTTGTCGATGAGCTTTTGGCAAAGCGCGGCGACGGCCGCGTCGAGTTTCGATGCAGGGACGACTTGGTTGACGAGCCCCCAGTCGAGCGCCTTGGCCGCGTCCACGCGCTCGCAGAGCAGGAGCATCTCGCGTGCCCGCCGGTCTCCGATCATGAGCGGCAGCCACTGCGTGGCGCCGCCTGCGGCCACCGACCCGACCTTGGTTCCCACCTGAAGGAACTCGGCGTGGTCGGCGGCCACGGAGAGGTCGCAGGCCATGTGGAACTCGTTGCCGCCGCCGGCGACTACTCCGTTGACCCGCGCGACGGTCGCCTTGCCGCACCCGCGCAGGTTGTCGTGCGCGGCGACAAACTCGTTCATGTACTTCCAGTACTCCGAAGGCCGCTTCGTGTAAGTCTCGGCGTACTCCTTCACGTCCCCGCCGGTGCAGAACGCCTGGGTCCCGGCCCCCGTGAGCACGACCACCGCGACCGCGTCGTCGACCGACGCGTCCCGGAACGCCTCCTTGAGCTCGATCAAGGTCTGCGTGCGGTAGGAGTTGTAGACCTTGGGCCGGTTGAACGTTACCGTGGCGACCCAGTCGGCCTTCCGGTAGAGGATGTCTTCAAACTCGAAGGCCTCGGCGTCCTTCGGCTTCAGGTCACGCGCCAGGGGGTTGCCTCGGTCGGGGACGTTGGGCTTCGCCCTCTTGAGGATGGCGTATTTACGGCCCTGCGCGCCGGAGAAACCTTATGGGGTTGCCACATTGTAGCCATTTGATGACTCCCCCGGCGCGCGCGGCCAAGCCGGCGGCCAAGCCGGCGGCCACCGCCCAGTTCACCGTCCAGGGCCACGAGATGGTCGAGAAGGAGGTGAAGCCGGCCGGCAACTCCGGGCGGATCTACCTCCCGCCCGACTGGATCGGCAAGCGCGTGAAGATCGTGCGGATGGACTAAGGGGGCCCCGAACGTGGCCAAACGCAAGGTGCAGGTGCGGACGCTCACCGGAAAGGACGTGGCCGCGGCCGTCGCCATCGAGCGGCGCGTGACCCGCGCGCGCGGGCGCTCAAGCCTGGAGCGGAACCTGCGGGCCCGCCTGAAGTCCGGGCCAAATTTCATCTGCCTGGCTGCGCCGGTCGGCGACCGCCTGGCGGGGTTCCTCGTCGCCGAAGTGCGCGGCGTCGAGTTCGGCGAGGACGGGCCCGTCGGGTGGGTCGAAGTCGTCGGCGTGGACCCGGAATTCCAGGGCCAGGGGATCGGCACCGCGCTTGGCAACGAGGCGCTGCGGCGCCTCCGGCGCCGCGGCGCCAAGCGTGTGAAGACGCTCGTGGCGTGGGACGCCGGCGAGATGATCGCCTACTTCCAGGCGCTCGGGTTTGCGCGGGCCGACTCCGTGCTCCTCGAAGCCGACCGGTAGCCCGGCCCTTCGGCTAAGCGCGGTAAATGCCCATCAGTTATATTGTCGCTACATTATGAATTACCCGGCCGGCACGGCCGGAGGAATGCTCTCGCCAAAAGCCCCGTGGGTTGAGCGATACGGCGACTTGGCGACCGACCCCGCGTTCCCCTCGGTGCGCGCGTGGAAGGCGCGCACCGGCGGCAGAGCGGTCGGCTACTTCCCTGTGCACCCGCCCTCCGAGCTCATCCACGCGGCCGGCCTCCTGCCGGTCGGGGTCATGGGCGGCGGCACGCGCGTGGAGATCGACCACGCCGACTCGAGGATGCAGTCGTTCGTATGTTCCATCTCCCGCTCGACGCTCGAGCTTGGCCTCACCTCCCGCTTGGACTGCCTCGACGGGATGGTCTTCACCACGATCTGCGACGTCGCCCGGAACCTCTCGGGCGTGTGGAAGCGCAACTTCGGGGGAGCGATGATGACCGAGCTCTTGCATATGCCGCAGCAGTCGAACCACGAAGCGGCCATCGAATACCTGCGCGCCGAGTTCGCACGGTTCACGGGACGCCTGGAGGCGCTCTCGGGGCAGGCCGTGACCCCCGAGCGCCTCTCGGACTCGATCGCGCTCTTCAACCTCGGGCGCAGGCGCCTGCGCGAGCTGTACGCCGCCCGCGCCAAGAACCCGGAGCGGGTCTCGGCCGCCGAGGCGTACGTGCTTGCGCGCCTGGGGTGCGTCCTGCCCAAGGACGAGCACATCCGCCTGCTCGACCAGGCGCTTGCCGACATCGCCGCCCGCACGGCGAAGCCGCGCGACGGCGTGCGGGTCGTCCTCGAAGGGTCGTTCTGCGAGCAGCCGCCCCTCGAGCTGCTCGAGATCATCGAAGAAGCCGGCTGCCAAGTCGTCGACGACGACCTCGTCGTCGGCCAGCGGTGGTACCAAGGCGAGGTGCCCGCCGACGGCCCCGACCCGATGGCCAACCTCGCCCGCGCGTATGTGAACGGTTCGAGGATGACGAGCGTGCGCCACCAAGGCGCCGCGCGCCGCAGCGAGACCATGGTGGGGAGGATGCGCGAGGCCCGGGCGGAGGGCGTGCTCTTCGTCTCGGCCAAATTCTGCGAGCCGGCGCTCTACGACTTCGTCCTTTGCAAGGACGTCCTTGAGCGCACCAAGGTCCCCTTCCTCTCGCTCGAGTTCGAGGAGAAGATGGGGGCCTTCGAGAGCGCGCGCACGCAGGTCGAGACCTTCGTCGAATCGGTGCTGTTCGCCTGATGGAGGAGGAGGAGGACCCCATGCAACCGGCCCCCGCACCGCCGATGAGGCACCAGGACGCGGGCAAGAAAATGCAGCGCGAGATGATGGCGCAGGAGTACGACGCGCTGGCGCACGCCAAGCAGACGAAGACGCCCGTCGCGTACCTGTTCATCTCGGGGAACATCCAGGAGCTCTTCCGCTCGTTCGGCTTCCTCGTGCTCTACCCGGAGATCAACGCGCTCCAGTGCGGGATCAAGAAGGCCGCGGGCCCGCTCATCCTGAAGGCCGAGGACAGGGGGTACTCGTCGGACGTCTGCGGGTACGTGAAGAACGACATCGGGCTGGTCATGCAGAACAACAAGAGCCCGATGGGCGACTTGCCGCGGCCCGACCTGCTTGTGTGCAACTTCTCGGGGTGCAACACCTACATCAAGTGGTTCGAGGCGCTCGCGGAGCTCTACGACGTGCCGCTTGTGATGCTGGACGTCCCTTATGTGCGCGACGGCGTGGTCCCCCAGGAAGACATCACCTACATCGTCAGCCAACTCAACGACGTGATCGCCACGTGCGAGAAGGTGACCGGGCGCGCGTTTGACAAGGCGGAGCTCTCGCGGATCCTCGCGCTCTCGGCAAAGGCCGAGGACAAGTGGTGCCAGGTGCTCGAGACCTCCGCGGCCGTCCCCTCGCCGATCGACGCGTTCTTCGAGGCCGTGTTCTTCATGGCCGGCATCAACATCTTCCGTGGCACGCAAGCGTGCGTCGACTACTACGACGCGGTGCTCGCGGAGATCGCCGAGCGCGTGGAGCGGGGCGTGGGCCCCGTTAAGGAGGAGCGCTTCCGGGTCGTCATGGAGGGGCCGCCTCCCTGGCCGCACTTCCGCGCGTTCTGGGAGCTCTTCAAGCGGTGGGGGGTCGTTTGCACGGCCGCGACCTACCCGAAGGTCGGCGGGCTCTTTGACACGGGCCTTCGGCACGACCCGTCGGCGCCCGTCGAGTCGCTGGCAAACTACGCGCTCAACTGCTACACGAACTGGTCGCTCGACAAGCGCGCGGAGCTCATGGAGGGCTACCTGAAGCACTTCAAAGCCGACGCGCTCGTGATCCACTCCGTGAAGAGCTGCCGGTCGTTCTCCGTCGGCCAAGGGGACTTCCGCGACGCGTTCGTGCGGGGGAAGAACATCCCCACGCTCCTGGTGGAATCGGACCTGGCCGACCCGCGCTACTTCCAAGAGGCGCAGCTGCGCAACCGGATCGACGCGTTTTTCGAGGCCCTCGAGCACCGGAAGCTTACGGCCCCGGCCGGGGGTGCCCGCTGATGCACTTTGCAGGGGTGGACGTCGGGTCGACCACGACCAAGGCCGCGCTGCTTGACGAGGACCGGCAGCTCGTGGGGAAATCGCTCCTGGCGACCGGCGCCAACGTCGTGCGGGCCGCGACGCAGGCGTTCCAGGCTGCCCTGAAGGAAGCGGGGCTCGAGGAGCACGACGTCAACTATGTCGTGGGCACCGGCTACGGCCGGTACAAGGTGCCCTTCGGAAACGCGCAGGTCACCGAGATTTCCTGCCACGCGCGAGGCGCGATGCGCGTTTTCCCCGGGACGCGGACGATCCTCGACATCGGGGGCCAGGACACCAAGGCGATCCGCGTGTCGCCCGTGGGCGACATCCTCGACTTCTCGATGAACGACAAGTGCGCGGCCGGGACGGGGAGGTTCCTCGACGCCTGCGCGACGGTCATGGGGCTCACGCTCGAGGAGATCGGGCCCGTGTCGCTCACCTCGACGGCGCCGCTGCGGATCACGAATGTGTGCACGGTGTTTGTCGAGCAGGAGATCATGTCGCACATGTCGCGCGGGCGCAAGGCGCAGGACATCCTGCGGGGCGTCAACAGCGCGATCGCGGCGCGCAGCCTCGCCCTCATGCGGCGCGTGGGGATCGACCCCGAGGTGACCTTCACCGGGGGCGTGTCCCGGAACCCGGGGATGGTCGCCGCCCTCGAGGAGCGGCTGGGGTCGAAGATCAACGTGAGCCCGCTTTCGCAGCACTTGGGCGCGATCGGCGCCGCCATGTTCGCGGTCGAACGGTCGCAAGGGAGCCAGGCGCCCCGCCCGCTCGTGGGCGACCTGCACGTGGTGGGGGGGCACTGAAATGGGGGTGATCGCGGGCATCGACATCGGCGCGGCCTCGACGAAGGCCGTCGTGACCGATGAGCGGGGCCGCATCCTCGGGCGCTCCATCCTGCGCACGGGCGCCGACCTCGACAAGGCGGGTCAGGCGGCGCTTACCGCGGCGCTCGAGGAGGCCGGCGTCCCGCCCTTCCAGGTGGCGTACACGGCGGCAACGGGCTACGGCCGCTACCAGTTCCAGGCGCGAGACATCCAGATCACGGAGATTACCTGCCACGCGCGCGGCGCATTCGAGATGTTCCCCGGGACGCGGACGGTCATCGACGTGGGGGCGCAGAACACGCGGGCGATCGCGGTGTCGCCGGAGGGGCGCGTCGCGAAGTTTAAGATGAGCGAGCGGTGCGCCGCGGGCGCCGGCCGCTTCCTCGAGCGCGTAGCCAAGGCGCTGGAAGTAGAGGTCGGCGACCTCTCGGGGCTGGCGGCCCGCTCGACGCAGGCCCAGCCGATCTCGTCGATCTGCGCGGTGCTCGCCGAATCGGAGATCATCAACCTCGTGACGGAGGGCTGCCGGGTGGAGGACATTGTGATGGGCGCGAACCACTCGATCGCCGACCGCGTCGTCGCGCTGGTGCGCCAGGTGGGGGCGAACCCGCCGATCGCGGTCACCGGTGGCGTGTCGATGAACGCGGCCACGGTGACGACCTTCGAGAGGCGGCTTGGCGTCCCCGTGCACTTCGGCCCCGATTCGCCTTATGCCGGCGCCTTCGGGGCCGCGGTGCTCGGGCGAGTGCGGCTCACGCGCCGCCGGGAAGCGGACGGCGCGCGCGCCGCGGCCGCGGGGGCGGCCTCGTGACCGGCGCCGATACGCTGCTCGTGCGGCGGGGCGACGCGGGGGCCGTCGCGACCCTCACGCTCGCCCGCCCCCCCTTGAACGTCCTCTCCACCGCCATGATGGGCGAGCTGGCGCGCCAGGTCGCCCGCGCGTCGCCGGACCCAAAGGTGAAGGCCGTCCAGATCCGCGGGGACGGCCGCGCCTTCAGCGCGGGCGTCGACATCGCCGACCACACCCCCGAGCGGGCCCCCGCGATGATGGACGCATTCGTCGAGATGCTCCGCGCGGTGGACCAGTGCGAGGTGCCCGTCGTGGCCGCGGCCCACGGCGCCTGCCTCGGCGGAGGGCTCGAGCTCGCCGCCTCCTGCGACCTCTTCTACGCCGCGGAGGGCGCCACGCTCGGCCAGCCCGAGATCAAGCTCGGCGTATTCCCCCCCGCGGCGATCGCGGCGTACCCGTCCCGCGTGGGGGTGCGGGCGACGGCGGAGATCGTGCTGCTCGGCGAGAATTTCACGGCCTCACGCGGCCGGGAGATCGGGATGGTGAACGACGTGTTCCCCGACGGCGAGCTCTTCACGAGGGTCGACGCGATCTGCGCGAGATTCGCGGCGCTCTCGCGCCCGGTGCTCGTGCTCTCCAGGCGCGCGCTGCGCGAAGCGGCCCCACCCGTCGACCCCCAGGTGCTCGATGACTTGCGGCGCCTCTACCTTGGCGAACTCATGGACACCGAGGATGCCCAAGAGGGCCTGCGGGCCTTTGTGGAGCGCCGGCGCCCCGCATTCAAGGACCACTGATGGAGGCAACGACGATGAAGGCAGCCGTGCTGATGAGCCAGCAGGCGCACGAACTCCAATTGAAGGAGGTCCCCACGCCGGGGCCCGGCCATGGCGAACTCCTCGTGAAGATCGCCGCCTGCGGGCTTTGCCGTACCGACCTCCACTACCTCCATGGGCTGGCGACGTTCAAAGCCCCGCCCATCGTGCTTGGCCACGAGATCTCTGGGCGGGTCGCGGGCATCGGCGCCGGCGTCGAGGGCTGGAAGCAGGGGGAGCCTGTCCTGTTGCCGCCGGTGATCCCATGCGGCCACTGCGCGTACTGCTGGAAGGGGCGCGGGACGCTGTGCCTCAACCAGAAGATGCTTGGGAACCACACCGACGGCGGCTTCGCGGAATACGTGGCGGTGAGCGCCCGCGCCACCTTCCGGCTGCCAACTTCCGTGCCGCTCGAGGCCGGCTCGATCGTCTCCGACGCGGTGTCCACGCCCTTCCACGCGGTCGTAAACCGGGCGGCCCTCAAGGCGGGCGAGTGGGCCGTCATCTTCGGCTGCGGGGGCGTCGGCCTTTCGGCCGTGCAGGTCGCCAAGGCGGTCGGCGCGCGCGTCGTGGCCGTGGACATCGCGCCGTGGAAACTCGAGATCGCCTCGGATCTCGGGGCCGACGTCGTCGTCGACGGGAAGGACACCAAGTCGGCCGCCAAGGAGATCCGCACGGCCACCGGAGGCGGCGCCGACGCCGCCTTTGACATGATCGGCAACCCGCAGGTGCTGGACCTCGCCACGCAGGTGGTCAAGTGGGGCGGCCGCGTAATCGTGGTCGGCTACAGCGAGAAGCCGGCGTCGCTGAATGCGGGGCGCATCATGTTCCGCGAGCTCGAGGTCAAGGGCTCGCTCGGCTGTGGCCTGCAGGACTTCCCCAAAGTAATCGACTTGGTGGCGCAGGGCAAGGTGCGGCTCGACAAGATGGTCACGCACCGTTTTGGCCTCGATGAGCTGAACAGAGGGTTCGGGATGCTGGACGCGGGCGCACAGGGCCTGGTGCGGGCGATCGCGGTGCCGTAAGGCAAGGAGGGAAAAGGACGATGCGACCCGAGGTCAGCTACCGTTTGAAGGCCTGCGGCGTACTGTACGACGAGCACCGCACGGTGAACGCGGGGATCGCGCAGGTAGAGGGGCGCTTGCGGCCGGGGAGCACGCCCGACGACTTCGCCAAGGGCCTTGCCAAGCTCGTGGCCCTGCTCGAAAGGGAGCTGCCGCCGCACTTTGCCAAGGAAGAGGAGGCGCTCTTCCCCGTGATGGAGGCGGTGACCGGCGAGGGGTTCCCGCCCATCGAGGTCATGAAAGCCGAGCACCGGTTCCTCATCGACCACTTCCAAGCAGTCCGGGAGGCGAACGCCAAGCTCGCCGATTCCTCAAACGCGGCGGCGGCGCGGGCGGCCGCGGGCCAGCACCTGTTCCCTCTGCTCGGCACGCTCGACGACCACATTGTGAAGGAGGACGCGGTGCTCCTCGTGATGGCCTCCGAACGACTCGGCGCCAACCACGACGCCAAGATCCTGCGGGTCTTCGACGAGATCGACCGGGAAGGGCGCCGCTGGGCGTAAGGGGCGGTCGGCGGAACTGCAAACGCCGAGGTCGTCGGGCGCCAGTCACCCCCTCAGCGCGCCCGGACAACCATCGGTTCCTTGTTGGCGTACGTCAAGACCTTCGCCTTGCGCTTGCCGATCACGACGTCGTCTTCGATGCGCACGCCGCCGAACCCGGGCACGTAAATCCCGGGCTCGCAGCTGAACACCTGGCCCTCTTTCAGTGTGATGTCCGAGACCTTCGAGATCCCCTGGCCGCCGTCGTGGACGGCAAGCCCGATCGTGTGGCCCGTCGAGTGGATGAAGCGGCCCTTGTACTTCGTGGCGTCGATGATCCGCTCGCAGGTCTCGTGGACTTCGCGCGCGCTGTTCCCCTCGACCATCAGGTCGATCCCCGCCATGTTCGACTCGAGCACGATGTCGTAGATCTCGCGGTGCTTCGCCGTGGGCTTCCCGTAGAGGAACGTGCGCGTGATGTCGGAGCAGTAGCGCGCGTAGGTGGAGCCGAAGTCGAAGAGCGCGAACATCCCCGGGCGCAGCTTGACCTTGCCCGGCACATAGTGGGGCTCCGACGAGCTTGCCCCGAACCCGCAGATTGTGGAGAACGACACGCAGGTCGAGCCGCGCTTGCTCATCTCGTACTCGAGCTTGGCGGCGGCCTCCTGCTCCGTAATCCCGTTTCGCAGGATCTCGGGGATGACCGCCGCGGCGTCCGACGCGATGGCGGCGGCCTTCGTCATCCGGCGCAGTTCCTCGTGGTCCTTCACGCCACGCACCGCGTGGATGGCCGGCGCGACGTCCACGAGCGGCGCGCGCGAAAGGCGCTTGAGGTCGAGCGCCCACTTGTGTGAGAGGTCGGGGGCGTTCACGCCGACCGCGCGGCAGCCGCGCAGCTCGTCTTTGAGGAACTCCTCGAGCTCGCTGTTCTTGCGGAACACAAACAGCTCGCTCTTGCGCCCGGCCGCGCTCTCTTCCTCGAGCGTCCCGGTGAAGATCGTCATCTTCCCCGAGCGGCGCACGATCACGCCCGACCGCTCGAACACGCCGTGCTCGAACCCGGTGAGGTAGAAGAACGACAGGTCGAGGATCGGCATCGTGCCGTTGGCGACGAAGATCGCCTCGACTTTCGCGCCGCCTTTGAGCTTGCGCGCCTCGCGGAAGATGCGCTTGCCGCGGGCCTCGTAGGTGGCCTTGTTCGTTAAGCTCGACATCGAAGTGCGGCCCTCCTCGGGCGGCCGCGCTTTACGCGGCGCCGGTGGCGTGCTTCGTCACGATCGGCTCGCAGAGCTTGGAGCCGATCTCGTTGAAGATGTTCTCGACGTTGTCGCCGTTCTTGGCCGAGGCGTGGAACATCTTCATGTTGTATTGCTGGCACAGCGCCTGGATCTGCGCTTCCGTGATCGCGAATTCGTCCTTCAAGTCGGACTTGTTGCAGGCGAGCACCGCCGGGACCTTGCCGCAGCACTCGTAGACGCCGTTCAGCCACTCCGGCACGGAGGCCAGCGTGTCGGCGCGGGTCATGTCGCAAACGACGATGACGCCCTCGGAGCCCTTGAAGTAGAGCGTGTGGAGCTTCTTCATTTCCTTCTGGCCGATGATGTCCCAGATGTTCAACGTGAGCGTGATGGCAAGCTGCTGGGGCTCGTACTTGAACTCCATCTGCTTGCGGGAGGTCTTCGTCCCGATCGTGACGATGTACTTGTCGTCGAACTTGTCGATGACGAAGCGGCGGATGAGTGACGTTTTGCCAACGGCAGCGTCACCGACCAGCACTATCTTCTTGGAGTAATCGAGGAACTTCATTAGGTGGGCCGATCGAGAGGATGCTACTTAAGCATTACCGTGCCAGCAACGGCGGATGTTGGCCAGCAATTCCCGCCTGGCATGCGCCAAAAAGTGCGCGCGAAAACGGTCGCAAAACCCGGGCAACGCTTATCATCGCGCCCCAGGTTCGAGGGCCGGTCGGGATGCGCCTTCAGGCGGCTGTGGGATCGGTCGCGCTAACGAACCCGACGATTCTCGCATCGGGAATTTTGGGCGTCACGCCTGAAACGATGCTGCGCGTTTTGAAAAGCGGCGCGGCAGCCGTGGTGACCAAGTCGATCGGGTCGGAGCCGAGGCACGGTCACCCCACGCCGACCTTCGTTGCCCTTGAGACGGGGTTCCTGAACGCGATGGGGATCCCGAATCCCGGCGCGGCGGACTTTGCGCCGGAGGTCGAGGTGATTGCCAAGGGCAAGGGTCCGGGGAAACTGGTCGTTTCGATCTTTGGCGGCGGGGCCGAGGAGTTCGGCCGCCTGGCGAAGAAGCTCTCTCCGAAGGCCGATGCCCTTGAGCTGAACCTGAGCTGCCCGCACCTCAAGGGGTACGGCGTGGAGATCGGCCGCGTGCCGGCGCTCGTGCGCGAAGTCGTGGCCGAGGTCAAGCGCAATTCGCGCTGCCCGGTTTGGGCGAAGCTCTCGCCGAATGTCTCGGACATCGTGGAGATCGCGCGGGCGGCGACCGAGGGCGGGGCCGACGCGCTGGTGGCGACCAACACGATCGGCGCGGTCGCGATCTCGGTGGAGGCGCGGCGCACGGTGCTGTCGCACGGCGGCGGCGGGCTCTCGGGCGCGCCGCTGAAGCCGATTGCGATGAAGGCGGTCTTCGACATCGCCTCCGAGCTCGATGTGCCGATCGTGGCTTCGGGCGGCATCGCGACGGGGCGCGACCTGCTTGAGTTCATCATGGCCGGCGCGTGCGCGGGCCAGATCGGCTCGGCCGTCGTGACGCGCGGCGAAGCGGTGTTCGCGCTCGTGTGCAAGGAGCTCACCGCGCTGATGATGCAAGAGGGCTTTTCCTCGATCGAAGACGCGCGCGGCGCGGCCCTGAAGAGGTGACCCAAGTGGCGCAGGCGGCGTGGAGCTTGGAGCAGGCGGGGCGCATGCGCACCGCGACGGTCACGCGCACGGTGCTCGACACGGCCCAGGACGCCAGTATCGAATTCCGCGACGATGCGCCGATGGGGCCCGGGCAGTTCTTCATGATATGGGTCTTCGGGGCGGAGGAGGTGCCGATGTCGGCGTCGCTCATCGGCGCCCGCGGCAAGCGCGCGGTGACGGCCCGCAACTTCGGCGAGACGACCGCGCGGATGCGCGAGCTCAAGGCGGGCGACCGCGTTGGCCTGCGCGGCCCCTTCGGGAAGGGCTTCACGATGGCGTGGAAGAAGCCGCTCTTCGTCGGCGGGGGCGTGGGGATGTCCTCGATCGTGACGGCCATCGACGCGTGGGCGGCCAAGGGGCGCAAGCCGACCGTCATCATCGGTGGGCGCGGCGCGGGCGACCTCCTCTTTGAAAAGCGCCTCAAGCGGCTCGGCGCAGAAGTCCTCCTCACGACCGACGACGGGTCACGCGGAATGAAGGGCACGGCCGTCGCGCGCGCCGCCGAGCTCATGGACGAGCGGAAGTTCTCGCACGTGGTCACCTGCGGCCCCGAGCGGATGCTCGTGGCCCTCCTCGAGTCCGCCTCGCGGCGGAAGGTGCAGGTGGAGGCGGCCGTCGAGCGCTACATGAAGTGCGCGATGGGCGTGTGCGACATCTGCGCGATCGACGGCGTGCGCGTGTGCCGCGACGGCCCGGTGTTCGCCTCGGCGTTCCTCCAAGGCTCGAAGCAGTTTGGAAGATCCGAGCTGTCCCCCTGCGGGCACCTGGAACCGATCTGAGGGTGAGAGGCTGAAGAGCGCCGCGGGCAAGCGCCCGATGGATCCCCTGCTCGTTCAGTTTACAGGCGACCACCTCGAGCTTGCCCGCGCCGAGCTCGATGCGCTCCTCGAAGTCGTTCAGGGCGAGGGCGCCGAGGAAATCGCGCCCGGGCTCGTGCGCGTGAAGGTCCCGCGGGGCACGGCGGAGGAAGTCGCGCGGCGCGCGGGCCTTGCGCGGACGATGGCCGTCGAACTTGCGCGGGCGGACACGGCCGAAGGCCTCGACACCAGCGGCATCGCGGTGAAGGGGACGTTCGCGGTGCGCGCGACCGTGCTTGACGGGGCGCCGGAGGGCGCCCGTGCGCCGGACATCGAGCGCGCGGTGGGAGCGAAGATCAAGGGCGGGCGCGTCGACCTCCTCGACCCGCAGCATGTGTTCCGCGTCTTCGTCGGCAAAGACGCGCGCCTCGGCCACGAGATCTACGACCGCGCAAGCGACGACTTCGAGGAGCGCGCCGTGAAGCACCGGCCGTTCTTCCAGCCCGTGTCGCTGCACCCCAAGTTCGCCCGCGCGCTCGTGAACCTCACGGCCGTCCACGACGGCCAGCACCTCCTCGACCCGTTCTGCGGGACGGCGGGGGTGCTCATCGAGGCGGGCCTCTGCGGCGCGCGCCCCGTCGGGATCGACATCGAGCCCGAGGCTGCCGAGGGGGCGCGCCTCAACCTCGAGCACTTCGGGGTGCTCGGCGCGACGGTGGTGGCCGGGGACGCGGCGGACGCCCCGCGCCTGATCGGGCACCGCGTGGCGGCCGTTGCGACCGACCCGCCCTACGGCCGCTCCGCCACGACGAAGAAGGTGGGCGCGCGCCGCGTGCTCGAAATGACGGCGGCGGGAATTGCCGAAGTGCTAGAGCCGGGCGGGCGGCTTGCGATCATCGTCCCCGAGCGCGACATGCTCGCGCCCTTCGAGCGGCTCTTGAAGCTCCACAAGCTGGTGGCCCAGCGCGTGCACGCGAGCCTCACGCGCAACTACGCCATATTCGAAAAGCCGCTTTGAGCGCCGCGCTCAGGTCCACGACATTTCCATCCCGCACTTCGGGCACGTGGGCGCGTAGTACGCGAGCGCGGACCCGCAGGTGGGGCACGGCACGGTCGCCTCGCGCGGAGCGGCGGGCGCCGCGGGAGGGGGCGGCGCTGTGGGAACGTAAGGGGGCACCGGCACGAAGGGCTGGTAGGGCCGCGCCGGAGCCTGCGCGTACACGGGCCTCTGTGGCGGATAGTAGGGCGCGGGTGGCGCCGCCCACGGCGAAGCGGGCACACCGGGGGGCGCGCCGTACTGCTGCGGGTAGACGGGGCCGCCCGGCACATTCGCAGGACGTTGGCCGAAGGGTTGGCCGAAGGGTTGGCCGGCAAGCGGCATGGCTGCGGCTGCCTGGCGCCGACGCTTGGACGCGACGGCCCCCGCGATGCCCGCCACTAGGATCAGCGCGAAAATCACGCCGCCCACGATCGCAAGCGGCGAACCCGACCCCGTGTTGGTCGAGCCGGTGCCCCCCGTCCCGCCCGTCGTGCCGCCCGTCGGGGGCGCAGGAGGAGCAACCGTCGGATTGAGCTGGGTGTGCACGCCCGCGTCGTTGAGGATGGTCTTGGCATCGGCGATCGTGGCCGACGTCGCCCTCCAGTCACCCGCGCGGCTCTCCGTCGTCCCGGAGGTCACGGCCCAAAGCGCGAGCTGCTCGGCCGCTCCATCCGTGGAGCGGTTGTCGATGACCCGCATCACCGCCATCGCGTCGCCGGAGAGCTTGACGCCGGGCTTGTAAGGCTCATACGAGTACCCGAGGTCGCCGCTCTCGTTGTAGGAAATCGCGTCGAAGCAGACCTTGCCGTCGGCGGGGATCGTGACGGTTACGGTTTTGCTGACCACCATCGTCTGGAGGGTCTTCTCCATGGGGTCGAGCCGCAGGCCCGCCTCGATGGTCACGTTCGGGACATCGATCCCAAGCGCGCTTTCGACGCACATCGTCTCGCCGTACATGTAGCCCATCCCGGAAGAGGATCCTGCCGAGAGCGTGACGCCGGTGGCCGGAATTCCGGCAGGCGTCGTTTTGGGGTGGATGTAGGCCTTGACGACGGTGTCGCTGTAGGCCTCGCCGAGCGTCATCTTGCCGTCCGCGTAGGCGGGTGTGTGGTCGAGCGAGGTGTCGATCGTGTAATTGACCGCCCACGCGTTGGTCGTCACCTTGAACACGAGGTCGGCGTCGGCCGTGAGGAGCACGGAGAGGTCGCCCGTGGAGGCGCCGGGGCTCCCGGGGAACCCGCTCACCTTGTAAATGGAAATGGAGCCGGTCTCGCCGGTCGCGCGGGCGACCCAGATGCTCACGGCGTCGCCGCGGTGCCCGACGAACCGGAAGAAGTCCGTGGTGTCGACCCCCTCATCGACCATCGCGTCATACGAGTCGTCGGCGGCAAGGACCGTCGCGTGCGCCTCGTCGTTGTTCGGTTCGGTCTCGCCCGTGCCTTCGCTGAATTCACTTGCGTTTCCCGCCGTGGCGAAGTTGAACATGTAAGAGCCCGTACTGCCTGTTGAAGACCCCACGAGCACCCAAGTGACCTTCCCGGCGATCAACTGGAAGGTCTTCACGCTGGTCGATTGGGTGCCAAGCGTTGCCGGCGGGCCGACCTCGGAGCCGAGCGAGAGCGACAGGCCCGAAGCGAGCGTGAATTCGATCTGCCCCCAGCCGTCGGCGGTTGCGTTGAAGACCCAATAGTCCTCGTCCCCGCCGCCAATGCTGCCGCTGCTTGCCCCGACGGTCAGCGGCGTGCCATTCTCGGGAGCGTCGTTCGGTTCGCTCTCGGCAACCGCCGACGCGGGGCCGGCCGCGAGCCCCACCACAAGCGCGCCGCTAACCACGAACAACCAGAGAAAGACGCTACGAACCGCCATGCTAGCTTCCTGGGAAGCACCGGCCCTTTCCCCTCATAAGGTTAGTGCTCGGGGCAACCCCAGGGGGAGCGGAATTGCGTCGCTGGCCCATGCCGGTGCCCGGCCCACCCACAACCCTAAATCGGCTCGCCTTGATCTCCAGCCCAGGTTGTTGCGTGGACTTCCGGACGTTCCTTGGGGGCCTTCAGGGGCTGAAGACCTTCCACAAGCCCGTTTCGAAGGACCTCGAAGTCTCGCGCCACCTGCACGAAGACCCGCGCCAGCCGATGCTGTTTGAAAATGTCGACGGCCACAAGCTCGCGGGCAATGTGTTCCCCACGCGCGACCACATCGCGCGCTACCTCGGGCTCTCGAAGGAGCAGGTGCGCGCGGCGCTCGTCGACGGGATGGAGCACCCCGAGGACGAGAAGGAGGTCGACGGCCCGGCGTTCATGGAAGTGACCGAGGCGAAGGTCGACCTGCGGGCGCTGCCGATCCCGCGCTACTACCCCGGGGACGGCGGCCCGTACGTCACGGCGAATGTCATCCTGGCAACCGACGGGAAGTACACGAACGCCTCGTTCCACCGGCTGATGCTGCTTGGCGAGGACACCTTCGCGGTGCGGATCGTCCCGCGCCACCTGTATTCGATCCACCAGGACGCGAAGAAGCGCAACAAGGATCTCCCGATCGCGATTGCGCTCGGGCTTGGCCCCGACTTCATGCTCCCGGCGGCCATGTCGGTCGCCTACGGCGAAAGCGAGCTGAAGATCGCGTCGCGCCTTTCGAGGAAGGCGCTGGGCACGCCCTTCGAGGTGCACCGGTTGCCCAATGGCGTGCTGGCCCCCGCGAACGCCGAGTACGTCTTCGAAGCGCGCCTCACGCAGACGCAGGTGAACGAAGGCCCCTTCGTCGACATCACCGGCACCTACGACGAGGTGCGCGAGCAGCCCGTGATCCAGGTCGACCGCGTCTACCACCGGCGCCAGCCCATTTTCCAGGCACTGCTGTCGGGGAACCTCGAGCACTACATGCTGATGGGGATGCCGAAGGAGCCGATCATCGAGCGCGCGGTGCGGCAGGTCGTCCCGAAGGTGCACAACGTGCGCCTCACCGAGGGCGGGTGCTGCTGGCTCCACGGCGTCGTGTCGATCACGAAGCAGCGCGAAGGCGACGGCAAGAACGCGATCCTCGCGGCGCTGGCGGCGCACCCGTCGATGAAGCGGGTGATTATCGTGGACGAAGACATCGACGTCGAGGACGACCGCGAGGTCGAGTGGGCGATGGCGACGCGGTTCCAGGCCGACCGCGATGAGGTCGTGGTGGGCGGCGCGCGCGGCTCGTCGCTTGACCCGTCGCTTGTCAACAACCTCACGGCTAAGCAGGGCTTCGACTGCACGAAGCGCCTCGGCGAGCCCGCGTGGAAGTACGAGCGTGTCAAGATCAAGCCGGGCCCGGCGGGCCCCTCGGAAGCGGCGCCCAAGGACCGGACCTCGATGTGAGGCTCACGGAATTTCTTCAAGCAGTTTGACGTGCCGCTTGTCGACGGCCGTCTGTTCAAAGGCGGGTCCGAGCGAGCTTTTGTCCATTGGCAGGAGCAGGTACGCGTCGCCCGTCTCGCCGGTCACGCGCGCGCGCAGCTCCTCCCTCGTCCAGAGCCGGAGCTTGTACGTCTTGCCGACGATGAGCGTGGAAACGTACTGAGACACGCGAGGCACCTGCTGAGCGACAAATGCACCGCCTGTTTTTCAGCCTGCCGGGGGCGCAGGCGGCTTGCGCGCAGGCTTCAGTCAAACCACCGCGCGAGCCGCTCGGCTTCAAAGGCCACCTTGCCGGCGAGCCCCTCCTTCGACGGCGCGCCCATCTTCCCCTTCGGCCCGCCCTCACCGAGCAGATTGATCTCCGCCGGCGCCGCCTCTCCGTGGCCGACGTCGAGGAAGCAGGTCCCCACCCCCGCGTAGGGGAGGGCCACGCCGCCTTCCAGCCGGGCCGAGATTGCGCCGGCGACTGCGCTGGCTTGCCCTTCGGCAAAGACGCCGGCCTTCGGGTGAGGTCGCCCGTCGGGCAGCTTGATGGAGGCCACGTCGCCGACCGCGTAGACGTCTTTCACCGACGTCTGAAACGTCCGGAGGTCCACGGGGACAAGGCCGCTTGCGTCGCAGAGGCCCGACGCGCGCACGACCTCGGGCGCGCGCAGCGGCGGCATGGCCCCGAACACGGTGAACTCGAGCGTCTGGCCGGCTTCGAAGTGGATCGTGCGCTCGGCCACCGCGACATGCTTGACTTTCTGCTGGAAGCGCAGCGTGATCCCCTTGGCCTCGAGGAGCCCGCGCAGGGCGTCGCCCATCTCCTTGCCACCCGCGGGCACCGGCTGCGGCTCGGGGGTTGCAAGCACGATGCTGAACCGGTTGCGCACGCCCCGCTCCGCAAGGATCTCATCGATGAGCAGCGCGTACTCGTAGGGAGCCGGGGGGCACTTGAACGGCACGGCGGCCACGAGAATCGCGACGGTCCCGGAACGAACCCGTTCGAGCTCCTCCTTCATCTTCATCACGGAGTCGACGTCGCAGAGGTTGTGCGCGGTCTCCGAAAGCCCCGGCACCAATTGGGGCGCGCCTTCCGCGCCGGTCGCGATGATCAGGTCGTCGAACGGCTCGTCCCCGCGGTCCGTGCGCACGACGCGCGCGGCCGTGTCGATCGCCGTCGCGTGCTCGTTGATGAAGTGGACGTGGGTGGCCTTCAGCTTCCCGAACCCGCGGTGGCCGTCGGTCGGCTTGCGCCGGCCGGCAAGGGCAAACTGCGCGGAGAGCCCCATCTGGAACCCTTTCCCGCCGTCAATCATCGTGACGCGGGCAAGCCCCGCCTTCGCGACGCCCTCGAGCTCGGAGGCCAGCGTGAGCCCTGCAAACCCCGCGCCCACGATGACGACTCTTCTCACGGTAGACAACCTTCCACGCTCGATGAGCGGTTCCTGACGCGGTGTTGGAGAGCGGGCCCGGTGGGATTCGAACCCACGCCGTCCGGCTTAGAAGGCCGGCGCTCGGATCCGGGCTAAGCTACGGGCCCTTGGCCGCGTGTCGGCCCCCGCGCTATTTCAAACCTCCCCGCGCGCCTCCGGCCGACCGCCCCTGCCGCAAGCAAATATATAGAGCGCCCCGATAGGCGCGCCCCAGAGACACAGGATAGGGGCGTTTCCACGCCCCGCTTTTGTTCGGGCTGTTTGGCTATGCCAGTACTCCAACCCCAAACGCTTCGAGATTTGCATTCAAAGCTCGAGACGAAGGAAGACATCGACCGCCTGACCGAATCCACGGGCCTTGAGCGCGAACTCTTGCTCATCATCTACCAGCAGAAGGTCTCGCGTGACGCGACGCGCCGCTACTACAAAGTGAAAGCGCGCGTGCCGACCCTGCACCGCGAGTGGAAGGCGGGCAAGCCGCTCCTGCGCATCGCCCGCGAGCACGGCTTCCCGCCGGTGCTGATGGCCTACATGGTGCTGCTCGAGGGAAACCTGCCGCGCAAGCAGTTCTGGAAGTATGTGCGCGACCCAAGCCTGGTGCGGGACATGCGCCTGCGGCGCGAGATCGAGGAGCTCATCGAGCACGACCTCGTCTACGCGCCGGAGGCCAACGCCCGGCAGACCGAGCGCGGGATCGAGGGTGAGACCCTCCTTTACGATTGGCTCGACGGCTTGGGCGTCACCTACCGCACGGAGAAGGACTTGCGCCAGATTTCGGCAAAGACGCCCGACGCGCTGCTCGACAAGCCGCTGAGGTTCGACGGCCGCACGATCAACTGGATCGAGTCGAAGGCGAACTTCGGCGACTACCAGGAGATCAGCCGGAACCTGCGCAAGCAGCTCATCCCGTACACGCAGCTCTTCGGGCCGGGCCTTGTCGTGTACTGGTACGGGTTCGTCTCCGACGCGCAGACGCCGAAGGACATCATCCTCGCCTCGCGCGAATTTTTCCAAGAAAACGGACGGAACCTTCTTGTGTGAGTGAGGCGGCTGGCAATCAATGGCCAGTTCGCCCGCCGGGGCCCCGTCAAGGACCCAGCTCGAGGTCGAGGTGCTCGAGGCCGTGCGCCCGTCGCAGGACGAGGAAAACAAGCTCGCGCGCATCGCCAACGACCTAAGCGCGCGCTGCAAGGCGGCCGGCGACTTCTTCGGCGTCGCCATCGAGCCGCGGATCGTCGGCTCGTTCGAGAAGAAAACGCACCTGAAGGGCGCCGACCTCGACATTTTCCTGCTCTTCGACACGTCCACGCCGATCGAGCAACTGAAGGAGCTCGGGGTGAAGATCGCGGCCAGCGTGGTCGTCGAAGGGACGACCCGCTACGCGGAGCACCCGTACCTGCGCGGGCGCGTCGAGGGCGTGCGCGTGGACGTCGTCCCGGCCTACAAGGTGCGCTCGGCGGCGGAGCTCAAGAGCCCGGTCGACCGCACGCCGTTCCACAACGAGTTCGTGCACGAGCACCTCGCGCCCTCGCAGCGCGACGAAGTGCGCCTGCTCAAGCAGTTCCAGAAGGGGATCGGCGCCTACGGCGCGGAGGTCATCACGCAGGGGTTCTCGGGGTACCTCTGCGAGCTGCTCGTCATCGCGTTTGGCAGCTTCCAAGCGGCGCTCCAGGCCGCCGGCGGTTGGCGCGAAGTGCCCGTGATCGCGATCGATGGCACGCTCCCCCGCGAGGTGCTCGACCGGGCGCGGCGCGATTTCCCCGAGCCCATGGTGTTCATCGACCCCGTCGATGCCTCGCGCAACGTGGCGTCCCCCGTCTCGCTCGACAACCTCTCGCTCTTCGTCTTCGCCTCGCGCGAGTACCAGCGCGAGCCGCGGCCGAACTTCTTCTTCCCGCACCCGAAGCCCAAGCTCACGCCCTCCGACATCCGGGCGCGCGCCGAGACGCGCGGGACGCGCACCCTGGGCATTACCATCAAGGGGTCCAAGGAGGTCGACGATGTGTGGGTGCCGCAGCTGCGCAAGAGCGAGCGGGCGCTTGCAAAGATGCTCGCGACCTTCGGCTTTACGCCGCTGCGTTCGGACGTCTATTGGGGGGACGAGGTGCTGTTCCTGTTCGAGCTTGCCTTCGGCCGCCTCCCGGTGGCCAACAAGCACATGGGCCCCGCCGCGACCCACGAGAACGCGCGCGACTTTGTCGAGAAGTGGAGCGGCCGGCCCGGCCAGCTTTCGAAGCCCTACGTCGAGGACGGGCGCCTCATGGTCGATGTCACGCGCGAGCACACCGACGCCGCCGACCTGCTGGCCGACCGTTCGCGCTCCGTGGCGCACGGCAAGACCGTTGCCGACGCGTTTGCCGAGCACTTCGAGGTGCTGGAGATCGACGAGATCGCGCGCGAGCCCTTCTCCGCGTGGGCGTCGGACTTCTTCCAGCCCGGGCTGCCGTGGCAGTTTTGAGCCCTAGCTTTCCTGAATGGACAGCGCCCCATCAAAGACCACGGTCTGGCCGCGGGCGTCCACCACCGCGATATGGAAGCTGTACGCGGTATCCTTGACCCGCGACAGGTGCGTGAAGGTAAACACGCAGTTGCCCGCGTCGTCGGGGTGCGGCCAGTCCGTCGCTGAGGCCTGGCCCGCGGCGTTGGTCGTCCAACTGAACGTTAGGTTGACCGTCCGAAGGTCGTTGTCGGTGAGGTGGAAGTGCACCTGTGCGGTGTCATTCACCGCCGCGTCCAGCGCCGTAAAATTCGAAGCGACCCACGACCCATCGGCCGCCTGGACAAAGGCCGCCACCTCGGAGATCACCGGCCACGCGTCTTCGTCGATCGAGAGCGATTCCGAGCGCTCGGTGCGCAGGCCGCCCGCGTCCCACGCTTCAATGATGAACCCGTACGAGTGGCCCCTGACCCGCGAGAGCGCGGTGAAGGTGAAGGTGTAGTCGCCCGTCGCGCTCGGCTGCAAGTCCACAGGGGCCGTGGGGTCGGTGGCGTTCCAGGCCCGGTACGAAAAAGTCACGCGGGGAATAGCGGAGTTGTCGGTTACGCGGAAACGCACTTGGGCAGTGTCGTTCACGATCGCATTGGTCGCGGTGAAGGTCGAATGGACCCACGTCGCGTTGGGGGCCAGCACAAAGACGTCCAAATTGTGGATCTCCGGCGGGGCCTCGTCGATGACCGGCAAGTTGGACATGAGGAAGCTTGCCATCAACCACGTTACGAAGTAGGTGAGCCAGATTCCGACGACCGCGGTGGTGCGCCCAATCTCGCGGATGTCCAAGCCCCAAACCCGCAGGAGGTAGTAGAAGACGGAGCCGATCGAAAGCAGGGCGGCAAACGCGCCGATCGCCTGGGCGCCCGCGGCGCGGCCGACGAGGATGAGGCCCGCGGTAAGCGCCCCGGCGTAGATGATCGTGTGGATCGTCGCCCACGCCTGGATGCGCATCCCTTCGACGAACTTCGCGGGGTCGAACGGCTTCACCTTGAGCGTCTTGGACAGCTTCTTGGCGCGCCGCTCCTCGAAGTCGCGGCGGTATGCCTCGCGGGAGGCGGCTTTCGAGCCCTTCCGGGGAGGTTCGCGCTGGGCCACGGGGGCCGGGGAGGCGGGGGGGCGTCAAAAACCCTTCCGCGCCGACCGGGGCGCGTTAACGCGCGGCGAGCCCCGATGCCAGGCCTTTCAGGGCGGCCTCCGGGTCCTTGGCCAGCGTGACGCCGGAGGCAAGCAGCACGCCGCGGGCGCCAAGCTCGAGGGCACGCTCCACGTCTTCGCGGCGCTTCACGCCTGCGCCGCAGAGCACGGCGGTGGCGGGGGAAACGCCGCGCACGGCCTCGACCCCGCGCGTGATGACGCCCGGCCTTGCGGTGGACACCGAGATGTCCCCGCCGATGAGGTCGGGCGGCTCGATGGCGAGGAATTCGGGCCTCAGGGCGGCGGCCTTGCGCGCTTGGGCAACGTTGCCCGCACATACCACGGTAAGGAGGCCGGCGGCCCCGCACAGCGCCCGCGCGGCTTCGAGCGCAGCGAAGTGCAGCCGCTTCTCCGAGTGGTTGAGGATCGAGCCCACGGCGCCGATCTCGCGCACGTAGTCGGCCGTTACGGCCCCCGTGTGTTGTCCCGACGGCCTCGGGTCGACGTGCTGGGCAAACACGGGGATGTCGGCGACCTCCACGACGCGCGAGAGGTCGAGCGGCCCGGGGGCAACGGCAATGGAACGGCCAAGTTCGTGCGCGACTTTGGAGGCGGTTTTCGCCAGGCGGACGGCCTTCTCGCCGCGTGTCTCTGGATAGGTCTTGAAATTCAACAGGAGCAGGGGGGTCGCGACCTTGCGCGCCACGAGGGGAGCCCCGCTCCTCGACCGGCCGCGGCCTATACCAACTTTTGGCCCGGGCGCCGCGGCGCCTGCCTCCCCGCGAAAGTTGGAAATACGCTCCAGCGGCCTCGTGGCGCGGGATGTGGGCCCTTGGATTCCTGCGCCGCAGGCGCGGGCGCGTGTTGCTCACCGTCCTTGGCATCGCGCTTGCCGTGGGCCTCACCACGACGATGCTGTCGATCTCGGCGGGCCTCGACCTCAGCTCGCGCGAGGTGATCGGGAGCACGGGCGTCGACCTGCTCGTGCTCGACAACGGCTCGTCGGTCTTCGGCGCCTCGACGCACCTCGCGTTCCTGAATGGGACAGGCATAGCCAACGAGATCGAGGGAATCCAAGTGGCAGGGGGGCACCCGGTGCTGACGGCTTTCCCCGTGTTCGAGCGCACCGTCACCATCTTCCCCCCTGGCTTCCCGTCCTGCGAGCCGGGGTGCCGCGCGGTCAACCCGTCGGCCAATGGCGAGGACCCGGCGCGGCGCGGCGCGCTGGGGGGGATCGACCTCACCTCGGGCGCGTACTTCGACACGGCCCAGGGCGACCCATTCGCGCAGGACTCGGCCTACCTCAGCCACTCCTACCCCGGCGGGTACAGCTCCCCCAATTTCACCCACGAGATCGTGCTGAACCGCGCGGTCGCACGGGAGCTGAACGTCTCCGTGGGCGGCACGGTGCGCGTCGCCGCCACCCGGGAGTTCAACGAGTCGCACCCCTTCAACGTCGTCGGAATCTACGAGGCCTCCTTCGAAACCGAACAGTCGCGCGAGGTGCGCGTCCACCGGGCCGAACTGCTCTACCTCACGGGCAGGACGCACGACGAGGCGACGCTCATCGCGCTGGACCTTGCCGATGCGAGCACCGCGCCTTCGGTGGCGGCCGCCATCGAAGCCGCCCACCCGGACCTGAAGGCCGAAGCCCCCGAGGAAATCCTCAGCGAACTCGACGAGACGACGGCGGCCTTCAAGCTGTTCGCAGGCGTGATCGCGCTGGTTTCGATCGGGGTAGCAGCCTTGTTTGCGGCCACCGTATTCATGATTAGTGCAAGGGAGCGCGTGGGCGAGATCGCCGCGCTGCGGGCGATCGGAATCTCAAGGAGGACGATCCTCCGCGAGATGCTGATCGAGTCGGGGGTGCTCGGGGCCGGCGGGTTCGGCGTGGGGCTGGGCGTTGGCTGGGCGGGCGCCTTCGCCATCGACTTCGTCCTCAAGGCGACGACCGCCCGCGTCCCCCACGGGATGAATGTGACCGCGGTCACGCCCGGCGTCGTCGCCGCGGTCGGCGCCACGAGCGTCCTCATCGGAGTTGCGGCGGGGCTCGTGCCCGCCGTCTGGGCGATGCGGCTCAACATTGCATCGGCGATCCGGAACCTGTAGGGGAGTGGGCGCGGTGTGGACGAAGGAGCTGCGGCGGCACAAGGGGCGCACGCTTGCGACCGCGGGGGCGGTCGGCATAGCGACCGCGCTGCTGGTGTCGATGCTCGCGATCAGCGACGGGATCATCAACACGGTCGAGGCGCAGATCGCCGAGAGCGAGGCCGACATCCTCGTGGCAGGTCCTTACGACACGAACTTCCCGGGCGGCCGCGCGATCGCAGACAACCTCACGTCCTGGCCGGAGGTGAACTTCACCTCGCCGACGCTGCAGAGCCTCGTGAACATCCGCGCGAGCGCCGCCGGCGGGGGAAGCGTTTCGCCCGTCGCGGTCGGCGTCGTGCCCGGCGCGTTTTTCGAGCTCCTCCCCGCGCGCGAACGCGCCCTCTTCGACGGGTGGTTTGCGGCGCCCGACGACCCGCACTTCGTCGGCGCGTATTCCGGGGCGTGGACGGGGGAGGTCGTAATCTCGCGGGAACTTGCCGACTCCCTCCATGCAAGTCGTGGCGGCATCCTCCAAGTTGCCGCCTCGGCCGGAGCGCCGGCGCGCGAATTCCACGTCGTTGGAGTCGCTGACCTCCAACTGTCGCCCGACCGCGTCATCCAGGATGTGCGTGTCGCGTTCTTCCACCTCTCCGAATTGCAGGACATCGTCGGCGAGGCGTTCGAGGGCGCGAACCACACGGGCGCAGTCGCCGATCGGGTGAGCCGCCTGTACGTTTCGCTGACCGCCGCCGCGCGCCTGGCCCCCGACGGCGCGCGCGCGGTCCAGCGGCACATCGAGGCGGCGTACCCCGACTTTTCGGGGATGGTCTCCACGAAGCAGGAACGCCTCGACCGCCTGCAGGACGAGTACCAGGTCGGCCGTATCTTCTACACGGCGATCGGCGCGGTGGCGCTCGCCATCGGGCTCCTCTTAGTGGGGGGCATCGTGGCGATCTCGGTGTCAGAACGGACGCGGGACATCGGCGCGCTGCGCGCGATGGGCATCTCGAAGCGGTCCATCTTCCTCATGATCCTCGCCGAGTCGCTCGTGATTGTCGTGATCGGCGCGGTGGCCGGCATCCTCCCCGGGTTTGTGAGCGCCCAGGCGCTTGGCAATTACGTTGCGTCCTCGCAGGGCGTGGCCTCGACGCTCATCGCGTTCAACGCGCCGCTGGTGGCGATGTCGGTGGTGCGCGTCGTGATTTTTGGGGCGCTCGTGTCGCTTTACCCCGCATGGCGCGCAACCCGCGTGCCTGTGGTCGAGGCGTTGGCGTGGCGGGGCTAGGAACCGTGGGGCAGTGACCCGGTGGAATCTCAAACGAACTACACGGAACAATTGGTGAATCCCCGGCCTTATGGGGCACACGACACGCCCCTGGCGTTGCGGATCTTTCGCTTGTTCTTAATTGG
>JBGPJF010000014.1:0-58574 GCA_041485285.1 Thermoplasmata archaeon | reverse complement strand
AGGATCATGGACTGGCGCAGCTTCGCGGCGATCGCGGCGCCAACGAGCGCCGCCGCGAGCACCACGGCCACGGCGATGAAGTCGAAGGCCGTTTCTTCAGGCCCCTGGGGCCCCCGACCACGCAATCGGCGGCGTCCGACCCGCAAAAGGTCGAGCGCGCGCGCTCATCAACGCGGTCATCCGGTGCATCCCGGCCGCGCGAGGGACGGCTCACGGATAAAAAGGGATTCATCGCGCCGCGCGCATGCGTGACGCGCGCTCGCGCGCGAGGGGGGTGCGGTGATTACGTGAGGGTTTCGTGATGGTTATCGTGGTGCGTTCTTCGTCATGGATATCTAACCCTCCCGTGGTCGGCTTTGGACGAACCCGTTGTCATCATCCGTTGGCCGCGCGAAACGGACCGAGAAGCCACGTTTGAAGCGGGCGGTGGGCTGCGCGGCCGGGTCACATGGCCCGAAATCCTCGACCACCACCGCCCCGACAGTGGCTTGTTTGCGTTATCCGCGGAGTGTGAGGGCCAAGTCGTCGGCGCCGCGACTGCCACCGTCCATCTGGAGAGCCTGGAAGTTGTGTTCCTTGCCCGCAACGTAGCATCCCAAGCGGCCAAGGGCCTGCGAGTCGGGCGGGAATTGTTGGACGCGGCCTCTGCGCTTGCGTGGTTCCTCAAGCTCCCGTGGCTCACCCTGGAGTCCCTCGATGATCTTGCGTTGATCGCGTTCTACGAGGGCGAGGGTTTTGTCAGGGTTGGCTCGCCCCTCTTTTTCGCGTCTTGGGGGACCCTTCACCCGATGCGTCGGCCTCCTTCATTCGAGCCTCCATGATCGCCCGCATTGGGCTCCGTGTGCTCGGGACGAGGCCAAAGTCCTCAATGCTGTCCTCGAGACGGCCTTGCTCGACTTCCCGATTGACCAGCGGGTGCTCGCGCAGGAGCATTTCCAAGAGTGCGGACAGGGATTCGTGCCGCTTGCGGGCAAGGACGTTAAGGTTGACGTCCAGCTCGCGCGACCAACTGAGCGTTCGCCGTACCTGAGTCATACTATCGTAGGCTTATGTGCATATCCCGTTAATAAAGATTGGGTGAAACCTGGGCCGCCCCCTCGCGGCCCTCTTGGCGGCCGATCCTCCTTTTTATCGACCGCTTCATCCAGGCGCCGGGGTTGGCGATGCGCATCCTCCACGTCAACCCGTTCTTTTTCCCCTACGCGGGCGGCATCGAGCGGCGCATCTTCGGCCTTTGCAAGCAGCTGCAGGCGCGGGGCCACGATGTCCAGGTGCTCACCGGACAGCTCCCCGGCACGACGACGGCCGAGGTTCACGACGGGATCCCTGTGACGCGGCTGCCCTCCAAGATCTACAACGTCTACAACCCGCCCTACATCCGTTCGTTCGGGGTCGAGGACGCCATCCGCAAGCTCAAGCCCGACGTGATCGACTTCCACTACCGCTGGGCCCCCACCTACACGCGCGCTTTGCGCCGCGTCGCCAAGGACACGCCCGTCGTGTTCACGTTCCACAACACCTTCGCCGAGGGCACTGGCTTTTGGGGCGCAATCTCGTGGGTGAACGACAAGCGCTTCCTCTCGTTCCTGCGCAAATGCAAGGCCGTGGTCTGCGTCTCCGACTATGTCCGCCGCCAACTCCTCGAGAACGGCATCACGGCCGACCACACGCGGCTCGTCTACAATGGGATCGACGCCACCAGCGACGAGGAACTGACGCGCTTGCGCTTGCAGGGACCAGCCGACGAGGCCCCCTACTGCATCTTCGTCGGGCGCCTCGTGGGGATCAAGGGCATTGACGTGCTGGTCGACGCGGCGGCGCAGTCCGAGGTCAACGTGCGCTTCAAAGTCGTGGGGCAGGGCCCGAAAATGGACGAATGGAAGGAGCAGGCGCAAACCAAGGGCGTTGCCGGGCGTTTTGACTTCCTCGGGTATATCGACGAGGCGCAGAAGCGAGCGCTGATCGCGCGGGCCCAGGTGATGACGCACCCGGCGCGGTTCGAGGCGTCGGCGGTCATCCTCTACGAGGCGCTCGACCTCGGGTGCCCGGTCATCGCGACCAACACGGGGGGTTCGCCCGAAATTGTCGGCGGCGCCGGCGACTTCGTCGCGGTGGATGACCCCCACGCGCTTGCCGGCGCCATCGACCGGATGATCGACAACAAGGAGCGGCGCGGCGAGCTGGCGGCGAAGGCGCGGGAGCGGTCCTTGCAGTTTACATGGCCCACCATTGCGGCGCAGATGGAAGAGGTCTATCAGGCCGCGCGCGGGGCCTAAACCCCCCGCGCCCTTATCTCCCCGCTTGCCCGTGCGCCGCTCCGGGGCCTGCCGTGCGCATCCTGGAGCTCAACCCCTACTACTCGCCCCAGCGCGGCGGTGTTGACCGGCGCGTCGCCGGCATGTCGCGCGCACTTGCCGCGCGCGGCCACGATGTCGAAGCGGTCGTTGGGCGAGTCAAGGGCGCGCCCGCCGAATCGACCGAAGGGCGCGTCCACACGCGCCGCTTCGAGCCGTCCATGTACGAATCCACCTCCTACGACCCGCCATTCCTTTCCCCCCAGGGGTTTGCCAAGGCCTTCGAGGGGCCCGCCCCCGACCTCGTCGACATCCACTACATGTGGACGCCCGACTACACGCGCTCGGTGCGCAAGTACGCGGGGAAGGCCCCCATCGTGTACACCCTCCACAACTCCTTCGGCTGGGGGGAGGGGGTCGAGGGGCGCGCGGCGTACATCTCCGACTCGGTGCTGAAACTGTTCGCGCTGAACTGCGACCTCGCCGTGTGCATCTCCGATTTCGTCAAGCGCGATGTGGGGGCCCGCGGGCTGCCCGCCGAAAAGCTCACCGTCGTCCCCCACGGGATCGACCCCACCCCCGACGCCGACCTTGCGGCCCTCAAGGCCGCGCCCGGCCGTCACCCCCGCCCTTACGCGGTGTTTGCCGGCCGCCTCGAGCGCACCAAGGGGCTAAACGTCCTTGTCGAGGCCGTGCGCGAGGTCAAGTCGAAGGTCGACTTCGTCATTTACGGCCACGGCCCCGACCTCAAGCCGCTCGAAGAGGAGGCCCACGACTTCGGCGTACGCGACCGCTTCCACTTCGAAGGCTACAAGCCCGAGGCGGAAGTCCGCCAGGCCATGGCGCAAGCCGACCTCTTCGTGTACCCCGCCACCTTCGAACCATTCGGCCTCGCCGTCCTCGAGGCCCTCGACCTCGGCTGCCCCGTCATCGCCACCAGCGTCGGGGGGCTCCCCGGCCTCTGCGGCCACGCCGCCCGCCTCGTCATGCCCGGCGACTCGTCGGCACTTGCCCGCGCCATCGACGAGCTCCTCTACGCCGGCGACGCCCGCGAGCGCCTCAGCCAGATCGGCCGCGAGCGGGCCAAGGAATTCACCTGGGAGCGCATCGGCAAGAAGCAGGAAGTCGCCTTCGAGTTGGCCATCGACCGCCACCGATGACCCGGGCTCCCGCCAAAGGTTTATCGCGCTCCGCCGCCTCGCCAGGCTACCTCGCATGCGCGGGGAGGCTCCCAACCTATGACAGGACTCACGAAAGGCCCCGTCACCATCACCGAATTCGAGGAACTCGACCTCAAGTCGGCCATGCTCATCGAGGCGTTCCCGACCATCGGGCTCGTGTCGACCATCGCCGCCTCGTACCTCGTCTCGCAGCTCAAACTGAAGCTCGTCGGGACCGTGACCGGGCCCTTCCTGCCTCCTGTGGGCGTGGTGTACGGCGGCCAAGTCCTCCCGCCCGTGCGCCTCTACGGCGGTGAGAAGATCTGCGGCATCGACGGCACCTGCGACCAGGTGTTCCTCCTGATGTCCGAGTTCCCCCTGCCCGACCAGGCCGTGTACCCCGTCGCCGACGCGCTGCTCGACTGGGCCGCCAGCCACGGCTGCCGCGAAATCGTGTCCCTCGAGGGGCTCCCCCGCGAAGTCGACGACAGCCCCGAAGGCCGCGCGCGTGCGCTGCCCGCGAAGTCCCCCTCCGTTTGGGGTGTGGGCGCCACCGAGCGGGCCCGCGCGCTCCTTGCCCGCGAGAAGATCGCGCAGATGGAGACCGGCGTCATCACCGGCATCTCCGGCGTGCTGCTGTGGCTTGCAGAACAGCGCAAGGTCGACGCGCTGTGCCTCCTCTGCGAGGCCCTCAAGGAATTCCCCGACGCGCGGGCGGCCGCCGGCCTCGTGCGCGCGCTCGACTCCATGCTCAAGCACATCGACATCAACCTCGAACCCCTCCTCAAACAGGCCGAGGAGCTCGAAGTCCAGATCAAGAAGGCGATCGACGCCGCCATGGACGCCTCCACCTCGCGCGCGGTGCCGAAGCCCACGGGGCCCTCGACGGGCATGTATTACTAACAACGGGCACGGGCTTTTTCCCCCCCCGCCGCCCTCGCTAAGTTGCCGGTGAACCCATGGCCAACTCCCCGACCGACCCCATGGTCCGCCTCGACAACGTCCACAAGGTCTACCTCACCGGCACCAACCCCGTCCGGGCCCTGGCAGGCATCACGCTCGACATCCCCTCTGGGCAGTTCCTCGCCGTCATGGGTCCCTCCGGCTGCGGAAAGTCGACGCTCCTCAACGTCATCGGCGGGGTCGACACCCCCTCCGAGGGGAGCGTGACGGTCAAGGGCGTCCAAGTGCTGCGGCTCAGCGACGACGAGCTCTCCGACTTCCGCCGCGACACCATCGGGTTCGTCTACCAGTTCTACAACCTCATCCCGTCCCTTACCGCCGCCGAGAACATCGAACTGCCCATGTCGTTTGCAGGCGTCATGGGCAACGCGCGCGCCGCCCGCGTCAACGACCTCCTCCACCAGGTCCACCTCGAAGACCGCGCCGACCACACCCCCTCCCTGCTCTCCGGCGGCGAGCAGCAGCGCGTCGCCATCGCCCGCTGCCTTGCCAACAACCCCGACCTCATCCTCCTCGACGAGCCCACCGGCGACCTCGACCGCACCACCGGCAAGGACATCATGGAACTGCTCTCCCGCCTCAACAAAGACCAGGGGAAAACCCTCGTCATGGTCACCCACGACCCCACGGTCGCCGCCTACGCCGATTTCGTCCTCGAACTGGAGGATGGCAAGATCGTCGGCAAGCGCGCGAAGGGCGAGGTGTAGGCGTGCTGTCACGCTACGTGTCGCGGCGTCTTGGCGCCTCGAAAGTCCGCACCACCATCTCGTTTGCCGCGATCTTCATTACCGTCACCGTCACGCTCGTCATCGGCGTCCTCTTCGGCAGCGGCCAGCAGTCGTTTGCCGGCTTCTTCACCGACAACGCCGACTACGACTTCCTCATCACCCACCAGGGCAACGAGTCGCTCTCGCGGCCGTTCTTCAACATCTCCGAGGTCCAGCCCAAGCTCCAGTCGTTCCCCTTCGAGGCCACCTACCCCCTCATCACGACGCTCGTGGCCACCAACCACACCCAGGACGGCAACCTCACGCTGGTGCCGCTGTTTGCCGTCGACCAGGCCTACGACCGCGGGGTCGTCAACTCGATCGCCGGGCGGTACCTGCTCAACGAGACGAGCGTGGTCCTCTCCTCGGCCGCCGCCCGCAAACTCAACGCAACGCTGGGCGACATCCTGCCCGTCATCTACTACGAGGGCGCCATCGACCTGTCTCAGGTCAACGTCAGCAGCCCCACGGGCGGCATCGACTTCACGCGCCTGCGCTCCGCCAACTTCACGGTCGCCGGGATCATCGACGTGAGCGGCCGCTTCCCGCAAGGCGCCTCGCTGTACATCGTGCGGTCCTACAACACCACAGCCACGCTCATGAACGTCTCAGGCCAGGCGACCCACATCGTGGCCCTCATCCCGGAGTCGTACTACGACTTCACCGACCCCACGGGGCCGGCGATCCGCGCGACGGCCCTCGGCGTCCAGGCGGCCGATGTCCTCGGCCCCTCCTACAAAGTCGAAGGCGTCAAGGCCGCCGCGCTTGAAAACGCGGTGGAGAGCTCGCGGGCGACCGCCCTCATCGCCCAGATGTTTGCCATCGTGTTCCCCGCCATCACGGGGATCCTCGTCGCCGGGACGCTCAACCTCTCCGTCGAAGAGAAGGCGCGCGACCTTGCAGTCATGCGCCTCGTCGGGGCACGGCGCCGCGATGTCGGCCGCGTGATCCTCCTGGAGGCCGGCGTCCTGCTCGCCATCGGCGTGCCCCTCGGCATCGGGGTCGGCCTCATCCTCCCGCAGTACCTCGTCAAGGCCTTCTTCTCCGTCGACCAGCCCGTCATCATCTCCGCGGGCACCGTCCTTACCCAGCTTGCCATCTCCCTTGGCGTCACCGCCCTCTTCCTCATCGTGCCGCTTCGCAAGGCCCTCTCCACCACGCCCGCCCAGGCCGTCTACCAAGTCCGCTCCCAAGGCGAGTACCGCTTCGTCGAGCGCAAGGGCGTCGACCTGCGCATCATCGTCGCCGGCGCCGTGCTCTTCGCGGCCATCATGTACGCGACCTTCGCCGTCCCCTACATCCTCGTGTTCTCCCAGGACCAGTTCTTCCAGTTCTTCCTCGCCTCCACCCTCGTCCTCATCGCCGCCCTTGGCATCGCGCTCCTCTGGGTCGCGCCGCCGGCCGAAGAGCTCGCCGTCCGGCTCCTCAAACCCCTCACGCGCAAATACAACACGCTCACCGTCGCCTCCATCCGCCGCAACATCCGCCGCAACGCCTCGACCAACCTGATCTTCGCCCTCATCGTCGGGATCATGCTGTTCTTCACCTCGTTTTTCTCGGGGATCATCTCCTCGGTGGAAGTCAACGCGCAGTACTCCGTCGGCTCCGACATCCGCCTCTCCGCCTTCGACGCGTTTTCGCCCTCGTTCGTCGCCTCCGCAACCACCGCGCCCAACGTCTCGGCCTTCGCGCTGCGCCCCGAAGAAGTCGGCGTGCTCGCGACGAACCTCGTGTCGACGCGCGGCGCGGGGCTGTGGCTCCTCGGGCTCGACCCCAACCTCACCAAAGTCATCTTCAAAGGCGAGCACGACGCCGTCCAGGGCGAGATCTCCGTCCTCGACCACCTCGACAACCGCTCCGCCGTCCTCTCCGAGTTCACCGCCCAGACCCTCGAAGTCCACGTCGGCGACCCCATCGCCATCGAACGGGGGGGCCACCGCGACTTCTTCACCGTCGCGCTCACCCTGCGCTCGCTCCCCGGGTTTGCCAACAACTTCCAAGACCAGCTAACGCTGGGCGCCGGCTCCGGCGTCTTCGTGTCGTGGGACCGCTACCTCGAGTTTGCCAACCGCACGAACGCGAATGTGCGCATCTCGGACATCTTCATCAAAGCCTCCCCCGGCGCCGACACCCGCCAGATGGCCCGCGACTACCAGGACCTCTACGGCGTGTTCGTCGACTTCGTCCCCATCTCCAAGGACGAGGTCGTCGCCCAGGCCCGCGAATTCATCGCCTTCATCACCTGGGTCTCCGAAGTTATCCTCATCATCCTCATCATCATCGCCGTGTTCTCGCTCACCGTCAACCTCTACGCCTCCGTCCAAGAACGCTCCTACGAGATCGGCGTCGTCCGGTCCCTCGGCCTTCGCCGCAGCGGCGTCCTTGGCGCCACCCTCCTCGAAGGCCTCTCCATCTCCACCGTGAGTGCCGGGCTCGGCGTCGTCGTCGGCGTCACCATCTCCTTTTTCGTCATCTTCTTCTTCAACATCTTCTCCCCCATCGACATCGGCTATGAGCTGCCCAAGAATGTGCTGTTTGTCCTCCTCGTCGCTACACTGTTTTTCGCCGCGGTCGGTTCCCTCCTCCCCGCACGTTCAGTCGCTCGCAAGCCCATCATTTCCCTGATGCGCAAAATCGAGTAGGCCGCTCCATGTCGCCCTCCTCGCGACACAATCTTTTTTATTGCTCCGACCACCTGTAAATGCGGCGCCGGGGGCCACGCCCAAGCCCCGCCGCCAGGGGATGCCAACGTGCTCTCGTACTCGCCGCCGCCCGAGCAGGCCCAGGTCCAGAAGCTCAAGGAAATCGCCCGCAGCGCGCGGCGCGACATCGTCACGATGGTCCACGGCGCCGGCTCCGGCCACTGCGGCGGCTCGATGTCCGCGACCGAGCTGGTCACGTCCCTCTACTTCGGCGGCGTCCTGCGCTACGACTCGAAGAACCCCAAGTGGGCCGACCGCGACCGTTTCGTCTTGTCGAAGGGCCACGCGACCCCGATCCTCTACTCGACGCTTGCGCGCGCCGGGTACTTCCCCCAGGACGACCTCAAGACCTTCCGCAAGATCGACTCGCACCTGCAGGGACACGGCCACATGCGCTACACGCCCGGCGTCGAGATGACCACGGGCTCACTCGGCCAGGGGTTCGGCGCCGCAATCGGCATGGCGCTCGGCGTGCGCCTCGATGGGCTCCCCGGGCACGTCTATGTCATGATTGGCGACGGCGAGATGGACGAGGGCGCGATTTGGGAAGGCGCGATGGCCGGCGCCCACTACAAGCTCGACAACCTCACCTGCATCCTCGACCGCAACGGCATCCAGATGGACGGCTGGACGGAGCAGGTCATGGCCCACCGCGACATCAAGGCGAAGTGGGCGGCCTTCGGGTGGCACGTCATCGAGATCGACGGGCACCGCTACGCCGACGTGCTCCCCGCGCTGCGCCACCGCGAGAGCGGCAAGCCCACCATCATCGTCGCCAAGACGATCAAGGGCAAGGGCGTCTCGTTCATGGAGAACAACCCCGCCTTCCACGGAAAGCCCCCGACGACCGAACAGCTTAGCAAGGCCCTCATCGAGATCGACGCCGGCAACATCGGCGACTAAAAGCGGGGGGATGTGCCGTGGTCTACCAGGTCGCGCTCTCGCCTCGCAGCACCTGGAAGATGCGCCGGTGCCGCGAGGCGGCCGCCGACGAGCTCGTGCGGCTCGGCAAGGAGGTCCCCAACCTCGTCGTCCTCAACGCGGACGTCTCGTCCTCGTCGGGCACCCAGAAATTCGAGAAGGAGTTCCCCTCGCGGTTCTTCAACACGGGAGTCGCCGAAGCCAACCTCATCGCGGTGTCCGCCGGGCTTGCGACCACCGGCAAGGTCGTCGTCGCCTCCACCTTCGCGGTGTTCGCGATCGCCCAGCCCTACAACGTGATCCGCCAGTCGGTGGCTTACCCGAACCTCAACGTGAAGATCTTCGCCAGCCACGCGGGCGTCACGGTCGGCGGGGACGGCGCCACCCACCAGATGCTCGAAGACGTGTCGCTCATGCGAGGCCTCCCCAACTTCCGTGTGATCGTGCCGGCCGACGAGCTTGAGACCAAGCTCGCGCTGCGCCACGCGGTCGCCGACCCCGGCCCGTACTACATCCGCGTGGGCCGCAGCGAGGTGCCCACGATCAACCCGGACAACTACAAGTTCCACATCGGCCAGGCCGCCGAACTCATGGGCGGCACCGACCTCACGATCATCGCAAACGGGCAGATGGTCGTGACCGCGCTCGACGCCGCCGACCTGCTGCGCCACGAAGGCATCGAGGCGCGCGTCCTCAACATGCACACCGTCAAGCCGGTCGACAAAGAGGCGATCGAACGGGCCGCAGTCGAGACGGGCGGGATTGTCACGGCCGAGGAGCACTCCGTCTACGGCGGGCTCGGGTCGGCCGTGGCGGAGGTCGCAAGCGAGACGCACCCCGTGAAGGTCGCACGCATCGGCACGCAGGACGTGTTCGGGCGCTCGGGCGAGATCCCGGAGCTGCTCGAGCACTACGGGCTCACCCAGAAGGAGATCCTCGCCGGCGCGCTCCAGGCGGCCCGCCACGATGTGGCGGCGAAGATCAAGCGGTCGTCCACGCTGATGGCGGTCATCGAGAAGGCCAAACCGCTTCGGCCGATGGTCGAGAGCTACGCGCAATAGCGTGCGCTATGCGGCCCAGTCGCGCAGCGGCGCGATTTCTTGGATACCGCGAACCGTGACCTTTCCCAGACGGTCGTCGTTCGTGATGAAAGTCGCAACGCCGTGCTGAGCCGCGCAAGCAAGTTGCACAGCGTCGGGGGGCCGAACCGCGGGGAATTCTGCGCGGATGGCTGCGTAGCGGTCCGCTGCCGGCTCATCAAGGGGGACGATCGCCGCGCCCTGCTGGAGCAGTTCTCGGTATCGCGCCGCCAGGTCGGTTCGTCCGGAGCGCAGGGGCTGAACCAGGACCTCTCCCAACGTAAGCGTGGAGGTGACGAGCTGGTCTCCCCGCCTTGCAAGGTCACCCCGCACGCGCGCTGCAAGATCGGCAAACTCGCGGGGCCTGCCTTCGATGAGGTAGATGAACACATTCGTATCCCAGAAAACCGCGGCCATCACCACCCCTCCCGCAGCTGCGCGACGTACTCGTCTGGGTCGACCCCCTTCCAAATCTCCTTGCCGAGCCCGCGCAGGGCCAGGATCGGGTCTTCCTCCGCGCCCTTCGCACGGGCCCGCGACTGCTTCCGCAACTCAAGGAGGTGCTGGAGGACATCGTCCATCGTCCGAAGGCCCATGGAAATTCGCAGGCGCTGCAGTTCGGCCCAGACGGCCTCCCGCGCACGGATGGTCTTGATCACATCCGTATATTCATACACAGATATATGGATATATCATTCACGAACCCGCATCAACGCACGGGTCTCCTGCAACGGCCCCGGAGCCCCCAAGCTTATCGCTTTCCAGGGCGAAGCGGTTGCCGTGCCCCTTTCCAAAAAACAGGAGGAGGGACTCCTCGAGCAGGTCAACGACCTCCTAAAGCAGCGGGATTGCCCCTCCGGGATTCGGCGGATCGCCACCGAGGTCCGCGAAAAGCTAACCTCCCCCACCGCCACGCCGGAACAGCGCCACGAGGCCGGGAAGCGGCTCGTCGAAGAGATCGCCGCATTTGCAGTCCAGCTGGCGAACGCGCGCCCGGAGCGCGGGCCGCCCCCGCGCCGCGGCGCTCTGCCCGTCCCCGACGACACGCCGTGGGCGCCTCCGCGGCCCCGAAAACCCGCCCCGCCCTAGCGCAACTTCGACCGCACTACCGAGAGCGTCCCCACGACCCACCGCGCCGGCACCCACGAAAGCGCCTCGTCCCGGAATCCATGCGCCTTCATCCACCCGGAAATGATGACCGCGGCCGGTGCCGCGTCGAAGCGCTCGATGTGGTTCCTGCAAACGAATCCCGCGTGCTCAGGGTATTCGTGGCGAAGGCGCCATGGGCACTCAGTGCAAACCACCAATCCGCTGCCGGCCATTGCCAGGGGGAGCATGGTGGGTGTGGCTACGGACTCGCCCCACCAATCGAAGACGCCCGCGGCAAATAAACCTCCGTCCGCCGTGGCCCCTGGGGCACGTCATTCGCCCGCCCGGCGGCAAGGTATTTCTGACGACCGGGCGGCTTGCGGGCGTAGATCTCGGTGGCGATTGAGGAAGCGGCCGATTCCCCCTCACCGGCGGGCGACCCCTCATTCCTTCGCGCGCGCCGCCTGCTTTACGCATGCCTCCTCGTCTTCACGGCCGGCCTTCTCGCGGGCACCTCTTGGGATGTCTATTGGCACAGCCGCAACACGTTCGACAGCTTCTGGACGCCGCCCCACCTCGTCCTCTACTTCGGTGTCATTTCGACCGGAATCTTTGCGCTAGGCTGCGCCCGCAGTCCCGCGCTGCGGACCTGGTTCGGCGAAGCGTTCCGGTTCCCGTTCGTGGGGACGCCGCTCCCGGGGCCCATCGTCCTCGTGGCAAGCGGCGTGGTCGTCACGCTCTTCGGCGGACTCCTCGACGACCTGTGGCACTCCACCTACGGCCTTGACGAAACGCGCTGGTCGCTCCCCCACGCCATGATCGCCTGGGGCGCCTACCTCGTCGTCCTCGGGCTCTTCTCCTGCCGCCTCGCGATGCGCCGCCAGCGAGCCATCTCACACCTCGGGTGGCTCCTGTGGGGCGTCGTCCTTTTCGGGTTTTCGCTCGCGGTCGTCCTCGGCCCGCTCTTCCTCAGCACCACCGCCGAGTCGATGAATATCATTTCGCACTTGCCCGGGTTCCAGAGCCCCGCCACGCAGCACTACTTCCGCCTCGTCGCGCACTTGGGCCTCTACCGGACCCACGTCTTGTTCCCCGCGCTGGTGGGCTTGTGGGCCGGTCTGAACCTCGGGATGCTCGACCGCCTCAAGGTGAAAGAGCGCACGGTGTTCGAGGTGACCGTCGCCGTAACGGCTGTCGCCATGCTTCTCGGGCTCCTGACGGCATTGTACGTAGGGACGCTCGGGTCGGTGGCGACATGGCTTCCGCCTCCGATCTTCGTTGCCGCCGGATTCTCGATCCTCCTCCAGCGCAGGTCACCGAACGTGTGGCCCGCATATGCGGTCGCGGGCGCCGCGCTCGGCGTCGCCACCCGCGTGATCTACGGGACTGAGGCGGGGGCGCTGCTGCTGTCCTTGTCGGCGGCGGTTACGCTCCCCCTTGGCGCGGCAGCCGGCCGACGCCTCGCCGCGGTCCTCGAACAGCCCCGCCCCGCGGCGCTTGCCAAGACCGTTCCGCTTGTCGGGCTCCTCCTCCCCGTCGCCCTCGGCGTGTTCGACATCGTCCTTCGCAGCGCAACGCCGTAACGGGTGCGGCCGGAGAGCGGCAGACGCCGTCGCGGCTCAAAGGTTTTTAGCCCCGGAGCGGCCTTTCTCGAAAGGTCAGCCCATGAAACTCTTCCTCGACACCGCCAACATCGCCCAGATCCGCGAAATTGCCTCGTGGGGCGTGCTCGACGGGGTCACGACCAACCCCACGCTCGTGGCCAAGGAGGGCCGCGACTTCCGCGGGGTCATCAACGAGATTTGCTCGATCGTCGACGGCCCCATCTCGGCCGAAGTCGTCTCCACCGACTCGGCGGGCATGGTCAAGGAGGCGCACGAGTACGCCGGATGGCACAAGAACGTCTACGTGAAGCTCCCGATGACCACGGAGGGGCTGAAGGCCCTCTCGCAGATCTCGAAGCAGGGCATCAAGACGAACATCACGCTGATTTTCCAGCCCAACCAGGCGCTGCTTGCGGCCAAGGCCGGCGCGTCGATCGTCTCGCCCTTCATCGGCCGCCTCGACGATATCTCGCAGCACGGGATGGAGATCATCCGCACGATCGCCACGATCTACAAGAACTACGGATTCAAGACGGAGATCCTCGTCGCGTCCGTGCGCGACCCCAACCACGTGGTCGACGCGGCGGTGGCCGGCGCGCACATCGCCACGCTCCCCTACGACGTCTTCAAGAAACTGCCCAACCACCCGCTCACCGACATCGGCCTCAAGAAGTTCCTCGACGACTGGGCCGGAGCGAAGAAGAAGTGAGCCCATGGGCGAGTCTCCCCCCGGCTCGCGCGCGTCGCAGCCGGCCCACGAAATCCGCCGCTTCGAGAGCGCCGTGTGGTCGCTCTACATCCTCTCCGACAACACCGGTCTTCCCGCCGACGCGCGCGCGGCGTGCCGCGCAGCGGCCGACTACGCGGCCGCGCGCATGACGCCGGGCGACCCCGGCGTCGAGGCCCTCATCCGGCTCGTCATCGAAGTCGGCGGCGGCGAGAACGCTCCTCCGCGCGAGCTGCTCCTCGCCCGGTTGCGCGAGGCCGGTTGGACCGGCGATGCGCGCGAACTCGACCAAGCGCCCCCTCCGCTTACCGGTCCGCCGCCGCGCAACCTCGTCAGCGACCAACTGCGCCGCGACGCGTTCGACCACATCGTCGGCGACATCGAGACCCGCTTGCGCGACAACGACCTTGCGCCGGACCAGCGGCAGGCTTATGCCGCCCGCCTCGCGGAACTGCTCGGTTCGCAGGGCGAGGTCCGCTCCAAGACCGAGCGCGCGTGGGCGCTCCTTGGTGTCCTCGAGCGCAACCGCGAATCCCGGTTGCGCAAACCACCCGAAAGCGCCTGAAGGAAAATGTTCCCCGACCGGTGCCGGACGTGGCCAACCTGATATAGGCACAGCACCGACGCGGCCTTCCCCATGCGCCTGCGCAAGACCCCCGGCGAACGCCGCCGCAGCGAGCAACTGCGCACGCTCCCGCCCCTTGCCCTCGAGTTCGCCCGAATCATGGGCGAAGTCTTTGGCGAGAGCGCAAAGGAGCTCCCCGCCGACGAACTCAAGGCCCGCCGCGTCCAGGCCGCCGTCCTTGCCACCAAAATCCTCGCCGACATGGACCAGCTGCGCTGGGACCAAACCGTCACCCCCGAGATGCGCCGCCTCCTCGAAGCCACGAGGCGCAAGATGCTCTCCGACAAACGCATCAAGGGCCTCCTCGCCGAGGCCGGCCCCTTCGCGGCCCCCTAGCGTTTTTCCTGCCCAACGCAACCCATCTGGCCAAGCCTCGCGCGGGCATGATGCCCTTAAATAGACCCATCCTGATGGCCGCGTTCTGCCTATGGGGAAGGATTCCAATGAACGCAGAGACCGACACCCGGCTCAAGCAGATTTGCTTCCAGCTTGAAGAGCTCAACAAGGACAGCTCAATCCCCCGCAACATCCGGCGGATGGCGAAGGAATCCAAAGACCTGCTCCTCGACGAGAAGAAACAGCTCGATGTGCGCTCCGCCATGGCCATCTCGAACCTCGACAAGATGGTCAACGACCCCAACATCCCGCTGCACGCGCGGCCCCAGCTCTATTGGATCATGAGCCAGCTTGAGCTCAAAGAGACGAAGTAGCGCGCCTTTGCGCGCCTGCCCACTACGGTCGCACGGCCGGCAGATCCACGATGAATACCGCGCCCGCCTTGCCATCTTCGCGCTCGGCGGCCTCGATTTTCCCCCCCGAAAGTTCCACAAGCTTTGCAACGATCGAGAGGCCGAGGCCGTGCCCCTCCGCCGGGCCGCGCTCCGCGCCGAGCCGCTCGAATTTCTTGAACAGCTGGTCCTTCTTTTCCGGCGGGATGCCTTGGCCCGTGTCCGCCACCTTGAGGCGGATGGAATCCCCGGCCTTTGCAAGCGAAACCGCGACCGTCCCTCCGGGGGGCGTGTACTTGATCGCGTTGTCCACGAGGTTCCGCGGAACGCTGTCGAAGCCCGGCACGGTCTTCAGCCGCACCCCCGCCTCAATGTGACGCTCGACCTTGATCTGCCTCGACATCGCGACCGGCGCAAGCAGGTCGATGGCCTGTCCCACGAGCTTCGTGAGGTCGACCTCCACGAGCTCCGGCCCCTCGCCTCCGGTGGCCGCCAGGCGCGAGAGCGCCCGCGCGTTGCCCATCATCATGTGCATCCCCACGACCGCCTCTCCCATCCTGTCCATGTCCGCTTTCACTTTCGCCGCCGTGGCGGGGTCGCTCGACGCGTCGAGCCGCATCCTGTCTAGGTCGAGGTAGCCCTGCAGCACCGTGAGCGGCGCCTTCAGGTCGTGGCCGAGCATCCGGATGACGAGGTCGAGCACATCGCGCGCCTGCTCGGTTGACTTCTCGAGCGCCGCCCGCCGCGTCTCGTCGCGTAGCATCAGGAGCGCGCCCTCCGCCTCGCCGCTTGCGTCCCGCCGGCCGAGCGGGAACACGCGCCATCGCAGCGTGAGCTTCCTCGCGCCGGCGTTTTCGAGCGTCCCCTCGTGCGATTCGATGCGGCCGCGCTGGACGCCCATCAGCGTGCGCTCGATGAAGCTCGCTTGCTCGGCGTCGCCGAACACGCGCACGAATAGCGCTGCGGCGTCCTCCTGGCTGGGGGGCGCATCGGAAAGTCCGAGCAGGCGCCTTGCAGCCGGGTTCGTGGAGCTCACGCGGCCCTTCCCGTCAACGACGATGACCCCTTCATCGACCGAATCGACCAAGGTGCGGAAGGTGGAGGGCATCGGCGGCTCGATGGTCCGCGAGTACAGGATCGCGGCCATCGCGGACGTGAAAATCAGGTAGTACAGCGCAATCGCGCTCACCCCCGCAAGGGCCTGCACGCCGCTCGCTGTGAAGGCGCCGTACACGAGCAGCGGGATCACCACGCTCAGGGTGAGCGCGCGGCCGACCTTCCGCTCCGTATCCGTCTTGCCCTTTAGCGCGAGGTACCCCGTCCACGCGGTCCCGGCCAGCAGCGCCGCCGTTAGCGAGTAGTTGAGCGGCCAGAACAGGGGCCCGTACACGGTTGGAGCTGTCGTGGACGGAGGCGTCTCATACATGATTGCCGTCGGGAGAAGCACCGCGTAGGCGACGCCCAGGAAGTAGAGGCCCGTGACAAAGAGCCGCAGCTTCCGGTCGCTCAACAAGCGGGGATAGGAAGTGAAGAAGTGGAACAGGGCTGGGATGCTGAGGCCGGTGGCCGTCCCGGACACGAGCATCAGCTGGTCGGCGAGCCGCGTGTTTCCCTGGAGCGCCGCCATGCGGGCAAGGGAGTCCGTGCCGCCGAAAAGCGCGACGGCTCCAAAGAGTACGGAGACGGGCAACCACAGGCGGGTGCCGCGCACGCGGGCCGAGAGCAAGACCCCGAGCCCGGCTGCGATGAGGAAAACGAGGAGGTCCACGATGAGTTCGAGGACGAGTTCGAGTTCTGCCGCCTCGCCCCACCTGCCCGGCGGGCCGCACGGGGCCCGTGCCTCGGTTGTCGGCTCCCGTAATTAAGCGCTCGGCCCCTGCTGAGCAGGAGCGGGGGCCGGGCCCTTGGCGTTGTCCACGACTTCCGTGGTGTCCGAGAGCACCTCCAGGTAGCGCAGGCGCCCGTTCTTCTCGACCAGCAGTCCCGCGCCGAAGTCTAGCGCGAGCAGGAGCGGGTGGACCTTCGAAACTTCGCGGATCAGGAGCCGGGGGAGGTCGACCTTCGTCTTGACGCCTACCACGCGCAGGCGCATGACCATCTTGCCCAGGGTCTGGCCGGTGAAGTACTCCAAGAGGACGGTGTAGAGGTAGAACAGGAGCCCGAAGGTGAAGCCGAAGCCGAACCCCAAGCCGAAGCTGAAGCCCATCGCAAAGGGGCCGCGGGGGAAGGGCGTGAAGCTCAGCAGGTAGGTGGCCGCGCTGATCACGAGGCCGTCGAGGATGATGGCCACGAGCCGCTTGACCCAGTACTCCTGGGCCCCCATGTCCTTCGCGAGCGTGTCGAGGCCGGTTTCGTTCGCCATAGGCCGTCTCTAGAGTCGAGTCGGGGGGCCGGCTTATGAAAGCGACGGATCAACGGTCATCCGAGAAAGCGACGCAAGAAGTCGTCCGTGCGCGCCCAAGCGTCCGTGGCGCGGTCCTCGCGATAGCCCTTGGAGCCCGGCCGTGCAAAGGCGTGCCCGGTGCGGTTGTAGATCTCGTGCTCGAAGCTCTTGCCGAACCGCTCCATGGCCGCGGCCACGCGCGGGACGTCTTTCGTGATCATCTCGTCGTCCTCGCCGTACAGGCCAAGGACGGGGCAGCCGATGCGCTCGACCTCCTCCTCGCGGGGGCCGGCGCCGTAGAAGACGACGGCGGCGTTCAGCGACCGGTCCACGGTCGCAAGGTGGAAGGAAAGGCGCCCGCCCAGGCAGAACCCGATGGCGCCCACTTTCCCCGAGCACTCGCGCCGGCCGCGCAAGGAAGCGACGCACGCCTTCAGGTCGTTTAGCACCGGCGGCAGCCAATCGATGGTGGGGGTGAGGCGCGAAAGGCGCCAAGCGATGTCGATGTCCTCCGCTCGGTGGCCCTTGAGCGCGGTGCGGAAGGCGCTCTCGTCGATCCGCTGGTCGACGGGCATCTGCCACACGAGCGGCATCATCCGCTCGGCCGTTTCGTGCGTGAACTTGGGGTGAAGGCGGCCCGTGAAGAGGTCGGGCGCAAGCGCGAAGAACCCCTGCGCCGCGAGCCGGTCGGCCACGCTTCGAAGCCACGGCGTGAGCCCGAAGATCTCGTGGATCACCACGAGCCCGGGGTGCGGGCCAGGAGCCTTCGGCTGCGCGAGGTACCCGTCGAACGCCCGGCCGGCGGAGCGCAGCGCGACCATCGCCCCGGCTCCCTGTGACTCCATTTCTTGCCCCTTCAGCGGATTCGGGCGCATGCTAAAAGCCCTCGCGCTTTGCGCGGACGGCGAGCGTCATCGTTCGTCCGGCCTTCCCGCCCTCGCGTTCAAATAGGGCGCATGACGTCGAATCGATTCCCCGGTGGTGGCGCGTATCTCCAGTTCCTTCTCGTTCGCGCACTTTGCGGATGTCCACCTCGGCGCCTACTCGAAGGAGCTGCGCCAGCTCAACCTCGAGGCGTTCCTCACCGCGCTCGACCGCTGCATCGCCGCCAAGGTCGACTTCGTGCTCATCGCGGGCGACTTGTTCCACATCAACGTCCCCGACCTCGCCGTCGTGGAGCGCGCTGCGGCAAAGCTGCTTGAGGTCAAGGAAGCGGGCATCCCCGTCTACGTCTGGTACGGCTCTCATGATTACTCCCCGACGGAGAAGTCGATCATCGACGTCCTGGCCTCGAGCGGCCTCTTCGTGAAGGTCGCGCGCGTCGGGGAAGGCGGGGCCGCGGAGGCCGCGAAACTGGAATGGACCGTCGACCCGAAGACGGGCGCCAAGATTGTCGCCGTGGCGGGCAAAGCGCAGGGCCTCGACCGCCACGTGTTCCGCGAGCTCGACAAGGCCGCCCTCGAAGCCGAAGGCGGATTCAAGATCTTCGGTTTCCACGCCGGCATCCGCGAGTTCCTGCCCGGCTACCTCGCGCACATCGACGCGGTGAGCCTTTCGGACTTCCCCCGCGCCTTCGGCTACTACGCGGGGGGGCACATCCACCACCACCACATCGAGCGGGCCGACGGGATCGGGCTGTTTGTGAACCCCGGGCCCACCTTCGGCTCCGACGGGCGCGACCTGCTGGAAAGGGAGCCGCGCGGGTTCGTGCTCGTCAAGGTCACCGACCGGCGCGCCGAAGCCTCGTTCGAACACGTGAACGTCGTGCCGTTCGCTCGCAAGGAGATCGATGTGGGCGGCTTGAGCGCCCAGGAAGCGCGCGCCGCCGTCGAGCAAGCGGTGGAGGAGGCGCAGGTCAACGGCAAGGCCGTCGTGATGCGCGTGCACGGGGAGCTTGCGTCGGGACAGCGCTCCGACCTCGACCTCGACGCCCTCTACGGCTCGCTGCCCAAGCAAGGCGCCGCGGCCGTCCACATCGTGAAGGCCTTCTCGATCCGCGAGTCGGAGCACGCATCGGTCGAGGCCGGCGCCCCCCAAGAGGAGATGGAGCGGCGAACCATCGAGGACCACGTTGGCCAATTCGCATCCGCCGACCCGCGGTTTTCCGGGGAGGCTGGCGTCAAGCTCATCCTCGCGCTGAAGGGCCTGCTTGCCGAGGAGCCGCCCGCGCAGCGCGGCGGGAAGGGCGAATTCGAGGAGCGCCTGGTGGCCCGCGCGCTTGAACTCATCCTGCCCGAGGCCGCCGTGACCATCGAGCCTGCGGCCGCCTCGGCGCCCGAGCAAGCCCCAGAGCCCGGGGCGGGCCGCCGCTCCCTGGAGGAATTCCATTGATCGTCGAGAAGCTGCGCCTGCGGAACTTCCGGTCGTACAAAGACCAGGAGGTGGCCTTCGAGCCGGGCGTGACGCTCTTCGAAGGAGACATCGGGTCGGGGAAGTCGTCGCTCCTCTTTGCCATCGAGTTCGCCCTCTTTGGGCTCGCCGATGTGCCCGGCGAGCACCTCCTGCGCGCGGGCGAGAAGGAAGGCGCAATCGAGCTGCAGTTCCGCAGCGGCGGCAGGCAGTACACCGTCGGGCGGCGCCTCACGCGCAGCAAGGCCGGGGGCGCGACACAGAAGGACGCGTTCCTCGTCGTCGACGGCGTGAAGGAGGACTACTCGGTCGAGCAGCTGCGCGCCGCGGTCATCAAGGTCCTGGGCTTTCGCGAAAACGCGGCGACCAAGTCGAAGTCCCAGGTGTTCCGCTACGGCGTGTTTACGCCGCAGGAGGAGATGAAGGCCATCCTGGAGCAGGGCGCGGAAGAGCGAAAGCAAACGCTTCGCCGGGCGTTCGGGATCGAGGAATACAAGCGGGCGCGCGAAAACGCGGACATGCTGAAGCAGGCCTTGCGGGAGCGGGCCGCGGGGTTCGAAGCGGTGCTTGCAGGCGTTGGGCGGCTCGAAGAGGAGCGGCAGGCGGCCTTCCGCGAGCGCGCCATGTTCGAATCGCAGGTGAAGGGCGCGCAGGCGCAGCGCACCGCCGCGCAGGCGCAGCGCAAGGAAGCGGAGGAACGCCTGCGCGCCTGCGAAGCCATCGAGGCGCGCGAGCGGGACGCGGAGCGCGCGCTTTCCACGATCGAAGTGGAGCGGACGAAGCTGGCGGAGCAGAAGCTCTTCGCCGAGAGCCGCCTCAAGGAGCTCGCGTCCCTCGAAGGCGAAGTCGAGCCGCTCAAGGAGGCGGCCGCCGCGATGCCCAGGCTCGAGGAGGAGGTGGCCGCGGCCGAAGCCAAGGAGGAGGAGCGGCGCAAGCTCGACCAGGAGCTTTTCAAAGTCGAGACCCGCCTGAAGTCGCTGGAGGCGCGCAAGGACGAGATTGCCCAGGAATCAGAGATGCTGCGCAAGGTGACCGACAGCTCGAACGAGATCCAGGAGGGCAAGCGCGCGCTTGACGAGGCGCGCAAGGCGCTCGAAAAGGTCCGCGAGGAAGCGGCGGCCGCAAGGGAGGCGGCCGACCGTGCGGCGTCGCTGAAGGTGCGCCTGGCCGCCCTCGAGAAGGAGGCGGGCGCCGCCGAGGGGCTCACGGCCAAGCTCAACGAACGGGAGGCGGCCGCCAAAGAGGGCGAAGCGGCGGCCCGGGAGTTTGCGGCGCTCGAAGAGAAGCTGCGCGCCGCGCAGGAGGCCCAGGGGTCCGCGCGGACGGCGCTTGCGCGCGTCGAAGGCGACCTCGAAGAGATGACGGGCCTCAAGGGGAAGGCGCGATGCCCGAAGTGCAAGCAGGAACTCAACGAGGCGCACCTTGCCGAGCACAAGCGCGAACTCGAGGAGGCCGCAAAGGCCGCGCGCACGAAGCTCGCGCAGGCACAGTCCCAGGGGCGCACGCTTGACAAGCAGAAGGGGGCGCTCGAAAAGGCGCGCGAAGCCGGGGAGCGCGCGTCGCGAGAGCGGGCAACGCTTGCTGCCGAGTTGAAGCGCAGCCTCCAGGCGGCCGAAGAGGCGAAGGTCGCCGCCAAGGAGCTGGCGCTCGCCGAAAGGGCCGGCGTCCGCTCGGAAGAGTTGTCCAAGGCGCGCAGGGACCTCGAACATGGCGTGGCGGGCAAGCTGAACTTCGAGCGGCGGGCCGCCGAGCTTGACATCGCAACGAAGCGCTGGCGCGAGGTTTCCGACCAATACCGCAAGGTCGTGAAGGACAACGAGGACACGGCCAAGGCGGCCCGCGAGGTCCGGGAGAAGCGGGCCAAGAGCGGCGCCGACCCCGCCGCGTTGAAGCGCCTGCGCGAATTGCTCTCGACGGCCAAGGCCAGGGCGATGAAGCTCAAGGACCTCGAGCGGCGCTTGCAGCAGCGCGGCGACTTGGAGAAGCACCGGAAAGCGGCCGAGGCGGACCTCGCGGCCCTCGACCAGCAGGCCGCCTTGAAGCGCGCGGAGCGCGAAGAGCTGGCGCGCAAGCTCAAGGACGCGCCCGTCAGGGCGCTGCGGTCGCTGTTTGAATCTGCGGCGGCCAAGGCCGCGATGCTCGAAGAGCGGCTGAAGGGAGCCGAGGAGGGCCTGGCCCTCCAGCGGGCGGCCCTCGAGCGCGCCGAAGCGCGGCTGGCTGAAGCCTCGTCATCGCGCGCGAAGCTCGACCAGGTGCGGCACACCCGCGACTTCATCGAGCAGTGCTTCCAGGTCGCCCTCGAGGACGTGGAACTGAAGGTGCTGAGAGACCTGAACGCCCAACTGAACGCGCGCTTCCAAGGCTACTTCGCGCGCCTCATGGAGGGCGCGCCCGTCGACGTGCAAATCGACTCCGAGTTCAGCCCTGCCGTCCTCCAGGGGGCAAACGCGCTGCCCGTTGCGGCCCTCTCCGGCGGCGAGCGCACCTCGATCGCGCTCGCGTACCGCCTCGCGCTCAACACGCTCGTGTCCCGCGCCGCTGGGATGGAGACCCCCGACCTCCTCATCCTCGACGAGCCCACCGACGGCTTCTCGAAGGAGCAGCTCGCGCGCGTCGGCGAACTCATCCGCGACCTCGACTGCCAGCAGGTCGTGCTCGTGAGCCACGAGAGGGAACTTGAGGGGTGCGCCGACCAGGTGTTCGAAGTCGTGAAGGACGGCACCGTGTCGCGCGTCCTTGCGCGGTAAGACCCGCGCTCGCCCATCGACATCCAGGGCCGCAGTTGCCCAGGGCCACACGCTAGGCGAAATACTGGTCGAGCTCGAGGCCTTCGGGTATCCCATTCACGTGAAGCGGGCCAAGCGCCCCCAGGGTTTCGTTCGCCTGGAGGTACCTAGCGACATCGGACGCCAAGAAAAAGCTGAGGTGCGGCGGAAACGCGGGCGGGATCGGCTTCGAGGAATAGGTCCCCATGCGCGCGTCGAAGACCTGTATGTACTCTGTCGGCTTCACGGGTGGAGTGACATAGTGTTCGGCGCTGACGAACGCCTTGACAAACCCGGGACCATCTCCACGGAGGAGCGCTTCAGCCCATTCGAGCGGAGGAACCGGGCCTTTCACGCGACGTTTTGCGTAGCCGCCCAGGTCCTCGACCATCGAACGAGCGCGCGCAATGGCCTCCTCGTTGCGAAGGGCAAAGCCAGAACAGGCAACCAGAAAAACGCACTCCGCCCACGTGTAGGCCATGACCTTGGAACGGCCGTTGGTTGCCTTGAACTTCGTAATCTCATCGGCGGCAACGTCCGCATACCATCCAAGCGACTGCGCCAGCCGCCCCGCCAACGGGTGGGTCCACAGCTCGCGCGTGCATAACCGGGCGGCGCGGAGCGCTTGGCCGACCTCCATGCGCAGGAAGCCCCAGCTAATCATTGGCGTTTCCGATTCGACAAACCGCGGCCATGACGGCCTTGTCGCTCCTTTCTCTCCTACGTAAGCCATGCTTGCTCTGCAGGCGAGGTCGAACCACTGCCGCGCTTCGCGGTAGTCGCCCTGCGCTCCATAGATCGAGCCGATTTCCCAGGCCTGGACGCGAAGCCCATCGGTGGGTTTTTGGGGCCCCGGCGCCCGCGGATCGCGGTGAGCTGGGGGTAGGTGGTCATAGTTCCGCTCGTAATCGTAGACGAACCGCGGGTCAATGGGTGGCGCCATCACTGCAAAGGAGGAATCAACCGGACTTAAGGAGATTCGTCAAGGTCGCCCCCCGCGAACGCCTTTTCTACCCCCGGGGACGTCCCCACTCCTCCCATGGTCGTCTCGGGCTCCACGATCGACAGCCTCCTGCGTGAGCACGAGAGCTACCCGCCGCCCGAACGTTTCCGGAAGAGCGCGAACGCGCGCGACGACGACATCTACACGCGGGCCAACAACGACCCCGAAGGGTTCTGGGGCGAGCAGGCCGCGCTGCTCCAGTGGAGCAAGAAGTGGGACAAGGTCCTCGACTGGAAGCCGCCTTTTGCGCGGTGGTTCCCCGGCGGCCGCATCAACGTCTCCGAAAATTGCCTGGACCGGCATGTCCACTCGCACCGCAAGAACAAAGCCGCGATCATGTGGGAGGGGGAGCCCGGCGAAAAGCGGACGCTCACCTATTTCCAGCTCTGGCGCGAGGTCAACCGGTTCGCAAACGTCCTCAAAGGCCTCGGCGTGAAGCGCGGCGACCGCGTGACCATCTACCTGCCGATGGTGCCAGAGCTGCCCATCGCGATGCTCGCCTGCGCTCGCATCGGCGCGGTGCACAGCGTCATCTTCGGCGGGTTCTCGTCGAAGTCCGTCCACGACCGCATCGACGACGCGCAGTCTGCCGTCCTCGTGACCGCCGACGGCGGCTACCGACGCGGCGCCGTCGTGCCTCTCAAGCGGATGGTCGACGAGGCCACCGAGGGCCAGGCGCTTGTGAAGCACATCGTCGTCTTGCGCCGCACCGGAGAGAACGTGCCCATGAAACCCGGGCGCGACGTGTGGTGGCACGAGCAGACGGCCAAGGTCGACCCGTGGTGCCCCCCCGAACAGATGGAGGCGACCGACCCGCTCTTCGTCCTTTACACATCAGGGACCACGGGCCGCCCCAAAGGGATCCTCCACTCCACCGGCGGCTACCTTGTCGGCGTTGCAACCACCCACCGCTATGTGTTCGACATCAAGGACGACGACCTCTACTGGTGCTCCGCCGACTGTGGGTGGGTCACCGGCCATTCGTACATCGTGTACGGGCCGCTTGCCAACGGCACGAGCGTGTTCATGTATGAAGGGGCCCCCGACCACCCGAAGCCCGACCGGTTCTGGTCGATCATCGCCGAGAACCACGTCACCGTCTTCTACACGGCGCCCACTGCCATCCGCGCGATGATGAAGTGGGGCGACGAGTGGCCGGCCAAGCACGACCTCTCTTCGCTGCGCTTGCTCGGCACGGTGGGCGAGCCCATCAACCCCGAGGCGTGGCGCTGGTACCACCGGCGCATCGGGAACAGCCAGTGCCCGATCGTCGACACGTGGTGGCAGACGGAGACCGGCATGATCCTCATCACGCCGCTGCCCGGCGTCGTCGCGCTGAAGCCCGGCTCGGCCACGCGGCCGTTCCCCGGGGTCTTCGCCGAGGTCGTCGACGAACACGGCATTCGCGTTGACGCGAACAAGGGCGGGTACCTCGTCCTCTCCCGGCCGTGGCCCGCGATGATGCTGACGCTGCTCAACGACGACGAGCGCTACAAGCAGGTCTACTGGTCGCAGGTGCCGGGCAAATACTTCACGGGCGACGGCGCGCGCCAGGACGAGGACGGCTACTTCTGGCTCATGGGCCGCATCGACGACGTCATCAACTCCGCGGGCCACCGCATCGGCACCATGGAAGTCGAGAGCGCGCTCGTTTCGCACCCCAAGGTTGCCGAGGCGGCCGTCGTGGGCCGGCCCGATGCGATGAAGGGCCAAGTGCTCGTGGCGTATGTCGTCCTGAAGAGCGGGCAGCAGCGCAGCCAAGCGCTGAAGGAGGAGCTGAAGCAGCATGTGCGCAGCGAGATCGGCCCGATCGCCGAGCCCGCGGAGATCTACATCACCGACAAGGTCCCGAAGACCCGCAGCGGCAAGATCATGCGGCGCGTCATCCGCGCGCTCGTGTCCGGGCAAGAGATCGGGGACGTGACGACCCTTGAAGACCCCGGCGCCATCGATGAAGTCCGCAAGTGGCTTGCCGACGTCGAGCGCTGAAGCCGTCCAATGCGCACCAAAGGCCCGGGGAGGGGCCTAAAGGGTCATGACGACCATCGGGGGCGCGTCGGTGCGCACGGGCGTCACGGAGGGCGCTGGCTCCTCCGTTGCCACTCTCGACACGACCTGCCGCACAAGTTCGTGCGCGAGCTTCAACTGCTCGGGGGTCTCGATCGTGAACATCGAGGGGAAGCGCTTCTTCCAGGACTTCGAGCACTTCGAGGGCTCGTGGTCAAGCGCTTGGTAGTGGTCGCTCGGCTGCACGCCGTAGGGGTAGCAGCGAAGCGAGCTTGCGTTTACCCGCACCTGCAGCACGCGGCCGCGGCCCGGGTAGCTGACGCCGGTCCACGCGGAGCCCGGTTCGCCGAGCTCGACTGCAATGCCGCTGCGGTCGGCCCACTCGCGGATCGAACCGGAGAGGCGCTCCCACAGTTGGTTGCCCGTCATCCCGTAGAATGGAATCTCGCCTGTCATAGTAGCGGGCGCTTGCACGTCCGCACGTATGAACCTGCCTGACTTGGGAGGCGGATCACGTCAAAACTTATCGTGAATTGACGTGGAAACCGACATTCGGAATCGACGTAGCACGTGAGGCCCCCAGGCTGGCTCGCGGGGGTCCTGGGGGGTCCGGGAGGTCTGCGCCTTATGGGCGCAGGTCGCTCGAGCACTTCTTCCGCGTCAAATCGGTCCATCCCTTGACTTTGTACCGCTTCTCGAATTCCTCGCTCATGACGAGGTATCGGGCGAGGAAGTCGTCCTTGGCCTTGCGCGTGTGGGGGGGCGCGGTCGTGGCGGCCGTCCGGGCGGCCTCGCGCGCGATGGTCGCTACCGCCGGTTCGCCGGCAAGTTTCGCGTGGGGCGCGAAGGGCGGGGGCGAGGAGCGTGCCGGTTCGATGACTTGGTTCAGCGAAGTGACGTCCGCCGTCGGGTCTTCGCGCAGCATGCGGTCGCGGACGGTCTCGAGGATCGACGCCCGCAGGCCCCCGCCTGAACTGCCGGCGCTGCGCGGCTTCGGCGGGGGCGCGTACGCGTACTGCTCGCGCTTGCGTTCCTCGACTTCTTCAACAATCCGCCGCAAGTCCATCGAATGTGGCTTCCGTGAGTGAATCGCGTGGCTCAGAGTGCATCCCGCCGGAGAAGAGCCGCGGACGGTATTTGGGGATTTGGCCGCGGCCGCCCTCGACCGCCACGAACTTTGTCCTATAACACCGACGATGGTATCAGAAAATGTCCCCGCCCGTTGCAAAGTAACAATCGAGGTGCCCAAACTCGCGCTGCGTCATCCACGCTCCCATGAAGCTGGTCTTCAACCCCGCGCGGAACGCCGTCTCGAGCGCTTCGTGGTTGAGGCCCGCGACCTGCATCCGGATCCGTTTGGGTTCCATCTCCTGCGCGACGGCGAGCGCCGACCACGTAAGCCCCTCGTTGTAGCGGCGGTCGATCACGCCGCCCGGCCCGATCCCGCCGTCGCCCATCACGACCACGTAGCCCACCGTTGCGCCCTCTTCACGCGCCTCAAAGAAGCGCGTCCCCTTTTCGGCGAGCGTGAACGCGATGTCCGCGTCCCTTCGGCAGCCGCGCACCCGGCGGTCCATGGCCGCGGCGATTGCGAGGGCCGGAGGCGTGATCTGGCCCGGCTCCCCGAGCTGCACGAGTTCCACCGGGACCTCCGGCGGCTTCGGGAGGGTGACCTTGTCGGCACCAAGGCCGTAGATGAGCGAGCGCGGCACCATCCCGAATTTCGTGTAGAGGCGCTGGGCCCGGTGGTCAAAGGAGGCGTACACGCACCGGATCGTGCCCGGCGGTTCGTGCACTCCCTCAAACGCGCGCTGGAGCAGCGCCTGCCCTGCGCCTTTGCTCTGAAGCGACGGCAGCATCCAGAACATCGAGAGGAACCGAATTCTTTCGCGCAGGATGGTCGAGGCGAACGCGACGACGCGGCCGTTCTTCAGCGCCACCTGGAACCCGCCGGGGTCCGTCTTCCTCAGGTGGCCGAGCCTTCGGGCGATGACCTTCAGATCTCGCGGCGCAACGGGCGACCCTGTCCGGCGCGCTAGGTCGTTCACGGCGTGGCGGAAGACGTTGGCACAGGCGCCCATCTCGCTTGCGCGCGCCGCGCGCATCTGCAGGCCCTTCCGCGGTGCGGCCACGCCTTCGAAACGCGCTTGCCCCCACTTGACCTATTCCCCTCGGGCCCGCGAACGTTTATGCCCGCCTCGGCCGCTCCCCTGCACTGATGGCGCTAAGCAAGCTGGAACTCCTTCGCACGCTCTCGAATCTCCCCGGGCCCCCCGGGTCCGAGGACGAGGTGCGCGACCACCTCGCCAAGATTGTGAAGCCGTTCGCGGACAAGGTGCGCACCGACCGCATGGGGAACCTCATCGCGTCCTTCGAGGGCAAGGGCCCGCGCCTCATGGTCGCCGCCCACATGGACGAGGTCGGGTTCATCACGACCCACCTGCACGACGGCGGGTTCCTCAACTTCACGATGCTCGGCGGGTGGGACCCGCGCGTCCTTCCCGGCGGGAAGGTAACCGTCCTTGGCGACAAGGGCCGGGCCAACGGCACGATGGGCGTGAAGCCGCCGCATATCACCTCGCCGGCGGAGCGCGAGAAGGTCATCCCCGTCGACGAGCTCACGGTGGACACGGGCCTCACCAAGGCCGAGATGAAATCGAAGGGGATCCGGATCGGCTCGCCGATGGTTCCGGCCACGATCTTCGAGCAACTTTCGAAAAACATCGTCGCGGGCAAGGCCTTCGACGACCGCGCGGGGTGCACGGCGATGGCGCTGCTCGCGGAGAAACTTGAGGGCGCGAACGTCGACCTCGTGTGGACCGTACAGGAAGAGGTCGGCACCCGCGGTGCCGGCCCCGCCGCCTTCGGCCTCGAGCCGGACATCGGCCTTGTGCTCGAGGGAACCGCCGCGGGCGACTTCCCGTCGGTGCCCGAAAACAAACGCCCGTCCGCGATGGGCAAGGGCCCCGTCATCACGGCCGCCGACCACACGACGATCGTGCCGCCGCGCCTCGTGAAGCACCTGATCAAAACGGCCGAGCGCGCGCGCATCCCCTATCAAGTCAAAAAGCCGCTCGTGGGCGGCACCGATGCGGGGCCGATCCACCTCTCGCGCGCGGGCGTGCCGACCGCGATCATTTCGCTCTCCGTCCGCTACCTGCATTCGTGGAGTTTGATGCTCGACATGCGGGACTTTGACCGCGAGCTCACGCTCGTCCGGGCGTTTGTGAAGGACGTCGCAGCCAAGAAGCTGGCGCTTTAGGCACGGGAGCGCCGGCGCCTTAGGCGCCCGAACATTACAATCCCGGCGACAGCCGCCATGGGGAATGCGACCTGCGAGAACTCAGGAATCGGCGCGCTTGCATCGCCGATCCTCGCGCCTCCCGCACCCGATCCGGTACCCGGCGCGCCTGCGAACAAGTACGTGTGGCTCGACCCGTTGAAGCCGCTAATCGAAGCAAGCGACCAGCCGAGGTTCTCCGACGCGTTCAGCCCGTGAAGCACTTCAGCGGCATCGGGGGCCACGGCGGTCCCATTCAGGGCCGACGAGCCCACGAACACATACGCGGCGCCGGCCGCCGAAGTCAGGCCGTTGGGCGCGAAGGGAGCGCCGACTGCAAACTCCGACCTTCCGTCCCCGCTCATGTCTCCGGGTGCGGCCACCGACCAGCCAAACCGATCGCCGGCGGAATCTCCGTACACCGTCAGGTTGGGGCTCGACATGTTCGCCTCGCGAACGGCGACGTCGTCGATGTAGATGCCATCGCCACCGTTCAGCGAATCAGCCACGAACTCGATGCGGAACTTGACTGAGCTGCTGCCGGCGAGCGAGGAAACGTTGAACGCGACCTGCCTCCATTCAAAACGGTCGTAGGTGAACGCCCACATGTCCGTGATCGCCGTGTTCGCACTGGGCGGCCCAGTGGGGTCGTAGCCGAGGGCGTCGTACAGGCCTTGGGTGTTGGTCGAATCCAGCTGCGTCCACGTGGAACCGCTGTTCGTGCTGTAGAGCACCATGAACCCGTCGTAGTTGCTCGCGACCTCTTCGAGGTCCGCCCTGTACACGAAGGTGAGCAGCGGGTGCGTCGCGGCGCTAAGGCTGATGCCGTCCTTGAACGCGATGGAAATGTCCTGGTTGACCGCGTAATTGCCGCTCGAGTCTTGCCATGCGTGCCCCGTCCCCGCATCCCCGTAATAAGTCGAGCTCGACAGCGACCACGACGTGCTTGCGTTTGACCCAACACTCATTTCTTGCCATAGGCCTTCGCCCGACTCCATGTCGTCGAAGAAGTAGTAGCGAATGACCTGCTCGTCGCCAAGCGGCGAGCGCCCGAAGAATACGTACGACGCCCCCGCCGAATTGTTGGCAAGCGGCGCCCCGACGACAAGATCCGCCTTGCCGTCTCCATTTAGGTCGCCCTCCATCGCCACGCACTGGCCGAAGGCCGTGCCTGGGATCCCCGTGACCGTCGCATTGAACGCGATCGACGCGGCAGCCGCGCCCCCGCGCGCCATGCGCACTTTCGCTGCTCCTGGTGCCCCGACTGCGAGGTCGAGCTTGGAATCCCCGTCTGCGTCTCCCGCCGAAATCGATGTGCCGAGCCGCGACCCGTTCGCCGCCCCGGTGAGCGTCCCATTCGCCGACGAAGCGTTCCACGTCCCCGATGCACCCCCGCCCGAGAAAATGAACAACGACCCCGTCGCGTTCGAAGTGAGTGGGGCTCCCACGATAGCCTCTGCGCCAGCCGCGCTGTCAATGGCCGCCAGGCGCACGGCCGCTCCGAAGAGGTTCGTGGAGTTCCCCGCGAATGTGATGTCGGGCGTCCGCGACGCCCAGCTTGCGGCCCCCTTGTACAGGTAGGCCTTGCCCCCGCCTGGCGCGCCGATGATCAGGTCGTTCTTGCCGTCACTGTCGAAGTCGCCCGACGTATCGAGGCTCGATCCAAACCCTTCCGCGGCCGTGCCCGATAGCGTAACATTCGCGCTGCTGACGCTGAAGCTCGTGTACGACCCGCCCGCCCACCCGAAGAAAATGTACACCGAGCCGTTCCCCCCGTTTGCGCCTGGCGCGCCCACGACGAGGTCCCGGTACGAATCCCCGTTGATGCTCCCGGACGCTGTTGCGTTCCAGCCGAAGCGCGAGCCCGAAGGGGCGCCGGGCACGGTGTGCGCGTCGGCGACCGACGGAGGACCGCGTTCGGTCAGGTTCCCCGAAACGGCCAAGGCGAATTTCTGCTGGGCAGACTTGAGCGCGAACCCCGCGACCTCCACCGTCCACGTGCCCACCGAAGGCGTCTGCACGAAGACATTTTCCACATTGTTCAGCCGGTCGTACGACGAATTGTTGAGCCGCGACCAAGCCCCGCCGAACTTGTTCCCGTGATAGAACGATCCGTTTGGGGCGCGCACGACCAGGTCGAGGTCGTTCACGAGCTCGGAAAAAGTCGCAGTGTCGACGGGGTTCCCCGGCATGTCCGTCCAGACCACCGTAACCTTGAGCGGCGTGCTCGCGTTGGATACCACGTAGCGGTGGACGATGACATCGCCGGCGCTCACAACGGGGCCCTCCTCGGTGAGAATGATGGTGCCATTCGGCGGGCCGTCGGTCGCGCGCGTGATGTTCACGCGGCCCCATCCCTGCGACATCGGCCCCGTGACGCCCGTGGTGTACTCGTACCCGTAGCCAAGGTCTTCCGCGCCGTTGATGAGAGCGGCCTTGACGAGCGCAGGCGAGGGAATCCGCCCGTAGGTTTGGTTGACGAATTGCTGGAATAGCGCCGCAATTCCGGCGACCTGCGGAGTCGCTTGGCTCGTGCCGCTTGAGAACGCGTAGTTGGCCCCCGTCCAGCTCTGGTCCCACCCACCGTAGGTGCACGTGCATCCGCTGGTGCGCGACTGCGAGGAGAGCACGTACGTGCCAACCGCCACGACATCGGGGCGGATGCGCCCGTCGTCCGTCGGACCACGCGAGGAGAAGCTGGCGATCGACGAGGAATTGTCCGAATACATGTCGTAGCCACGGTCCGTTTCCGAGGCGCCGACGGTGATCACGTTCTTCGCCGTGCCCGGGGAGCCCGCCGAGTCCGCGCTTGGCCCGTCATTGCCCGCCGCGAACACGATGGTCATCGGCTGAAGGCCCGACCTCGAAGTGTTCGAATCGATGACCGAGAGGTCCGTCAGGTAGGCCGACGTCTCGTAGTCCGTGATCGAATTCTGCTGATTGTCGACATACCCCCACGAGTTCGACGAAACGGTCGCCCCGTAAGCCTGCTGGTCCGCGAACACGCCGTCGTCCCCTGGCGTGCCTCCGTCAAAGATCTCGGTCTCGACCAGCTTTGCAGCCGGCGCCATCCCACGGAACTGGCCCGGGGCCGCCGCGCCCGAGTTGTTTGCGGTGTCCGACAAGTCCCCGTCGCCAGCGACGCTCCCTGCCGTGTGCGTGCCGTGGCCGTCCGAGTCGCCGTACGAGCCAGCGTACTTGAAGTACCCGACAATCCGTCCGTCGAAGTTGGGGCTACTCGTCCCCGTGTCGTCGAAGGCTGGGTGCGTGAAGTCGATGCCCGAGTCGCTGATGCCGACGACGATGCCCGTCCCGTTCAGCCCGTGCCTGTCGTAGGTCAGGTTCACGCCCTGGAACCTGCGGCCCACGTCGTTCAGCGGCACGCGGGTGTGCTCGAGATCCACGAACTGAATCTCCGGGATGAAGCCAAGGCCTTCTACGTCCGAACCGTTGATCCTTACCCGCAGCGCGGCGTCCGTCGCCGAGAGGACCATGGCGCCAGCGGCCTCGACACGCGCCTGCAGGTCGTGGGGCCGTTCGAACAGGAGGGCCACCAAATTTAGCGGCCCCTCGCCCCACGAAGCGGGGTCCACGGGGAACTTGAACGCCGGCTCGTACACGCCAACCCACCGGACTTCGGGCATCGACAGGACCGTCGCAGCAGTGGCTTCGTCCATCTTGGCGAGGTATGCGTTGGAGTGCACGTACCCGTAGAGTGTGGCGCCCGCGCTTTCGAGGGCGGCAAGCGAGGCCGCTTCGGGCGCCTTGTTGAGCTGGACGACCCAGTAGCCGGTCGGTCCGGGGGCCAGCAGGGCCGGCCGCACCGCCGGCTTTCCCTCGAGGGGGTCGAAGGTCACCGACTGGAAGTGCAGCAGGTGGTCGGGGTCAACGGGCGCGAGCACCGCATCCTGCAGCGCGTCGGAGAGGTCCGTCGTCCGCCCGCTCCACGCGACAGCCTGGATCAGTACGCGTGCCGCACCCGTCGCGGCAAGCGCGGCCGCGGGGATTTCGCCCTCGATGTCCTGCCCGAACGCGATCGCCTTCGAATCACTAACAGGCGACCAGGCCGATTCAAATGAAGACGAGCCTGCGAACTTCAGCAAGTGGCCATCGGTCACCGCCGAAAACCGCCCCGCCACCTGGATGACGTACTCCGCGCCCACCGGCCCCCCGAGCGTGGGCTGGAACCCCGTCGACGGGTCCCGGTCGGTGTCGAGATAAACGAGCAGCCGGTCGTCGGCCGAGAGCGGCGGGGCTTCCGCCCGCGGTTCAGCCGGCTCGGGGCCGGCCGGCGGCGAATTCGAGGTCGGCGGCGCGGCGATCTGCACCGACACGGGCAGCTCGCTTAGCGCGGCACCCACAAGCACCGGCCCCCGGGTCTCGGCGAAGAACGCGCCGCTTCTTCCAACTGTCATCGCGCGGACGCCGACGAGGTCGCCGCCCGCGGGCGCGTCCGCGTCGAAAGGATCTTGCGCGGCGCTCGCGAGGCGCCACTCCCCGAACGCACCGTCGACGACCGGCACCGCCGAGACATAGCCGAGGTAGGAGGACGGGGCTAATGCGCGCGGCCGCACCGCGACCGCCGCGCCATCGCCGCCAAGGTCGGCGCCCGCAAACCGCGCTCCAAACGAGGCACCGGCCGTGGGCTCGAACGACTTGCCGTCGACGAGGCTGACGAGGAGCGTCGCGTTTACCGATCCGCCCGCCGACAAGGCGATGGGCGGGACGAACGAAAACGAAATCGAGCTGAGATCAATCGAGGCCGAATCGAGAGTCTGGGTGCCACCGAGCAGGAGCCGGGCGCTCTTCACCACCGAGAAGTTCGCCGCGCCCGAGGGCGCGAAGCGGACCGCCGAGACCTTGTGGGCTCCGGCGTCTGCGGACATTTTGAGGTCGACGAGCGGGACCTCGACCTCGCCGTTTGGCAGCACGGCTGCGGCCCGCGTCGACTGCGCCACGACGAATGCACCGTCGGCGCTCACAGGCGGGTCGAGGAGGTCGTCCCCTTCGAGGCTGCTCGCGGCCACGACCACCCGCGCACTTGCCCCTGCTGGCCCCGGCACGGCCGCCTCCAGCTTGTCGGAGCGCACCGCGAGCGGCGCGTCGGCAACCCGCACCCACCCGCGCCAGTCGCTCCCGTCGCGCCCCATTTCAAAGGTGAACAGCCCGTCGGCGAGCAAGTCGCCGCCCCTGCCAGCACCTTCTATCATGAAGTCGGCCCCCAGGTCGCCCATGTCGAACCCGGTTGCCGCGTTTGCGTCGCCGTCCACGAATACGCGGACCACGCGCTCCTTGTCGCCCGCGAACCAGGCTCCGCTTGCCGCCGCGAAAACGTACAACGTCCGCGCCTCGTAGGAGACACGCACCTCCGTGAGGTCCGGGGTGCCCGCGGCCGGGGCGCTGTCATCGTGGTCGGCCACGGCGGTCACCCCCGCCCACTCGCTGAAGTCCCCGTCCGCCGCAAAACGCGGCCCCGGGTGCGGGGCCGCCAGGCCGAGCAGCACGGGGACCACGAGCAAGGCGACGGCCGTCGCGGCAAGCGCGCGCGGGCTGCGCCTCGGCTTTCGGCGCACAATCGGCCCGACGCGCGAGGACGCTCCGTTGGTCCTCCCGCGGTCCCCGTTGGTCTTGCCGCGCTCGCTTGATCCCGGCGACCCGTTCACTCTGCCCCGTGTCGCCCCGAGGCTCCCATTCACGCGGCCTTGGCTCGACCGCATCGGCGAGGCAAACGACCTTGCGTTCTTCGCGCTAGGCGGTAGCGTAGACATGACCACCGCTGCGCAACCCCCGCCGTTTCGCCCAAGGCAAGCCCCCCCGATAAAGCCGCTCCTTTCCGGGGGCATGCGCAGGCGCGCGCTTGGCAATCCGGCAAGCGGGAGGCCTCGTGCGTATTTCAAAGTGCCCCGCAACCGTTTCCTCGCGCACGAAAATCCCGAAATACCGAAATCCGCTTGCCAAATCGTCCATGGGCGCCCTCGAGCGAATTAGCCGCGCCGTCACGCGGCGCCCGCTTGTCCCCGTTGCCGTGTGGGTCCTCATCCTCGCCGCCGCCATCGTCGTGGGCCCCGAACTCGACCGCCACCTCGTCGGAATCTCCGACGACACGCCCGGCAGCGAGTCCTCCCGCGAGCACATGCTCGTCGCTTCGCAGTTCGACGGGCGCTTCAACCAGACCGCCCTCATCGTCTTCAAGCACCCGACGCTCGTTGTCACCGAAAGCGCGTACAGCGAGGTCGTGAACGCAACCCTTGCCGCCGTCGCAGGCCGCCCCGAAATCAAAGGCGCGTTCTCTGCCTTCGAACCGGCCGCCAACCCGTCGCTCATCTCGGACAATGGCCACATCACCTACATCGTCCTCGGTTTCTTTACCAACGACGGCGACGAAGCTGGCCGCCTCATCCCTGACCTCTCGCGGGCCGTCCTGAACGTCACCCACGCAGGCTTCGAGGTCTATGTCACCGGCGGCCCCGCCGCGCTTTCCGACATCCAGCGCATCTCCGAAGAAGACGCCCAGCGCGCGGAGTCCTTCGCGCTTCCCCTTGCCATCGTCGTGCTGATCCTCATCCTCGGCGGCCTCCTTGCGGCCTTCCTTCCCCTCGGCCTCGGCCTCGTGGCCATCCTCGTCATGTTCGGCGCCGCTGCGCTCATCGCGCCCTACTACTCGATGAGCGTGTACGTCAAGAACATCGGCACCATGCTGGGGCTCGGGCTCGGCATCGACTACTCGCTGCTCATCGTGTCGCGCTTCAAGGAGGAGGTCGCCCGCGGCCTCAGCCCCCGCGACGCCGCCGTCCGCGCGGGGTCCACCGCGGGGCGCGCCGTCGCCTTCTCGGGCGCCACGGTCGCCCTCGGGTTCGCGGCACTCCTTGCCCCCGACATCGCCCTCATCCGCTCCATCGGGCTCGGCGGACTCATCATCGTCTCGACCAGCGTGCTCGTCGCCATCACCCTCCTCCCTGCAATCCTTGTCCTCCTCGGGCGCCGCGTCGAGTGGCCGCTGCGCCTGTCCAAGGGCGTCACCCGCCTGCGCAGCCGCGGCTTCTGGGAGCGCGCGGCCCGCCGTGTGCTGCGCCGGCCCAAGATGTACCTCGCCATCGTGCTCCTGCTGCTTTTGCCGCTCTCGCTCGCCGCCTCCCAGCTCTCCCCGATCACGCCCGGCGCTTCCTCGCTCCCCAACGAGGCCGCCTCGCACCGGGGCCTTGCCATCATGGAAGAGGGGTTCGGCCCCGGCGTCAACGGGCCCATCGAGATTTCGGTCACGGCCCCCTCCGGTTCCATGTTCGACAACGCGTCCCTTGCCGCGGTCGACGCGCTGTCTGGCGCCCTCGAAAATAGCTCGGACGTCGACACGGTCTCCTCGATCACCCGGTTGGCGCCCAACCTCACGGTCGCCGACTGGTGGAGCATCTACCACACGAACCCCGCGGACGTCGCGCCCTCCGACCCCGTCCGCGCCGCCCAGATCGCCCAACTCCAGCAAGCCGCCGCGTTCCTCGTCTCGCGCAACAACCAGTCAACGGCCCTGACGGTTTACCTCAGTTTCGACCCCGCGCTCCCGCGCGCCCACGACACCGTCCGCCACATCCGCGGCACCATCGTCCCGGGCCTCCCCGCGCTTGCCGGCTTTGAGGTCCTCGTCGGCGGAACTCCCGCCAACGCCCTCGACACCAACGCCGCGACCTACAACTCCCTGCTCCTCGTCGTCGTGCTGATCCTCGGCGCCACCTACGTCATCCTCCTCGTGCTGTTCCGCTCCGTCGTCCTCCCCCTCAAGACCATCCTCGAAAACGTCCTGTCGGTCAGCGCCTCCATCGGCTTCCTCGTCCTCATCTTCCAGTTCGGCCTCGGCACCACCCTCTTCGGGTTCCCCACCTACCACGGCGTGACCTTTGCCATTCCCGTGATCCAGTTCGCCCTCCTGTTCGGCCTGTCGATGGATTACCAGATCTTCATCCTCGCCCGCATCAAGGAAGAGTGGGACGCGTCGCACGACAACGAGCACGCGGTGGCTTACGGCCTGGAGAAGACGGGGGGCGTCGTGACCTCCGCGGCCCTTGTCATGATTACGGTGTTCGGGCTGTTCTCCACCTCCCAGCTGATCTTCCTGAAGGAACTCGGCCTCGGCCTTGCCTTTGCCGTATTCGTCGACGCGACGCTCGTGCGCACCGTGGCCGTGCCGGCGGGAATGAAGCTGCTCGCCAACCGCAACTGGTACATCCCGAAATTCCTGGACGACCGGCTGCCTCACGTCACGATCGAGGCCGGCGAGACGCCCGCGGAGGGTCGACCCGACCGAGATTCCCCCAAGTAATGGGACACCAGGTGCAGGAACTTCGCATCCGATCTAGGGGCTCGGCTTCCACAAGGGAAGCGGGGGTGGACCGTTGACGTACCTCCCCATCGCCTGGAGGATGAGCTGCTCAAGCCGCTGAGCGCCTTCCGCTCCATCTTCAGAATCGGGCCACCTGAAGTAGACGCCCCCGGAGGGCTGCCACTCCGTTCTAAAAGCGCCCCGCATTGTCTCCAGCAAGCGGTCGCGCCCCACCTCACCAACAAACCACGAGCCCAGGTATGCGAGACTCGTTTGAATTGGCGGTTCGCCACGCGCTACCTCGGTGATCGACGGGGTGAGGACTTCAACGCCGGAGCACGCCCATATGGGATCTAGATGGCCGAAAAACCGCGCCATCGCGACTTCACCATCAGCTTCGTCAAAGAGGGGCCACATGACGGCACTTGCGTCGCCGTCGCTCTCTTCAATGGGCACATACAGTTCGAGCGTGTAGGTTTCATCCATGGAAATCCGCGGGATCACCTGGAACGGTACGGCTTCCGTAATGAAACGACCTTCAATCCGTTCTGGAACCTTTCCCGACATCAACGCCCGCCAGTCAACGCCATGGGCGTTCACCCGAAGCGGAACCAATCGACTGTGCCCCTGATTGGAGAATGCCTGCCAGGTCGCGTGGTCCTCACCAAACTCCGAGGGGATGACTGTGATCGCCGACTCAATCCGAGGCGCGATTAGACTGAGGGCATAGGGAATGATTTCGCTCCCGTACGGACGGCCGAAATAGAGGCCGGTGATAATCTCGAAGCCAGTAGACGGGTACCCCAAACTCCTCGGGGCGACTGCACGTTCCCCCATTATAACACCCCTAACCCCGCGGCCGAAAGCTGCGCTGAAGTTGGTTCCGCAACGACCCCAACGGTCGTGCGCCCCTTGAGGGGCGCCATTTGTTCGACGGCATCAGCCCGGCAGGGAAAAACCGTTGCGTCCGGCCCGTGAGCGAACCTCGATCTCGCGGTCGCTTGAGGAATCCCCTGCCTCCCACGAGCAAAGCCGATGGCCGCGATCCTGACAATGTGTGGTGTCGATGACCGCTCATCCCGTAGGTCAACCGCGCTCCCGCGTTCTCATCCCCCCGCCACTGCGCGCTCTTATCGACCGGGGTCGTCCCGAACCGCGCGACTTTGAGGCGCGGCTCCTCGTCCTTCGCTTTCGCGATTTCCGCCGCGAGATCGCTCTTTCGAGGGCCGTTGGAGCGAGTGCCCTTGAACGCACCCCCGTTGGCGGTAACTCTGCAGAAGCGAGCGTCGACGCACGGAGCGTCTGGCTTGCGTCGGGGAACTCAATGCCAACCACCTTGCCTTCTCGGTCGAGGTCGATGATTAGGTCCATCCCACCCCGCGGGTTCCAATCCAATGGAACCGACCTCTTGGCCTGTCCAGCACGAAACGGTACCAAGGCCACGTACGCAGCGTCTGATTCCGGATCATAGGAGACCTTCATCATAACCACCTCATTGACACAAGGTACTGCTGAACTCCGGGGCCCTGCATTACGGTCGTTAGTTTTCCGCTTTGTAACGTCCCAACAAAAGTTTGGGTCTCGTGATCGTAGAACCCACGTTTTGTTATCCCCTCATGGCGGTACGGAAAGCTATTGGTCGCGAGCGCATGCTCTACGTCAGCTGTGGGGATTCGGTGCCGGGCCATCTGCTGGGCGGCGTGGTAACCCATCTCGAATTCTTCTTCTCCAACCTTTATGACTTTTCCGACTAGGGAGCGCCAACTTCCCTTGGCGGCCCCGATCAGGCCGCCGGCAAACTGGAGTAGAGACCAAGACGATAGCTCATTGGGATGCCTCGCAATGAGACATACCGCGATCGCAACGCCAGCGCACCCAAGCGGAAGGCGCATCTTGTTTAGTGCGGCGGGATCCGCGCCCATGTTCTTGATCGCTCGCGCGAATTTTGCAAGACCTGACTTGAGCCATACCGCGAGGTCGTGCAATGCAATTTCTGCGTTGTACCAGGTGCTCACGGCAAGGTCCGCGATCCTGCTCGCCATTGTGGAAAGGGTGCTCTTGACCACGCCGCCGGCGAACTTCGCGCCCCTCCAAATTGCCTTCATCGCGCCGATGGCCGCGCGCCCGAGCTTTGCCAGTGAGGCGCCTAACTTGGCGACCATGGCGGGCGAGGGGAAGGGCAACATGCTGGCGGCGAACATGATCCCCTCGTAGACCGCTCCGCCTTTCACGGAGGCGTCAAAGAAGGCGACGAACCATTTCGTGAAGTTGGAGAGGTTGTCCTCATGGCGGTAGACGCGGCAGAACATGTCGAAGACCCCAAGTGCGGTCGTCATGTTGATCTCATCTTCGAGCTCCGGCTCAAAGGGGTTAACCATGCGCGCGATGGCGTTCGAATACTCCCAGCGCGCGTCGAAGTACCAGTCCTTGGTGGGGTTGCAAGTGGGGTCGTGGGTGAGGACCCAGTCCATCTTCTCCTTGAGGGCGGCGGCCTTCTCCGCGTCCGTGGGGGGAGGGAAGACCCAGACCGAGGACTTTTCTACGCCGTAAGTGCCACGCCACCAGATGTCGTCGGCGAAGGCAAAGCCGTGGACAGCGGCCAGCTCGAAGCCGTACTGGCCGCCGACCCAGCCCGCGACATCCTCGACCGAACTGCCGCGCAGGTCGTAGTGGCGCGACCCCGTCATGGTCCGCAAGTCGCCATGGCCCACACTGCGCAGCGAGGAGGCGAGGGCTATCGACCGGCTTAGCGTGTCGCCGCCCTCGAAGATCTCGGTCGCGGAATTGCCAAGCCCATCCGCCGCCGTCACCGAGACCTGGAACCCGCCCTTCATGTCGGCGTTGCCAAGCAGCGGGATTAGCATCCACCCGCTTGTTTCGTTGACGAGGGTGTTCCCCTGCACAACGTAGGTCGTCGGGTACATGGTCCATGGCTGAACGCGGTGCGTCCCAAGGTGCTGGAATTTCAAATCACGAATCCCCTGGGGGTCAAGCACCCTGAACGTAATGTTTACGCACGCGTTGATAGGTCCAGACCCGCAGAACTCGATCGTTCCGGTCCACGATGACAAGGCGATTGTCGGGCCAAGGATGTCCTGGAACGTCGACAAGGCAATCGTGTCGCTAAGGTTTGTTGTGCTGTTGAACGCGTAATCCACGGCGTCGTTCACTTTGTCGTTATCCGTGTCCTGGTCGACGGGGTTCGACAGGTTCATGAATTCCCCGAGGTCGCCGAGGCCGTCGTCATCGCTGTCGGGGTCGAAGGGATCGGAGGCTTGGTGCGACCAAACGAATTGGCCATCGTCGAGCGTCATCTCCGGGGAGGCCGCCATCTGCCGCACGAGCTCCGCCTCGACGAACCCCACGTCCCACCCGGCGTACTCGATCCAGTCGCCTAGCCCGTCGTCGTCGGAATCATCGTCGACCGCGTTCGAGAGGCCGTCCGCGTCGTCGTCCCGCGTGGCCCATTCGGGGAAATTCGCGTTCTCCTCCCAGTCGCTCTCCCCGTCCCCGTCGGTGTCGTTGTTGAGCGGATCGGTCGCGTTGTCGATGGGCCACGACCTTGAGGTGTCCCATTCTCCAACGATGCTGAGCGCGTACTCCTCCGCGTTGGAGAGGAAATCGGAGTCGGGGTCGGCCGACGCATCGTTCGACCGGGGGTTGATCCCGTAGACCCATTCCCAGCCGTCCGGCATCGAGTCGTTATCGCTATCGAGTTGCCTCGGATCGTTGCCATCCCACCACACATAGGAGAACGAGTGAGGGACATGGTAATGGGCGGTGCCCACATAATTGTCATCGGTGCAGTAAACAAAACTGTCGGGGCCGAAGCGGTATCCAACCGCGGCGTACTCCCAGCAGTTTGACATCTCATCAAAGTCAGGATCTTGATCGCGATCGGCCGCATTCTTCGGATTCAAGCCGTAGTAGACTTCCCATCCATCGGGCATAAAGTCGCCATCGGTGTCCCATCCCCAGGGATCGGTCTGCAGAGACAGTTCGCCAGCCGCGCGAACCTCGTAACCGAGTTCCGTGCAGTTCCCGTAGCTTTCGCAGGCATCGCTGAGGTGTGTGAAGTTACCGTCCCACAGGCCATCGTTGTCCGAATCGGTCCTGGCCGGATTCGTGTGCAGCGCAATGAACTCATAACCGTCGCCAAGGCCATCGCCATCGGTATCGCTCGCGTTGGGGTCGGTTGATGTGTTGTACACCTCAAAGCCGTCGGGCAGTCCGTCCTTGTCGGTGTCGGGGTCTTGCGGGTCGCACCCGTACGCCGGCTCCAACCAATTCTTGAGGCCGTCACCATCGGTGTCGTCGATGAGCACGAGCGTCCAGTTAATCGTCTCGCGGTAAGTGAAATTCGCCCACGGGTACTCCTCCCAGGTTGTTACCATCTTGGAAATCAGCGGAAGGTCGCCGTCGGCGCCGGTCCACGCCCGATAGCGGGGAATGTATCCGGGTGTCCCCGCGAGGAAGGCATGGGTTCCGTTGTAGTACACCGCATAGCCCTCGAAACTCTTCACCGGCCACTTGTACCACCCTTCCGGGTTTTTAACCGCGCCGGGCGGAGCCATGGTCGTGCTGAAATTGACGAACCAAGCATTCGACGGGATCTCCGAGACGTTCTGATCGAACATGAACGCCGTCAGCGCGCCCGGCTCCAGCAGGTCAATCGCAATCCATGTTCGGGGGCGCCAGTATTCGACCCTGGTAACGTTTGTTCGGAACACGACCGATGCGATGGAAACGTTTCCGTCGAGCGTGTTGTCAGCGTTGGAGTCATTGTCGAGGATGTTGGTTTTGTTGTCGTAGTCAATGTCCTCGAGCATCAGGGGCTCGTATGAATCTGGAAGCATATCGCCGTCGGAGTCAGGGCTCGTTCCGTCAGAGCCGATGTCGAGCGCCTCCGTGAAATCGCCAAGCTTGTCTCCATCGGTATCGCGGGACGCGGGGTTCGTTCCGTAGTCCGCTTCACCCATCGCACGCTCTTCGCCTTCCCATAGGCCCGTGTAGTTTCCGTCATGGAGCCCATCCCCGTCAGTATCAACCATCAAGGGGTTTGACCAGTAGGCGTTGTCGTTGGGCCGGAAGACGTTGACGTCGGTACCGTTCCAGCCACCCACGGGGATCGTATAGTTGTCCAGATTGAGTTCAGCCCCATCCCATAGCGTGTCATTATCCGTATCGGGGTTTAGCGGATCTGTGCCCATGTAGCCCTCGCCGAGGACTACTCGCACCAGCACGAGTGCGCCCAAGTAGAATCCGCCTCGATCTGCCGTGAATTTCACATCGAAGGCGCCGTATTGGCCCGCCACGATGTGGCCCAGCATGATGCACGACCAATTTGGGCCCACATTGGACAAGACCATCGTCGTGGCCCAAGAGACATCCCAGGGCGGGAGGTAACTCTGCACGGAGAAGGTTCGGGGGGTCGTCGTTGTGGCCCCCGTATCGGACAGGTTGGCGAACACGAGGTACACGCCAGGCTCAAGCCAGTATTCCCCGGTGCTGGCCCAAACCGTCTCGGTGTACCACTCGCCCTCCCCAAAGCGCAGCGCGTGGACCCCGCCAACCTCCACCTCGTCGACAGAGTCGCTGAGCCCCATGTTCCAGAGATCAACATTGATGGAGGCGTTCTCCACGTAGTGGGTGGGCCCATCGAGGAGCCCGTCATCATCGCTGTCGGAATCCATTGGATTTGTTTCGTTCGCCCCCAACGCGCCGTCGATGTTGGCGTCTTCAATTCCATCGAGGATTCCGTCTCCGTCGCTGTCGGCGTCATCGTAGGCGGTCCAGTTCTCACTGTCCTTGGTTTGCGGGTGCTCTAGGCCCGCGAATTCGTCGATTTCCCAGTGAGGCCCCTCGTGCTCCAAGTAGCCAGTCAGGTAGTCGTTGTCAAGATCAAGGGGCAGCGAGTCATTCGAATCGAGGCGGCCGTCATCATCCGTGTCCCCCGCGTATGCCGCGGTCTCGTTCGCCTCCGGCTCAAAGCATCCGTCGTGATCGGCATCCTCTATTCCATCGGGGAGCCCGTCTCCATCTGCGTCCGGGTCGATCGCAGAAACCAGGCCGTCACCGTCTCCGTCGTACCACCAGGATCCACCCGTTTCGCCGCACCCAATGCCATCGTATCCATCAATGACGCCATCACCGTCGCTGTCTCGCACCCACGGGTTGAGTTTGCCGAGCGCCTCGCGGCCGTGATAACCTTTGAACGGATAGGTAACAGTGACGGCCCCCTCCCGCGTTGCAGGCGTAAATTCCCATGCGCGGCCCTCTAGGATTCCATCCTCGTCGGCGTCGTAGGGGTCGGAGTCATAGTCCCAAATGACAACGGTGTCGTTAGCGGCGTCGTAAAGGATGAGGCCTCCATCGGACAGCAAGGCAATCCTGTCCGTACGATTGGGGGCGAGCCCTGAATCGGCGCTTAGGTTCCATGATGCGTTTGAAAGCGCATAGGTCTGCTCATCGCCGGTAAGGAAGGGAGTGGGATCAAGGAAAACCCAGTCCGATTCGCCCCAAAACCAATATCCGGCGGTCTCAACGGTGCCATTGGGAATGCTTGTACGGAAAGCGACCTTCGCCTCCGGCCCGTCTTGGATGAAGTCCAGGTCGTGGTCTGCAAAGAACGGACTCGTTCCCGCGTTGTACTCTTGCGTGTTGTTGAGCCCGTCCGCCCCACTCGCGTGCCACCCCCACCACGTGTCGTTGTCGCCCGCGCTGTCATCGATGAGAGGGTTGAGAATGGCGGCGTAAGTGGAGTTCCTTCCCCAAACGATGAGTTCCCACCCGTCATCCATTCCATCACCCTCCGTATCCCAGAGGTTGGGATTCGTCTCCCCGCCCGTGGCGTAGAAGGAAGGGCCGGCTGAGATGCCGAAACCGTCCCCCGCGACCGCCCCGTCGCCATTCAGATCCTCCCCCTCCCATGGTTGGCGCAATCCATCCTTGAACGTCGGCTGGAATGAATACCGCCTCGTGTCGTTGCGGTACATCCATCCATCGCGCCATCCGTCCGGCAACCCGTCACCATCCGTGTCTGGGTTTGTCGGATCCGTGTGGGTTTCCGGGTCCGCGTCGCGCGACGATCCAACCTCGATATCGTCGAAAACGCCGTCCTCATCCGTGTCATTGCGGTTCGGCAAAGTGACATAAGTGTCTGCGCCCGGGACCAATTCCTCCAGGTCAGCCATTGTGTCGTAGTCCGAATCCGTGTTAAGTGGGAAGATGGAGTTACTCAACTCCCGTCCGTCTAGAACACCATCGCGCTCCCAATCAGATTCGGTCGTGTTCAGACCGTGCCGTTGCAAAAGGAACGACCCGATTGCGACGCGGAAGCCTAGCCACAGCCCCTCAAGTTCGGAAGCTTTCGTTGGGTCGATAAACAACGTGACCTCATAGCTTCCCGCCTCGAGCTCGAAGCGAGCATCAAGGAAGGAGCCGATCTGCCTGTATGAATCGCCGGTGTACGTTGGAAGGTCTGTGTACCGATAGGCCAACGACTCGGCGGCAATCGGATCCACGGTTTCCTCCTCGCCGTCGACGACTTGCACCTGCAGCAGGTCGGTCAAAGTGGCCCAAGGCGGCTCTGAAGGCCCGCCCTCTCCGATCTTGAATTCCGGCAACGCCAATACGCGGTACTCGCCGTCGTATCTCACTTCAATGTCGTAGGTCGCCGCATCGCCGGCCGAGTTAAACACAACTCCGGTCAGGGAACGCGTAATCCCCCATTGTTCGACATAGTCCTCGGCCTGGATTTCGTCGGCTGTGAAGAAACCGGACACCTCAGTACCGTCGTTCAGACCATCCAAGTCAGTGTCGCCGGCGGTCGGTCTGGACGCATTGAAAATGCCCATCGCCGACGGGTATGTAGCAAGGTCGAAAACCCCAATCGCATCCAACCGAATGGATCCGTTTCCATCGCTCAAGTTATTGTCGGAGGCATCGCTGACCGTCAAGCCAATTACGTTCTCATCGGAGGGGGCGACCACGGTCGGCCCGGGATACCACCGGTACGCCCCGTCCACGGAGATTGATGCGTTTTCCTCCTCCTCGCCCAGCGCAGCCGCAATCTCAACAGTTCCCGAGCCCCCTTCCGCACGGGCGCGGACCCAAACCTGGTAGGTTTGCCCTTCCACGAAATCCATTAAGGTGTATTGGCCATCAACAATCTCCTCCGCCCCCGGCGAATGTTCGATTGCGCGCCCTCCAACCGCCTGGTCATCCACGAAATAGGTTGCCGGTCCGCCCGTGGACTCTGCCTCGAGCCATGCGCGCAGTGCGCTTCGTTCGTAGCCGTCCGACAACGTATCGCGGTCTGTATCATTGGAAAGCGCATCTGAAATCGCTCCCGGCCAAACGCCAGTTGGCTCCCCCTCGCTATCCTTGAGCCGTGCAATCGCCAGCTTGTCCACGAGAACTGCTTGATTGGCGACCAGCACCGAATCGTTGTTGAGCGCGGCGGTGACTTGCGGGCACACTCGGCCCGTGCTCTCGAGCACGAAGGGGGCGGTTTCTACCCACTCCAACTGAGGTCCAAGCGCGTGCTCCTCTGCATCTACGAGGGTGTTTCCGCCGCAAACCGACGCACCGATGAAAGCGCTTGCGCCGAGCCCGTTGCCCGCAACCCGGACGAGGATCTCGTAGGTACCCGGTTGTAGCTCGGGCCAATCACCTGTCCGGAAGTACTTCCCATCCGGGCCGCGGCTCGTTGCGTTTCCACCGAATGCATCCTCGTCTTCGAACGCCTGGGAGGGCTCCACGGACTTGTGCTCTGCCTCAATCCAAAGGATGTCCGAAGGAGCATCCTCGATTTCGTTCGGGATCGTATCGTTGTCGGCGTCGCCGCCGACAAACAACGTGAGCGTGGCCGGGCCCCCGACGTAATAGTGAACCAAGTCGTAGGGGCTCCCGATTTGCACCGCGTGCGGTGTGAAGAATACGAGGCTTCCATCTACCTCGCGCCGGAACTCACGTGGATAGAGCGCTTCGATTCGCCCATCGGCGTCGGTTGTTCCAACGGCGTCGTTATCGTCCAGCGCGTCCACCATCGTGACGGAAACGCTTGATTGGGCGGCCCCCTCAACGTCCAGGACCAGGACTGAAACCCGATGCCGCACGTCGGTGATGGTCCCTTCGAGGTACTCACTCCATTCGTACCAGTTACCGTCAGTGTACGTTAGGGCACAGCCCTCGGCGTCGATATCCAGCGTTGCGCTATCCGTAATGTCGGCGTTGAGCAGCGTCAGGTTTGAGTTCACGCACCGGACGCCCACGTCGTTTAGGACCGCCGACCCTGCGTCAATGAGAACGGTGCCGCCCTCGACCACGAATCCCTCGCTGTTGTTCTGGGCGCTGGACTTTTCCAACACAAGGTCCGATTCAGTCGCGATGATTCCGGCGTGCGAGTTGTTCGCGGCGTGATTGCCTTCAAGCCCGTGCAGGATGCCGCTGGATGCGAAACTCATGCCCCGGTCGTTTCCCGCGAACTCGTTGGATCGAACGTCGACATCCGCATGTACCCCTATGAGCGCCGCGCCATCTCCGTCGTTGTCAAAAACCGAGTTGTTCTCGAACACGAGATCGGGCACCGCCACGTCAACGTGCAACCCATCCCCGTCGCTCTGGCGTATTGTGGAGTTGTCAATGACGACCCGCTGTGGTGAATAAACCTCAATCCCGTTCTCCGTGTGGCTAACGAGCGTGTTGATTGCGCTGAGCTTTCCATTCACAATGAATCCGTAACGGAAGGCGGTGTCGTTGGCATCCACCTCAGAATTGAGAAGCGTCAACTCTCCGTTCATCGACACCGTGAGATCGAAATTGCCGTTGAAGAAGAGTTGGCAGTTGTTCAGCGTCAGGTGGGCCCACGGGGCGATGGTAAGGGAGGAGTCCATGTAGATGACGCACTCAGAGTAGGCGTGATTTCCCTCCGAATAGCCGTCGAGGACCACGAGGGTCGGGTCTACAATCAGAGGCCACACATTCTCGGTCCGGTTCAAGATGTTCCACGGAACCACCACCGCGAGCCAAAGCTCTCCCGGTTGAGCGTAAACCGAATAGTCCAGCCACTCGAACAAGGATGATGCCTCCGTATCCGCCGGGTCAGCAGTCGAGGGGCGTACATCGGACGAGTCCTTCACGAAGGCCCGCGGAATTGCAAACCTCGTGCGGCCTTGGGAGTCCTTAAGGACGATATCTTCCCCCACAGTTGAGTAGCCGGACAAGGTCTGTTCATTGGCCGTGGCATCCAGCTCATCATCATCGTACCGCACCACTGATGAGAAGAGCAGGTCCGCCTCAAGTTCAGGCTTCTCGTCGATGGTCAGTTCCTCCTTAAGACCGCCGAGGGCCACTGTGTATTCCAGCGATGTACCATCGGCAACAAGGTCTTCGAAGATCGAATGCGCATCCTCGTCCACTGATGCAAATTCGTTCGGAGGTTCAACCTGGGTGGCCGGCGGCGCGAGCGCGCGCGCTTCCATCGACGCCCATGCTCCATCGGCTGCCTCCAGCCGCGTGACTTGAAACCCTGCCTCGCCAGCGCCGAAGTAAGCGTCGTAACCTGGCCCCGCCGCCCACTTGTCGTAATCGGATCCCGAGTAGTTGTAGATGGAAAAGTCCCAGTCGCCTTTCGGTCCTTCGATGGAGGAATCTGAAATGTCGTCCGCCCCATTCGTGTCGTCGGCGGCAGCCATGGCGGAGCTACAGAGGAGCAAAACCGCCAGCACAGACCCGAACACGATCGCGGACGAGCGCTTAGCTATCCGAAGGTTGGTTGCCATGGTCACACCCGAAATTGAGGCGCAGATTTCCCCGCCCCGTCAATCGCGCGGCTCCAATTTGAATGTTCGGGCCTCACCCGGCAGACCGCCAAGCCGTTTCTCTGACGTCGCGAAGGGCGGCCGACCGGGGATCTGGCTACCGTCACGTCCGATGGAAATCCTCACGCCTACGCAAGCCGAGGGGAGGCGCCGCGGGCCCCTCCGGAGTTCACAACAGCCGCACCACGACCGGCACCAGCACCGCACCCATCAGGTGCACGCGCTTGATGCCCGCAAGCGGCGGGACAAGCCCAAGCGTCAGCGCGGCCGCTGCGATTACAAGGCCGCTTGCGCCTTCGAGGAACAGGATGAGCGCGAGCAGTCCCCCAATGACCGTGAGCGCAAGCGCGCGCGGATTGAGCCGGGCGTAGAACCACACGCTCCCCCGCCCGAGCACGAGCGCGCCCGCGTAGCAAAGCGGCAGGCACACCGCGGCTGCGATCACGAGGGCCACAAGCAGCGCGGGCGCGGCGCTGGGGTCGGACCACAGCTCGACGTGCGGCCCGCCGATGGTCGACACCGCGGCCATCGTGCCGCTGCGCATCCGCAGGAGCGCGAACAGCGCGACGAGGTTGAACAGGAGGTTCGCCGCGGCCGCGGCACTTTGCATCGCCAGGAATTCTGCCGCCGCCTGCGGAGAATCGTGGGGAGGCGCCAAGCGGCGGCCCGCCCTTGACCAGGCCCCACGCGTGGCGGCCGCAAGCACCGCGGCCTGCGCGGCCCCCACGCCCGGCAGCCACCCGACGAGCGCCCCGGCCCCGGTGCCCCACGCGGCCGCGCTTGCAGTTCCCCGTGGCGTGAGCGCCGGGCCCGGCACCGCCTCCGGCGTCGGGGACGCCGCGGGGGCGGCGAGCGCCGCAAGCAGAAGGGTGGGCAGCCCGAACAGCCCGGCGAAGAGCGACAACAGGTGGGTGCCGCCGGGATCGCCCGCGGGGAGCGCGACCCCCGTAAACATGACAAGCTCGCCGAGCGCCCCCGAGGCAAGCAGCACCCCGAAGGCCAGGAGCCGCGCATTGGCCCGCGAAAGCCCGTCCGAGGGCCGGCCGCGCTCCGTGAGGCAGAGGGCGAGGGCCACGGCAATGAGGAGCCAGGGGAGCACCGTCCCCATCGCGGCATACAGGTGGAGGGGCGCCCCCATCGAGAACGCGAGGAGCGGCACGAGGGGCAGCGACAGGGCCACGCCGATGGCCGAACCCGCGGCGGCCGCCCGCACCGCAAAGGCGCCGTGGCCGGCCATCAGCAGCCGGTGGCCTGGCAGCACCGAAAGGGCCGTGTCCGGGTCGGGCGCGCCCAGGAACACCGCCGGGATCTCGTCGGTGAACGCGTGGCCAAGGGCCGCTCCAAAAAGGAACCCGCACGCCGGGAACGCCGCCTCGGCCGAACCCGCCCCGCTTGCCGCCACCCATGCGATCACCGTCACGAACAGCGACCGCCCCGCGACCGCCCCCTGGGCGAGGTTGTTCGCGTGCAGGCCCGGGACCAGGCCTGCGCCCATCCCGAGGCACGCGCCGAGGAGCGCGCCCACAATGGTGGAGGCGAGCAGGTCAAGCGCGACCATCGCGGGAAGGGGAAGCGCCGGGGTCTTTCAACTTGCCGCGATGACCATCGCACGCTCCGTCATTCATCGCGGCAGAGGCGGCAGCGATGGATCAACAAGGGAGGGAGATTCCTCACACAACGTTCAAGAGCCCGCCGGGACGCCCACGCCGCGGTGGTTTCGTGCGCTTGCTCGCGGTGTCCGTCAGTCTCTCGATCCTCTCGGCCGGCATCCTCGGCCTCGTTGCCTCGCAGTTCGACACCGCGCGCCCGGCGGCCTCGGTGGCCGATGCGCTGCGCGCGGGCGAAGGTTCGCGCGTGTGGGTCCGCGGCCTGCTTGGCGGCGTCCGCGAAGTTGCCGGGGGTGCGGCCATCTCCTCGCTTACCGACTGCGCGGGGCGCCAGATGACCGTCTTCTTCGAGGAGGCGCCGCCAAAGAGCCTCGGATGGCGGCTCGTGACGCTCGACGCAACCGTGAAGACCTACCGCGGCGCCCTGGAGCTCAGCGTCGCGCCCGGGGCCCGCGCCGAAACCGTGCCCGAGCCTGCCGCGGTGGTGGACGCTTCCGCCCTGCTAACCGACTGGCACGCGCTCCGGTGCCACGCCGTCGCCGTCCATGGGCCCGTGCTTTGGGCGCGGCCCTCTGAGGGCGACCCGCTTGCCATCGACATCGGCGTCTACTCCGCGAAAGGAAACCTCGAGGTGCTCGCGCACACCGATGTCTACCTGGAGGTCACGCTGAACCCCGGCGCATCGGTCACCTTCGTCGGCGTCGTTGCCGACGCGCAGGGCGGGAAGGCTCCCGTCCTCCACGTGCGCGTGTAGCTACTTGCCCTTGTAGGTCGGCTTGCGCTTTTCGACGAAGGCTGTGAGGCCCTCGCGCTTGTCTTCCGTGGAGAAGAGGATCGACGCCGCGTCGATCTCCTGCGCCTGGGCGCGGTCAATGTCCTCTTGCATGCCCCGGTCGATCGCCGCCTTGCAGTAGGCGACCGCGAGCGGCGCGTTCTTGATGATCTCGGCGGCGAGCTCCTTGGCCTTCGCCATCAGCTCCGCCTGCGGGTAGGCGCCCTGGATGAGCCCGATTCGAAGGGCCTCCTGCGCGTCGATGCGGGCGGCCGTGTAGATGAGCTGCCTTGCTTTGCCCGGACCCACAAGCCGCGGGAGCCGCTGCGTGCCGCCGAAGGCCGGCATGATTCCAAGCGAGACTTCGGTAAGGCCGATCTTCGTGCCGTCCGCCATCAGGCGGATGTCGCACGCCATCGCCGTTTCGAGGCCCCCGCCGAAGGCGTAACCGTTGATCGCGGCGATCCACACCTTGTCCATGGTCTCCATCTTGCGCAGGATCGCGGCGCCAAGCCCCGCGAAGTGGCGGTTCTGCACGGGCGTTAGCCCCGCCATCTCGCCGATGTCCGCGCCCGCGATGAACGCCTTCGGGCCCGCGCCCGTCAGGATCACCACGCGCAGCTCCTTGTCGTGCGCGATCGCATCCACCGCATGGCGAAGCTCGTCGAGCACCGCCGAATTCAGCGCATTCAACGCGTCCGGCCGGTTCACGGTGAGGACGGCCAGCGCGCCGTCCCGCTCCAGAATCAGGTGCTTGTACTCCATGCCCTTCGCCCTCCCGACGTCCTGCAGTCAGGACACTCGTTCTCCTTTCTCGTTGTAGTTGTAAACGCCCTTGCCGACTTTCATCCCCACGCGCCCCGCGCGCACATACTTGCGAAGCAAGGGGCTCGGGCGGAACTTCGGGTCGCCCGTCTCATGGAAGAGCGTCTCCATTGTGTGCAGGCCGATGTCGAGGCCGGTGTAGTCGGCAAGCTCGAAGGGGCCCATCGGCATCCTCGTCCCCATCTTCATCGCGCTGTCGATGTCCTCGGCCGATGCGACGCCTTCCTGCAGGAGGTTGAACGCCTCGTTCATCATCGGCACGAGCAGCCGGTTCACGACGAATCCCGGCGACTCCTTGACCTCGACCGGCGACTTCCCGAGTTTTGCAGCCAGCGCCTTCGAGGCCGCCACCGTCTCGTCGCTGGTCGCCGCGCCGCGGATGACTTCGATGAGCTGCATCACGGGGGCCGGGTTGAAGAAGTGCATCCCGATGACCTTCTCCGGCCGCTTCGTCGATGCGGCCATCTCGCTGATCGACAGCGACGAAGTGTTCGAGGCGAGGATCGCGTGCGCTGGCGCATGGTCGTCGAGCGTCTTGAAGACCTCTTTCTTGACCTTCATGTCCTCGAACACGGCCTCGACCACGTAGTCGACGCCCGCGCACGCGTCCTTGAGGTCCCACGTCCCCTTGATGCGGCCGATGATCGCGTCCACATCCTCCTTCTTCATCTTCCCCTTCTCGACGCGCTTCATGAGCGGGCCCTGGATCTTCTTGAACCCGTTCTCCACGAGCGCCTGGTTCACGTCGTACATCTTAACGTTGAACCCCGCGGTTGCAAAGGTCTGCGCGATCCCGGAACCCATGGTCCCCGCGCCACACACAAGCACGGTCTTGATCTCTGCCAAAGACACCCACTCGTCGAAGTACGCGGAAATTGAGAGCAGGGTATATCAGACTTCGCGGCGCGCGGGCTCGGCGTGCCGCGTCAAACGTCGAACCGCGGAGCGCGGCCGCCTCAGAACGAGAAGCGCTCTTCCTTCCACGGGTCGGCGGGTTGGCTGTAGCCGCGCACTTCCCAGAAGCCGAGCTCCTCTTCCTTCACGAACACGACCTTCTGCAGCCACTTCGCCCCCTTCCACGCGTAGAGGTGCGGGGTGATCACGCGCAGCGGCCCGCCGTGCTCGGGGGGCAGCTTCTTGCCCTCCCACTCGTAGACCATCATGACATGGGGGGCAAGCGCGTTCTCGATCGTCATCGAGGTCATGTAGAATCCGACGGAGTAGAAGTTCACGAATTTCGCGCTCGCCTTCGGCCGCACGACCTCGGCGACCTTCTTCATCGAGACGCCCGACCAGTGGTTGTTGTACCGCGACCACTTCGTCACGCAGTGGAAGTCGGAGATGTCCTCCTCACGCAGCTCCTTGGAGGTGATCTCCTGCCACGTGAACGTCTTTGGAGCCTCGACTTCCCCTTCCACACGCACGTCCCACCGCTTCCCGTCGAAGTAGGGCGTCGGGTCGATGGACAGGACGGGCCACATCTTGGTCTGGTATTGGCCAGGCGGCAGCCGAGGCACGGCGGGGTCCATCGCGCGGCGATCGCCGGGCCTGCCACTTAACATTTCGTTTGAAGCGTCGGCCGCTCTGCGCCGCCCAACGACGGGACAGCGTTTTTCTACGGCTCACCGCCTTCAAGCGAGAGGTGCGAAGTTGCCGGGCGAGGTTGTGCTTTCACGCGACGGGCCGGTCGCCGTAATCACACTCAACAACCCGGCCGCGCTGAACGCCTTCGACCTGCCGATGGCCAAGACCGTCGCCGACTTGGTCGAAAGGGCCGCGGCCGACGCGTCGGTCAAAGCGCTTCTGCTTCGCGGGTCGGGCAAGCACTTCTGCGCGGGCGGCGACCTCGCGGCAATCTCGGCGGCGCCCGACCCGTCAAGCTACGTGCTTGAGCTTGCAAGGACCGCCAACCGCGCCCTCGAAGCGCTGCGCACCATGCCGAAGCCGGTGCTTGCGGAACTCAAGGGAGCCGTCGCGGGCGGCGGGGTCGGCGTCTCGCTTGCCGCTGACTTGAGGATCGCCTCCGACAGCTCGAAGCTCTCGCTCGCTTTCCTGAGGGTCGGCCTCAGCCCCGACATGGGGGCTACCTGGGCGCTGCCGCGCCTCGTCGGCCGGGGCCGGGCCTTCGAGATGGCGACCTCGCAGGAGGCGCTCCCCATCATGGAAGCATGGCGGCTCGGCCTGGTCAACCGGGTCGTCAAGGATGCCGACCTCGAGCGCCAAAGCGTAAAGTGGGCCCACGAGCTGGCGGCGCTGCCCCCCAAGGCCGTGGCCGAAGTGAAGGCGCTCCTCAACGCCGCGCCGGGCAACACCTTCGCCGACCACATCGACCAGGATTCGGCCGCGATCTCGCGGATGGCCGGGTCGGCGGACTTCAAGGAAGGGGCCAAGGCGTTTTTCGAAAAACGGCCTCCCAAATTCACGGGCAAGTGAAACGCTCAGGCCGATGCGTAGTGCTTCATGACCTCGACATAGAGGTCTGCAAGCTCCTTGGCCTGCCGCTCGACGGAGTAGCGCGCCGCCGTTTGCCGGGCGCGGTTGCGCACCTCCGAGCCGGCGCCAAGCGCCTTGGAGATCGCCGCCGCGCACGCGGCCACGTCCTTGCCCGGGAACATGAATCCATTCTGCTCCGCCTCCACGAAGTGCGTTGGCCCGCCGGTGTCCGCTGTGGCGACCGCAAGGCCCGCGGCCATCGCCTCCAACAAGGCCATCCCCTGCGTCTCGAAGGTCGAGGGGAGCACGAACGCGTCGGCCGCCTTGTAGAGGGAAGGGAGGTCGCCGTCGGGCACAAACCCGAGAAAGCGCACGCGCTGGCCGAGCCCGCGGCGGTCGGCCTCGGCCTTGAGCGGTTCGAGCATCGGCCCCTTCCCCGCCACGACGAACGTCACGTCGTCGCGCTTGCGCCCAATCGCTTCGGCGGCGTCCAGGAGCGTCTCGAGGTTCTTCTCCTGCGCGACGCGCCCAACGCTGAGCACGACCTTCCCCTCGCCCAGCCCGTACTTTTCCCGCGCGGCCCGCCGGTCGCCGGAAGCGAAAAGCTCGACGTCCACGCCCGTGGGGATCACGCGGCACTTCGATGGGGGGATCCGCGTCATCTTGATCAGGTCATTCTTGACCCACTCCGTCGGGGCCACGATGACCTCGCACTGGCCGAAGTACCACGCGTGCCATTTCCCCATCAGGCCCTTGAGCCGGCGCTGCCACTGCGACTTCCGGACAACGTACTCCGTCGCCTCGTCCACCCGCGTGTGGTACGTGAAAAGCAGGGGGATCCCCGCGAAGCGCGCGATCCGGACCGCCTTTACCCCCATGGTCGCCGGCCCGTGCGCATGGATGAGGTCAATCCCGAGAGCGCGCAGCTGCCTGCCCGTCGGCCCGCCGCCCAGGACGAGGTGGTAGTCCGGGTACTTGCGCCAGGGCATCCCCGGTATGATGTGGACGTTCTTGTCGGTGTTTGCCTCCTTGGTCTCCCTCGACCCGGCCGCGAAAATGTGGACTTCGTGGCCGAGCGCCTCAAGGCCTTTGCGGAAGGACGCGAGCGACGTCACCACGCCGTCGCGGTTCGGGAACCAGGTCTCGGTGAACATCGCGACGCGCAACGCTTCGTCCCCCGGCCCCGGTGGCTGAATGAGGAGCGCGCATAATCGTTTGTCCGCGGCCGGGGGGCCGCCAACCCCTCCACTCCTTCCCGGATCAGGCTCAAATAGAGGAGCCCAGCGTCCCTCTTCAGGGGTTAGCCGGTTGGTCCTGGCGGAGCTATTGCAGTTTTTCCGAGGCTTCGGCCCCGGTGGCGAACTCGTCTTCCTCTTCGTCATCCTCTGTCTCGACGCGATGCTCGTGCCGACGTTGCCCGAGCTGTTCGTCCTCCTCCTCATGCTGGAATTTCCAGGCAACATTGGGTGGGGCCTTCTCCTCCTTGTCGTCGTGGTCGCCGCCGAACTTACGGGCAACGGCATCCTCTACTTCATTTTCAAGAAAATGCCCATTCCGAAGATCTTCGAGAAAACCATGAAGAAATGGGTGGGGTTCCTCGCCGTGCACGACGAGCGCATCATCCTCGTGAACCGGGTGGCGCCGATCCTGCCCTTCGTCGGGGCTTTTGTCGCGACGATGAAGTGGAACCCGCGGAAGTCGTTCTTCTACATCTTCGTCGGCGGCTCGGCCAAGTACGCGGTGCTCCTGACCTTCGTCATCGCCTTCAACCAGGTGTTCGACCCCGGCACCGCGCGGAACGCAACCATCTCAATGATCCTCGCGATCATCATCGTCAGCTTTGTGCAGGGGTATTTCGCCAGGAAGAAGCACCTGGGCCCCGTCGCCTCGCGGGTCGCCCACATCAGCGAGAGGTCAGCCCTCATCCCGCCTGCGGGAACGGCGAATGATGAGGAACACGGCGCCCACGGCACCGGCGGCAAAGAGTAGCAGGAGCCACGGGGGCAGGCCGCCCCCCGGCCCCGTGAAGGTGGCGTCGTGCGGGGCCAGCACGTTGACCTGGAGGGTCATCGAGTCGGTGCCGCCGTCGCCGTCGTCGACATAAAGGCGCAGGTCGGAGGCGCCAAGCGCATCGAGGAACAGCGAGAAATTGCCGTCAGCCTGCGTAAAGCTGCGGCCGTCGGGCAGGGTGACCGTGTAGTGCAGCGAGTCGTTGCGTCCCGGGTCAGTGGCACGCAGGCGCATGACAAGGGGGGAGCCCTGCACAACCTCGACCGGGCAGGCGGGGCACGAGAGCACGGGGGGCGCGTTCTCGATGGTAATTTGCAGGCGAAACATTGCGGAGGCCCCGTCCGGCTCCCGGACCACGAGGATCACCGTGTAGTTGCCATCGTCGGCGTACCGGACCGCGGCCACCACGGGGAGCGGCAAGTCGAGCGTCTGGCCGGTGCCGAAGTCCCACGAAAACAAGAGGATCTCGCCCGCCGGGTTGGTAACATCCGGCTCGAAGCCGACGGTTGACCCTTCGACGAGGTCACCATCCGTGTTAACGGCCGTGATCGAAGGAACTGCGTTCAGAACCATGAAGGCGACCGTGGTTGAAACCTCGCCGCCGTCGTCGTCGGTCGCGGTGACCGTGACGGTTTGGCTCCCAGGCGTTGCAAACGCGCGCGAGACCGAAACCCCATCGCTTGTCGCCCCATCGTCCCATTGCCACCGGACCCGGACCGTGTCCAGGGGGCCGGGGTCCGAGGCGTTGGCCGTGAAAGTTCCAGCGGCCCCCTGCAGGACCGACAAGGGGCCGAAGGCCGTGATGGACGGACGTGCATTCTGAACGGCGACCACAATCTCAGCGAAAGACGATTTTCCCCCGTCATCCGTGACCGTCGCGCGGAGCGTGTGCGTCCCGTTTTGGGGGAAGTAATGGGAGAACGCGAGCGCGGGCTCCGCGATCGCAACGCCGTCCAGGCTCCAAGCAAGTGTGAGGACGTCGTCCAAACCGGGGTCGGAAACCGAAGCCGTAAGATTCAGCCATTGGCCCTCGCTAATTGAACGGTTTCCGGGGGGGTCGAGCCGGATCGAGGGATACTCGTTTACCACGTGCACGGTCATCGATGTTGTATTTGTCGCGCCGTCCTCGTCGGCAACGGTCCACCGCACGGTGTAATTGCCGAATCTTTGGAACGTGTGCGTGATGGTGACGAGCGAAGAATTCCCCCCATGAAGAACCGCGAGGGTTTCCGCGGGAGACCCATCACCAAAGTCGATCGTGACAGTCAGGTCGTCGAGGGGTCCTGGATCGCCCACGATTGCAAGGAGCGCAACCACCGCCCCTTCATCGGTTGAGCGCCAGGGATAATCATGCATGACCCACGGCGCGGCATTCAGGATAGTTACGTTGAACGCGTACGCCGTCGACCCCCCTTCATCGTCCGAGACAACGGCAGTCAGCGTGTAGTTCCCGTCGTCGGCCCAAACGCCGTCGGCCGTGACTGCAGACCCCAAGGACCAGGACACGGTGGTGACGTCCGCGACTCCCGGGTCGAGTACGGTCGCGTTGTTCGTGAAAGGCGAGCCCTCAACAAGCAACCCGGTGATGCTGATCACCGCGGTCGGCGCCACATTGGTTACGTTGATCGTGAAGTTGGCCATCCCCGAATCTCCGTAATTGTCCCACACGGTGAGCGTCACGAGGAACTGCCCGTTGTCCGCGTAAGCGTGCGTCGCCCCAAGTCCCGAGCGAAGTGGCGACCCGTCGCCGAAATTCCAACTGTACGCGAAGGTGTCAAAGATCCCCGGGTCGAGCACGCTCGCGTTGAGGAGCAGCACGGTTCCCTCGGGCACAGTCGTCGGCCCTGCCAAGCTTACGGAGGGTGCGACGTTCCCGATTCGCTGTCCCGTTGCCAGCGACGTGATTCCGCCATCGCCGTCCGAGCAGGTCAGCGTCACGGAGTAATTGCCGTCGTCCGCGTAGACATGGGTGGCGTTCTTGCCTACGGTATCGGGCGTGCCGTCGCCCCATGACCAGGTGTATGTCAATGTGTCCCCCACGCCGGGGTCGGTACAGTTTCCGTAGAAGTTGAGGGAGCCATTCTCGAAAGGCCGGCCGACGATGATCGGTGAATTGACTGAGGGCGCCGCGTTGAGGACTGCAATTGTGATGTTGGAGACCGTGACGCCTCCGTCGTTGTCGGCGCAGCTGAGGGTCACCGTGTAGTTGCCTTCGTCGAGGTAGGCATGGGTGCTGAGGTTCCCCGTTGCGTTGGAGTTGTCGCCGAAGGTCCATGCGTACGTCACGGTGTCAAGGACGCCGCGGTCGCTGCACGCGGCCGAAAGGTTGACGGCTTGCCCTTCGAGCGGCTGCGCCGGCTGCACGTTGAGGTTGTCCACCGTCGGGACGGCGTTCGCGACCGAGATGTTGAGGGTCCCCGTGCGGTTCAGCCACGCTCCGCTTGTTACTGTGAAGCGCACGGTGAAGTTCCCCTCGTCGAGATACGTGTGCGTCGCGTTACGCGTGGCGGCCGTGCCGTTGTCGCCAAACGTCCAGGCGAACGTGAAGGCGCTCTCGTTTGGCAGGAAGGCATACCAGCCACGAAGCAGGAGGGACTGCCCTTCCTCGGCGGTGGCGTTCGCAAGCGCGACGCGCGGCCCGAAGAACTGGAGCGTGCGTGACACCGCGTCGTCGAAGCGTGCGTTCGTCGCGAGGAACGAGAACTCCGTGCCCCAGAAAACGCTTCGGTAGGTCGCGTTGTCCACGGCGACGGCGAGCGACGCGTTCGGGTAGCTCTTCCCGTAGACGTCCGTCGTCGACCCGTTGAAGATCGTGAACGCCCGCGCCGTCGGCGTGAGGTTCGTCGCATAGTCGCCCTTGTTGCCGTAGTCGGTCCATGTCGGGTTGACGCCGTAGGACGCCCCGCCCATGAAGGTGCCCGCCGTCCCGTTCAGTGGGTTCGGTGTGTTGAGCTCGTTGTCGACGCGAGCGACCCCAAGGTAGGCGTTGAAGAAGTTCGAGGAGCCCACCGTGGTGTTTGCGTGGCCAAAGACGTCCCACGCGATGTTCTCCCCGATGAGCCACAGCTGTCCGCCGCGGTCGAGGTAACTGGAAAGCGCCCCGCGGTCGTTCGTGGAGATCGAGTGGTGCGTGTGGTAGCCGTCGCTATAGTCATAGTCGTAGCCCACACACCAGATTACGAGCGGGTACTGGGTGAGGTCGGCGAGCTTCGGGCCGTCGTCCGTGTAGTGCACGGCCGTGAAGATGTCGTGCTTAACGCCGAGGCGCGTGAGCGACCACGACACATTGTTCGTCGCCGACGGGAAGCCCGCGAAGTTGTCGAAAGCCGGCTCGGTCGGGTACCGGT
>JBGPJF010000013.1:0-59918 GCA_041485285.1 Thermoplasmata archaeon | reverse complement strand
GTACATCAAACACAAGGACGTGTTCGACCTCATCAAGAGCGTCGTGAACGCGCACGATGTCCAGATGGTGCGCGAGTTCACGAAGTTCAACCCCTTCCAGGGTGAGGCGTGGTTCTACGGCGAGACGAAGGTCAAGAACTACAAGATCGTCATCCGGGCGACCGTGATCGAGGAGACCAACGTCATCGAGTTCTTCGCGGCCTCCACGAACATGAAGGCGATCACCGGGCTGCTTGCCGAGTTCAACCACACGCTGAACTCGATGGTCATCGAGAAGTACAGCGACCTCAAGATCGCGCAGGTGTTCGACAGCGCAACGAAAGCGGAAATCGAGAAGAAATCGCTGATGTCGAACATGTCAAGCGCCGACCTTGCCGGCGGCGAGACCGACCAGGGCGCCGCCGCGGGCACGGGGGCGCCGCCCGCGGAGCCCAAGGGCGACAGCCACGAGCCTGACCTCGGAGGCCCCGAGGCCGACGGAAAGAAGGACGGGGACGGCTCCGGCGGCACGGGCTGACCGCGGCCCCCCACCACCGGAAGCGCCGCTGGGAGCCCCCCCGCCGGCAGGCTGTCGCGCCGCGCGAAAAACGGGGCGCGGCGAAAACCGCTGCCAAAACGGCTTTTTCCTTGGCGTGCGCCCGCGCGAAACGCTTATAACACTTGCCTGGGGTGGCGGAGATATTCTGGATGGCCAGGCAATCTCCTACTCTGCCTCGCGATCCAAATGCGCATGTTGGGGGGAAGCAACCGATGTCCGTTCGGCGGGCGCGCCGCCTAATCATGATTGCAGTGGCGGCCGGCCTCTTGTTCGCGGGCCTCGCGCTCATCGCTGCGAGCGCATCGGCGACCACGATCTACGTCGACGACTCCTACGGGTCAGACACCCCCGCATCCCACCAGTGGACGACCGTGCAGAAGGGTGTCTACGACGCGGCCGCCGGCGACACGGTGTACGTCTACAACGGGCTGTACCTCGAGAACGTGACCATTTGGAACAACTCCATCACCGTCCAAGGGGAAAGCCGCACCGGGGCCGTCATCGACAAACAGTCGCTCGCGGTGGTCCCCGTCATCAATGTCAAGGGGAACCATGTCACCCTCCAGAACCTGACCCTCAAGCGCGGGAGCTACGGCGTCTACGCCGACCAGGCTGCGGAGCACAACGGCACGCTCGACAACCTCACGATCCTGCAGCACAACTACGACTGCGTGTACCTGGCGTACGCCCACGACTGGCTGATGCACGATATCGATGTGTCCAGCTGCGGGTACAGCGGGTTCGACTTCGCGGGCAATCCCAACATCGACATCCGCATGTGGTCGATCGCGATCACCACGGTCACGAACTACGACGGGATGACGATCGGGTACACCACGGGCCTATGGGCCTCTAATTTGACGATCTCCGCCATCGGGCGGGCCGGCATCTGGGTCCAGTACTCGGCCGACGTCCACATCTCGGGCTTCACGATCAATTCCACCAGCAGCTACGGAGGCGTGTACTTTTACTACCAAGTGGACCAAGTTTCGCTCGACAACGGCACCTTCCACACGACGAACGGTTGGGCCGTTTACGCATACGACGCCGACTACGGCAGCCTCGACAACCTCACCATGGACTCGGCATCGTACGGGGGGGTCGAGTTCAACGGGCTGACTGCGTACTGGAAGTGGCGCAATGTCCAGATCAACACGACGGGCAACGCGTTTTACCTGTACTACTCGTCCCCCATCAGCCTCCCCTACTTCCAGCACGACATCGACCTGTCGAACACGATCCGCGGCACGCCGATCGTCTATCTGGTGAATGCCACCGGGACGACCTTCTCGGGCGCCGCGTCGTTCCTCGCGGTGGTGAACTGCACCAGCGTGGACGTGACCGTCACGAACGTCATCTCGGCGATGGACTGGGGGGTCGTAATTGCTTTCACGAATACGTCCACGATCCATGACATCAATTCGAGCGGCAACGGCTGGAATTACGTCATCGAGCGCTCGTTCAACAACACCTTCACCAACTTCACCCAAACGTACATGCGCCCGTCCTACTCGGGCGGCATCTACCTTTACGCAGCCTCGAACAACCTCTTCGACGGGGGCCTTTGGCGCAACGCTTCGAACTACGCGTACGCGATTGACGTGCGCGCAGGCTCCGGGGCCAACAACAACACGTTTGCCAACATCAGCTGCTCCGGGTGGAACACCTGCTTCTTCTTCGGGACGAGCACGGAGGGCAACCGCGTCACCGGGTCGAACCTCACCTTGCAGTACTACGCCGTCTACGCCAGCTACGCCACTTCGTTTACGGTGGACCACACCAACTTTACAGGCGTCTGGTATTACGCGGTCTATGCGTATGTATCGAGCGGCACGGTGACGAACGCATGGGTCCACAACAACACCTTCAACCACACGCAGTACTACTACGCGGTTTACCTCCAGAGCTTTGACTCGGCGCTCGTCGAGAACAATTTGTTCAACGACTCGAGCATCGGAATCTACGGCTACGACTCGGACGCGATGGTGGTCCGGAACAACGTGTTCAACGCCTCCCGCGATGTGGGAGTGCGGGGCGATTACAGCAACTTCTGGCAGCTTTACGGGAACATCTTCACCAACTGGACCAACTCCGGGCTCTACCTGCAGCGCTCCTCCTTCTGGACGATGCGCAGCAACCAATTCATCAACCGCACCGCCCCGATCTACATCTACCTCGATGCAAACGTCCAGGTGCAATGGGCCACCCACGACGCAGACACCTCGAACCTCGTGAACGGCCTCCCGCTCCTGTGGGTCACCAACGCGACCTCGGGCACGTGGAACGGGAGCTACGGCGGCATCATCGTGGACAATTCGAGCAACATCTCCGTGACCTCGACCTCCCCGCTTGCCAGGAACTACATCGGCCTGCTGCTTGTTGGCGTCAACGACTCGGCCTTCAATTACCTGAATGCGAGCGCCAACACCTATGGTTTCGAGGCGTGGCTGAGCCACCGGAACACGATCGGCGACTCGACCTTCGGCCAGAATACAGCCGGCGGCCTGTACTTCTGGGGGAGCGATTGGAATGTCGTCACGCGGTCGGTGCTCCGCCCCGACGCGGCGTACAGCGACTACGGCTTCGACCTCGACGGCACCTCGAACAACGACACGTTCGAATCCAGCGACTGCAGCGGGTTCAGCACGTGCATCTACGTCCGCACTTCAGCGGCCAACCTGCGCGTCTACAATTCAACGCTGAACGCCTCCTACTACGGCGTGTACTCGAATGCGCTGCTTGGCCCCATTGTCCTCAACAGCGTGTTCCCGTTCAACTACTACTACTCGATCTACTTCGGCTACGGAGGGGCTCCTTACACATCGGGGTACCGCATCGCGAACAACACGATGGGCCAGACCTACTACCAGGACATCTACTGTTACTATTGCCAGAGCGGGTCCATTGAGGACAACGCCCTCAGCTCGTCGGACTATGGGATCTACCTCTATTTCGGGCAGGGGGGCCTCATCGCCCGCAACCGGATTTCGAACATGGCGACCGGGGGCATCGGCGGCACCTACCACGACTACCTGATCCTCCTCGACAATCTCATCCTCAACGGCACGGGCGCCGGCATCCGGATCGACTACTCGCGTTTCTGGTACATGCGCGGTAACAACATCACCAATGAGACGGCACCGATCCGCTTCAGCTTCCCCGACCCGATCCCCGACATGGGCTACGGGATGCACGATGTCGACGCTTCGAACCTGGCCAACGGACAGCCCATCCGGTTCTGGGTGAACGCAACAGGCGTCTCGTTCACGGGGAGCGCGGGCCTCATCATTGCCACCAACTCGAGCGCGCTCAACATTACCGCCACGAACCCAGTCACAAGGGGGCAGGCGGGCATTTTCCTCATGTTCGTCAACGGGTCGACCTTTTTCTCGACCAACCTGTCGACCAACGAGTGGGGCACCATCTCCTACCACAGCAACAACAACACGTTCTCCGACCTCACCGTTTGGCGGAACACCGCCGGCGGCGCGTACTTCGAGTACTCGGAGTGGAACCTCATCACGGGCGGGAATTTCACGCCCGACGCGGCCTACGGCGACTATGGCGTGCAGTTCAACAACTACGCGCGCAACAACACGGTCTCGACCAACATCACGAACTTCTACGCCGCGGTCTACAGCCCGGCGGGGACCTCCTTCGACTCGGGCATTGACGGCGGAACCTACTCGCTTGGCTATTACGGGTTCCTCAGCTACTCGTATGGGGGCGCGCGCGCCGAGCACGCGGTCTTCCAGGACAACTACTACCAGCAGGTCTACTTCCAGGGCGGCGGGGGATGGCCGACCTTCGGGCGCATCGCCAACAACACCTTCCACCGCGGCGGCTACGATGCGATCTACCTCTACAACTTCCTCGCCGGCACCATCGCCGACAACCTCATGAACGGCAGCGGGCGCTGGGGCATCTACGTCCAGTCGTCCAGCGGCCTCACCATCTTCCGGAACACGATCCTCAACGTGAGCGACTACGCGGTGTACGCCTACAGCTCGTCTTCCTTCGAGGTGACGAGCAACACGATCACGCGCGACGTCCGCGGGCTCTACCTGCAGGAATCGCGCTACTGGACATTCGTCAACAACTCGTTCTTCAACCTCACGGGCGCACCGCCTTGGTCGGTGTACACCTACAGCGTCGACCCGATCGTCGACGTCACGCTGTTCATGCACACCTGGACCACGGACAACCTCGTGAACGGCCAGCCGGTCCGTTACTATGTGAACCAGACGGGCATCACGTTCTTGGGCGCCGCCGGCTGGCTCGTCGCGGTGAACTGCACGTTCATGGACCTCGGCTCCACCACCTCGATGGACCAGAACTGGGCCTCCGCGATGTTCGTGAAGGTGTTCAACTCGACGATCCGGGGAGGTGTCGCCAACAACAGCTACGCCGGCGCGTTCGTGAGCTGGGGCGCGGACAACCGCATCTACAACTTCCGGTCCAACGCGTCATCCTACGCCATCTACCTGTCCAACAGCACGCGCACGAACATCGACGGCGCCTACGTGTCGAACTTCAGCACCCGCGGCGTCTACATCGGATTCAGCCCGCGCGTGAACGTCACGAATTCCACGTTCTACCGCGGCTACATCGGCTTCGACTCTGACGCGCAGAGCCAATTCATCAACATCACTAGCTGCCTCTTCGACGGCCAGTCCTACATCGGCATCTACCCCCGAGCCACGGACGACGTGCACATCGTCGGAAACACGATCAACGGCGTCGCGTACTACGGCCTCTACACGGAGGCCAACAGCGGCGACCACGCGGATCGCCTTGTCGTATCGAGGAACTGGTTCAACAATGGCGGTTACTACGACGCCATCGTCCTGTACTATGCGTTTTCGGCGCTCGTCGACTCCAACCTCATCACGAATTCGAGCAACATCGCCATCCAGGTTAGCCAGTCGAACGCGAACACGATCCGGAACAACACGATCCGCTATCAGGGCTACGGGTTCTATGTTGGGAGCTCTGCGTCCAACACCTTTATCGAGAATACCGTGTCGAATTCCTCCTATACGCTGTACCTCGACGGCGGCGCCCAGTTCAACGAATTCTACCACAACAACTTCTACACGTCAGCCGGCGCATTCTATGACGTCGGCACCTCCAACACGTTCGACAACGGCTACCCCTCGGGCGGCAACTTCTGGTCGAACACCACGCACACCGACATCTACCGGGGCGCCGCGCAGGCCACCGCGGGCCCCGACGGGATCAACGACACGGCGATGAACCTGCCCTACGGCAGGAGGGACAGTTACCCGCTCTCCGAGCCGTGGCCCCCGCATGTAACGCTCCTCCAGCCTGCGAACCTCTCGGTCATCATCGCGGGCGTCACCCTCCAATTCAACATCTCGTTCTACTTCGACACGGTTCAGTACGCGTTCAACAACGGGACGACGGTCAACCTTACCTCCCCGTGGAACATCTCTACGACGGGCCTAAGCGACGGCGACCTGTTCCTGCGCATCTGGGCGAACGACTCGACGGGCTTCACCCTCGTGCCCAACTACCTCTTCGTGATTGACTCCACGGCGCCCTCGATCGTCGTCGACAGCCCCACGGTCGGTGGCACGTACCCCGTGGGGACGCAGCTGAATTTCACCGTGAGCGACGCGCACCTGGTAGGCAATGTGACATGGAACAACGGCTCTGGGAACAACTCATTCACCGCGCCGTGGGACCTCTCGACGGCCGGGTGGGCGGAGGGCGACTACAACATCACGATTCGCGCGTGGGACGCGGCGGGCAACGCGAAGGTGTCCACCTTCCTGTTCAAGCTCGACTCGACAGCCCCGGCGATCACCCTCGTCTCCCCCTCGAACGGCTCGTTCATCTCGGCGGGCACGACCATTGACCTGCTCGTCAGCGACGTCCACCTGAGCTCGGTCACCTGGAACAACGGCAGCGGGGCGAACGCGCTCGTGGCCCCCTTCGACATCTCGACCACCGGCTGGGGCAGCGCGACCTGGAACATCACGGTCATCGCCAACGACACGGCCGGCTTCTCGACGACGCGCGTGTTCACTTTCACCATCGATGCGGTCCCGCCCACGATCACCCTGAACTCGCCCACCAACAACTCCGTGTTCGACCCCGGCGCGACGCTCGACTTTACCGTCTCGGACACGAACCTCGGGGCCGTCACCTACAACCTCGGCTCGGGCCCGGCGGCGTTCACGGCGCCGTGGGACATCTCGACGAGCGGCTGGGCCGACGGCGCCTACAACGTCACGATCGTGGCCAATGACACGGCCGGCAACTCGGCGGTGGCCGTCTTCCACTTCGAGGTCGACAGCCTCGCGCCGGTCATCACGACGGTGTTCCCGTCCTCCGGGGCCTACATCAGCGGCGGGCAGACCGCGGACTTCTCCGTCGCCGACCCGCACTTCAACACCGCGACGTGGTCGAACGGGAGCGGCAACAACGCGATCACCGCGCCCTTCGATGTGTCGCTCGCGGGCTGGGCCGACGGCGCCTACACGATCGTAGTGAACGCCTCCGACGTGCTCGGGCACACCTCCAGCCGCAGCGTCTCCTTCACGATCGATTCGGTCGGGCCGACGGTCGTCCTTAACTCGCCTTCCAACAATTCCTACTTCGTCGCTGGACGGACGCTCGACTTCTCGGCCGGAGACACCAACCTGGCCACGGTCGTGTCCAGCAATGGCGGGGCGTTCTCCACGTTCGCGTCTCCGTACGACATCAGCACGACCGGGATGCCCGACGGCACGCTTACCGTGCGGGTCAACGCGACCGACCTTGCCGGCAACTTCCTCAACATCTCGTTCTCGTTCACCGTGGATTCGACGGCGCCGTCGGTGTTCCTCAACTCCCCCTCGAACAACTCGTACTTCGCGGCCGGCCGCACGCTCGATTTCGGTGTGACCGAGACCAACCTTGCCTCCGTCGTGTCGAGCACGGGCGGGGCGTACACCACGCTGGCGTCCGCCTACGACATCAGCACGGGGGGCCTGCCCGACGGCGCAATCACGGTGCGGCTCAACGCCACGGACCTCGCGGGCAACTTCGTGAACATCTCGTTTGCCTTCACCATCGACTCGACCCTGCCCACGGTCGTCCTCAACACCCCCTCGAACAACTCCTACTTTGCCGCGGGCAGGACGCTGGACTTCTCGGTGGCCGACACCAACCTCGCCTCGGTGGTGTCGAGCAACGGCGGCGCCTACTCCGCGCTGGGCGCGCCGTACGACCTGTCGACGACCGGGTGGGCTGACGGAGCCTACACCGTCCGCGTCAACGCGACGGACCTCGCGGGGAACTTCGTCAACATGTCGTTCTCGTTCACCGTGGATTCGACGGCGCCGTCGGTCTTTCTCAACTCCCCCTCGAACAACTCGTATTTCGCCGCCGGCCGCACGCTCGACTTCGGCGTGACCGAGACCAATCTCGCGTCGGCCGTGTCGAGCACCGGTGGAGCGTACACGACGCTGGCCTCGCCCTACGACATCAGTACCGGTGCCATGGCGGATGGCTCGCTCACGGTCCGCATCAACGCGACCGACCTTGCCGGGAACTTCGTCAACATCTCGTTTGCCTTCACCGTCGACTCGACGCAGCCCACGGTGGCGCTGAACACGCCGTCAAGCGGCCAGGTGATCCGCGCCGGGACGACCCTCGACTTCTCCGTCTCCGACGCCAACCTCCAGAGCGTCGTGTCGAGCACCGGCGGCGCCTACACCGCGCTCGGGTCGCCCTACGACATCAGCACCGCCGCGATGGCCGACGGCGCGATCACGGTGCGCATCAATGCGACCGACCTCGCTGGCAACTTCCGCAACGTGAGCTTCAGCTTCACGATCGACTCCACCGCACCAACCGTCAGCCTGGTTTCGCCGAGCGCCGGTTCGTACTTCGCTGCGGGCCGAACCCTCGACTTTGCCGTGAGCGACACGAACCTGCAGTCGGTGGTCTCAAGCACGGGCGGCGCGTACACGACTTTCGCCTCCCCGTACGACCTCAGCACCTCGGCGATGGCCGACGGGGCGCTCACCGTGCGCATCAACGCGACCGACGCCGCCGGCAACTTCCAGAATGTCTCGTTCTCGTTCACGGTCGACTCGACCGCGCCCACGGTGACGCTGAACGGGCCCGCTTCGCCCTCCACGGTCCGCGCCGGCGTCACGCTCGACTTCAGCGTCGCCGACACGAACCTGCAGTCCGTGGTCTGGAGCAACGGCGGGGCGTACACGAACCTCTCCTCGCCCTACGACGTCGCGACCACGAGCTGGGCCGACGGCAGCTACACCGTGCGGGTCAACGCGACCGACCTTGCGGGCAACTTCCGCAACGTCAGCTTCTCCTTCGACATCGACTCGACCAACCCCGCGATCTCGCTCGCTTCGCCGTCGGCGGGCTCGACGGTCCGGGCAGGCACGGTGGTCGTCCTCTCCATCACCGACGCGCACCTGGTCAACACCACCTACGAGCGGATCCACAACAACGCCTCGATGGGGATCACCCCGCTGGGCGCGCCCTTCCAGATCGACACGACGGGCTGGAGCGACGGTGACACGATCATCGTGCACGCCGACGACGCGGCGGGCAACTCCGCGAACTACAATGTCCCGCTCGCCCTCGACAGCACGGCGCCCTCCGTCGTCCTGGTCTCGCCGCTCAACGGGTCGGTCGTCCGGGCCGGGACGATGTTCATCTGGAGTGTGAGCGACCCCGCGTTCCAGAACGCGTCGATCTTCAACGGCACGGTTGACTCGCTGTTTACTTCGCCCTTTACCGTGAACTCGGCCGGCTACTTCGACCGCAACTACAACTTCACGGTGGTCGCCTTCGACGCGGCCGGGAACAACATCTCGGCGCGGTTCAACTTCACCGTCGACTCGACGCCGCCCCAGGTGCAGTTGTTCTCGCCGGCCAACAACTCATGGCTGCAGGCGGGCGCCGCGATCGACTTCGGCGTCTCCGACCTCCACCTGACTGGGCTGAGCTCGACCCTCGACGGCGCGCCGGTGACGCTGTTTGCCGGCTACGACTACAACTCGAACAACCTGACCGACGGAACGCACACCTTCGTCCTCAACGCCACGGACGCCGCCGGCAACACGCGCTCGCTTGCCGCCGTGTTCCGCGTGGACAAGACGCCGCCGACGATCGCGCCGACCCCCGCCAACAACTCTGTGAAAATTGCCGGCACGCCGTGGAACTTCGTGATCACCGAGCCCAACATTCAGACGGCGCAGTACGCAACAGACCAAGACGCCCGCTCGTTCCAGCCCTTCAGCCCCAACTTCACGATCAATACCTCAACTTTCGGCGACGGCCGCTATGCCTACGTCGTGCGCGTCACGGACCTTGCCGGAAACGTCGCCGAGATCTACCCGACGCTCTTCATTGACAGCAGCGTGCCCGATGTGACGCTGATGCTCCCGCCGGGCACCAAGTATGTCCGCTCAGGCGTGGACATCGTCTTCCATGTCGCCAATGAGAACTTTACCCTCGGCTACGCGTTCTTCGTGGGTGGAAACCCCGTCACGCTTGTGGAAGACGGCACCGGGAACTACGCCTTCACTTTCCCTGCTGCTGGGTTCGCCGAAGGCGCCAACGATTTGGATTTGTCCATCAACGACATGGCAGGGAACGTGTTCCACAATGTCTGGCCGATGATCCTCGACAACACCGCGCCGGTGCTCAACCCGCCGTTCCCAATGGCCTACGGCGGCAACGAGGACATGCCGTTCCAATTCCACGGCGAGGCGACCGACGCGGCGCTCGACAACGGCGACCCGCTCAGCTATGAGTGGCTGTTCGACTCGAACGGCCCGCGCCCGCTCTCGCTTGACAATGTCACGGGCCAGGACGCCAACTGGACGTTCACGACCCCCGGGCAGTACGATGTGACCGTCATCGTCAGCGACCCGGCGGGCAACGCGAACAACACGACCTTCAGCATCACGGTCTTCGACGTCACGCCCCCCTCGATGGTCATCAACCGCACTTTCCTTAGTGTCGCCGAAGACACGCCGTTCTCAATCTCCCAGACCTCGATTGACAACGGCAACGGGACACTCAATTGGACTTGGCGGGCCCCCGCGGCGAACCTAACGAGCAACGGGCCGAACATCACCTGGATCTTTACGACCCCGGGCGTCTACAACATCACCGTGACGGTGCGCGACCCGTCGAACAACACGGCGCAGGGGTATGTCATCGTGGATGTCCAGGACATCACGCCGCCCAACGCGACCATCGTCGGTCCAACCGTCTCGGACGTCCTGATCTCGGTCGTCTTCAGCGCGAACGCGACTGACAACGACCCGAGGTATGGCCCCGCGAATTGGGCATTCTCTTGGAAGTTCATCCGCGGCAGCGACGTCACGACCAAGACCGGGCAGAACGTCACCTACATCGACAGCGAGAGCGGAGCGGTTACCGTCGAACTCAATGTCACGGACGCCTCGGGCAACCGCGCCCATGTGGTGACCCACCTCGACCTCAACAAGCCACCGACGATCGGCACCCAGCCGCCGACCGAGGCCGGCGCTACGGAGCCTTGGGTGTGGAGCCCGAACATCACCGACCCGGAGAATGCCGGGACGAACATTTCAATTGTAGATGGCCCGCCGGGCATGACGGTGACTACCGATGGCCAACTCGTTTGGACGCCAGGCGCCGGCGATGTGGGCCAGCGGGTCAACGTCACGGTTGCCTACAGCGACGGGCTGACCACGGTCCTTCGCACCTTCACCGTCCTGGTCGTCGACCCCGCCAGGGTAGCAGGCAACCACAGGCCCGTCTTCGAGTCCGATCCCCCGACGGACGCCTCGGTGTCGAAGACCTACCTCTACGACATCATCGTGACGGATGCCGACGGTGACATCCCCACGATCCTGATCTCCGGGCTCGACGGGTACACCTACGACGAGGCGCAGCACCGCCTCTCATGGAACCCCCCGTGGCAGCCGAGCCCCAACGAAGTGTTCGAGCGCCTCGTGCCCGTGACCATCACGGCCTTCGACGGCAAGCAGTCGACCTCGCAGGACTTCATCATCCGCTTCCGCAACCCGCCCAACCGGTGGCCGGAATACGTCAACCTCTTCACGATCAACGACCAGGTGCAGGGGAGTAACATTCGCATCAAGATCAGCGATTACTGGCACGACGCCGACGATGCGGACTTCAACCTGACCTTCGTGATCAACGACACCGACCGCGATGTGCGCGCGCGCGTGCCGACGATCCTCGGGTGGCGCGTGATCCGCGAGGGCTCCGACACCTTCATCGTGTTCAATTTCACGGGCGCCGGGGTTGTCACGTTCAACCTCAGCGCGCGCGACCCCTCGGGCGCGCGCTCGGAGAATGCGACGGTCACGGTCAAGGTGGCCCCGGGGCAAGCGGTGGCTGGGTTCTCCCTGCCCTGGTGGTTCTGGATCGTGCTCATCGGCGGGATCGGCGCCGGCGGCGCGGGCCTCTTCGTCGCGCTCCGCCGCTCGCGCGCGGCGGGCCAAGTCGCTCAAAGCGCCCTCGACGTCGCGTCCCGCGCCCCCACCGAGCGCGTCGTCATCCAGCAGGCCGCGGCCGGCGCCGAGAAACGCAAGGACACCTACGTCATCGAAGGGGTGTTCGTCATCTACCAGGACGGGCGCATGATCTTCTCGAAGACCGACGCATCGGACGTGAAACTCGAGGACCCCGAACTCGTCGCCTCGATGTTCTCGGCCGTCCAGTCGTTCATTAAGGACTCATTCCAGGCAACGGGAGAGCTCAACCGCCTCGGCTTCGGCGAGAACACGATCCTCATCGAGCGGGGCACGGCCATTTTCATGGCCGCGATCATCTTCGGCGAGCCGCAGGACGACCTCTTCGTCGCGATGAAGGAGACGGTGCGCACCATCGAGAACGCCTACGCCGGCATCATCGAGGAATGGGACGGCTCCACGACCTCGCTCGAAGCCATCGACCAGTACGTCCTGCCGTTCCTCGCCCTCACCGCCGCGCGCAGCCGCGCCGATGTGAAGGCCGCCATGACCGAGAAGATCGTCAAGATGCTCTCGGAGCTCGAGTTCTTCCAGGGCTTCGTCCGCCTCAAGTGCGGCGTGAAGAACGACACGGAGAGCGTGATCACCAAGGTCACGGTCGCCATCGACTTCAACGAGGATGTCCTGCGCCTCCACCACATCGAGCCGACGACCTACAAGGTCCAAGGCAGCGAGACGCAGCTTGGCGTCCTCAACCCCGGCGAGAAGGTGTCGGTCGCCTACTACTTCGACCCGCAGATCTGCACGGAGTCGCAGATCGACGGGACGGCGCGGTACCGCGACGCGAAGGGCGCCGTCCATTCGCTCTCGATGAAGACGAGGAAGGCCGAGGTCGTCTGCCCCATCTTCTTCACGAAGGAGCACGCGAACACGGCGATGCTGAAGCGGCTCGTCGAGGGGGAACTCGACCAGCGCGACTCCAAGGTTTACAACGTCATGGCCATGCCCGAGAAGATGACCTACGAGGAGCTGTTTTCGCTCGCGAAGGAAGTCGTCCTCGCCCACGATGTCCACCTCGTCCGGGACTTCATCAAGCAGGAGCCGTACCACGGCGAGGCCTGGTTCTACGGCGAGACGAAGGTCAAGGGCTACAAGATCGTCATCCGCGCGTCGGTGATGGAGGACGGAAAGCGCATCGAGTTCTTCGCGGCCTCCACGGCAATCCCGGCGATCACGGGGCTGCTTGCCGAGTTCAACCACACGCTGATCCAGCTCATCGGCCGCAAGCACGCGACCCTCAAGCTCGAGTCCGAGTTCGACGAGCAAGTCAAGGTCGACATCCAGAAGAAGTCCCTGATGGCCAAGATGAGCGCGGGCGAACTCGAGGGCGGCGAAACGGACCAAGAGCCGTAAGTGATCGGCCCCCCGGTGCCCGGCGGCGGGGGTCCACGGGAAGTCACGCTGGGGGAGCGCGCTTCTTGCATTCCCCAAACGCCCGGTTGCAAATTCACGATCCAGCAATCATCGAATCGCCGGCCCCGAAGGTGGCCCCCACCGCGACTCCGTGCGAAGTTATTAAATAAGGTCAGGCGTAGCCCGATGCCGTCCTCCTTGCGGAGGCCGCCCACCGAGGGGGTTGTTTTAATGGAAAGCCAGTTGAGCGTGCGAACGAAGTCCGAGAATGCCTCCCGAATGGCCATGCGCCGGAAGCTCGCCCTCCGTTTGAGCCTAGCGGCGGCCTTTGCGCTCTTTGTACTCATCACCGTGACGGCCGTCTCGGCCCCCGCCTCGGCTGGCTGGGCGCAGACGAACTGCCCGCTGCGCTACGTCGAGGTGGACGACGACTACCCGGCCTCTTCCCTCATCAACTGCCAGTTCAAGACCCTTCTCGAAGTCGAGCTCCTGCCCCTCAGCTCGGGCGACACCGTCCTCATCTACAACGGGAGCTACCTTGCCAACTGGACAATGAGTGCCAACGGCATCAGCGTCGTTGGCGAATCGCAGTTCGGGGTCACCCTCTACAGCACGGCCCCGCTCGCCACGCCAATCAGTGTGCAAGCGCAGGACATCAACCTGACGAAGATGAAGCTGGTCGGTTCGACGTTGGGCCTCGATGTGAGCACGGGGGCCGCCAACCGCACCACGCTCACCAACCTGACGCTCCAGGGGAACCTTTCATGGGTGTGCAATTGCCACGGCGCCAACACCGTGATGCGCAACATCACCGGCATCAATTCCATCCACGGCATCTATTCCAACGGCGCGGGGTTCGATGCCGACGGCCTCAGCATCAACACGACGGGCGCCACCCAGTACAAACTCGTCCTCGGGGGCCCCAACCAGCGCGTCTCCAACGCCACCTTCTTCGGGACCTTCGCGTCGCGCGCGGGGATTTACATCTTCAATTTGGCCGCCAACATTTCGCTCACGAATGTGACGGTCGACCAAGCGGTCAACGGCGTCTGGTACGGGGTCAGCGACACCAGGACCGTCCTGCGCGATGTCCACTTCCACAACGTGACCTACGGACTGTACTTCGCCGGCGACGGGACCCTCACCATTGACGGCTTCGATGTGTGGGACGCCACCTATGGGCTCTACACAAGTTCCGGCACGCCCCAGGTGTCGGTCAACCGCGGCAGGTTCCAGAACCTCACGAACCCGATTTACTGGAACCTCGGGGGCCTCAACCTTACCAACTCGACCTTCCTCGACAACCCCGGGGTCAGCATCGAGTACTACGGTCCGACCACGCTCAACATGGCAAACGTGAGCATCAACAACTCAACGAGCTGGAACGCGGTCAACATCTACACCACGGCCACCTGGGTGGGCGGCAGCGTCAGCAACGTGAGCCAGGGCATCTGGCTCGACTGGGGCGCCACCGGGTTCCAGATCCGCGGCGTGAATTTCTCCTTCGTGCAGTCGTCCGGGCTCACGGCCGCCGGGACCATCACCGACCTGCGCGTCGAGAACTGCAACTTCTCCTTCTCTTCCAACGGGGTCCAGGTCTACAGCTACTCGTACAACGCGTACTTCGCCAACAACACCTTTGTGAACCTCACGAACGGCGGATCGAACTTCAACGGCGAACTCAGCACTTGGCACAACAACACGTACCGGAACACGACTTACCCCTTTGGCCTTTACCTGACGAGCGGCGACTACCCGCAGAATTGGCACAACATCACCACCGACAACACGATCGATGGGAAGCCCATCTACTACATCGCGAACCGGAGCAACGTGGTGATCCCGTCGAACGCCAGCATGGTGCTCATCTTCAATTCCTCGAATGTAACGGTGAGCGGGATCAACCAAAGCACGCTCAACAGCTACGCGGTCTCGATGTCGATGGCCATCAATGTCACGGTCAGCGACTCCAGGCTGCTCGGGGACGTGGGGGTCTACGCGGACGGAACGGTCGGCCTGCGAATTACCAATGTCACCGTCCTCTCCCAGTACGTGAACGAAGTGGTCTACTTCTACAACTCAAAGAACCTCCTCGTCGACGGGCTGTTCGGGTACGGCCAGTACCAGGGTGGGTACGGCCTCTACCTCCAATCGGTCACGAATGTCACCGTCCGCAATGTGCTCACCTACAACGCCGCGTCGGCCTTGTATATCCAAGGCTCTTCGCAGGTGGCGTGCTTCAACACGACCTTCTTGGGGGACATGTGGAACGGGTTCATCGTCGACTCGTCCTCCGAGGTGTCCATCGACGGCTTGCTGGTGTTCAATGTCTCGTCGATCTTCCAGTACAGCGACCTCGTCTCCCTTTCCAACGCGCTCGTCATCAACTCGACCTCGGTCGGCTTCCAGGGATACGCTACGACCCGGGCAAACCTCACCAACGTGACGGCGCTGAACGCGGCGTCGAACCCCCTGTACCTCGACAGCAGCAACAACTGGACGGTCCGCAACTCCACCTTCGCGGCCGAAAACACCCAGGGCGCATACCTCTACAACTCCCCCGACTTCAGGACCTACAATTCGACCTACGTGTCGATCAACTCCTCCTCGATGTACCTCGACACGGGGGACTTCGCGCTTATCGCGATCCACAACAACTTTTACGGCGGGGCGATCAGCAACGCCAACAGCTACGGCACCTGGGACGCCGGCTACCCCGGGGCCGGCAACTACTACAGTTGGGCGGCCCCCGCCTTCCTCGACAAGTTCACCGGCGCGGGCCAAAACTCCGTCCTTGGCATGGACGGCATCAAGGACGCGCCCCCCTACGCGGTGGCGCCCGCCAAGAACGACAACTACGCGCTCATGGACCCGTGGCCCCCGGCGGTCACGCTCACAAGCCCGCCCGACGGGTCGCTCATCAAGGCGGGGACGGCGCTGAACTTCTCGGTCTCGAACTTCTTCGACGCCGTGACCTGGGCGGACAATGTGACGGGCAACGGCTCGCTTGCCTACCCCCACGACATCAACACGACGGGGTGGGCCGACGGCTGGCACACGGTCACGATCCGTGCCACGGACAGCACGATCCTCAACCGCTCGCTCGCGGTGCCCAATGTCACGCGCAGCTACTCGTTCGAGTTCGACTCGACGGGCCCCCTCTTCAGCGGGACCCCGGCGCTCGGCACCAACGCCATCCAGCAGGGCGCCTACCTCAACATCACCGTGACCGACGCGCACCTCTTCGCGTGGCGCTACACGATCGACGGCACGCCGTACAACAACACGACGCTCCCGTGGTCGATCAACACGGGCAATGTCTCGCTTGGCCTTGGCCCGGGCAACCACACGATCGTGCTCTTTGCCAACGACACGCTGAACAACAGCCGGACGTTCACCTGGAATTTCTACATCGACGGTGCCGCCCCGCTGCTTTCCCGCACCGGTCCCTCCTCCGATTACTTCCAACCCGGGACGATGATCACCTACGACGCAACCGACGACCACAACCTCACGGCCGTCGCGTTCGTGGCCACGGCGCTTGGCGCGCAGTTGTCGCAGCTTGGGAACCTCGTGTTCGTGGGCCCCGGCTACGCGGTGGACACCACGGCCTTCCAAGACGGCTGCTACGACCTGACGGTCAATGCACTCGACGAAGCGGGCCATCTCACGCAGAACATGTGGACGTTCTGCACGGACAACACCAACCCGGTCCTCTCCGGCTACCTCGGCGGGTTCTCGCTCGACGAGGACGCGCTCTACACCTTCGACGGCTCCCTGGTCCAGGAACTCGACAGCGCGCCCGCCTACGAGTGGTCGTTCGATGACAGCATCGTCCTTTCCCTCACGACGCTCACCGGCTCCGCCCCAACCTGGACGTTCGACACGCCGGGCATGTACAACATCCACCTCAAGGTGACCGACCGCGCCTCCAACTTCGCTGAAGTCGACTTCACGCTCACGGTCAACGACATCACGAACCCGGTGGCCGACTTCGCCCTGAACGCGACCTACCCCGAGGACCTCCCGATCACGCTCGACGGCTCGGCCTCCACGGATAACGACGCGTACTGGGACAACGGCAACACGGGCACGTTCTCGTGGGACATCATCGGCGAGAACTATACGGACTCGGTGGGCGGGATGGTCGTGGACTACACGATCCTGCAGCCCGGCTGGTACAACATCACGCTCTACGTGTGGGACGCGACCCTCGTCAATGTGGGCACGCTCACGCGCGAGGTGCGCATCATCGACACCACGCCCCCGACGATCTCGGTGGCCGGCTACCGCGGCCCCTACAACGAAACGGACACGGTGACCCTCGATGCGTCGGCCTCGACGGACAACGACATCGGCTCCCCGCTCGCGTTCTCGTGGCGCTTCACCTACAACAGCAACCCGGTCGTGCTGACCGGCGCGCTGTTCAACTACACCTTCGTGACGCCGGGCGCCTACGCGGTGACCCTCCATGTCACCGACCGCACGGGCGTCGAGAACACGACGCAGATCGCGCTCCGCATCAACGATGTCCCGGCGATCGGAAACGCGTCGATCAACACCATCAGCACCGGCGCGGGGTACGAGTGGCCCGTGAAGGTCGTTGACAGCGACACGGGCGACACGTGGACCTTCACGCTCCTTTCGGGCCCGGCGGGCATGACGATCAGCCCCGCAGGCGTAGTCGGATGGCAGACCACGGCGGACTCGTATGGCGTTTACGGCGTCTCGCTCCGCGTGAGCGACGGGATTGCATGGGTCGACTTCGGCTATGTCCTCACCGTTACGCGCGCCGCTGACCCGAACAACCACGCGCCGTTCTTCACTTCGTTCCCCGTCCAGACGGCGCTGCCAAGCACCAGCTACGCCTACACGGTCGTGTACGGCGACCCCGACGCCAGCGACCACCTCAGCCTCGTGCTTGCAAGCGGCCCCGCGGGGATGGCGTTCGACAACGACCATGTGCTCCGGTGGATCATCCCGGCCGACGGGTCGGGCGTCACCTACACGGTCTCGCTGCTGCTCTCCGATGGGCTCGCGAACGTCTACCAGAACTTCACGATCCGCGCGAGGCCGAACGACATCGCCCCGGTGTTCACCGCCGGAAAGGTGCCGACCACTGCGTCGGTGGACGAGGGCAAGAACTACACGCTCGTCATTGACAGCAGTTTCGCCACCGACCAGGACGACACGGACTTCGGCCTCCTGCTGTTCTTCGCCTCGGCAGCCGACGGCAGCACGGTCGGCGTCACGCTCGAGAAGACCAGCGCCACGCAGTGGACGTTGACGCTCACGGGCGTCAAGCCCGGCACCACGCAAGTGACGCTGCGCGTGGCCGACCCGAGCGGCCTTAGCGCAACGGCCCCCATCGCGGTCACCGTCGTGCCCGGTCAGACGGCCACGCCTTCGGGCGCTTTCCCGCTCCTGTACCTCCTGCTTGCCGCGGCCCTCGGCGGAGCAGGGGTCGTCGCCCTCGTCATGATGCGCCGCCGCAAGAAAGGCGACGAGGCCCCGGTCGCCGGAGGCGCCGCGCCTCCCGCGTTGGCCCCGGCCGCAACGCAGGTCGTCGTGCCCGCCTCGCCTCCCGCCGCCAAGGCGGAGGTCGTCGATGTGGACGTGGTTTCGGTGCCGGCCATTGCGGTCGGCGCCGCAGCCGCGGCCACTGCGGGCGCCGCCCTTGCCGCGGTGCCCTCGCCCAAGCCGAAGGCCGCGACTTACGTTGTCGAGGGCCTGTTCGTCATCTACGCCGATGGCCGCATGATCTACTCGAAGACCGACATCGGCCGCGAGTCGCTGGGCGACCCCGAACTCGTCTCGTCGATGTTCACCGCCGTCCAGCAGTTCATCAAGGACTCGTTCTCCGCCGAGGGCGAGCTCAACAAGATGGGTTACGGCGAAAACCAGATTGTTATCGAGCGCGGCAAGTCCGTGTTCATGGCCACGATCAACTTCGGCGAGCCCGACAAGGAGCTCCAGGAGACCATGCAGACGGCCTGCGAGAAGATGGAGTACGCCTACGCGGGGATCATCGAAAAGTGGGACGGCAACGCGGGCTCCTTCCAGAACCTCGACAAGATCGTGGCGCCCATCCTCGCGCTCACTTCGGGGATCACGCGGCAGGATGTCCTTGCGGCCACCACCACGCGCGACGTCAAGGTCCTCTCCCAGCTGGAGTTCTTCCAGGGCTTCGTGCGCCTCAAGGTCGGCATCAAGAACGACACGGAGGCCGTGATCACGAAGGTGACCCTCGACATCGACTTCAACGAGGACGTCCTGCGCCTGCAGCGCATCGAGCCCGCCAGCTACAAGACGAGCGGGGCGCGCGTGATGCTGAACGTGCTGAACCCCGGCGAGAAGTCGTCGGTGGCGTTCTACTTCGACCCGCAGATCTGCACGGAGACGAACATCGACGGCATCGTCCGGTTCCGCGACTACAAGGGCGTGCTCTCGTCGGTGACGATGAAGACCCGCAAGGCCGAGGTCGTGTGCCCGCTCTTCTTCACGAAGGAGCACGCGAACACGGCGATGCTGAAGCGGCTCATCGAGAACGAGCTCCAGGAGAAGGACTCGAAGATCTACACGATCACGAAGCTGCCCCCGTACGTGAAGTACAAGGACATCTTCGATGTGGCCAAGAGCGTCGTGCTGTCCCACGATGTGCACATGGTCCGCGAGTTCGTGTCCTACAACCCCTTCTCGGGCGAGGCGTGGTTCTACGGCGAGACGAAGGTCAAGAACTACAAGATCGTGATCCGCGCGGCGGTGCGCGAAGACAACACGATCGAGTTCTTCGCGGCCTCGACGGTGATCAAGGCGGTCACCGGCCTGCTCGCGGAGTTCAACCACACGCTGGTGTCGATGATCGTCGAGCGCTACTCGGACGTCAAGATCGAGCAGGTGTACGACGAGGCCACAAAGCACGCGATCCAGTCGAAGGCGCTCGTGGACAAGCTCGGCGAGAGCGAGGCCGGCGCCGGCGAGACGGAGCAGCCGAGGTAGGGGAACGGCCGGACGTCGCGCCGCGGCCGGCCAGGCCGCCCGCCCCGGCCCGCCCGTGCGGCCAGCCAGCGGTGCCTGGCAAGCGCGACTGAGCGCGGGGTAGCCCTTGCTGGATGCGCTCGTGCGGGCCTCCACTCGCCGCGTGTTATGCGATACTCTGCGCGAAGAATCGACGCGCCTTTGCACGCACCCAGGCAATCCATTGGTTTTTATATGGCTCTTGGATAATTATCAAACGGGTGGGAAAGATCTCAGCTCCAATGCCTCCGCCGCCGCCGCCGCCAGGAATGATGACCGCACCGATGATGCAACCGGGTATGATGCAACCAGGCATGATGCCCATGCCAGGGGCTCAGGAGACCGCCAAGCCGATGCTTGGCGGGATCTTCTTCCTCTTCGCGATGCTGAAGAACCTCGTCATCGTCGCGCTGGCGGGGATCATATGGGGCGCGGGGATTCCGGTCGGGCTTTCGAGTTGGGGCGTCCTGTTCACGGTCATGCCGGTCATCGGCCTGATCGGCTCGCTCATCGCCATGATCCTGTGCTTCATGCGCAAGATGTGGATGATCGCCGTCGTGATGGGCATCCTCTCGCTCGTGGGCAGCGCGCTGTTCGGCCTCCTGATCTTGATCGGGCCGCTCGGGCTGGTCTTCGCCCTCCTCGGGCTGATCATGCTGCTGCTTTCGAAGAAAGAATTCGCGAACTAGCGGCCTTCCTCTTTCCGCCGGGGCTCGCGCCCCGGCGCCCACCTTTTTTTTTGCCGCCCCGCTACGGTTCGAATCGACCCATATTCCTGGGTCATTTCGGCCGCATAACCGCCAAGTTCCCTCAGTCAGGGCGACCCCTTTATCTGCGGAAACCCAAGGGTCGTGCTTCGGTGGAACACTGAGTCTCTCAACTCCCAACCAACCGACCGTAATGGCGGCGGGCACGGCTCCAATGCCGTCCCCCCCGACGAACGCCCCCGGCACGCCGCTGCCTCCTCCTCCATTCACGATGCAGGGGATGGTGCCTTTCGCGCCGGCCGCTCAGGCCGACACGAAGATGGGCCCCCTGGTCCTCGGCCTGCTCGGCGGGGTCCTCGCGCTGCTGGGCGCGGTGATCGGCTGGATGCAGGTCCAAAGCTGCGCGAGCGCGATGGGCTTCTCGATGTGTGTCGCCGTCCCCGTGCCGCCGTCGTATGCCATCGGCAACTTCGACGCGTTCGTCGCAATGGCGCCCTTGCTGGCGCTTGCCTTCGGCGTGGTCGGAATGGCCGTCGTCTGCCTGCAGAAGCCCACCACCGGCCTGGTTGCCGGCTTGATGGGCGTGCTGTCGCTCGTGATGGCCGTGCTCTGGCTCGTCCGCGCGACCCCCTTCTTTGCGACGATCCAATCGCAGATGGGCGGCGCGTCGGCGTCCGTCAGCGTCGGAGCGGGCTTCGGCCTGTACATCACCATGTTCGGTGCGCTGATGCTCGCGATCGGCGGGCTCGTGCAGTGGAAGGCCCTCAAGGCGCAGGCCGCCAAGGCGGTTGCCCCTGCGGTGCCTGCCCCGGTCGCGTAGCGCCATCTTTTCCCTTCCGCCGGGGCCTTCGCGCCCCGGCGCCCTTTCTTTTTCATCCCCTCCGTTCCGCCCGTCTCCGGCCACCCCCTCTAAACGCTTAAGTGGCCCCCTGGGGCTGGAAGCGCGTTGCCCCTCTTCGACCCCGAATTTGCGCCCGCTGGCCTCCTCCCCTCCGACCTCTTCATGGCCCCTCCGGGCATCCCCGCGGAGATGTGCATCCAGTGCCGGGGCGCAAAGCTGCTGTGCGGCAAGCCCGCCTGCCCCGTCATCATGCGGGCCTACTCCGCCCAGAAGACCACGAACCTCATCGGCGGGAGGCTCGAGCTTGAGGGCTCCTCGCCCCCCTCCGTGTTCATCGGGCGCACGGGCTACCCGAAGGTCGCCATCGGCCCGATGGTCCCCCCCACCATCGGGGACACTTCGCTGCTCGACACGCCCGAACTTTGGACCGGCAAGAGCGTCCAAGAGATCATTGACTTCCGTTCGCAGCTCGTGCGCGGCATGCATTACGTTAACGTCTATGAGGTGGAAGCGCGCGACCCCCTCGTGGAGCGCACGCGCGAGCTTGCGCTCGTCTCTCGCCCCGCGGTCGTGGACGCGAAGTTTAGCAAGCGCCCGGTGGGGCGCGTCGTCCTCGACGACGAGGTGCAGCCGTTTGGCCCTTCGGCCCCCCTTCACGCGTTCTCCGTCGAGAATGTGCCCCTCGACCAGCACCTCGAACAGAAGTTCTACGACACGGACGCCCCCGCGCGCGCCGCCGTGTCCGAGCTCTACCGCGACGGAACGCTCGTCTCCCAACTTCAGCGCGCGTTTTCCGTCGGGGCCTTCGGCGACCACCGCCGGCGCCGGTTCGTGCCGACGCGCTGGTCGATCACGGCCGTCGACTCGATGCTTGGCGAACAGCTGATGGAGCGCACCAGGGCGGCCCCCACCATCGACGACTTCCGCATCTACGAGACCTACGACCTCGACACGCGCTGGGTAATCCTGATGATGCCGACCTCCTGGCGCTACGAGCTCATCGAGGCGTGGTACCCCGAGACCACCTGGAACCCCTTCGGGGGGGAGGTCGTGGTGATGGGCGATGCGGAGTTCTACGGGGGGCGCAAGACCTACGCCTCGATCGGCGGCTGCTACTACGCGGCGCGGCTTGCCGTTAACGAGCTGCTCACGCGCGAGCGGCGCCAGGCCGGCGTCGTGATCCTGCGCGAAACGCACCCGGGCTACGTGCTCCCCGTTGGCGTTTGGAATGTCCGCGAACATGTCCGCCGCGCGCTGAAGGAGGCGCCGCGGTCGTTCGACGCGCTCGAGGCCGCGCTTGCGCGCGTGAGCCAAGTGATGGCGATCCCCCTTGCGCGGTGGGGGAAGGAGAGCCGGGTGCTCACGGACCTCAAGGTGCAGCGGCGCCTCGAAGCCTTTGGCCAAGCCGCCACCAGCACCGCACCGCGCCCGTGAACTTTTTAGGGAAGGAGCCCAATCGAGCGGTCGCGGCCTGGCCCCATGTCCCTCCCCCCCGACTACCGCTACAAGCAAGCACCCGAAGCGACCACGCCCGCGGCGCCCGCGCCGGCGCCAAGCCCCCCTCCGGCAGCCACGCCCCCGGCGTACAGCACGCCGCCTGCGGCCGCGCCGCAACAGCCCTACAACCCGCAGGGCGCCTACGCCCAGCAGCCCGCCTACGGTCAGCAATACGGTCAGCAGCCCGCCTACGGTCAACAGGCAGCCTACGGTCAGCAGCCCGCCTACGGACAGCAGCCGTACTACGGCCAGCAGCCCGCCTATGGCCAGCAACCCTACTACGGCGCCCAGCCCTACTACGGCCAGCCCGCCTACGCGGTGGCCTCCCCCTACTACGCCCCCTACTTCGCCGGGGCCGAGCCCGACCACAGCGTCTCGACCTTCGCCGGCGTGATGTGGCTGCTCGTCATGATTCGCGACCTCATCATGCTCCCCATCTTCCTCATCGGCGCCGCGTTCCTTGCGCTCTTCGGCTTCGGGGGACTTGGGGCCGTCATCGTCATCTTTCCCATCATCGGGCTCATCGGCTGCATCCTCGCGATGATCTCCGACTTCGGGCACAAGAACCACCAGCTCGGCACCCTCGGCGCGGTGCTCGCGCTCATCGGCAGTTCATTCCCGGGGTTCCTCTTCCCCATCGCGTTCATCGGGCTCCCGCTGTCCCTGATCGGCCTGATTCTCCACGTGGTCGCGAAGAAGGAATTCAAGGAAGGCTGAGCGGCCCCCGCCGACGTTTTCGGCCCACCCCCCCAAACGCTTATCGCACGACCGCGCGCCATCGCATCTGTGAAGGTGGTCGAGGTCCCGGTGGGCAAGGCACTCGCCCGCTCGCTGTTGGCCGGCTACGACTGGGCGCTCAACCCGTACCGGGGGTGCGCCTTCGACTGCTTGTACTGCTACGCACCCGATGTCGTGCGCGTCGAGCGCAGCGCGTGGGCCAAGACGATCTTCGTGAAGCGGGGCCTGCCGGACGCGCTTTCGCGCGAACTCAAGCGCAAGCAGCGCGGGGTGATCGGCATGTCCACGGTCACCGACCCCTACCAGCCGGTCGAGCGGAAGCTCGAGGTGACGCGCCGGTGCCTCGAGGCCATTTTGCGCGCGAAGTGGCCGGTATCGGTCCTCACGAAGGCGCCGCTGGTCACCCGCGACCTCGACTTGTTGCGAAAGATCCCCGGCGCAGAAGTTGGGATCTCCCTCGTCACGGGGCTGGACGGCGAGCGCAAACGCTGGGAAGCCAGCTGCCCGCCCGTGGAGGCGCGGCTTGCGGCCCTGAAGGAGGTGGCAGAGGCCGGCGTCCGCGCCTATGTGTTTGCCGGGCCTCTCCTGCCCGACGGAAGCGCCGAGGGGCTGCGCGCGCTGGCGCAGGGAGCCGCCAAGGCGGGGGCCGCCGAGGTCATGGCCGACACGATGCACGCGCGCCAAGGCGAGCTTGCCGACATCGTCCGAAGAACCTCGGGACTCGAAGACGGCGAGCGCGAGCGGCGCAGCCTCGCGGTGCTCCGGCGGCTCGAAGAGGAGTGCCGGCAGGCGGGCGTGGCCTTCACGGTGGCGGCCAACTGGAAACCGCGCGCGTCACGCGGCGATGGCGGGGGCGACCATCTGGTGGCCCCGCGCGCAGCAAAACAGGATCCGCCCGTCCTCCAAAAGCCGCGTGAAGTAGCTCGTCTTCGAGCACCGCTTGCAGACGCCCTCGCCGTGGACGTCCGCCTGGAGGAATTCGACTGACTCAACCTCGAGGGGCACGAGCTCCGCGGGGTCGATGGCCGCCTCGCCCACGCCTTCGCGCGACGCCTTGAGGATGTCCGAGGCGGCCTTGCGCTTGGCGCGCTCGGCCGGCAGCTGGTCCACGGGGATCGTCCCGCGGCCGGAGCAGGCGGGGCAGGCGCGCATCCCCGACGGCAGGCGCGACTCCTCAAGGACGCGGTAGAGCACGCCGCGGCCGACCGTGCGCTTCGAAATCGAGCCGGCCTCGACGAGCTTCTTCAGGGCGTATTGGATCTGGACGAGGGTCTTGCCGGCAAACGACTGGTGGACGTCTTTCGGCCGCCACTCGCGGGAGGGGTCGGACTGCAAAACACGCAGCACATCATCGTCCAGGGGCATCCGGCGGCCTCTCTTGCGGAGACGCCAGCGGCCCGATTTAAGGCTAACCTGCCCCCGAGCGCTCGGCCGGCGGAACCTCGACGCAGAAAGCGGCGCCACTGGCCGACTGCCCCCGGACGCGGTCCTCGACCCACACGCGCCACCCGAACCGGTCGGCGATGAGCCGGACGAGCGTGAGGCCCGTTCCGGAGTGGTAGCCGGAGGGCGCGCGCTCGCCGCGTTGCGGGCTCATGCGCCCAAAGATGGTGCTCTTTGCCGAGTCGGGGATGCCGGGCCCCTTGTCGATCACGCGCACGACGGCCGAGCCGTTCGGCGACCGGTCGACCTCCACGGACACATCGGCCGCCTGGCCCGGGGTGTACTTGATCGCGTTGTGGAGCAGGTTGTAGAACAGCTCGGTCGCCAGGTAATCGCCCTTCGCCGTGAGCCGACCAGCGCGGTTGAGGAAGGCGACCTCGACCTGGCGCGAGGCAAACGAGGACATCGCCATCGCGATCGCTTGGCGGATGGACTCTTCGAGGTCGATGGAGCCCGTGGGCGCTTCGCGCCACGCCCACCGCAGTTCGGAGATTTTCTTGATGTTCGTGATGAGCGCGTTGGCGCGGTCGATCTGCGTGAGGATCCGCGTGATGTAGCCCTGCCGCTGCTTGGCGGGCATGTCGGGGACGGAGCTCAGCAGCTCCGAGTAGCCGCGCACGCCCTGGTTGACATTCGAGATGTCATGGGTGATGAGGTCGAGGAAGAATTCGGCGAGCTCCTTGGCCTGCGTGACCTCGCGCTCGGAGGCTTTGCGCGCGGTGATGTCGAGGACGAAAGCCGCCGACCCGCGGTACTTCTCGTGGGACATCAGGCTCTGCGACGACACGAGCACAGTGAGCTCGCTGCCGTCGGCGTGGCGGAGGTTGGTCTCATAGACGGAGGAGGCGCCAAGCCGCCTGCGGACGAACTCGGCGTCGGCAAGCTGGCGCGACTCGGGCGCGATGATCTCGGTGAAGTTCTTGCTGAGGATCTCGCCGCGCGAGAGCCCGACCATCTCGGACATCTTCGCGTTTGCAAACACGATGCGGCCGTCCTTGTCGTCGACGACGACCCCGCCGGTGTTGACGGAGGCGATGGCCCCCTGCACGCGGCGGGCTTCGCGCTCCCTGCGGGAGCCGGCCCACAGGATCAATCCGAACAGGAGTCCGGCCGTGAAGAACGCAATGACGGAGAACAGGCGGATGTCGAGGCCGAGGCGGCCCACGAAGTCCTGGAAGAGGATGGCAACGGTGGCAAGCAGGACGCCGAACACGGCGCCGAGCACGAGTTCGCGGTACTCCGCGAAGCGCCCTTCCGAGGCGGCGATCCGGGGTTCTGCCACGCGCTCCCCCGGCGTGGTCGGGAAGCTAGGGCGGTTGATTTGAAGGTTCGGGCGCAAACCGGTTTTATTCACGGGGTGATAGCGGTGCGTTTCGATGGGGTCGGGGCAGTCGCAGTTGGGGGGGCAGGGCGCGAGGGCCCGCAGCGCCAGCCCGTTTTCGGTCGAGGGCGGGGCCGTCGGCAACCCGATGATTCGGCCGGGCGCCGTCGAGGCGCGCGACTTCGAGCTTGAACTCGCCGCGCGCGCGCTTGCCTCCCCGACGCTCATCGTCCTGCCTGCAGGCCTCGGGACCGCCAACATCGCGTTGCTCGTCGCCGCCGAGCGCCTGCGCCAGGCGGGCGGGTTCGTGCTCGTGCTTTCGCCCACGCGAAAGCTTGTGCGCAAGCTCGCCGAGGCGTTCACGCGCGGGCTTGCCGACCAAGCCGCCACACGGGTCGAAGCGGTGACCGGCAGCACGCCCAAGGCGGCTCGAGTTGAAGCGTTTGGCCGGGCCTGGGTCGTGGTCACGACGCCCGAGACCGTGGTGGCGGAAGTCGAGGCGGGCCGGCTGGCCCTCGACCGGTGCTCTCTGTTGATCGTCGACGAAGCGCACCGCGCGGTCGGGGCCTTCGCGTACGCTGAGGCGGTCCGCGCGCTGCGCCGCGACCGGCCGCGCGCCCTCGTCCTTGGGCTCACGGCGTCTCAAGGCGGCGACCGGCGGCGCATCCAGGCGACCGCCGACGTGCTGGGCTTGCGCCGCATCGACACGCGCACCCGGAAAGACGCGGACATCCAGCCTTTTGTCCAGCCGCTCGCGGTGGAGGTCATCGAGGTGGAACTTACCGACGACATGCGGCGGATTCAAGGCCTGTTCGAGGCCGAGCTGCAGCCGCGTGCTTGGGCCCTCACCCGCCTCGGGGTGTTGCCCGCGGTGCCGCTCCGGTTCCTCGGAAAGCGCGCCCTCGTCGAAGCGGGCGAACTCCTGCGCAAACGCCACCAGCGAAACCGCGCCGTGTTCTTCGAAGCCCTGCGGACCCATGCGCAAGCGATGTTGCTCGTCGAAGCGCTCGAAATCCTGGAGACGCAGGGGCCGGCCCCCCTGGCTACGTACCTCGAGCAGATGGCCGGTTCGCCCGACGCGCCGGAGGCCGACCGGGCCGTGGCTGCCGTCCCCGCGGTGCGGGACGGGCGGGCGCTCGCGCGGGACATTTCGCGCACCCCGCACCCGAAGGTCGCCGCGCTGATCAGCGAACTTCAAGGCCTGCTCCGAGCGCGGCCCGGCGCCCGGGCGCTGGTCATTGCTTCGCACCGCGAGAGCGCGGCGGCGCTGCAGGAGCAACTGGCGCGGGCGCCTCCGCTGGGGCCGGCGATCAGGAGCCAGATGCTCGGCGACCCGCGGGGCGAGGCCGCTTGCTCGGTGCTCATCACAACGGGCGCCTTCGACGAAGGCGCCGAAATCCCCCGCGTCGACCTCGTTGTGTTCTTCGAGGCCGTGCCATCGGCCATGCGCGCGATTCAGCGGCGGGAATGCGTGGGTCGCGCGGCTCCCTGCCGCGTCGTGGTGCTCGTCGCGCGGGAAACCCGTGATGAAGGTGCGCTCGCCGCGGTGCAGGGGCGCGAAGTCCGGTTGAGCGAAGCCGTCCGCCTCATGAAGAAAGGGGGGGCGGCACCATGGGCGCCCCGCGGCGCCAATGCGACGCTCCCCCTGGAGGAGGTGCCGGCGGCGGTTTTAGAGCCGGCCGGGGGCCGTGCCAAGGGAGGCGAGGAATGACCGAGCCGCGGTTCACCGTGCGGCCGGGGACGACCCGCGACCTGGAGCGGCTGAGCGAACTCTACCTCATGCTTGGACGCGCGTACTCGGCCGTCGACGCCGCGTACAACCTTGCCGTCGATGCCGGGCGCATGTGGCGCGAGCACCTCATGGACGGGCTGAAGAGCGAGCGCATCCGCGTGCTGGTCACGGAGGATGACAAACGCCGCGTCGTGTCGTTCCTCGTCGCGCGCGTCGCTCCCTCACCGGCCGGGTCGGCGGCGCCCCTCTCGGGGCTCATCGAGGGCGCGTTCGTCGAAGAGGCGCACCGGCGGCAAGGGCGGCTCAAGGCGATGTGCGCCGAGGCCTTCCGATGGTTCGAGATGAAGCGCGTCCTCAGCGTCGACCTCATCGCAGACCTCCGCGACGAGGGCGCGCGCGCGGCGTGGAAAGCGGTGGGGTTTGCGGAAGTCCAACTTGTGATGCGGGCGAAGCTGCCGCCGCCTGAATGATGGCGCTCAGCCTGTATGGGCCATGGTTTCCGCCTGCCCCAGCACGAGCTCCATCATCGACGGGTTTGCCTGCACCTTGACTTGCTGACCCGCTGACGGGCCCGGCGTCGAGTGCTGGGCGACGGCCGCCGCCAGCGCCGCAAACCCCGCGAGAATCCGCTTGTAGTCGTAGTAGGGTCGATGGTCGAAGGCCGTGGGAGTCGGCCCACGCTGTGCGCTGATGATGGTGTTCAGCCTGAAAGGCGCAAGTTGCCTGAACCCGAAGGGGCTGGCTTTGTTCATTCGCACCTAGAAGCTGGAGCCATAGGAGTCGACCTTTTTGGGCCACGCCGCCTTGCGGGCCTTCTTGGTCGCGTTCCTCGCCTGCACCATCGGCGGCCACTGCCCCCTCACCATCGCGGCCATCGGGACGTCGCCGCCCCGATCCGCCATCGCCTTGAGCGGCATGGGAATGGGCTTCATCCCGACCTTCGCAGTCACGAGGGTCTCGGGTACGGCACCCCTCACGATGGCGGCGAATTGGCCCACGCCCGGGAGGTTGCGACCCTTCACATTGAGGCACGGGATCTGGAAGAAAAGTTGGGGCGCCACGGCTCCCTCGAGGGGCAAGGACCCAAAGAGGTACTCGCTTGCCTCCTCCTTGATGGGGAAAAACGGGATGAGGGCCGTGGCAAGGCCGTGGCGAGCCCCTTCTTGTGGTCCATCTGGACGCCGCCGTGGTAGCGCGAAGGTGGCCCCGCCAGCTGGGCCTTCAGATTCCGTCCGGCTTCCTTTTGCATGTTCGTCACAAAGGCATCGTTGACCAACGGCCTTTCCCCTGGCGGTCCTTGAGATTCCTGCTTGTTTTTCTTTTGCCGCCGCGCTATCGATAGATCGTGTCGTCGTCGGGTGCGTAGGCGCCCGCCACGAGGTCGGCGAGGTACTTGCAATCGCGCGGGCACAGCGATACGCTGCGGACCCGCAGGCAGTCCGCTTGACAGATCGTTGACTCGTAGCGCGGACAGGGCCGCGAGCCTTTCCGCTTCTCGCAGAGGGGACAGCGCGGCCGCAACCCCGGCGCGGGCGAGGTGTGTCCCGGCCTCCTTCGTTCAGCCACCTTTCGTGCCCCCCCGCGCCGCGGCTGCCTTGTCCCAGATAAGGTTTATACCCGCGCCTGGAGTGGTCGGGGCGTGAGCCTGCAGGAAAAAGTCCTCGAGAAAATCCAGTCGGATTTGGCCCGCGAATGGCGGCCCAAAGACCTGCTTGGCGAGATGGAGTGGGTGAAGCCCCCGCAGATGAGCTACGCGCTGGGGCGGCTCGTCGAGGAAGGCAAACTCGTCCGCCGCTCCGAAGGGCGCGCGGCGTTCTACTGCGTGCCGGGCACTCCCGCCGCCGAAGCGGCCTCGAAGATGCCCACCGGGTCGAGGCTGGGCCGGCCGAAGCGGTCGGTCGAAGAGGCCGAAGGGCCCGGCCGGCCCCGCGGCTCCGCTTTCGAAGACCAGATCCTCGAGAAGATGGAGGAAGACCCCCGCAAAGAGTGGAGGCCGAAGGACCTCCTGCAGGTGTTCCGCGGCAAGTCCCCGATGCAGGTCAACTACGCGCTGAAGAAGCTCCTCGAATCCGAGTTGCTCGTCAAGCGCTCCGAGGGGCGCGCCGCGTTCTACTCGCTTGCCAGCTTCGACCGGTTCGAGAGCGAGATGTCGCGGATGGCGCCGCCGGCCGAGGAGACGACCCCCGCTCCCATCGAGCGCCCCATCGAGGAGGAGATCATCCACCGCATGATGAGCGACCCGGCGCGCGAGTGGCGCCCGAAGGACCTCGTGCGGATGTTCCCCGACAAGACCGCGATGCAGGTGAACTACGCGCTGAAGAAGCTCATCGAGTCGCGCCGCCTCGAGAAGCGCAGCGCGGGGCGCGGCGCCTACTACCGCCTCATGTCGCTGTCCGTCGACCGCGAGACGGCCGTCGGCGAGGAGATCCAGTGCCCCGTCTGCCTAGGCGCCGGCCATGTGCCAATCCTCGGAAAGGCGCTGCAGGCCGCGGGCATCCCCTCGTCGCGGTCGCTGCGCGATGAACTTGCATGCATCGAATGCGGCGAGGCCTCCTACTTCACGGGCGTGGCGGGCGACCGCCTCGCTTACCGGTGCCTCGCCGGCCACGATGTCACGCTCACCGCCAAAGCGGCCGTCGAGGCCCACGCGCACCCGCCCGACAAGCCTTCCAAGGAAGGCGGCGGCGACGGCGGCGACGACCTCGAGTTCGGGGCAGGACGGACCGACGACGAAGAAGAGAGCGAAGAGGAAAGCGCGTATTATTGAGGCGGCCGGGGCCACCCCTCCCCCGAATTCCTCCCGGAATTCAGGGCGTCTGGCTCCCCCTCAAAGTCCTGCGCTTCTCGCCCTGTCTGCCACAACGGTCAAATAGGGTCTCCCTCGATCCCGCGGAAGAGGGTCACTCATGGAGAATCTCTCCACCCAAGCAAACTTCCGCCGAAAGACCGCATCCGTCGTCCTTTGCCTCTTGCTCGGGGGTTCGAGCGTCCTTGCGCTCGCTCCCGCCGCCGTGGCCGTCATCAGCGTGGACGATGTGTCGCCGACCGACGGCGCCATCTCGATCTCCAACCCGTACATGGCCATGGGCGCCAACATCAGCGGGACCGACCGCGCCACCGTCGGAATCGCCACCGCTACCCAGTGGCTCCAAGGCGACCTCGGCACTAGCCTAACCGTTGGCTCGACGGGAGCCCTCGAACTCAGGAACCTGAGCCGCGAAGACTTCTCCGGTTCGGGCGACCCCGACGACACGGTATGGTATTGGAATGACAACGCGGTGCAAGGCGGCGGCTCGCTTGGGCTTTCCTCCGATGTGGGCTCCGGCGTTGACTCCACGCGGATCGACCATATGAGCGACATTGATTTCCGCGGCCCTTCGAGCGCGGGCATCACGGTCATTGCAGACATCACGGTGCTCCAACTCGATGCCGGCGTGGGGGTTATCGCGATCGGCTGGTGGGGCAGCGACAGCGACTGGGACGGAATCATGGTCCGCGACAACGGCTCCGGCGGGGTCAAGATGTTCTCGGCCGCGATGTCTCCGCTCTACGGGTACCGCGAGTACAGCGGGGCTGGCCAGATTTGGGACGTCCCCTACGGCCAAACCATCCAGTATCAGGTTACCTTCAATGGGCTCATCCAGTCCGACCAGACTCAGGGCACCTACAACATGAGTGCCACCAACTTGGCCACCGGCAGCGGGTATACCTTCTTCCCGCCGTACAACGACGTCCAGAACTACACCCAGTACCACGTGTTCTCCGGCGCGCCCTCCTCAGTAGGCGGCGACTTCGCGCTCGACATCGATGACATCCGCATCACGTCGGACATCCGCGCCAGCGCGGGGACCTACGAAAGCGCTCCGATCGACACGGGCCTGTACCCGGGCGCGTTCGTCAGCCGGGTCAACCTCACGACCTCGAACGGCCAGTTCAACGGAATCGGCGCGGTGCTGTGGCGGACGGCGCCCAACGACACGGGGCCCTGGAGCTCGTACTCCACGGCACCGGTCAACGTGCCGGTCGACATGGCCGCTTCGACCTGGATTCAGATCCAAATCTCGCTCAACTCGGTCTCCAACCCGTCGTGGCCGACCGCCATTTCCTTTGAGATGGGCTACCGGCTGGACGTCGGCGCCTACCTGGTCGACGACCTGCCAGGCTCCGGCAACATCAACACGGACGTTTGGACGGCCTCATCGACGGCCGTCACGGGCGAAGGGCTTGACCTGGACTCTGCGTCCGGGTCGGCCTCCGTCGGCGTGACGTACAAGAACAGTTCGTGGCTGCTGTCGGACTCCCACCAGGTCAAGACGCTCACTGCAATCCGCGTGATGAGCGGCGACAGCCTCGGAAGCGGCGGCGGCGGGGACGGAAACATGTTGCTTTCGGGCTTCACCGCGACGGACGGTTCGGCGCAGACCGGGTATGTCGGGGTCGTGCGCCTCGATGACGGGGTCGACGCCTACTGGGGCGTGGCGTGGGATGACGGCTCGGGAAGGCGCACGGACATGCGCCCGCAGAACCTCATCCAAACGAGCGGCCAAGCGATGGTCCTGGCGACGCTCACCGATGGGGTCTTCCACGCGTGGACGATCGAGGCGGACAACGCATGGCGCGGGTGGCTTGACCTCGGCTCCTTCGACTGGGGCGCGACCCCCGGCACGGCCTCGTGGCGCATCGGCGACATCGGGTCGCACTCGGGCGCGCAGCGCGCAATCCTCGACTGGGCTGCCATCCAGCTGAAGCCCCTCACGCCCGTGTTCGGCACCGCCTGGACGGCGGGCAACGTCAACATCAACGAGAACCAGAACACACGCGCGGTGATCGCGCTGAACGGGCCGACCTGGTCCATGCAGCTCGTGAACTACCGCCTGGACACGGTGGCGCCTTCCGGCACGGAGATGCTGAACGGCGGCAACGCGTACACGCAGACGCTCGCCGTCGCCTTGGACCTCACCGCGACCGACCTCTGGGGCGTCTCACAATACGCGGCCTCCGAGTCGCTCTCCTTCCCCGAAGGCTGGAAGCCGATGACACCCTCGGCGAGCTTCTCGCTGTCGCCCGGCGACGGGCGCAAGGTCGTGTGGGTCCGCTTCCAGGACAGCTCCGGCGTGGCCTCCAACCCGATCAACCAGTCCGTGGTCCTCGACTCGCAGAACCCCTCGGGCGCGATCTATGTGGACAACCGCAGCTCGTACACCAACACCATCGACGTGCCGGTCACGATGCTCGCCTTCGACGGCGCGGGCGTGGACATGCTCTACCTGTCGAACAGCGCGAACATGTCCAACGCGGTGGCCTTCGACGTGAACCCGGGTACCGCGCCGACCTCCTCGTCGGAGACGCGGACCTGGTCGCTCACCCCCGGCGACGGCGTGAAGACCGTGTTCTTCCAGGTGATGGACGTGTCGGGCCGTAAGTCATCGATCTACAACGACTCGATCCTCGTGGACACCACAGCGCCAAGCCTAGCGGCGACCATCACCAACGGGGTCGCCCGCAACGGCACGACCTACGTGAACACGAACTCGCTCCACATCAATGTCGAAGCGTCGGACGCCTCGGGCGTCCACGATGTCGACATCGCCGAGGACGCCTCGTTTGCGACCTTCAAGTCGTACACGGGGGCCGGCGCGCTCACCTACGAAGTGCCCTCGGTGTCGGGCGCCAAGAGCGTGTGGGTCCGGGCGTTTGACGTGTACGGCCTCCAGTCGCCGGTGCGCAAGCTCGACTTCTTCGTCGATGTGAACGCGCCGACCGGCTCGATCGAGATCCTTTACACGGGCCAGAGCAAGTCGGACTTCCTGCTGAACATCCAAGGCTGCTGCAACAGCACGACGCTTGCCAAAGCGCGCGGCGTCGTGCTCGTCGTGACGGCCGTGGACAACGTCGAAGTGACCGAGGTCCAGTTCTCGACCTCGCTGTACTTCCCCGGCGCGGTGTGGCAGCCCTTCCACAACGGCCGCTACTTCGACGACCTGTCGGCCAACGACGGGACGGACAAGACGATGTATGTCCGCTTCCGCGACATCAACGGGAACCCCTCGCAGGCGTTCTTCGACCAGATCGACATGGACACGACGGCCCCGGTCGGCTCGATCATCGTGAACAGCGGCGATGTGTCGACGATCGACCCGCTGCTCTCGCTCTCGCTCGAAGGCTCGGACAACTTCGAGGGCGACCTGCAGATGCGCCTGTCGCTCACCCCCGACTTCAACGGGTCGACCTGGCTGCCCTTCTCCGACAGCCAGCGCTTCGACGCGCGCACGACGGCCGGCGAAGTCACCGTCTACTACCAGGTGCGGGATGCGAACGGCTGGGAGTCGCTCACCTATAGCGACAAGATCTCCGTGCGCCCGCCGACCTGCCAGGAGCTCAACAACTGCAACCCGATCGGCAACACGCCGGGCTTCGAAGGGGCCTACTCGGCCCTCGCGCTCGTGGCGGTGGCCGCGGCCCTCCTCGTGGCCCGCAGGCGCCAGGCAAAGTAGAGAGCCAGCTTCCTCTTTCCGGGGGGACCCCTCCCCCCCGCCTTTCTTTCTCCCCCGAGCGTGAGCCAGGCTCGTCAGTCCCACCTTCCGCGCGCGGAGCGCAAACGCTTATGAAGGCCCATGGGCGAGGGCCGCCCTAATGGGTGGGCGCTTTAAGTGGCTCCTGTGGGGGAGCCTCGGGCTGATCGGGCTTGCGGTCGCCCTCGGCGGGCCGGCAAGCGCGGCATACGCTACGCCGGGCACGGGCATCAACTACACGCTGGACACGCTCGAGCAGGACTCGGGCGGAGAGATCCAGATCATCGATGTGGGATGCGAGTACGAGATGCAGGACACGATCACGATTTCGTACCGCGATACCCTCACGATCGCGCCCGGCTGCACAATTCACGTGCTCCGCGGGCCGCAGCGCGACATTAACTTCACGATCGCGGGCCGCCTCATCATCGCCGGGACGGTGCTCTTCCCCGTGGTCATTGACGACGCCTTTGGCAGCCCGGCCGAAGGGGACTTCTACGGGATCACGTTCCTGGGGCCAGGGTCAGGCCCGTCGGTCATCGACAACCTGACGATGAGGAACCCGGCCTTCGGACTGCGGTGCCTCTCGTGCCAGAATCTTACCGCGCGGCGTGTGTATGTCGAGAAGACCACGGGGGACGGAATCCTTGTCCGCGGCGGGTCCAACCTGACCTTCGAAAACATCACGCTTTCGGTTACCACCTACCAGTCGCAGAGCGTGATCGGCATCACGGGTGCATCGGGTGTCTCGATTGTCGGGGCCAGCGGCACGAATGTGGCCGACCTCCTCACCCTTTGGAACATCACCAATGTCATGGCCGTGGGTCCCATCGTGGGCACGAATGTCACGATCGCCGGCGCATGGATCGACAATGCCACCAACGTCTCGGTCAGCGGAGTAACAGGCGATGGGTTCGGCAACGGGTTCCGAATCACGCGCTCGACGGGCGTGAACATCTCCAATTGTGTGATCACGAACGCCTCCGCCTACGGCCTCAACGCCACGGGCATCGCCGGCCTGCGCATCTCGGCGGTCACCTTCACAGGAGGAAATGCCCCGAAGATCTCCGTGTTCAACGTGAGCACACTGGTGATCAACAACGCCACGCTCGGCTCCACGGGGTATGTGCTCGCTATCAACAACTCTGGAGCGATCACGGTCAACGACTCGTGGCTCTCCGGCGGGAACCCCGCCTCGTCCTACTTGCTGAACTGCTGGCCCGTCGTCTTCAGCAATGTGACCGCCCAAGGCGGCACCGTCGGGTTCCTTTTCCTCAACGTCACCGTCCCGCAGCTGAACGCGTTGAACGCGACGGGCGCGGCAGGCGACGGGATTCGCGCTACGGGCGCGGTGATTGCGGGCGGCAGCTTGGCCGACTCCACGGTGTCCCTGAACGGAGGCTCGGGCCTCGCCCTTACATCTGGGTCGGCTTGGGCTGTGAACAACACCACGGTCGATGGTAACGGAGGTTGGGGGGTTGCCGTGAATGGGTCGAGCTTGTTCCTTGGCAACTCCACGGTCCGAGGAAACTCGCTCGGCGGCATCCTCGTTGTGAACGACAGCGCAGTCGCGGGGTCCCTTAACTTGGTCGCCCAAAACGGGGGGGAAGGCCTGTGGGTCCTCGGCGGAACCAACGCGATGACGAAGAGCACCTTCCGCGGGAACTCGGGAAACGGGATCCGCGTGGACATCGGCTACCTCGGCCTCGAGGACGGCCTCATCGAGAACAACACGCTCGCGGGGATCAGGGTTGGTCCGGTGGGGTCGTGCTATTGGACGGCGAGCACGACGGCGGTCCTAACGTCGGAGGAAGTTTGGGGAGTCACGCTCGTTGCAGGCCCCGGCACCTTCCAGGTGTTCAACGCACTGATCCACGCGGTCAACGTGACGGTGGGCTCCGCCGGAATTCTCTGGCTCGATCATTCATTCGTCAACGGGAGCGCCGGGATCTGGAGCTGGTCGCTCAAGGTTGCATCGGGCGGCACGCTTGCGGCAAACGTGGTCAGCATCGACACCCCGGCAAACCTTAGCGTGGTGGGAGGAGCCGTCGATTGGCGGCAGGTGGACGTAAACGCCTCGAGCGACGCGATGATACTGACGGGTTCCACTGCGACGATGTCCGACGTAATCATCCAAGGGCCCGGAAGCACGGGCATTGACCTGCGCCTTGGGAGCACGTTGGTGGCGATCAACCTGCTCCTACGGGCGCTGAGTCGGGGCATTGTGTCGGCCAACAGCGAGATCTCCTTGACAGACTCGCAACTGACAGTCAGCTTGGGCGTGGAAGCGACCCTGTCGAACATCACCTTCCAAAATGTGACGGCCAACGGCGGTGCCGTTCGGCTTGACGCCGGCCACTTCGCCTTTGTCGGGCTCTCGATGCCTACCGCAAGCGCGGCGATCTGGCTTTCCAACTCAACGATGGACGGGGACGGCCTCGTGGGAAGCGCGGGCGGGGGGCGGATCTACTTGCTCCACCTGGACGGGTCGAGCGCCAAGCTTTCGAACAGCACCGTGGACACTATTTGGACGAATTTCGCGTTTTCCGTGAATAACGGAAGCTCGCTGACCCTTCGCAACGTAACGTTGGCGGGCTGCGGATTGTGCCTCTACGCCGCGGATTCGGCGGTAGATGGGTGGGACTTCGACGCTTCGGGCGACGGCCCCGCCAAGATTTACCTGAGCGCCGCCACCCTCACGCTCACGGCCTCGAAGATCCACGATGGGTCGGGCGAAGGCATCGCGGCCACCAATGGCTCGACGGTCGACCTCACCGACACCCAACTTGGCCCCTTCTCCGATGAGGCGCTTCGCACCACGGGCGGCGAGACGGTACGGCTCGTCAACGTGTCGATGGAATCGCAGTCCGTTACCTACGGGGTTGACATCGAAAGTGCGTTGCTCTTCAGTGCTCAGCGGACCTACCTTTGGGCGGGGGCGGGGGGCGTCTCGCTGCGCAACGTCCAAGAGGTGGTCCTCGACGGTTTCGAAGTCGACGCCGACCGCAAGGCGCTGGAGATCCTCAACGCCGCCATCGTCACCCTGACCGCTGTCACGCTCGACTCGACGAGTGAACTCGGGTTCGAAGCGGCCGACATTGGAGCGTTCGGCGCCTCGCAGGTCACGGTCAACGGCTCGCTTGGCGCGGTCGTGCTCGCGCGCATCACGGGCATGTCGTGGACGGGCGCCTTCATCACGGCGGCCGCTGGCTCCCCGCTCGTCCTCGACGCTTCGCCCTTTGCCGCAATCATTCGCGGCTCGCTCTCTGGAAACCTGGCCTCCGTCGTGACGGCTTCCCCCGATGCGCGCCTCGACGGGCTCACCCTTTCCACGTCGGGCCTCTCCATCACCTCGAGCGCGCGCTTCCGGTTTGCAAACTCCACCGTCCTGAACGCGGGCGTCGTCGTCACGACCACCCTCGACTTCGTGGCCTATAACGTGTCGTTCGCCCTGTCGGGCGGCCAAACGGGCATCGCGCTTGGCGCGAACTCGAGCGCCGACCTCGGGCGCATCACGGTCGGCGGCGGGCTCTACGGCGTGAACGGCGCGGGCGGCCCCTACCTGCGCGTGCGCAACAGCGCGTTCTCGGGCGCTTCGAACACCTCGGTGCTCGCGAGGTCCTACGCTCAGGTTACGATCTTCAACGCGTCGTCGTCGGGAGCCGCCAGCGGCTTCGATGTGCGCTACACCGCCGGCGCTAACCTTACCAACATCACGGTCACCGGATCGACCGTGAACGGGGTCAACGTGGAGCGCAGCGATAACGCGACGGTGTGGAGTGCGACCCTGTCGCCCGCCTCGGGCACGGCGCTGCGCATCGCGATGAGCGCCGGCGTCCGCGTGGAGCGCGCCGCGGTGACGGGGGGTACCACGGCATTCATGTTCCACAACTCTACCGGCGCCTGGGTCACCAACAGCACATCCCTTGGGGCATCGAAGGGTGTCGTCGCCGGCTCGGGGTCTTCGGGACACCTTCGGAATGTGACGATGCAAACCCTTTCCTCGCAGGGCGCGGTGGCTTACAACAACTCGAGCATTGACCTTTGGACGTCGACCATCGTCCGAGCTCCCCTCGCAAACGGGTTCCAGGCCGCCAACGCCACTTCCTCAAGCACCATCCGCCTCTTCGACAGCCATGCGGAAAACACAACGTTCTCCGTTTCGTCGGGAGGCGCTATCGAGGTCTATTGGTCGCTGCAGGTCACCACGCGGGCGGGGGGCAACCCGCTCCCCGGCGTGCTTGTCCTGCTCACCAACGCGAAGGGCGTCCAGGCGGCGTCGCTAACTACCGGTGCCGGCGGGAACGTATCGATCGCAGCCCTCATCGAGCTGCGCGACACGACGGCGGGGCGTGACTACTCTTCGCCCTATACCGCCTCCTCGGACGGTGCAGGCGGGCTCACCGGCGCGACCGCGTTCGACCTCAACACGCCCGCGAGCATCTTTATCGACCTCTCCGATGCGGAGGGCCCCAATCTCGAAGTGCGCACGTTCCGTGTCCAGCGGATCGCGTTCAATGACACATTTACCTTCGGGCCCAACCCCTTTGACGGCGACAACATCGGGATCGACCACTACGAATGGAACTTTACCGACGAGACCGGCGCCCCGCGGACCCTCACGGGCGACGCGGCCTCCTTTTTCACCGCCGCCTACCGCTTCGGCAAGGCCGGTCACTACCCCGTCACGGTCCGCGCGTTCGACGCCGCCGGCAACCCGAGCGCGCCCCTGCTCGAGGTCGAGGTGTGGGTCAACGACCCGCCGTTCTTCCTCCATCCACCGACGGTCCTGGACCTTGCGGCTTTCACGGGGGTGCTCTTCCAGGTCGACCTGCGAGCGTCCGACATGGACGCCGAGGACATCCCGAACCTCAACTACAGCCAAACGGGGCTGACGGGCGCGACCTTTTCGAACGGCTTCCTGTTTTGGACGCCGAGCACCGCGGCGCCGGCCGCCTTCACCGTGAGCGTGGGCGACCGGTTCGACACGGTCTCGGCGACCTTCTCGATCCTCGTCGGGCGGCTCGACCGGCCCAACGACCAGCCGCCCTTCTTCGCAAGCGACCCGGTGGAGGCCGCGGATATCATCCACGACTACGTCTACGCGGTCGCTGTCGACGACGCGGATCTCCCTCGGGACACGGTCATCATCCAGCTCGTGGCCGGGCCGCCTGGCATGACGCTCACGCAGGGCGACCCGAGCCTGCGCACCGCCCAGCTGTCGTGGCGGCCGGGCCTCGAATACAAGCGGACGGCCGAACCCCTGTTCCTGAACTTCACGATCTCGCTGCGCGCATTCGACGGGTTCAACTTCACCTACCAGAACTTCACGCTCGCGCTGAAAAACCCCCCGGACAAGCCCCCGGCTATCGTGGACTTCGGGAACCTAACGCTGGGGCCGGGGCAGATCCAGCGCCTCGACCTGCTGCAGTTTGCAACCGACGAGGACGACTTCGACCTCTCAACGATGCGCTGGTCGATCGTGAAGCCGAACGACACGCAGGGCGCGACGATCGGCTTCGACACGGAGAACTCCTTCGTCCTCATCATCACGGCCCCCGGCCAACTCCAGGGGACGCAGAGCTTCTACATCACATTCATCGTGACGGACACTTCCGGCCTCTCCGCCACGCGCCTCGTGCGCGTCGACCTCGTCGGCCCAACGGTCGTGGAGACGGCCTTCCCGCTATTGCTCGTCCTCATCCTGGTGGGCGGCGTTGGAGCCGCGTTTGCTATCGCCACGCGCCAGCGGGCCGCAGCGCTCGCGGAGGAAGCCGCCGCGGCCCCGAAAGGCGGCGGGCCAAGCACGGGCACCGTTCAGGCGACGGCGCCTGCCGCGGGCGCCGGCTTCCCGTTCTATCTTGAGGGGGCCGCGCTCTACGAGAGCCTGGAGTCGCTCATTGCCCACGTCGAGGTCGACGGGGTCGACCTCGAGGACACCTGGGTGCTGCTTCCCTCGAAGGCTCGTGAGGCCTCCCTTGCCGACGGCGTCCTGCGGGTGGTGCGCCTCCAGGAACACGACGTCGCGCTCCTGCGGGACGGCGACGCGACGGTTGCGGCCGTCGGGCTCTTTGCCGGCGACCCGTCCGCTTGGCTCGAAGACCCGATGAAGGAAGCCGCCAAAGAAGTCCAGGGCCGCGTCGCCGAAACCAACGCGGTCAACCTCGAGGGACTCTCGAACGACGCCGCGGTCGCAGACGCGTTGCGCGGGCTCCTTGCGCTGAGCGGCGGCTCCTCACGGGAAGCCGTCGGAAAGTACCTTCGCGATTCGGGGCTGCGCGCCGGGTCGGTCGTCGAGCTTGTCGAAGGGCTCGTCCGGTTGAAGGTCGCCGTCGACAACAACTCAGGCCAGCTTGCCGCCGACGCGAAGCTGTCGGTCGAGTACGACGACAAGGTCATGCGCATCGAGCGGATCGAGCCGGCCCTCGAGCAGAAGCGCGACAAGGTCCACCTCGGCAACCTGCGGCCCGGCGAGCGCAAGACGGTGGCGTTCTACTTCGACCCCCAGATCTGCACGAAGTCGTTCTTCAACGCGACCGTGACCTGGGATGACTCAAGCGGCGGGTTCCACTCGACCTCGATGCGCACGCGCCCGGCCGAGGTCGTGTGCCCCGCGTTCTCGACGGCCCAGTCGGCGAACACCGCGATGCTGAAGCGCCTGCTCAAGGAGGAACTCTCGTTCCGCGACTCGAAGTACTTCCGCTTCCCGGCGCGGACCTCCGCGTCGCAGGTGTTCGAGGCGTGCAAGCAGGCGGTGCTCGCGCAGGACGTGCGCCTGGTCAAGGAAATCGTGAACGAGCGGCCCTACCGCGCGGAGGCCTGGTTCTTCGGGGAAACGAAGGTCAAGCACTCGCCGATGGTCATCTGGACGGCGGTGTTCGGCGACGAACGCGTCGCGCAGTTCTCCGCCGCGTCGAACGCGCAGGCCTCGATCACGGGGCTGCTTGCCGAGCTCGGCCGGCGCCTCGTCCACTCGCGTGCGGGCGGCGGCGTGGGCGCGCCGATCGAGGCCGTCGCCAAGTCCTCACCGGCCGCGGCGGTGGGGGAGCGGCCTTCGCTGCTTTCGAAGAGCGACGAGGCCGAGGCCGACTCCCCGTGACGGGCCGGCTTACCGCAACGACGAGGCAAAGTAGAGGCCGGCCGCCACCGCGAGCGTCACGGCGAAGAACGGCTTCGACCAGCGCCAGATGTCGGCCCCGGCAAACCCGGGCACGGGGATCATCGCGAAGACCGCAAGCAGGGCGCTGATGCGCGCGAGCGCGAGCAAAAATGCCCCGGCAAGCACGGGCAGCACGCCGCCGAGGCCCACGACGGCGATGATCGCGGCGCCCCCGAGGGCCGCGTACGACAGGGGCACGGCCGCCGACATCTTGCCGGCCCCCGTGCGCGTGACGTTGCCGAACCGCGCGGTCGCGCCGGGGGCGGCGAAGGCAAAGCCGAGCAGGAACGCGAACAGCACCGAGATAAGCAGCATCTGCGGCAGGAGACGGAACTCGGTGGTGCACCCCTCGCGGGCGGCGACGCGCTTCTGGATGACCAGAGCGAGGAAGAACGCGGGCGCGGCGGCCGCCCCCGCAAGCGGCAGGAAATACGCGAACGCCGCGGGGAAAGCGTCGGGGGAAAGCGCGGTCGAGGTCCGCGCGAAGGCGGCGGCGAAAACCACGGTGAGGGCGCCGGCGGCAAAGGCAATGTGGCGCAGCTCCTCGCGCCCGAACTCGGCCCCCAGGATGCGCCGGCTCGGCCGCACATACATCGCGCCGGGCCGGACGGCCGGCCAATTCAGCCGCTGCACAAGGACGCTAGGAAATGCCGCGGCACTTGAGCGTTTCGTGGAAGATTTTGACCAGAACGGAAAGCGAAAGGAGGTGGACGCGGTGGGAATTGAACCCACGGCCTCCTGTTTGCAAAACAGGCGATCTGCCCCTGATCTACGCGCCCTTGGGGCGAGGCGAGCGGGGGCGCGCGCATAAACGTTTGCGACTCAAGGAGAGGGTTAGATACCGCGCCCTCCGTTTGCCACGTCGTGGCGCGTCCGTCCGGGCCCCGCATCGGCGTGATCGGGGGCAACGATGTCCCTCCCGCACTCTACGGCAAGGCGGAGGAAGTCGGGCGATTGCTGGCGAAGGCCGGCGCCCTGATCTTCTGCGGCGGGATGGGCGGCGCGATGGAAGCCGTGTGCAAGGGCGCCGAAGAGGCCGGAGGCCGTTCGATCGGGCTCCTGCCCGACGACCACACGCGGCGCGCCAACGCCCATGTGACGATCCCCATTGCCACTGGGCTCGGCTACGCCCGCAACTACCTCATCGTCCACAACAGCGAGGCGCTCATCGCCATCGGCGGGGCTGAAGGGACCCTGAACGAGATGGCCGCGGCCCTCAACATGGGGCTCACCGTCGTGTCCCTCGAATCGTGGGAGGTCGACCGCCTCGGCCGCCTCAAGCGCGGCACCCTCGTGCACGCGCGCACGGCGAAAGAAGCCGTCGAACTTGCCCTTGAAGCCGCGCGCGTGCGCCGGGCGTCTTCGGCGGGGGAGCGCCCCGGCGCTTAGCCCCCTTCAAGGCCCCGAGCAAGCGCGCGGCGCGCGAGCGAAAGGTATAACTCATTTTGAGCGGGCTTCGAGCGGGGTTCGAACTGACGCGTTTTCCCACCTTTGTGGAGGGCCTGGACGAGGCCATCGAGGGGGGCATCCCGCAAGGGCATGTCATCCTCGTGCAGGGGCCGTCAGGCTCCATGAAGTCGACCCTTGCCTACTCGATCCTCCACCACAATGTCCGCGCCGGAAACGCGCGCGGGCTCTACGTTTCGTTCGAGCAGTCGCGGCCCTCGATCCTCTTCCAGATGAAGAGCTGCGGGTTCAAGACCGAGGAGGTCGGCGAGAACCTCGCCGTGCTCGACCTTGCGCTCATCCGAAAGTCCATCGGCGAGATCACAGGGTCGTCATGGCTCGAAGTCTTCAAAATGTACGTGAAGTCGCTGCGCGACCAGATCGGCTACGACATGGTCGTCCTCGACTCGATCACGGCGCTCTCCGTCGTGTCGAAACCCAAGGAGCCGCGCGTTGAAGTGTTCCGCCTGTTCGAGTGGCTGAAGGAGCACGGGTTCACCGTGTTCACCGTCGCGGAGGACGTGCCCGCGCACGTGGGGGACAGCAACCTCCAGGACGAGGTCATCCTGTGCGACGGCGTCATCCGTCTCGACATGGTGCCAATCAACGTCGTCGATGTCCAGCGCCGCCTGAAAATCCCCAAGATGCGCGGGGTGCACCACTCGCTCGGCTACTTCGACTTCGAAGTCAAGGCCGGGAAGTTCTCCGCCACGAAGGCCGTTGCGGACTGACCCCGCCTCTCACGCGGGCTCCGTCACGACGATGATGATCCGGAAGTTGTCGTCCGCCTTCACGACGATTGCGTTCCCGTCGCAGATGCTCCACGCAAGCGTCACGGTCCAGCCACCCGGACGCGGGCCTTCGATCGTGAGCTTCTTGTCACTGTCGTTGTTCTTGACGTGGATGTCGGCCCACTGGTTCCCGTCGCCGTCGGCGACGGTGAAGTCGATGTGCCGGAAGTCCTGACTTGCAAACGGCTCGCCGACACTCGTGATGTGGGCATGGATGTCGATGAGCACCGACTTGGAAAGCTGCGGGACGAAAATCGTGCGCGAATCGGTCCCGCTGCTGGGGCACTGGTTTTGCGGGTTCTCTGCGTGCTCGAACACGATGGCGGGCAAGAAGGTCATCGAAGAGGCGCGGGGGTCGCTCGTCACCGCGGAGCGGCCAGGGAAAACCGTGATGCACCCGCTGAGGCCCACGCCGAGGAGCAGGGTGGCAAACGCGAGGGCAACAAGCCTGGCTGGGGCCGCCATCGTGGGGGACTTCGCCGCGCGCGGATAAATAGGTTGAGCGGGAGGAAGCTGAAGGGGCCCGCGGGGCGCCTGGTCGCCACACGGTGCGCCCTGGGTTCCCTCGAAACAGGTTCTGTCCCCTAGTCGGTTGACGGGCGCTAGTGTCCCGTCGCGGTGGACGCCCTGGTGGGAACTACCGCAAGTGCCGACGTTTGGGACTCCCTCTCCATCCGCTCGCCCCTTGCGGCCCGCGCGGCGGGCTCGCAGAGGGGGTTCATCACATCACGGGAAAGGGCGTCGAGGTGGAACCGTATACCTCCAAGCCCTGGCCTATCGGTCAGGGCGGTTCGAAGGATGTTCACGCCTGCGTTGAACTGACGGTCGGCCCTCCAACCGCACTCGGGGTTCCCACAGACGAACATCTTTCCAATTCGGCGTGCGCTCGTTCGGGTCTTGGATCGCTTCGGCGTCCACCCACATGCCGCGCACCGTTGAGAGGTAAGGTAATGGTTGACAAACACCAGCGGCACGCCGGCCGCGTGCGCCTTGTATGAGATCTGACGGTGCAGCTCGCGATGGGGCCACGCGGTCAATCGGCGGTTAAGCCGCGGAGAGAAAAAGCGCCTTATTCCCGTCAAATCTTCGAGGACGATGGCCGCCTTCCGTTCACTGGCTGCACGGACGAGGCCCTTCGAAATGAGGTGCAGGCGGCTCTTCACGCGGTCGCTTTCGCGCTTCCCCTCGCGCGCGAGCAACCGGCGCTTCACGCGTCGGTCGTGGGCCTTCTTGGAGGCGAGCCGCCTACGGCGGACGAAATGCCGCGCCTGGACCCTGCGGACGTCGCCGAGCGCCACTCTTACCAACTCCGCCCGCTCGCCGGACGCCAGCACGCCATCGAGGGATTCCTCGTTCGTGTCGAGGGCAAGGACGGCTTCGGGCTCGAATGGAGCGGGCGCGACGCGGGAGGTCGTGATGACAACCCTGCCGGGCTTGATCGTAAGGAGCACGGGTCTCGCGCCCGCGACTTCCAATTGCGCGCGGTGCCATGAGGAGACCGGGACGGTGAATGCAACCCATGTACCGTTGCCAACCGACACTCGCACCTGGCCAGAGGCGGCATCGAAGTGAAACGCCTTCGGCGCGGCTTTGAGGAAGAGGCGCGTAACATAAGGCGGTCGAGATTCCTTTCCGCGGCGTGCGCGCTTACGGTGCGCGTGCAACATGGCGCGTGCGTCCGAAATTGCTTGCACGACATACGACGAACGGCCTCTGTAACTTGCGGAAAGGTCGGCGTAGACCACGCGAGTGAGGGCCGTTCGCGAGGTGGCGCCGCTTGCAAGACCGGCGCGGATTGCCTGGTTGACCATGCGGCGGTATTCGGGGAGGAGCGCCTTCAAAGCCGCCGGAAGCTGGTCTATGTCAATGGAGAACACCAAGGCCCGAACAGCGGCGGGTTCAGAGGATGGCATACCGTTTGCCAGGGCCAGCGAGTCCATAAAGTTGTGGGGGGGTTGAGCGAAAGCCGATTAGCAGCAACCGCCTGGGACACCCGGGAGACGGTATCGGAGCATCAACCGGCACCGGGATAGAAGCTCCAAACAAAACCTACTTAACACTCAAGGCAAAGCGGCGCGCCGTTGAAGCCCGCCTACGCGTTCGGGGCCCTCGCCCTCACGCTCGCCGCACTCTCCATGTTCGCCGCGGCCGCCTCGGCCGCCTCCCCCGACCTGAAGGTCGCGGTGTCCGTGCAGGCTGCAAACGGCACCGGGCCGCCCACGGCCACCGCCGACGCCCGCGCGGTGGCGACCGTCACCAACATCGGGGACCAGGCGGCCTCGGCCTTCGAGGTCGACCTCACCGCGACGGACAGTAAGGGGGCCGTGGTTCTGCGGCCCCATTCGCTCAATGTCAGCGCACTTGCCGCCGGCGCCAACATCACGCTCCCCGACACGACGGCCTTCACCGTTGCGCTCTCCGGCGATGTCAAGGTCTTCGTCACCGCCGACCCCGCGGGCCGCATCAACGACACCTCGCGCGCCGACAACGCCGTGAATGTGACGGTGTACTTCGCGCCGCCCCCCGTCGTCGCGCTCGTCGAAAACGTTCCCGCCCGGGCTTCCGAAACACGCACGCTGGGGGCCTACGCCTACCTGGCGTTCCGAATCGACCTCCACGACGGTGACTCGCTCATCTTCCAAGCCGATTCCGCGGGCGGCGTCCTGTTCGACTGCTACTTGTTCGACGAGGCGAATTTCGCGCGCTACGCGGATGCCCGCGAGCACCCCTCGACGGTCGGGAATGTGAGCTTCATCCGCGATTACTCGGGCACCTCGCGCGAACACATCGCCTTCACTGCCGAGCCGTTGCCGCCGGGCAAGTATTACCTCGTCATCGACAATGACGAGCGCCTGCGGTCCGGCGCCATGCCGCAAGGGCCCGTCACCGTCCACTACGCCCTTGCCGTCGTGAACAACTCGCTGCCCGCCTGGGCCGTCGTTGTGGTCATCGCCGCCGCGGCCGCCGCGATTTGGGCGACCGTCCGGTGGCGCCCGCACTTTGATGTGCGCTCCCCGCTGCTCGAAATCCCGCCCCCCGACCCCGACGACCAGGACGGCGCCGACCCCGACGAGCCTGACCACCTGCCCGCGGACGAAACCGAACACCCCGCGCCCCGGGACCCTCCGGCGTGACGAAGATTTCGATTCAGAATCTGGCTTTGCGGAAGCGCGCCCCGCGACTCCGGCGCGCTTAAATAGGGGTGTTCCTTTGCGAGGTCACTTCGGCAAATCCGGAGTAGTAAGCCAGGTGTCCAGATGGGCCAACCAACAGGGCTCCACACGGCCCGCAAACTGCGGAAGAACCGGCAGCAGTTCCGCTGGTCCGACCGCTACTACAAGCGGCGCATGCTCCACCTGAAGGAGAAATCCGACCCCCTGGAGGGCGCCCCCCAAGCCCGCGGCATCGTCCTCGAGAAGGTCGGGGTCGAGGCCAAGCAGCCGAACTCCGCGATCAGGAAGTGCGTCAAGGTGCAGCTCATCAAGAACGGCCGGCAGATCACCGCGTTTGCCGTCGGCAACCGCGCGATCGACTTCATCGACGAGCACGACGAAGTCCTCGTCGAGGGGATCGGCGGCCGCATGGGCCGATCGTACGGCGACCTGCCGGGCGTGCGCTTCAAGGTCATCCAAGTCAACAACGTCTCGCTCGACGAGATGGTGCGCGGACGCAAGGAAAAGCCGGTAAGGTAAGGTAAGGTAAGGGGCCGACGATGGACGAAGATCAGCAGACCCCGGTCACCCCCGCCCCCGAGCCCGCGCCCGCACCGCCGCAGGCGCCTGCGCCCGAGGCGCCCGGCCAACCCGCTCCCGCGCTCGAGGCCCCCGCCGCGCCTGCCGCGCCCGAACCGGCCCCCGGCGCGCCTTCGGCCCCTGCGCCGCCTGCAGCGCCCGCCGCCCCCCCTGCGCCCCACGTGCCCCGCAAGGGCGCCGTCCTGCTCTTTGGCAAGTACGACTTTGAGGGCATCGTCGTCAAGGACCCGGGCCTCATCCGCTACATCAACGTCAAGCCCATCGCCGTGCCCCACACAAGCGGGCGCCACGCGAACAAATCGTTTGCCAAGCAGCGGCTCAACATCGTCGAGCGCCTCATCAACGGCATGATGCGCTCCGAGCACTCCACGGGCGAAAAGGCCCACGCCTACAACACGGTGCGCGAAGCGTTCCGCATCATCAACGAGCGCACGAAGCTGAACCCCATCCAGGTCTATGTCGACGCGCTGCAGAACGTGTCCCCCCGCGAAGAGATCACGCGCCTGCGCTTCGGCGGCATCTCGGTGCCCAAGGCCGTCGACGTTTCGTCGTCGCGCCGCCTTGACGTCGCGCTGCGCAACACGTGCCGCGGCGTCATCGAATCGTCGCACAAGAACAAGAAGCGGCTCGCCCAGTGCCTCGCCGACGAGATCCTCAACGCCTCGCAGGGCAAGGTCGAGTCCGCCGCGATGGCCAAGCGCGAGGAAGTCGAGCGCGTGGCGGCAAGCGCCAGGTAACGGTTGAATCTGGTCGTCAAATTCCCGGCTGATCTAGTGGAGGCCTACCTATGGGGCGAAAGGAAGAGAACATCGCGCGCGTCGAAGCGCTCATGTCCGACCTCAAGCACGTGCGCAACATCGGCACCGCCGCGCACATCGACCACGGGAAGACCACGCTCTCCGACTCGCTGCTTGCAGGCGCCGGCCTCATCTCCGAGGAACTTGCAGGTTCCCAGCTTGCCCTCGACTACGACGAGCAGGAGCAGGCCCGCGGCATCACGATCAACGCCGTCAACGCGTCGATGGTGCACAACTACGAGGGGACGAACTACCTCATCAACCTCATCGACACGCCGGGCCACGTCGATTTCAGCGGGGACGTCACCCGCGCCATGCGCGCGCTGGACGGGGTTATCTTCGTCGTGTGCGCGGTCGAGGGCGTCATGCCCCAGACCGAGACGGTCATCCGCCAAGCGATGAAAGAAGCGGTGCGCCCGGTGCTCTTCATCAACAAGGTTGACCGCCTCATCAACGAACTCAAGGTCACGCCCGAAGACATGCAGAAGCGCTTCGTCAGGATCATCTCCGAGGTCAACGAGCGCATCAAGAAGTACGCCCCCCCCGGGTTCAGCACCGAGTGGCAAGTGAATGTCGAGAAGGGCAGTGTCGGCTTCGGCTCCGCGTTCCACAAGTGGGCGACCAGCGTGCCGTGGATGAAGCGCAAGGGAATCTCGTTCAAGGACATCTACAACCACTGCACGGGCGGGACGCAGAAGGACCTCGCCAAGAAGAGCCCCATCCACCAGGTGCTCCTCGACATGTCGGTGACCCACCACCCCGACCCGCCGACCGCGCAGAAGTACCGCATCCCCAAGATCTGGCACGGCGACCAGGAGTCCCCGATCGCGAGGGCCATGCTGACGGCCGACCCGAACGGGCCCATCGCGCTGATGATCAACAAAATTATTATGGACCCGCACGCGGGCGAAGTCGCCATCGGCCGCCTGTACTCGGGCACCATCGAGCGCGGCAAGACCGTCTACATCTCCGGGATGGGCGGGCGCAGCTACAGCGTAGCGCTTGTCGCGGTCGCCGTCGGAGCCGACCGCATGCCGGTCGACAGGGTGCTCGCGGGAAACATGGCCGCCGTCTCGGGCCTGCGCGACGCAATCTCGGGATCTACCGTTTCCTCCGACGCCGAAATGGAGCCCTTCGAGCCCATCGTCCACTACAGTGAGCCGGTCGTCACCGTCGCCATCGAGGCGAAGCACACGCGCGACCTGCCGCGGCTCATCGAAGTCCTGCGCAGCATCTCCAAGGCCGACCCCTCCATCGTCGTGGACATCAACAACGAGACGGGCGAGCACCTGATCTCCGGCATGGGCGAGCTGCACCTCGAAATCACCCAGTACCGCATCGTCAACGAGCAGAAGGTCGAGATCAAGACCTCGGAGCCGATCGTCGTGTACCGCGAGTCGGTCCCACGTCCGTCGCCGACCTACTTCGAGGGCAAGGCCCCCAACAAGCACAACAAGTTCTACGTCGAGGTCGAGCCGCTCGAGCAGAACATCGTCGACGCGATCAAGTCGGGTGACCTGCCCGTGGGCGAGCGCATCAAGGACAAGAAGGCGCTCGCCGTCAAGTTCCAGGATTACGGCTGGGACAAGGACGCCGCCAAGGGGATCGTGTTCATCAAGGACACGAACATCATGGTCGACATGACCAAAGGCATCCAGAACCTCCATGAGACCATGGAACTTTGCAAAGACGCGTTCATCGAGGCGTGCAACCGCGGGCCACTTTGCAACGAGAAGACGATGGCCCTCAAGGTCAAGCTCGTCGACGCCAAGCTCCACGAAGACTCGATCCACCGCGGCCCTGGCCAGGTCATCCCCGCGATGCGGTCGGCCATCTATGGTGCGATGGTCACGGCGGGCACCGTGCTGATGGAGCCCTACCAGAAGGTCTTCATCAACGTCCCCAACGACGTCATGGGCTCGGCCGCCCGCGAGATCCAGCAGCGGCGCGGCGAGATCGTCGACATGAAGAGCGAAGGCGAGATCACGACCATCGAATCGACCTGCCCCGTTGCGGAAATGTTCGGGTTCGCGTCGGCCATCCGCAGCGCGACCCAGGGGCGCGCGCTGTGGTCCACGGAGAACGCGGGCTTCAAGCCCGTGCCGCGCGACCTCCAGATGACGGTCGTCAAAAAGATCCGCGAGCGCAAGGGGCTGAAGCCCGAACCGCCGACGGCCGACTATTACGCCGGCTGAACTGCCGCCAGAACGCGCATTCAGTCGCGCGACTGGCGCGCGACTTCGCTGTGGCTCCAGCGCCCACTAAACGCATATATAGTGGAAGGCTTTTGCCGACTCACTCTGAACAGGCTCACCGGAGCCTAAACAAGGAGAAGGGAAAGCAATGGCTCAGGAAAAGCCCCACTTGAACATCGTGTTCATCGGACACGTTGACCACGGAAAGTCCACGACCGTCGGCCGCCTCCTGCTCGAGACCGGCCACATCCAGCAGCACATCATTGACAAGTTCAAGACGGAGGCCACCGCCAAGGGGAAGGCCACCTTCGAATTCGCCTGGGTCATGGACGCGCTCAAGGAGGAGCGCGAGCGCGGGGTCACCATCGATGTGGCGCACAAGCGCTTTGACACCCAGAAATACTACTTCACGATCATTGACGCGCCCGGCCACCGGGACTTCGTCAAGAACATGATCACGGGGACCTCGCAGGCGGACGCTGCGGTCCTCGTCGTGTCGTGTGTTGACGGCGTGCAGGCGCAGACGAAGGAGCACATCTTCCTCGCCCGCATCCTCGGCGTCAGCCAGCTCGTCGTCGTGGTCAACAAGATGGACGCCACGGCCCCGCCCTACGACTCGAAGAAGTTCGAGGAAGTCAAGGCGGACATCATCAAGAACCTCAAGAACGTCGGCTACAAGACCGACGAGGTCCCGATCATCCCCATCTCGGCCTACGCCGCGGACAACATCATCAAGGCCTCGCCGAAGCTGCCCTGGTTCAAGGGACCGAGCCTGCTCGATGCGCTGAACGGCCTCAAGGAGCCCCCGAAGGCCACCGACAAGCCGCTGCGCATGCCGGTGCAGGACGTCTACTCGATCACGGGCATCGGCCTGGTGCCCGTCGGCCGCATCGAGACGGGCATCCTGAAGCCTGAGATGAAGCTCATGTTCGAGCCCGCCCACAAGACGGGCGAAGTCAAGAGCATCGAGATGCACCACGAGCAGATCCCGCAGGCGGTGCCCGGCGACAACGTCGGAGTCAACATCCGGGGCCTCAACAAGGGCGACATCCGCCGCGGCGACGTGGCGGGCCCGGTCGACAAGCCCCCGAAGGTCGTCAAGGAGTTCACGGCGCAGATCACGATCCTGAACCACCCCTCGGCGATCGCCAAGGGCTACACGCCAGTGTTCCACGCGCACACGGCGCAGGTCGCCTGCATCTTCACCGCGCTCCAGAAGAAGCTTGACCCCAAGACGGGCGGCACGAAGGAGGAGAACCCGGAGTTCCTGAAGACGGGGGACGCCGCAATCGTACGCATCCAGCCGACCAAGCCGATGGTGCTCGAGAATGCCAAGGAGTTCCCGCAGCTCGGGCGCTTCGCCATCCGCGACATGGGCCAGACGGTCGCCGCGGGCATGTGCATCTCGACGGACTGAGGGCGGGGCTGAAACCCTCGCCTTCAAGTCGTCGAACGCCGGAGGGATGAGGCGTGGCGGCAAAGGCGCGGATTTCGCTCACCGGCACGCAGCCGGAGAAGGTCGACGCCGTGTGCACGCAGATCAAGCAGATCAGCGAGCGCACGGGCGTGGACATCCGCGGGCCGATCCCGCTGCCTACCCGCGTCCTGAAGGTGCCGATCCGCAAGTCGCCCGACGGCGAAGGGTCGGAGACCGTGGACCGCTGGGAGATGCGCGTCCACAAGCGGCTGATCTACCTCGACGCCGACGAGCGCGCGCTGCGCCAGCTGATCCGGATCAACGTTCCCGACGGCGTGAACATCGAGATTATCCTGCGCGGCTAGCGCAAGGGGCGCTCCCCGTTTCCGCCCCTCGCGGGGGGCGGCACGAATCACCGGGTGCAGGTTGCCCGCCGCGGGCGTGGAATGCTACGGCCGCAGGTGGCCCCCGATCATCTCGGCGCCCACTTCTTCCATCTCGGGCTGCTCGGGGCGGCGCCGCGCGCGCACCATCGAGGCCGCCACCGCGGTGCCGAGGATCAACACCACGGCCGCAAGCGACTGCGTGACACCGATCTCGACGATGGTCCCAAGCGGCCCATTCAGGAACATCTTGACCCCGATGAACAGCAGGAGGATGACGAGCGCGGGCTTGAGGTAGTGGAGGGCCTTGAGGCCCGCGTGCACGACGAAGAACAGGGACCGCAGGCCGAGGATCGCGAAAATGTTCGAGGTGTACACGATGAACGGGTCGGTCGTGACCCCGAGGACGGCGGGCACCGAGTCGAGCGCGAAGAGCACATCGGTGGCCTCGATCATCAGGAGGCACAGGAGCAGCGTCGTGGCCAGCCGCTTCCCGTCCTGCCGGTGGAAGAAGTGCCCCTCGTGGGGCGCTTCCGTGAGGGGAAGGCGCCGCTTCAGCAGGCGGTACACGCGCGACTGCGAGGGGTCGAGCTTCCCCTCCCCGGAAAACGCCATCTTGAGCGCCGTGAAAACGAGGAGCGCAGCGAGCACGTAGATCGCAGGCGCGTAGGCGTGGATGGCCGCCGTGCCCAAAAAGATGAAGGCGCCGCGCATGACGAGCGCGCCCAAGATCCCCCAGTAGAGGACACGGTGCTGGTGCGGCCCCTTCACATCGAAATAGCTGAAAATGATGATGAACACGAACAGGTTGTCGACGGAGAGCGCCTCCTCCAGGACGTACCCCGTAAGGTAGAGCTGGACGGCCTTGGCCCCCTCCGCGGGGGAGACGCGGTCGCTGTACAGCCACCACACGACGAGGGAGAAGGCGACGCCGATAGCGACCCACATGCCCGCCCACTTGGCGGCCTCACCGAGCTTCATCTCGTGGGGGCGGCGGTTGAACACGCCGAGGTCGAGGGCGAGCATCCCCCCCACGATGGCGAGGAACCCAGCCCACGCCCACGGGGAAATGTCTACCAAGGCGTTCGCGCCAGCAGGGCGAACCGATAAAAGCCTTTTCTACGTGGAAACCGCATCGCTTAGGCGTGGCAATCCAGGCGCGCGTTCTCGATGGCGTAAGCGCTCCGATGTCTGAGGGGAAGCGGTTCAAAGAGAAGCTCGAGACCCACTTCGAGGACGCCGCGATCAAGGAGGACAAGGCGCGCGGCGAGACGGTGTTCTACTTTTCCGAGGGGATCGTGGTCTTCAAGGAGCGCTTGGTTGAGGCCGAAACCGTCGAGGCGCTCACGCAGCAAATCACCGAGCTCGAGGAGAACTCCGCGGAGGATGTGCTGAAAACCCACGCCGGCGAAGTCTCGAAGCAGACCTTCCGCTTCCGCATTATCGTCGCGGGCGAGGACTTCATGCAGTACGTGAACGACAAGCCCCTCATCGCGAAGCTGCTGTTCATGGAAACGGGGACGCTTGGCGCCGCCGAGATGTCCATGATGGAGACGGGCCTGCTGGACTTCGGGGAGAACGCCTGGTGGATTTCGCCGGTGGGCGTGCTGCTCGCCGGCGAAATCGACGATGTCACGCGGTGCGTGTACCTCGTGGCCCAGACGATGGTGGGGGTCGCCACCTACATGTCGATCGCCGACGCCCTCGAGAAGCAGCTCTTCGAAGCGCCGCCGACCTTTACGGAAAAGGAGCTGTCGGCCTACGACGGCGCGATGGAGCGGCTGGCGGACACGACCAGCTTCGTGATCAACGACGTCCGGGACGAGATGCTGAATGCCGACCCCCGGACCGTGCTCATCATCCGCAAGCTCCACGAGGTCATGTCGATCGAGGGCCACGAGCAACGGGTGAACCTATTCCTGACGGTGGCCAAGCGCAAGGTCGACCGCGCGCGCGCCGTCAAGGCGTCCCGCGAGGCGAAGCGGTTCTCGGCGATTTTGTTCAGCTTCTCCATGATCGTCGGGATCTCGAACGTGATCGTGATCTTCGTAAACCTGACCCGCAACCTAGGGCTGCCGTGGTGGCAAGGGCTGCTGGTGGAACTGCCCATCGTGGTGCTGACCGCAGGGATCGTGATCTACCTGTTCAAGGAAATCTTCCAGAAGACGCTGAAATTCTGACCCATCAGGCGGCCGTGCGCAGGAGCACGTCGGCGACCATCGCGGCGCCAAGCAGCGCGAGGTACAGGTTCGAGTACTGGAAGAGCCGCCGCGCGGCCGGCTTGGCGCGCGTCTTGAAGAGCACCGCGGCCTGCGCGAAGAAGACGGCACCGAGGCCGAGCGAGAGCGCGAGGTACACGATGCCGAGGACGCCGAGCGGGTAGAGGGCCGCCGTGAGGGCGACGAGCGCGCCCGCGTAGATCAGGATCTGGCGGCGCGTGGCCTCCTCGCCGTGGGTGACCGGGAGCATCGGGAAGTTGGCCTCCGCGTAGTCTTCGCGGTAGAGGAGCGCGAGGCTCCAGAAGTGGGGGGGTGTCCACAGGAACACGATGAGCGCGATGGCAAGCGCGCCGGGCCCGATCGAGCCGGTCACGGCCGACCAGCCCACGAGGGCCGGGAAGCAGCCCGCCGCGCCGCCGATGACGATATTCTGCGGCGTGAGGGGCTTCAGCCAAAGCGTGTACACGAAGGCGTAGAACGCGATCCCCGACAGCGCAAGGGCCGCTGCAAGCACGTTCGCGTAGGCGGTGAGGATGATGCACGAAGCCCCCGCGAGGATTGACGCGAATACCGCGGCGTGCGCGGGCTCCATGCGGTGCGAAGGCAGTGCGCGCTTGCGCGTCCTTCGCATCTTCGCGTCCGTCTCGCGCTCGAGGAAATTGTTGAGCGCGGCCGCCGAGCCGGAGGCGAGCGCGCCGCCGAGGAGCGTGGCGCCCACGAGCGGCAGGCGCGGCACGCCGCCGGCGGCGACGAACATCGCCGTCATGCAGGAGATCAACAGCGCGAGCATGATGCCCGGCTTCACGAGGATGGCGTAGTCGCGCAGGATGGAGGGAGGGCGCGCGGGCGCGGGCGGTTCAGGCCTGTCCACGGCGCCCACCTATCCGCTCTTTGCGCTGTCGGGGGCGGCCCCTGTTTGTGGCGCGGACGCCGCGGCGGCAGGCGGCAACTTCCACGCGCGCTGCGCAATGACGAGGCTGAAACCGAAGATCAGGGTGGCGACGGTGAGGTGCGCCGTCACGATGAAGGGCTGCAGGTTGCTCGTGATCGTGAGCGCGCCGAGGGCAATCTGGATTCCCACGAGGATGGCGGCGATGTAGGTGAGGTTGCGCAGCTTGCGCTCGGCGCGGTACTGCGCGAACTCGAGGTAGAGGAGGGCAAGGCCGGCAACCACCACGGTCGTCGCCGCGATCCGGTGGAAGATCTCGGCCGTCACGCCGGCGCTTGAAAGCGGCGGGAGCGCGGCTCCGTTCTGGCAGGTGGGCCATTCAGGGCACGACATCCCCGCGCCGATCGCTTTGACAAATGCCCCGAGCATCATCGTGAGAAAAGCGGCTGCAAGCAGGGTGCCCGACGCGATCTGGATCGGCCGCCAAGGGAGCGCCAAAACAAGCCTCGCCGCGGCATCCGCTTAGGCGGGATAAACCTAACCGCCCTCGTCGGCGGGGTACGCCGAGCGCAGGACATCGAACACTTGCTCGGCGGTCCGGCGGCCCACGCCCGGGACCGCGGCAACTTCTTCGAGCGAAGCGTGCGAAAGCGCGCGGATGGAACCAAAGTGGGCGAGCAGGCGCCGCGCCATCGCCTCCGAGATGCCCGGCATCCCCTCAAGGACGAAGCGCTGGCGCTCCGCCAGCGTGAGCCCCGACTTGCCGGGCCGCGGGGGGTCGGCGCGCGCGGGCGCGGGGCCTTTCGCCGAGCGGCGCGCGAGCGCGGCAATCGACGCGGCCGTCGCGCCGGCGTCGCGCGTGCGCAGCACCTGGACATCGAAGTCCACCATGAGGGCCGCAAGCGCGCCGTGGAACGCGGCCGGGGTCAGGCCCTCGAAGCCTGCCGACTCGTCGCCTTCCACGATGAGCACGGGCCGCTCGAACGCGCGCGAGAGGTTCTCGGCCTGCTCGAAGAGCCGACCGTCGGCGATCGAGGCGGCGAAGTCCTTCAGCGTCTTGCGCTCGACGCCGAGCCGCGGCGGGACCGTGTAATCCCCGATCTCGAGCCGTTTCGGGGTCACCGTGGCGCCCAGCCGCCGGAGGTGGTCGGGCACGGCGCTCTTCATCTCGCGGTCGTCCACGAGGATCTCCACCGTGGGGCCCCCGGCCGGCGTCTCGGCCGCTGTTTGCTCCGGTGGCGCACCGTCCGCTCCGGGGGCCGCGGCGGGGGGCGGTGCCGCCGGCCTGCCCCCGAAGTCCTCGAGCCGGCTTTTCACCTCGCTCTCGGCCGGCGCGTCGAGCACCTCGATCGGCAGGCGGAGGTTCACGCGCAGCTTCTTGAGCTCCTCGCGCATCGAAACCTCCCGCGCGTTCGACGCGCGTCGGTACGCCTCGTCGCGCGTCTTTTTCGCCACAAGCACCTCGACGCTCCCGGGGCGCCGCCTGCCCGTCCGGCCGCGGCGCTGGATCGTCCGAATCTCGCTCGACACCGACTCGAAGAAAATGACGTGGTCGACCTGCGGGATGTCGAGCCCCTCCTCCGCCACGCTCGTGGCGATGAGGACATTGTACTCCCCGCGCTCGAAGGCCGCGATGAGGCCGACCTGCTCCTCTTGGGTGAGCCCCACATCATCGCCGCGCGTGGCTTGGCCCGTGAACCGGACGGGCTTTGCACCCTCGACCGCCGAGAGGCGCCTCAGCAACACCTCGCCCGTCTCCCGGTAGTGCGCAAACACGATGATCCTCCCGTCGGGGTGGGCGTCGAGCGAGCGCTTCACGAGCTTTGCGGCGACCTCCACCTTCGGGTGCGAGGCGCGCGTGGCCTTCGCAAGGCCGTAGGCCTCCAGGAAGTCGGGGTCCCTCGACAGCGACCGCGAGGCGGCCGAGCCCCCCTTTTGGCGCGCCTCATCGGAAAGGCGATCCATGTACGCGACAAACACATCGGCGCCCTGGGTCTCGATGAGCTCCAGTGCGTGGTGGACCTTCATCGCCTTCGCCTGCGCGGAGGCCAGCCCCCACCACAGGCCCTTCTGCGCGGGAGGCAGCCGCGCGAGGTTGGCTTGGATCGCCTCGCGCGCGCGGATGAGGTCGCCGGCCGACACGAAGCTGCCGCGCCGCATCAGCCCCGCTTCCTGCAGCTTGCGGGCCTCTCGGTCGATCACGCGACGGAGCTTGGAAGCGATCACCTTGAAGTCGCCGGGCAGTTCGACCTCGATCCAGTTGACCCCGATGTCGTGCACATAGGGCGCGACATCCGGGTCCTCCTCGGTCCGCACATCGATCTGCTGGATGCCGAGCGACTCGCAGATCGCGAGGATGTCCCGCGCGTTGGCGCCCGGCGAGGCCGTGAGTCCAAGGATACGTCCCTTCGGGCCGGCCTCCTCGCGGTAGCGCTTCGCCAATCCCACATACGCGTAGTCGCCCGTCGCGCGGTGCGCCTCGTCGAGGACGAGCAGGCGGACGGCGCTAAGCGAAATGCGCCCGGCCGCCAGGTCGTTGCGGATCACCTGCGGGGTGGCGAGCACGACCTCGGAGGTGAGCCACAGGGCCTCCCGCTCCGAAGGCGGGACTTCGCCCGTCATGTCCGCGACGATGACCTCCGCGTCCTTCGCGCTTTCTCCGTCTTCCCGCGGGGCCCGCCCCCCAAGGAGGTTGTCACGGAAGAACGAGGCGTGCTGCTCCACGAGCGGCTTGGTGGGGGCCATCATCACGACGGTCGCGCCGCGGCGGCCCTTCGCCTCCCGCGCGTCGGCGAGCGCGCGGCCCGCGAGCATCAGCGCCACGACCGTTTTGCCAAGCCCCGTTGGCAGGACGCAGAGCGTGCTCCCCTTCAGCGCCGAACGGTAAAGGTTCGCCTGGTACAGCCGCGGCTCGATCTTGCCAAGGTCGACGAACGGGAAGTCCTGGGGCGAGCGCTCAGCCATTGCACTTTCACTTGCCGGAGGGGGTAAAACCCTGCCGGGGGGGTGGGCGGATAAGCCCCGCTACTGCGATTCCATTTGGAGCCGCTCGCGCGAGACGCGCCTGTAGGTCACCGTGTAGCCCGCGATCCGGTTCGCCATCCCCTTGTAGCGGACATCGCAGAGCTTGTGGACGAGGACCTTGTTTTTCTCGAAATCGTCGGTGAAAATGTCGGGGTACTTCTCGACGAGTTCGATGGCGACCCGCTTGATGTAGGTCGGTCGGATGTTCCCCATGTGGCTCGAGTTGGGCAGTCGGGTGACTCTATTTAAGCGTGGCGGGGCACGCGGCCGGGCCAGATGGCTCGCGTAGCGCCCGGCGGCTGGACGGCCGCTCTTCGACGTCGGCGGGAGGCTCCCACGCCATCCGTTGGTCGAATTGGTTGATGCCGTCGTTGTCGCCGAGCACCCGGTCGAACCACCGGTGCAGGGATGGCGGCGCCCATTTGGGCCGGCCTTGATGCGGCTCGTGGCGCACCACGCGCTCGTCCTCGGGGAGGCGGTGGGGGTGGATGTGGTGTTCGATGTCGATGGCCACAATGACGTCGAACTCCGCGGGAAACCGATGCAACCGCGACACATCGACCGGCTCGACAAGGAGGCCCCGCCGCCGCCCGTAGGCGATGAAGTGCGG
>JBGPJF010000012.1:0-61625 GCA_041485285.1 Thermoplasmata archaeon | reverse complement strand
TAGCGCCGAGCGTCAGGAGCGAGAGAACCCCGATGTCGATGTCCCACGTCCAAATGCCACGATAGGTGGTGGACATCAATGCAATAGCGTGAATCAGGGTTAGGGCGGTGGCAAAAAGCGACAGCGAGAAGTGGAGCGTCAGCCACGGCGGCCACTTGAATCGCGGCGCCCGATGCAGGTGGCGGCGGTAGCCTTGGACGGCCGACAGCGACGCGACGCCGAGCGCCGCAAACCCCGTGGCGCTCCCGACGATGACCCAGAGGCCCACCGACGGTGGCGGGGCCGGCGCGCTTAGCGCGCGGGCCGCGCGGGTCGCGGCCCCAACGGGCGCGCGGATCGTAAGCTGGTAGGGGAGGTCCGTCGGCTTGCCGCCCGATGCGTGGACATGGTGGGCCGTGACATTGACCACCACATTTACCGTAACCGCCTCCGGGCTGTCCGGCACCGAGAGGCTTTCGCTTTGCGAGGCCGAGGCCCCCAGGTTGGGCTCGCCGTTCGAAACGGACCCGACGGGCGAGGAACCGTTCTGCGCGGTGGCCGTCGCAAGGACCGCAACGTCCTCCTGGAGCCAGGGGTTGTCCAAGGTCAGGTCGACGACGATCGTGCCGTTGGCGCGGGAGGCCGACGCGGAGCCCTCGACCGCTTGGAAGCCGGCGTCCGCGTGGCAGCGTTCGCAGTTGTCGAGGCCGAGGGCGACCGCGCCGCTTGCACGGGTGCGGACGGACCCGCGGCCGGGCACAATGGCAAGAACAGTGCCGTCGTAGTGCAGGGCCTTGCCGGCAAGGGCGGGGTTGAGGTCGAGGGTAAACGCCGTGTCATTCTCGTTGGTCACGCGCACGTCGGTCACGGTCCCGGACGAACGAGAGACGATGCCGAACGAAAACCCCACGAACAGGTTGTTCGTCGTCGTGATCGTTGTGTTGTTGAGGGCTGTAACTTGGGAACTCCAGTGCTGGTAGAGGTAGTCCGTTTCGTTGAGGACGGGGTCATAGCGCAGCAAGATCGAATTCGAGGTCGCGCCGGTGACGGTCGAGGGCCACGGCTGCGTCGGGGCCACTTTTCCGACGAATGGCGCGCCGTAGGTTCGCTGAAACGAAGCCGTGGGGGACGAGTAGTTTCGGTTGTGGGCCTCCGTGCGCGGGATGGAGATTACACGCGAAGCGTTCCAAGCGCCGTACCCGTCCTCGGGCTGCACGACAATGGTGAAGGGGTCGCCGACCCCGAGGCCGAGGAGCCCCGCCTCGAGGCCGGGGACGAGCGCCCCGGCGCCGATCGTGTCGTTGACCGTGGTGTTGACCATGAACGGGATCCCACCGTCGAGGTGGCCTTCAAGGAGGATTTCCACGGAATCGCCCGGGTTGACGATGAGGGGAGCGGGAGCCGGGGGCGGGTAAATCCATCCTGAGAGGTCGGCGCCCGAGAAAAGTGCGAGCGGGACGAAGAAGGCGGCGATGCTCACCGTAAGGACGAGGTAGGACTTGTGGCGCGCGGCAGGCGAAGCGAACTTCGCCGGGTCGCGCGGCGCGTCCGATTTGGAACGGCGGGTCTGCCGACGAGAGGGCGGGCCGCGCTTGGCCGCCATCCGCCGCCCGCGCCGACGGCGGAAGGCCGCGCGCGCCTTCGCGGAACCCGAAGGCGCACCCCGTGCGCCGCGGCCTGCCACTTGGACGCCCGTCCGGCGGTCGGGGCGTCATCCTAAAGACGTTGCGAGAAGGCCTGCGTCGCGGTGACACGGCCGCACCTTGTGCTACTTCACTTTGTGCTAGTTCACTTCAATTCGAGCACGCGGTGGCCCTTCGACAAAAGTTCGATGAGGTCGTCCTCGCCGACGTCCACGGCAACGACCTTGCGCCCGCTCTTGCGGCGCGAAAACAGCGCCTCGCCGTATGCGGCGACCGACCCTTCGAGGACGAGGTCGTCGAGAAGCCCCTCGACGAGCGGGAGTGCGCTAAGCGGAATCGCGCACACGCGGGCTGCCACAAACACGGCTTCGTCGTGCGAAGCGCCGCTCTCGCACGCGGCCACGAGCGCGTCACGGATCTCATCGTCGGGGCGGTGCGCGGGCCGCGCGGGCCCTGCCGGGCTGATGTAGATGGACTTGAGGCGCGAGGCGGCCTTGAGGTCGAGCTCCACGACCTGCCGGTCGAAGGCCGGCTCGTCGGAGTCGAGCGCGAGTTGGCGGCCCGAGGGTGCGCGGGCTCGCCTGCGCGATTCGGCGCGCACGCGGCGAGCGGCGGCAAGCACGAGGTCGGGCGAATACGTCTCGAGGGACGCTTGCGGGCGCCGGCGCGCGGGGCGCTGCCAGTCCACCACGAGCGCGGGCTCTTGCCGAGGCACCTCCCCTCACCGCCTCCGCTCGCGATGGAAGGCCCGTCGATAAGAGGGTTTCCGGGGGCCGCCCCCTTCCACGGTTTCCGGCCGCAAGCTTTTATGAGCCGGGCAAGGAGACCGCGCTCCCGTGGCGCTCGACCCCTGGTTTGCGATCTACCCGGCCGCGGCCGCACTGACCTTCGCCGGCCTTGCCGGGGGCGTTTTCCGGCGGCGCGCGGCGCTCGGTGGCGCGGTCGCTGAATGGATGGCCGCGTTCCTGCTGTGCGCTGGCGGGTTCGTGGGGTTCTTGGCCGCGGGCGCGTCCGATTGGAATTCAGGCGCCGACCTGGCGGCCGCATCAGGCGGGGCCGGGGCCGCGCTCGGGCTGCTCGGCGCTTTCTCGGGGCTCCTTCAGCGGTACAGCGGCGGCCGCATCGGGACGCCGACGTTCCGGCTCGCGCTGTTCGTGGCGGGGGTTGCGTTCGTGAGCCTTGGCATCGGCGCAGCGCTCGGCGGGGCCGGCCAGCCCGGAAACGGCGCGCCCGCTAACTGGACTTTCATCCCGGTGACGGCGGGGGCCGTGGCCATTCTGCCGGTCGCGGTGCTCGCCGCGCGTAAGGGGCTCACGCGCACGGGGCTCCTCAACACGCTCCAGCTCTTGCTTGGCGGAGCGGTCGTGGCCGCAGGCCTAATCGGGTCCGCCCTGGGCGACATCTTCGTTGGCCCATTCTTGGGGATGGCCGGCGGCGCGTTCCTGTACAGCGGCGTGTCCGCGGTTGTCGGAAAGGCGCCGGCCGCCCGCGCGCCCGCGGTGAAGCCCAAGGTGGAAGCGGCGGAGGCAGGGGATCGCCCGGCGCCTCGCGGCGCCCCCGGCCGGAAAGTGCGCGTGCCCAAGGGCGCAGCGATGCGCGTGAGTTCGTTCAGGGACGACGAGCAAGGCGAGCTGAAGTGATCGCCCTCAACCCGGACCCGCGGGCGGCGGAGGCGGGGGGTCCGGCGGCCTGGTCGGAGGCAAATAGACCGATACATGCTGCATGGGAGGTGGCACCAGGCCCACGGGCAGTGGAGCAGCAGGCGCCGGGGGCGCGCGGGGCGCGGGCCCGCCCACGTACTCCGGAATCCGTCCGAGGCGCCGCCACTCGTTGAGGACGAACAGGTACCGAATCCCGTTCACGACCCCCACCGCGGGGACGACGACGACGAGCCCTACGAGGATGAGGAGGGGGAAGTTCGTGTGCTCCGTGAACAGGACGGTCGCCGTCGCGTAGTCGGTGAGGAAGTGGAACACGATGCAGGCCGAGAGCCCGTAACGCAGGAACAGGTAGCCGAGCGCCAAGCCGGTGACGAAGGTGCTGGGGAACTTCCACAGGTCCCAGCCCGGCACATGCGCCGCGCCAAACACGGCGGCTTGGAAAACGAGGAGGGCGAGCGCGGGGCCCCCGATTGTGAATCCTCCGCCGAGCAGGTAGCGGTGCGGGGGGCCTTCGAGGCGGCCGCGGCCGAGGTAATGGAGCGCGAGCAGGGGGACGCCGAGGAGGAGCACCCGCGTCAGCAACTCTTCGTACACCGACGCGTGAGCAAGCGTGACGAGCAGCGCACCGAAGGGCTCCGTGTCGAGGCCCACGGGCACCGCGGGCGTCTGGTTGAAGAGGCCCGCAATGGCCGCCACCGCAATCGACGCTAGGATCGAGACCGAGAAGAGCCGGACCAGTGCGAAGAGCCCGTTGGGTTCGGATAGCGGCGGCGACCCGCGGCCTTCGAACACCCGCATGAACGCCGCCCACGCGCCGGGCAGGTGCCCGCGCAGGAAGTGCGCGGCGCTTGCGATGATCGCGCTAGCAAGGCCCATGTGCCATGCGGCGGCCGCCTCCCCGCCGAGCCGCCCGAGGAGGATGGGGAACGGGAACACGACGTAAATCGGCACGAATGGCTCGGCCCCGCTCAGCGCATAGGCGAGGGCGGCGGGGATGCCGACGACCAGCACCACGAGGTTTGCAAGGAGGATGAAGAGGCAAACGGCGACCCCGAGGGTCGTGGCGTGGCGCGCGACGCGGCGGATCAGCGGCGGCGGCAGCTCGTCGGGGATTTGGAAGAGGGAGAGCGCCTCCGCGGGCGGCAGCGACTGGGGGAGGGTGAACCCGGAAGGCGGTGCGGACGGCGCGCGCGCGGCTTGCGCCACATAGACCGCGCCCTTGCAGTTGGGGCACATCACGAATTCGAACGCGCCGGTGAAGGGCAGGCGCAGGCCGCACCGCGGGCAAAGGAGATCCACGGTCGCGGCCCCGGCCGCTCGATCGGGGCGCGTGAGATAAACTCTGGCGGGCAAAGCGCGTCTTTGCTCCCCCCCAGTCCGACTTTAAATAGAGACATCCAGATCGGAAAGGATGCAAAAGCGCGCGTGCAGCGCGCCTCTGGAGGGAGAGCGTGGGGAAGGGCATGCGGCTCGACCATTACGGGGAGAAGCCCCCGGGCGAAGCGCCGGAGGAGCCCGAGGGCGAGGGCGAAATCCCGCGGCGCCGCTTCGCCGCCGACCTCCCCCCGTTCTTCACGGTCTCGGAACTCACCGACCTCATCGAGGACGACCTGCGCCGCGACGACCGGCTGCGCGGCGTGTTCGTGAAGGGCGAGATCTCCGGGCTGAAGGAGTACCCGCGCGCGTGGTACTTTACCCTGAAGGACGCAGACTCGCAGATCGCGGGCGTGTGCTGGAACTACGGCCCCACGCGCGAAGTGGGCGCGCAACTCAAGGAGGGCGCGGAGGTCATCGCGCGCGGCGATGTGACGGTCTACAAGCAGCGCGGCCAGTACCAGCTGCGCGTCACCGAAGTGCAGCCGACGGACAAGCGCGGCGCCCTTTTCCTCAAATTTGAGGCCACCAAGAAGAAGTTGGCCGCGGAGGGGCTCTTCGACGAGGCGAACAAGCGGCCGCTGCCGCGCTTCCCCCGGACGGTCGGGGTGGTCACCTCGACCGAGGGCGCCGTCGTGCGTGACATCATCAACGTCATCACGCGGCGTTTCCCGCACGTGCGCCTCCTTGTCGCGCCTGCACGCGTGCAGGGCGAAGGCGCGGAACTGGAAGTCATCCGCGGGATCGAGGCGCTCAACCGCTTCGGCGGAGTCGAGGTCATCATCGTCGCGCGCGGCGGGGGCTCGATCGAAGACCTCTGGCCCTTCAACGAAGAGGCCCTCGCCCGCGCGGTGCGCGCAAGCGCGGTGCCGGTGGTTTCCGCGGTGGGGCACCAGACCGACTTCACGATCTGCGACTTCGCGGCGGATGTGCGCGCACCGACCCCCTCGGCGGCCGCCGAGATCGTGGTGCCTTCGGCCGACGAAGTGTTCGGGGGGTTCGAGGAGCGGGAGGCGCGCATCACGCGCGCGCTCCTCCACGCCCGCGACCGCGCGGCCGGAAAGCTCGAGCGGCTCACCCACCACCCGGCGCTGCGCCTGCCGCGCACGCTCCTCGAAGCCCGCCAGCAGATGCTGGACGAAGTCGCCGACCGCCTGCGCGGGACCTCGGGGATGGCCCTCGAGCGCGCGCACGCGCGCCTCGACCGCCACACGGCGGCGCTCGAGGTGCTCTCGCCGCTGAAGACGCTCGCGCGCGGGTACGCGATTGCGCTCGACCGCAGCGGCGCGGTGCTCCGCTCCGCATCCGGTGTGAATGTCGGCGACGAAGTGGACGTTATCCTCTCCGAGGGCGAGATCGCAGCGCGGGTCCAGGCCAAGGGGCCCGGCCGGCTGGGCCCGCGGCCGGCGAAGGGCACTTGAACCCCTTCCTATCATGATAGGACGGACAAGCGGAGGTGGCATGGTGTCGGAAAAGCGCGGGAAGGATCCGCAAGAGTTGGCCCCGGATGAGATGACTTTCGAGGCTGCGCTGAAGCGGCTTGAAGATCTTGTGGCAGAACTCGAGAGCGGCCGCCTGTCTCTCGAGGACTCGCTCTCGCGGTTCGAAGAGGGGATGCGCCTTTCGAAGCTCTGCCAGCAGAAGCTCAAGGGCGTGGAACTGCGCATTGAGAAGCTCGTCGCCGAGAACGGCGGCACGAAGGCGCGCCCGCTCGACGAGGACGAATGAAGCCCCGCGCGCCCGTACCCTTAAAATAGCGCGCGCGAGGATGAAACGCGCGCCCCCATGCTCGATGTGAAACTCCTCCGCGAGAATCCGGAGAGAGTCCGCAAGGGCCTCAAGGCGCGCGGGGGCGTGTGGGCCGACGCGCTCGAGGACGTCATCAAGGTCGACCTGCGCTGGCGGCAGGTCACGGGCGAAGTGAACCAGTTGCGCGAGACGCGCAACCGCGCGTCCATCGACATCAGCAAGGTCAAGGACAAGACGCTGCGCGAGGCGAAAGTCGAGGAAGTTCGCACGCTCAAGGACAAGCTAGTGGCGCTGGAGCAAGAGCTGAAGGAACTTGATGCGCGCCGCGATGCGCTGCTCATGGAGTTGCCGAACCTCCCCGACGACTCGGTGCCGCACGGCGCGGGCGAGAAGGACAATGTCGAGAAGCGCAAGTGGGGGACACTTCCCAGTTTCGCGTTTAGGCCGAAGGACCACGGCACCCTCGGCGAGGCCCTCGGCATCCTCGACTTCGAGCGCGGCGTAAAGCTCTCGGGCGAGGGGTTCTACGTCCTCGTGGGCGCCGGCGCCAGGCTCGAGCGCGCCCTCATCCAGTTCTTCCTTGAGGAGGCCACCGCCAAGGGCTACCTCGAGGTCGTGCCGCCGTTCCTCGTGACCAACGAGACCGCCACGGGCACCGGCCACCTGCCCAAGAACGCCGACGACATGTACCTCGTCGAGCGCGACAAGATGGCGCTTATCCCGACGGCGGAAGTCCCGCTGACCTCTTACCACCGGGGCGAAGTGATCCTGACCGAGCAGCTGCCCATCAAACTCTGCGCGTACACGCCCTGCTGGCGGCGCGAGGCCGGCCGCAACACGGACACGAAGGGGCTCGTGCGCGTCCACCAGTTCAACAAGGTCGAGATGCTGAAGCTCTCGACGCCCGAGGCCGCGTGGAACGAACACGAGTCGCTCACGCGCGACGCGGAGGACCTGCTGAAGAAGCTCGGACTTCCGCACCGCGTGGTGGAGCTGTGCACGGGGGACCTTGGGTATGCGGCCGCAAAGACCTACGACATCGAAGTTTGGCTGCCTTCGATCAACGGGTACAAGGAGATCTCGTCCTGCTCGTGCTTCACGGATTTCCAGGCGCGCCGGGCGGGGCTGAAGTACCGGGACAAGGACGGCCAGGTCGGCAAGTGGCTGTACACGCTGAACGGGTCGGGGCTGGCGGTCGGGCGCACGTTCGTGGCAATTTTGGAGAATTTTCAGCGGGCCGATGGGAGCGTTGAGATTCCAAAAGTGCTCCGGGCCTACATGGGCGGGGCGGCGGAGATCAGGGGCCGTTGAATAGCCCGCGAAACGCTCCGCGTGCGGGCGTCCTCACGCGATGGCCTTATGTTGTCATTCCGCCAACGGGGTCATGACGAACCGTGGCCGCCTCCTACGATTTCCTCACCGCGGCCGTGTACATCCCGCGGCGCAACGACCTCATCACGCGCGACCTTGAGGGCGCGTTCTATGGCCTCGAGAGTTCGGGCTTCGTGCCCGACTCCGAGGGGAAGATGCGCATCTCGCCAGCCAAGGGCATCCCCGAACTCACCGGCGAAACCCCGGGCGCGCGCATCTTCGAGGGGGCGGTCACCGTGGGTCAAGCCGCCTCGATCCTGCGGCGCACCTCCGCAGACCTCTGGGGGCAGATCATGCTCCGCGGCAAATTCGCCATCGGAGGTCGGTTCGAGAACTGCACGGCCGTGGTGTGTCCATTCTCGCTGAACTCGGCGGCGCTCTACTCCGTGCATGTCATGTTTAGGTCGCCGGGGCTCCTCGTGAAGGACCGCTCCCCGACGGACCGCGGGCCGCAAGCCGTCGAGGTGATCGACCGGCTGCAGGACGCGTTCGCGCCGGTCATCCTCTTCATGGACACCGACCAGCCCGAACTCTCGGTCGAGCGCCTGAAGGCCGGCCGAATCCCGTGGCTGCCGTGGGCGGGGTATGTAGCGCCCGGGGCGCTGAAGACCATCGGGGGCGGCGCGCTCGCGGCCTTGCCCGACTGGCTGGGGTGGCTGGAGACGCAGTTGGTCGTTCCCCGCACGTCCGCGAGCCGCCGGACGAAGGGCGGCGGGCTGATCTGGGTTCTGCCGGAGCGGGGGCTTGGGAAGGAGGGGTTCGCGCCGTCCCTGCGGCTGCCGATTGACCCGTGGCGCAAATACCTGACGAGGCTGAATGCGCCCCCATCAGGGGCCTAGTGCTCTGCGAGTGCTTTGAGGACGCGCGAATACTGGTGCACGATTTTCCTGGCTTCCTCGAGGGCCTCGGGCGTGATCATCCGCTCCTCCTCTTCGGGGCTCAACGTTCGGTGCTTGGGTTCCATCATTTCAGGGCTTCCTCCTCCGGCCTGATAAATATCTCGGTCAGCAGCCAGCGTGCGACCTCGTCATCGGGCGCCTCGCGGCTGGTCATCGCGATCACGTCTTCTTCCAGTCCTTCGAATGGAGTTGGCCGCACCAAGAGGCCCAGGCTTCGGCCGACGAGCACCGCAGCGAGGAAGCCGGTGCGTTTGTTGGCATCAAAAAAGGGGTGGCGATAAGCGATCGCGGCGAAAATCCGGGCCGCTATCAACGCAACGCGCTCGTCTCGGGAGAGCGATCGTTTGGCGTCGACCTCCCTGCGCTGCTGTTCAGCGTCCTCCCCGACGAGCCACACGGTGCCCTCGTCGCGGATTCCGGCAATCGCAATGACGCCGCCTGCATCTGGCTCTCGCTCGATGATCCGGCGTGCGGTGCGCACGCAAATGCGGACCGCGGTCGGAAACCCGACCTCGGCCACCGTCGAGGCGAACGGTTCGTGAGCGCGCCGCAACATTAGATCCAGCGTCTCTTCCGGAGTGCCCCTCCCGTGCGCCATCGCGACTCACGGCGTAACCACGAGCCTCCACGTACATAAGCCTGGGATGGGGTGGAGCGAACACGGTGGAATCATTCAAAGCAGTTCCATCGAGGACTTGACCTCAACCGAGTTCGCCCGGGCGATCCGGCGAAACCCCCTCGTCATCCTCCCCGTCGGCGCGCTCGAGGAGCACGGCCCGCACCTCCCGCTTTCGGCCGACATCTTGCAGCCGATGAAGCTCGCCCGGGCGATCGCGGCGAAGCGGCGCGCGCTCATCCTCCCGCCGTTCTGCTACGGCTACTGCTCGTCGACGCGCAACTTTCCGGGGACCGTTTCGATCGAGGTTGACACGCTGCGGCTAGTCGCGCGCGATTTGGTCGCGGACATCTACCGCAACGGGGTTCGCAAGCTGCTTGTCCTTTCGGGCCACGCAGGGGCGGGCCATATGTCCGCGCTCCGCGAGGGAGCAAAAGAGGTCGCCGCGCGCCACGAGGACTACCGGATCGTGGTGCTCACGGACTACGAGTTCGCCTACGAACTGCTCGGGAAGGAAGGAATCCCGGCGAAGGATGGGCACGCAGGGTTCGTGGAGACCTCGCGGATGCTCGCGGCGGCGCCGCGGCTCGTGAAGGGCCACGCGCGCGTGAAGCCGGACGCGCCGACCTACCACAAGCTCGAGATTGTGGGGCGCCCCGACAAGAGGTGGAAGAGCGGGGTCCACGGCGACCCTCGGAAGGCGAGCGCCGCCGTCGGGCGGAGGGTGGACGCGCACGTGCTGGCACGGACGCTTGAGCTGGTCGACGAAGTCTTTTTCAAACCGGCGCGCAGCGACCGGGAAGGCTCTTAAGCCCGCCCCTGTGATGCGCGCGCCCATGGCCCGCATCCTCGTGACCGGCGGTGCCGGCCTCATCGGCTCTCACCTCTGCGACCGCCTGGCGACGGGGCCGAACGAAGTCATTTGCGCGGACAATTTGTCGACCGGGTCGCGCGCGAACCTGGCGCAAGTCGAGGGCAAACCGCACTTCTCGTTCATGCGGCACGACGTCTCAAAGCCGCTCTCGATTGCCGGGGAGGTCGACCAGATCTACCACCTCGCCTCGCTTGCAAGCCCGCCCGACTTCGAACGCAAGCCCGTGGAGACCGCGCTTCCGAATTCCATCGGGACGTACCACCTGCTCGAGCTCGCGAAGACCAAGAAGGCGCGGTTCGTGTTCGCCTCGACCTCTGAGGTCTACGGGGACCCGCTCGAGCACCCGCAGAGGGAATCGTACCGCGGAAACGTGTCGATCACAGGACCGCGGGGCCCCTACGACGAATCGAAGCGGTTCGGCGAAGCGCTGGCGCTCGCCTACTTCCGCCAGCACAACGTCGACGTGGGGATCGCCCGGATCTTCAACACCTACGGCCCACGCATGCCCGAGGATGGCCGCGTCGTGTCGAGCTTCGTCCTGCAGGCGCTCAAAGGTCAGCCGATCACCGTCCATGGCGACGGCTCGCAGACGCGCGCGTTTTGCTACGTCGCGGACCTCGTCGACGGCCTCGTGAAGCTCATGGAGTCGGACGAGCCCGAGCCCGTGAACCTCGGCTCGCCGGTGGAGCAGACCGTCCTCGACCTTGCCCACGCGGTCAAGAAGGTGACCGGCTCAAAGTCGCCGATCACGCACATCGAAGACCGCACGGATGACCCGGAGCGCCGCCGCCCCGACATCACGCGGGCCCAGACCCTGCTGAAGTGGAAGCCGAGGACGTCGCTGGAAGACGGGCTGCACAAGACTGCCGACTTTTTCCGCCGCAGGGCGAGAGCGTAGGGGCCCGCGCTACGGCTGGGCCGCGGCCGCGGTAGGCGCGCTTTTTGGCGAAAACCGCCGGTGCGCAAGGACGCCTGCTGTGTGGCCCGCAAGGATGAGGCCCACGAGCAGGAGCTCGACCTCGCCGCCTACGGCCCCGAGTTTCGCAAGCACGATGAGCGGCAAGACCGGCGCATGGACCGCGCCGAGGAAAAGCGACCACTTCTTCACCGGCGGAAACGGCCGGTTCTTGACCGTCCGGCTGAGGTAGCCGAAGGGCAACGCTAGCGCGAAGAAGCCCACCGAGAGGGCCGCCTCAAGGAGCACGCTCCCGCAAACGGGGTTTGGCCAGATAAGCCCGGCGGAGGCCTGCTATCGAAAACGAGAATCCCCCGCGCTCTTAGAACTCCTTCATGGGCTTGCGCCCGCTAAAGCCCCCTTGGAGGGTGTGCCAGAAGCCGACCTCGCGCTCGCCCTTCTTCCAGCAAAGGAACACGACTTCGTTGCGGCGCTTGGCGTAGAAGTCGATGAGCCCGGTGGAGAGGTCCTTGATCTCGATCCCCTCGCCGTGCACGGCGGTGACGACGGTGCGCACGGCGGCTTCGTGCTCGTCGAGCGCGCGCTTGAACCGGAGGTACTCCGCGCGCTCGGGGCAATCGCCGTCGAGCAGCCGCGCGCCCCAGACCGTCTCGAGGTCGGTGACCTGCTCCTTCACCGAAATTCCGGAAGCGAGGTGGCCCTCGACGTCCTTGAACTGCTCCTCGAGCCACCGCACCTTGGAGTTGGCTTCGGAAAGCGTGTAGTACCGGACTTCGGGTGGCATGCCCTCACCTCCCACCCTTACACGGTGACGCGGATCTCTTCGCCGACGACTTCCACCTCGTAGACCTCGAGTTTGGCCATCGGGTTGAGGCGCGCCTTGGCGGTTTCGAGGTCGTACTGCCAGCCGTGGAACGGGCAGATGACGACGCCTTCTTTGAGGTCGACGTGCCCCTCGCCGATGGGGCCGCCGCGGTGGCGGCAGACATTGGAGAATGCGCGGTAGGTGCCGCGGGCGTGGATGAGGGCGATGGCGGTGCCCCCGGCGTCGACCACCTTGGCCTGGCCGTCGCGCAGGTCGCCGACCTTGGCCACGGTGAAGGTGCCCGGCATGGGAACGCTTTCGGCCACGGCGGCTCGCGGATAAATCCCTATTGCGGCCGGGCTGAAAGACACGCGCCGATGAAGTCAGTCAAAGGCTTCATTTGCCCGCCCGGCAACCGTTGGGCGCCTCCAGTGCGGGGGCAGAGGCGTTTGCGCTGGCACTCGACGGGCCGCTGAGGGTCTTTGTGGACGCCGTGACGGGCAAGATGATCGAGCTCGAACGCGCCGAGGTCACGTACCACCAAGCGATGGGCGCGACGGTCGAGCGGGGGCTCGGCGCGGTCTGCGTCGTTAACCCGGGGCTTCCGCACGCGGCGTTCAACGCCGCGATCAACCTCGACGGCGAGGCGCAGGACCTCAATCAGTACGTGCACCGCATCGAGACGCTGTACGCGCGGGCGCGCGTGCACCACCAATTCGTCGCGACGCCGATCACGCGCCCGCCCGACCTGGCGGCTGCCATCCTGGAGCGCGGTTACTCGCTCGCCTCAAGGCGCACATGGCTTGAGCTGATGGGGGCGCCGCCGACGGCGCCCGACGACCCGCGGATCGAGATCCTGCCCGCCTTTGACGCGGCCGAGTGGGCGCGCGTGGTCGCAGAGGGCCTCGAAGCGCCCCACGCGTTCGACCTGCTCGTGCAGGTGGCGCTGCGCTCGGCCAAGGCGCCGAACCACTTCCTGCTGTTCGCTACCTACTTCGGGGAGCCTGCGGGCGCGTGCGAGGTGGGCATCGACGATGGGGTCGCGACGATCCGGCGCCTAGCCGTGCGGGCCCCGTTCCGCCAGCGCGATGTGGCCCGCGCGCTCATCAACGCCGCCTGCGTCGGCGCGTTCGCTCGCGACGCGTTCAGGATCATCACGCGCGTCTTCCAGGGGCGCGGCGGCGAACGGCTCCTCGAGTCGTACGGGTTTGTCGGGATGCAGGTGAGCGAGGAGCTGACGCGCGACCCTCCGCCTTTCCTGATGGACTAGTTTTGGGGCGCCCTGCTCTCGCGGTCCGCTGCATTGCGCGGACATTCAGGCGACGGCCGAACTTGTAGCCGACTTCGCGCATCGTCCCTACGTTTGCGAAGCCGCAGGATTCGTGGAGGGCGATGCTCACGGGGTTCTCCCCGCCGATGCGCGCCACCACCACGTGGATTCCGTTTCGGTCCGCGTGGTCCATCAGGCGCATCATCAGCGCCCCGCCGACGCCCCGGCCCCGCGCGTCCTCACGCACATAGACGGAGTCCTCGGCCGTAGCGTCGTTTGCCTTGCGGTCGGACCACGCGGAGAGCGGCGCCCAACCGATCACGGCGCCGGAGTTTTCGGTGGCCACGAGCACGTGGTGCCGCGGCCCGTGCCTTCCGAACCACGGGCGTTGCCCCTCGAGCGAGCGCGGCTCGGTGTCGAAGGTCCCCGCGCCGTGGAGCACCGCGTGGTTGTAGATGGCCGCCACCGCGGGCTGGTCGCCTTCGGTGGCGGTGCGGATCGTGAGGCCTTTCAACGGGGGTGGCCACCGCGGTGCGTCCCACAAGAGGCGGGTGGAAGCTCGGCCAAGATTTGAGCCAAAGTGACGGCAACGACCGAAAGGGAGTTGGGCCTCAGGTTGAAATGGCCGGACAGCGACCCCACGCTGGCGGTGGGATGGAAGAGGGAATCGGCGACCCAGGGCCTTCGGTCAAGCCCGTCCGCTTCGCCGCGCTGCGGAAGCGGCTCGCCCCGATCTCTCCGTGGGGCCCGCCCCTTAAGGCCGCGCTCATCACCAAGGCCCAGCGGCGCGTCCCCGCCGTCGCCGGCACCCTGGCCGCCACCACGGCGCTGCTCGCGATCCTGATTCTGCGCTTCAACGGCGTCGGAATCTTCCTTCCGGAGACCGCCGTCGAGTGGGTGGTCGACCACATCCCGGGCGCGCTCGAGGCCACCGCCATCGGCTTGATGGGCGGCTTTGCCAAGGTGCTGGCGCTTGCCGCCGCCATCGTCGGCTTCGTCGTCGTGCACGGGTTCTTCGCTCTCTACTACCCGCGGATCGAGGAGATCCTCGGCGCCCGCTGGAAGGTGGCCGGCGTGTTCGCCGCCGTCCCGGCCGCTGTCACGCTCCTCGTCGTCCTCCCCTTCTTTGGCGCGGGCCTTGCAGGCTCCGCCGACCCGAGGGGCGCAGGGCCCGCGCTGGTGTCGGTGATCGCCGGGTCCATCCTCTATTCCGTCGTCCTCGACCTCGCCTTCCGCGAATTCACCAAGCGCCACCCGGAGGGGATCGACCTCACCCGAAGGACCGCGATCCAAGGCGCGCTCATCCTCCTCATGGCCGCGTCGCTTGGCACCGCCATCCTTTCTGCGGGCGTAACCCGGGGCGGCCGGTTCTCCTACCCCACCGTCTCGGCGATGCGCGGGCGCGAGGTGACGCCGACCGAGGAGTTCTACGTCGTGAGCAAGAACCTCATGTCCCCGACGGTTGACCCCTCGTCGTGGTCGCTCACGGTCGACGGGCTCGTGGACCGCCCGTTCACCCTGTCGAGCAACGAGCTCCTGGCGCGCCCGCTCACCGAGCAGTACCACACCCTCGAGTGCGTCAGCAATGAGGTCGGCGGCAACCTGATCAGCAACGGCCTCTGGCGCGGGGTGCCCTTCAGCGAGCTGCTCGCCGACGCGGGCGTGCGCCCGCAAGCCACGTGGGTGCTGTTCACCTGCTACGACGGCTACACGGTGGGCGTCCCGCTCCTGCGGGCCTCCGCCGAAGGCGCGATGCTCGCGCTTTACCTGAACGGGGACCGCCTGACGCGCGACCACGGCTTCCCCGCGCGGATTCTCGTGCCCAACCTGTACGGGATGATGAACCCGAAGTGGCTCACGAAGATTACGCTCATCGACCACGAAGTCTCCGGCTACTGGCAGTTGAAGGGGTGGACGAACGACGGGACCATCCGGCCGCAAGCGATCATTGCCGTCGCGCCCCAGACCACGCCGCAGGGCGTGACCGTGGCCGTCGGCGGCGTGGCGTTTGCCGGCAACCGCCCGATCTCGCGCGTCGAAGTCAGCGACGACGGCTCGACGTGGGCGAGTGCGGTGCTCGAAGCGCCCCGCTCGGAGAACGCCTGGACGCTGTGGAGCTACGATTGGAGGCCCTCGCGGACGGGCCCCGTGCGGCTGTTCGCGCGGGCGTTTTACCGCGAAACCCCCGCCGGCCCCGAAGTCCTGCAGCCGATCGGCGACGAATCTCCGTTCCCGCGCGGGGCCTCGGGCATCGATGATGTCACGGTCACGGTGACGGCTTAGCGGGCGCCTCGGCCGGGGCGGCCTTGGGCGCCGTCGCGCGCCAAAGGAGGATCGCACCGACGACCGCAAGGGCCGTGCCGTAGGCGATCCATTCGGGCCCGCGCATGAAGGTCGCGGGGACCACGTACGCGCCCTGGAGCGCCCAAACGACGCCCATGAGCATGATCAGCGCGCCCGCGATCAGGTAGCCGATTCGCAAAGGGAAACCCGTCGGCGAAAACCCGCGCGCGGCGGATAAGCGTCTCCTTCACCGGTCTTCTCGAGTCATGTCTGGCTAGGCTACGTCAATCTCGACCCACACGATCGCATGGTGCGCGGTGCATCGAGCCATCTTAGCGGGAGTCCACGGATAGGCAACAGCAGTCATCGGAGCACGACCGGGCATCCAGAGGAGGGTATGTTGGCCGTTCGCCTCATTGGGCATCCACCCCTTGGCTTTGCATTCACGAATCAAGTCTACCGCCGCCGTGTCGGTCCATGCACTAATGGCTGGCTCCAAGTCCACGCGCAGCATCCTGAGACCCCCGAAGCGTGAGGTAATTGCCTGTACCCTCGTCTGAATTCGCTCGCTGGGTTCGCACGAGGAGACGCGAACAATGCGATCTCGTGGTTTGAGGCGAGGCAAGGTCGGGTCGGCCATCCTGGACACCGTCCGCGCTCGTTACTCGAACTCTTCCTGGTCCGCGTGCACCATGAGGTAGAAGCACTCCCAAACCAGGGTGTCGAAGCCGAGCACCAGGATGTCGCGGCCGCCCGCCAGGCGAACCATCGTGTCGAGTGTGTCGGCGCGCGAATGGTAGTCGGGGTACTCGACGTCGTCGGCCCCGAAGAAGAAGACCGTCGAGGCGCCCGCGCTCCAGAAGCTCACGTGGTCGCTTCGCCCAAAGGGGTCTTCGAGGATTTCGAACGCCGCGGTGCGCGGGTAGCGCAGCTCGCCCTCGGTGATGTTCTCCACGAGGGAGACGAGCCCGGGGTGCTCTGCCACATCTGCTTGGCGGTCGGGGCCCACGAACGCCGTGAAGTTGAATGGCGCCGGCCACGAGAGCCCGGCCATGTCCATGTTGATGTAGAGCCGGATGTTGCCGTCTGCGTCGTTCGCGACCCAGTGGTTGGAGCCGTAGAGGCCTTCCTCTTCGCCGCCCCACAGGCAGTAAACGATCGTGTGGCGCGTCTCGAACTGGGAAAGCCCCTGCGCGACTTCGAGCACTGAAGAGGTGCCCGAGCCGTCGTCGTAGGCGCCTTCGATCGCCTGCGGGACGCTGTCCATGTGGCCGCCGACGACGATCCACTCCCCGGGCTGCTCGACGCCGCGCTGGAACCCGCACACGACGATGAGGTTGATCCAGTTGTCACGAAAGATCGGGCGTGACGGGACTTCCCAGGGGTAGAAGTACATCTGCGCCTCCAGGCCAAGGCCCATGAAGTAGTCCCGGAAGTGCTCGGCGGCCGCAAGGAGCTTGGGCGACCCGGAGAAGCGGAACTGGTACGCCTGGCTGATGAGCTCGAGGTTGCCCACGGCGTCTTCGCCCGAGACGACGGGGGACGCGCCGGGGCGCACTTCGAAGGCGTGCGTCCACCGCCCCTTGGGGGAGGTGATCACGAACGTGTGCGAGCCGTTGGTGGGGGGCACCAGTACGGAGAGCTTGCCCTCATTGAGGTCCCCGTCGGAGGCGTTGGAGCGCGTGGTGACCTGCCCGCGGAAGACCACGAAGAAGCCCCGGGGCATCTCTATGGTTGCAGCGAGGTCCGTGAACGTTACGGCGATGTCGTTGACTTCGCCCGCGCGCAGGACCGTTGCGCTCATCGCCACCGGGTTGGGCGCGGGCCCCGGGCCAAGCCCGCTGATCCGGCCGCCGGTCAAAAGGACTGGCAGCAGGAAGAGCACCGTGACGGTGACGGCGAACGCCTTGGGGTGCGCGCGAATGCCCGCGATAGCGCGGCCCCCGCGCTCCTTCGGCGCGAGCCGTCGCAGGGCCCCCAACGTGAGTTGCACGCCCCGGGAGTGGGGCGCTCGCCACTATACCTTTTGCGCCGGCCGGGGTCATTCCTCTTCGGCGCCGAGCGCCTTGCGCGCGGCGGCCACGTCGTCGACCTGTAGCACCAGGTGCATCCGGCGCGCAGACTTGGCCGTGAGGAACACCGCTTCGATGTTGATCCCCCTGGCCGCGAGCCGCTCGGTGGCTTCGGCGATGGCGCCCGGCGTGTTGTCGATTTTGAGCGACACCACTTCGCTGCGCTTGGCTTGGAACCCGTGCTTGGCTAGGGCCGCCAAGGCCACTTCCGGCTTGTCGACCATGAGGCGGAGGTTGTTCATGTCGGGACCGCGGCCGAGCTGGATCCCGGAGACGTGCACGCCGGCTTCGCTGAGGATACGGGTGATCTCGGCGAGGGCGCCGACCCGATTCTCGATGTTAAGGCTAAGGGGGGTCGGCGACACTCGGGCTTCCTCCCACTACTGGCGCGCCCATCGCCCTTAAGCACGTCGGCGCGGGTTCTCAGCGCGAGCGAAAATCGTGCACGGGGCGCCGGGCCGTGTGGAAAGGAGTTGTCTGTCAACCTTCCACGGCAGGGACGACCCCGGAGCCACGGTTGTGCGCGATGCGGAGGGGTAGGATGGCAGACGAGGCCCCGCCGAGCCAGGCCAAGGTGGTCGCGGCGCTGCTTGCCGTGTACATCATCTGGGGCTCGACCTACCTCGGCATCCGCATTGTCGTGGAGACCATCCCGCCGTTCCTGTCGGCGGGTTTCAGGTTCGTGCTGGCCGGCGGGATCATCTACGCGCTTGCGCGGGGGCGCGGCGCGAAGGCCCCAACCCGCGCGGAGTGGAAGCCCGCGGCGATCGCGGGCGGCTTGCTCCTCGTCGGGGGGAACGGGATCGTTTCGTGGTCGGAGATGCGCGTGCACTCCGAGTTCGCGGCGCTCATCGTGGCGACCGTGCCGCTGTGGGTCGTGGCGTTCGAGTGGGTGTGGCTGCGGCGCACGCCGTCATGGGGCGTGGCGCTCGGCGTGGGCCTCGGGATCGCCGGAGTCGCGCTCCTCATCGACCCATCGCGGTCGGGCGCCGACGCGATCGACCCGGTGGGCGCCGTGGCCCTCCTTTGCGCATCGGCCATTTGGTCCGTCGGCACGCTCTACTCAGGAAGAGCGAAGCTGCCCGAGCCGCCCCTGCTCGCGATCGGCATGGAGATGACCGCCGGCGGCGCGCTGCTCGTGGTCACGGGACTTCTCCTCGGCGAAGGACAGCAGCTCAACGTGGCGGGCATCTCGCAATCGTCGGCCATCGCGTTCGTTTACCTGGTGCTCATCGGGGCGCTCATCGGCTTTACCGCTTACCTGTGGCTCGTCCGCAAGGTGCCTCCGGCGCTCGCGACCACCTACGCGTTCGTGAACCCGATCATCGCGATCATGCTGGGCGCGATGATCCTCGCCGAACCGGTCACCGACCGCACGCTGCTTGCCGCAGCCGTCATCATCGCCGCGGTGGCGATCATCACGCAGGCGAAGGCGCGGCCAGCGCCAGACGCGCGCGCGCCCGGTGCCCCTGTGCCGCCCACCGCGGAAGAAGGGGTCCCCGAGCCGACCGCGAAGGCGGGGCCGTAGGCGGCGCGCGCGGCGCGGAACCGTTATATCCTGCTCGCCAATCCCGCGCGCAGGCGATGAGGCCCGCCTGAACCGCCGCGCGCCCGGCTGATGGCTTCTACCTCCAAGGGCGCACAGCCCAAAGGCGGTTCCCATGGCGGACACGGCGTTCCTCGCGATCATCCTCCTGCTGTTCGCGCTCGCCGCAGTCCTTGCAATTGTCCTCAAGATATCGTCCGCGATCACCGAAATCGCCGTCGGCGTGGCCGCCGCGTCGCTCTTCGGCGTGTCGAACCAAGGTCACGATTGGCTGCCCTTCCTCGCCGCGATGGGCTCCCTCGTCCTCACATTCCTGGCCGGCCTCGAAATCGACCCCGAGGCGTTCAAGCGCAGTTGGAAGGCTTCGAACACCCTCGGCATCGCAGCCTTCGTCTCGCCGTTCCTCGGGTGCTGGGCTTTCGCACAGTTCGTGCTGGGCTGGCCCCAGCCCCAGGCGATGATTGCCGGCGTCGCGCTTTCGACGACCTCCGTGGCGGTCGTTTTCGTGGTCCTTACCGAATCGGGCCTCACCACCACCGACACGGGCAAGCTGATCCTGTCGGCGTGCTTCATCAACGACCTCGGGACGGCGGCCGCGCTTTCGCTCCTGTTCCGGCCCCCCGACGTGGTATTCCTCGCCGTGATGGTGGGCGCGCTTGCGGCCGCCGCCCTCCTGCTTCCTCGGGTGATCCCCCCGATTTTCAAATGGTTCGGGTCGCGCCCAAACGAATTCGAGGTGAAGTTCCTGCTCCTCCTTGCGGTCGGCTTCGGCGTGCTTGCCGAGCTTGCCGGGTCGCACGCGGTGCTCCCCGCATACATCTTGGGGCTCCTGCTCGCGGGGACCATGGCGAAGCGGCGCGAGGTCTTCCTGCGCATGCGCACCATCGCCCTCGGGTTCCTCACCCCCGCGTTCTTCGTGAACGCGGGGCTGAACATCGACGCCGCTGCGGTGCTGGCGGGGGCGGGCCTGGTGGTGCTCTTCATGGGGGCGAAGATGGCCTCCAAGCTCGTGGTCGTGGTGCCCATCTCGCGCAAGTATCTGGCGCGCCACTCGACCTACACGGCGCTGCTCATGAGCACCGGGCTCACCTTCGGGACCATTTCGGCGACCTACGGCTTGCAGGCGGGCATCATCGACCGGGCGCAGTTCTCGGTGCTGGTTGCGGCCGTCTTGTTGACGGCGGTCATCCCGACCTTCATCGCGCAGCGGTGGTTTGACCCCATTCGCAGGGACCCCCACATCCTGGCGTGGGGCCCGCCAACCGAGGAGCCAAGGCCGGAGGCTAGCAAATGAGTACGATGGGCAGGGGAGCTCGAAGCCCACGGAAGGGGCAGCCGCCCTCCCCGGGGGCGGTCTACCGCAGGATCCTCGTCGCGACGGACGGCTCGGAAAGCGCCGGTCGAGCCGTTCAGGTGGCGGTCGAACAGGCGAAGGCGTCGGGAGGGTCGATCCTTGCCGTGTGCGTGGCGCGCGTGAGCGAGTATGCGACCCTCGAGGCCGATGCGCTCGATGGCCACGCGAAGGAACGTTGCGAAGTGGCGCTGACCTCCGCTAAGCGCGTGGCGAAGGCAGCGGGGGTGGACTTGAAGGTTGAACTCCTGGCGGGCCACCCGGCCGACCGGATCCTTGCGGTAATCGAACGGGAATCGCCGGACCTCGTGGTGGTCGGAACTCGATCGCTCAGCCGGTCGCGCCGCTTCCTGCTGGGGAGCGTGTCGAACGCTCTCCTTCACCATGCGAAGTGCGCCGTGCTTGTGGTGCGGTGAGGCCGGAGGGCCGCGGCGCGCGGCCGTTCAATGCCCGCCGCCAAAAACGTTCGGGCGCATGTCCTCAAAGATCGCGTACTGGTTGCCGCTCGGGTCCTCGAACACATAGCACGGCCCGTTCGGGATCTCGACCTTGCTGCCCTTCGGCTTCCACCCGCGCTTCTTGAGTTCTTTGGCGGTCGCGGAGAGGTCTTCGACTTCGTAGATCGGCAGCACCGACGGCGCGTGACGGTGGTCGGCAAGGAGCACGGGCGGCCCCTCCCCAAGCTGCACCGCCGCAACGTCCGCGCCAAACTCCTGGAACCGCCACAGCTTCTTCGCGCCGAGCACCTCTTGGTAGAACTTCAGGTCGCGGCCCGTGTCCTTGGTGCCGACGTAGAGGAACCGCAGCGCGCCAAACGGGGGAGCCATCGCCACGCAATTCACACGGCCCTACTTGAAATACCAGGAGCCGTCCGGGGCAGTCATCACATACTCCCGCGCCGCTCGCGCGGGCGATGGGCGCCACCCCCGACCGCAAGGGCGCCGACCTCGGCGGCTTCGAGCCGATGTACCGCGGCGGGGCGCCGCCCTGGGACATCGGCCGCCCGCAGGGGGCGTTCGTGCGCCTCGAAGAAGCGGGCGAAATCCGCGGCGCGGTGCTCGATGTCGGCTGCGGCACCGGGGAGAACCTCCTGCACATGGCGTCGAAGGGGCACGAGGCCTGGGGCGTCGACGGCGCAAAGACGGCGATCGCGGCGGCGAAGGACAAAGCGAAGCGCCGGGGGCTCACCGCCAAGTTCATGCACGCCAGCGTGCTCGACCTCAAGGCGCTCGGGCGGACCTTCGACACGGTTATCGACAGCGGCATGTTCCACACGCTCAGCGACGCGCACCGGCTCCAGTTAGAGCGGCAGCTCAAGCTGGTCCTGCCCGTGGGCGGGGCCTACTTCATGATGTGCTTCAGCGAGCACGAGCCGTCAACCGAAGGCCCAAGGCGGGTCACCAAGGAAGAGATCCGCCTCGCCTTTGCGCACGGATGGCAAGTGAAGTCGATCGAGCCCGCGCGCTTCGAGCACCACCTCCCGGGCGGCGGCGCGCACGCTTGGCTCGCGCACATCGTGCGGGTTCCTTGAAGCCGTCGTCCCCGGCCTCGCTTGATCGGCCCTCTCCCCAGGCGGCCCGCAACGTTGAATGCGGCGGGGGGCACTTGTAGCGCAGATGGCCGAGAACGTCGCGCGCCAGATCATCGGCGCGCACCTCGCCGAGGGCAAGCTGGACCCAGGCGACGAGGTCGCGCTCCGCATGGACCAGGCACTCCTGCAAGACGCCACGGGAACGCTCGCTTGGCTCGAGTTCGAGCAGATCGGCGTCGGCGCGGTGAAGGTGCGGCAGGCGACGCAGTACATCGACCACAACATGCTGCAGACCGGGTTCGAGAACCCGGATGACCACCTCTTCCTCCAGGGGATGTGCGCGCGCTACGGCGCGGTCCTGTCGAAGCCAGGCAACGGGATCTCGCACTGGGCGCATGCGGAGGCCTACGACATTCCCGGCGAAACGATGCTCGGGTGCGACTCGCACACGCCCCACGCGGGGGCTCTCGGCATGCTCGCGATCGGCGCGGGCGGGCTCGAGGTCGCCGCCGCGATGGCGGGAGAGCCGTACCGGGTCACCATGCCGCAGGTCGTGAACGTGAAACTCTCGGGGAAGTTCCCGGCCTGGGTGTCGGCGAAGGACGTCATCCTCGAGCTCTTGCGCCGCTTCGATGTCAAGTGGGGCAAAAACAAGGTGCTCGAGTTCACGGGCCCGGCGCTTGCCGACCTCACGGTGCCCGAACGCGGGACCATCTGCAACATGTGCACGGAGCTTGGGGCAACCGCGGGGCTGTTCCCATCGGATGAGCAGACCCATGCCTGGATGGTCTCGCAGCACCGCAAGCAGGACTACAAACCGCTCGCGGCGCAGAAGGGCGCGACCTACGACGAGACCGTTGAAATCGACCTTGCAAAACTCGAGCCGCTGGTCGCGAAGCCCGGCAGCCCGGACGATGTAGTCCCCGTCCGGGACGTGGCGGGCACCGAAGTGTTCCAGGTCGCGGTGGGCAGCAGCGTGAACTCCAGCTTCCGCGACTTGACGGTCGTCGCCGACCTCTTGGACGGGCGCAAGGTCCACCCGAATGTGTCGATGGCGGTTTCGCCGGGGTCGCGCAATGTGCTGCTCCTCTTCATGGTGTCAGGCGGGATGACGAAGCTCATCAAGGCGGGCGTGCGCGAGCTCGAAGTCGCGTGCGGTCCCTGCATCGGGATGGGCTTTGCGCCGCCGACGAAGGCCCCCTCGGTGCGAACCTTCAACCGTAATTTCCCGGGGCGGAGCGGCACCGAGCAGGACCTCGTGTACCTCTGCTCGCCGGAGACGGCGGCGGCAACTGCGCTGAAGGGCGCACTGATCGACCCGCGTGACCTGGCCAAAGAGCTGGGGATCAAGTGGCGCGCGATCGCGGAGCCGTCGGAGTACCCGAACGACCGAAGCGGGTACGTGCCGCCCCCGGCGCCCGCGCAGCGGTCCAAGGTTGAAATCCGTCGCGGCCCGAACATCAAGCCGTACGAGCTTCCGCCGATGCTCCCCGACGCGCTCGAAGGCGAGGTGCTCATCAAGCTCGGCGACAACCTCTCGACGGACGGGATCATGCCCGCAGGCGCGCGCGTCCTGCCCCTGCGCAGCAACATCCCCGCAATCGCGGAGCACGTGTTCGAGTATGTCGACCCCACCTTCCCCGCACGCGCCAAGGCGAAGGGCGGCGGATTCATCGTGGCCGGCGAAAACTACGGCCAAGGCTCGAGTCGTGAACACGCGGCCGCCGCGCCCGCGTTCCTCGGGGTGCGCCTCGTAATCGCGAAGGGGTTTGCGCGCATCCACGGCGACAACCTCGTAAACTTCGGCATCCCGCCGCTCACCTTTGAGGACCCTAGGGCCTACGACGGGCTGAAGCAAGGCGACAAGCTGCGCGTGTCAGGGATCCACGCCGCGCTGAAGGCGGGCAAGCCGCTGATCGTCGAGATCGTGGGGAAGGGCGCGAAGGTCACCGCCGTGCCGAGGCTGACCCAGCGCCAGCGTGACATCCTGCTTGCCGGCGGCGCGGTGCGCTGGCTGAAGGCGCAGCGCTGAGGCGCGCGTCCACGACGGATGCAAGGGGCCGACCACCATCAGGCCAGCAGGCCCGCGTTGGCGAACTTCACCTTGGCCACGTGCCCGTTCTTGTCGGCGTGGCGCGCGAGCAGGTCCTCGTCTTTCATCCACCACGACTTGATGCTCGTGATGATTGCCTTCTTGAAAATGATCCCGCCCGGCAAGTCGAGCGACCCCTCGAAGGCGTCGCCGGTGACGGGGTTCTTGATGTGCTCCGAGCGCACCTCGCCAACGCCTTCGATGGTGAACCAGCTGTCATAGCCGTTGAAGTGGAAGTCGATTTTCGCCATCTTGGTCGGGTGGATCTTCGTGCAGACCTTGGGGACGAGTTCGAAGAACGCCCCGCCGTGCTTGCCCGAGGTGGTAATCGCTGCAATCGCGTCGACCTGCTCCTTGGAAGCCTTCGGGTCCACATACAAGCGCGCCGTGCCGTTGCCGAGGTGGATGGCGCGCGGCCACCAGAAGGCGATGGCGAAGGTCACGCCGTCGAGCTTAGTCTTCCCGAAATTCCCCTTGGTGATGCGCCACCCGTCGAGCGCCTCGCAGGAGCCGCCCGTCGGGAGACCGTTGAAATTACACGCACACCCGTAGTCGCAGTTGCAGCTTTGGATATACTCCGCTTCGAACATCCACTCCGTTTGGCCCAAGCTCCTTTTCCCCTGCCTACTAGATGGCAGGCGGTATTTTAAACGGCGTGCGCAGCGCCCGTCGTCCCCCGAAGAAGGCTTAAGCCGCTGGGGCTGAGGTCGCCGCCCCCATGGCGGCCGTAGACGACCACGCGCACCGCGCAAAGGCGCCGGGACTGCCGGCGATCACATGGCCGATCGTTGCGGCAGCCGGCGCAATCGTCGCGGCGGCGTGGGCCGTAACCCTGGCCACAACCGCCGACTTTGGCGCGCTCATGATGGTGCGGGTCGGGCGGGCCGCGCCCGCCGAGGCGCTTGCCTTTGTGGCGCTCAGCGGTGTCATGATGGTCGCCATGATGCTGCCCGCCGCGCTGCCGATGGTGGAGGCGCACCGCGGGCTGGTGAAGCTCGCGTCGGGGCCGCGGGAAGCGCTCGTCCAGTCGGCGATTTTTTGTCTCGGGTATTTCGCGTCCTGGACCGCCATGACCGCCTTTTCGCTGATCGCCCTTACCGCCTTCGGGTTGATGGGGGCCATGGGCGGCGCCGGGGCGTACGCGCCGGGCGCAATCCTCGTGGCGGCCGGCGTGTACCAGTTCACTTCGTGGAAGGAATTCTGCCTGCGCCACTGCCGCTCGCCCCTCGGCTTCATTTCCACCCACTACCGGAAGGGGCGGGGCGGAGCTTTGCGCATGGGTTTCTCCCACGCGGCTTACTGCCTCGGGTGCTGCTGGCTGCTCATGCTGGTGTGGTTCGTCGCCGGCGCGATGAGTGTGCTTTGGATGGGCCTGTTCGCGGCGTTCATCCTGGCCGAGAAGGTCTCGCTGCGGGGACAGCTTGTATCGCGTGCGATGGGCGCGCTCGCGGTCGCTGCAGGTTTCCTGTCGCTGTACGTGGTGTACAGCGCGCCGCCCATGTGATGTCACGCCTTCCGGTTGCCCGCGTCCCACGGCCGCGGGTCGGCGCCCTCAATGGCGGGGCACTCGGCGCGCGTCGGCGCGGCGTCCTTGTCCTTCCGCGTGTACTTGTAGAGCTTTTCCTTGGCTTCGGTCTTGGCCGTCGATAGGTGCGTGTCGTCGCACCAGGGCCAGTCGGCGGAGAGCCCGCAGCGGCATACCCAAACGTCGTCGCCTTCGATGTCCTTCTTTTTCACGATCAGCGGGGCCTTGTCCTTCATCACGACGATGCGCGCCATTGCGTCAACTCCGCGCGCCCGGGGGCGCGTTGAGTCAGTAGACGCGGGGCTCCCCAATGTCCTTTTCCTCGGCCGCGGGGGAAGGCGTCGCGAGGCCCGTCAGCCGCTCGCTAAGCTCCCACACTCGGTGCTGCGCGTTGACGTCGTGCGACAGCGCGGAGGAATCCGCGATCGCCGAACGCGCAAAGTACTTGCCCGACACCCCCGACAGCGACGGGGAGGTCGCGGCCCACAGCGTCGTGGCCGCGCCCTTCTCGACGCTGATGGCGAGCGAATACCCGAGGCGGATCGCAAGGCGGACCGGCGCCGTCGCGGTTTTCCCGAATTGCGAGCGCACGAGCCCGGGGTGGACGGCGTTCGTGGTGACGAGCGTCCCCTCGATGCGGCGCGCCAGCTCGACCGTGAAGAGGACATTCAGCAGTTTCGAGGTGGCGTACGCCCGCCACTGGGAGTAGCGCTGCTCCCCCTGCAGGTTGTCCCAGTCGAGGCGCCCCCAGTGGTGGGCGGCCGACGACGTGTTGATGATGCGCGCCGGGGCGCTTGCCTTGATCTTGTCGAGCAGGAGGTTCGTGAGGTGGAAATACGCGAGGTGGTTGAGCGCGAAAGTCGATTCGAGGCCGTCGGCGGTGATGCGTCTCTTTCCAATGAGGAGCCCCGCGTTGTTGACGAGGACATGGATCTGGCCGTAGCGGCGGTCGATCTCTGCGGCGGCGGCGCGGACACCGTCGTGGACTGAGAGGTCGGCTACGACCACGTCGACGTGCGGGTTGAGGCTCGTGTGGACGATCTCGTCGGCCGTCTTTTCGGCACGCCCCTTCGAGTGCGAAACAATCACAACGCGCGCGCCTTGCCGGGCGAGCCCAAGCGCGACCTGCTTGCCGATCCCGCCGCTTGCGCCGGTGACGACGCAGACCCTGTCCTTGACCGACCAGGCGGGCCCGACTGCCTCAGACATCGGGCGGGCGCACGCGCCGCCGGAGGTTAATGAATTCCTCACACCTTTGCCGCGGAACCTTCCTTGTGACCTAGTCACACCCTCGTCGGTCAATATGTTTCGGCCGGTGGTAGGGGGACTTGCAAGGCGCGAAAGCGCGATGCAAGGAGTAACAAACCATGTACGGACAATGCGGACCGGGGTACGGCTACGGCCGCCGGTATTTGACGAAGGAAGAGATCGCCGAGGCGCTCGGGGAGTACGAGAAGGAGCTCGCGCTCGAGCTCCAAGCCGTCAAGGAGCGCCGCGCGGACCTGTTGAAGAAGGCGTGAGGGCCTTGAGCCCGCTCGCCTTCGGCTCGCCGCCTGCGGGCCCTGAGCGGCTCCCCTTCCCCGGGGTGCCGCCGCCCTTTCACCCCCGGCCGGACGGGCCGGGGGGTTTTTCCTTCACCCCTCGATCTTGAGTTCGAGCGTAATCTTCGTGTTCAGCAAACGCGAGATCGGGCAGCCCGCCTTCGCGTCGGCCGCGGCCTTCTCGATGGCGGCCTTTGCGGCGCCCGGCGCCTTCACCGTCGTGGTGAGGTGGCTTTCCAGGATCGTAAAGCCCTTCTCCCCTTTGTCGAAGGTGATGTTGCACTCCGTCTTGACCCAGGCCGGCGTGATATTCGCCTTGCCAAGGTCCCCGGAGAACGCCATCGAGAAGCAGGACGCGTGCGCGGCCGCGATGAGTTCCTCCGGGTTCGTCCCGGGTTCGTCGCCGAAGCGGCGGGCCCATGTGTAGGGCAGGTCCTTGAACGCCCCGCTTGATGCGGAAAACGTTCCCTTGCCGGACTTGAGGTCTCCATTCCATTGAGCGGTTGCCTTGCGGTTCATACTGATCTTGGCGGTCAGCGCCGCCTCCCGCTATTTACCTTGCGACGGGGGCGCTGCTGCTCCGGCCGCCGCCATTTCCTCCTCGATCTGGTCCACCGAGGGTTCGGTTTTGCCCCCGCGCATCGCGTTGATCTCGGTGACGCGAGCGAGGATTCGAGCGCGCTCCTCGGGAGTGATCTTCGCCTCCTCGAGGACATCGCCGTCGACCTCACAGCCGCCAAGCGCGTTGGTCTCGAAGCGCCAGAAGAAGCGCGGCGGGCCCGTGACTGAAGCCTTCGGCTCTGCCACGAAGAGCACCGCCTCGCGGATTTCGGAAAACGAGACGCTCCTCTTCTTGTGGCGGACTTTGCCGTACGAAGTGGGGACGAGCCAATCGGGGCCGATCTCAAAGCGGTTTGACCACTGGAGCCACACCCACGTTCCTGCGATGCCCAAGAAGAGGGCCATCGCGACCACCACCCCAAGAAGGGCGGCCAACGGAAGCCGAGGGGCGTTCCATCCTCCGACGGCCAGGGCCACTGCGAGCATGCCGTGGATGAGCACGAAAACGAGGAGGGAGACGGCGAGGACGATCTTCCGCGCGAGCGCTTCGAGCCGCTCGCGCTTGGCCGCGTCGCGGGCCCGCTGAGCCCATCCCCAGACGAGGAGCCATACCCCGCCCGGGATGACGATGACGAACACGGCCGCCAGCGCGAAGGCGCGGCCCACCCAAGCTGGCGGATTCTGCGAGGCCCCCATCATGATGATCATCATTGCCGCAAGCCACCACCAGATCATGACGAAGCGCTTGCCGTCGTGGCGCCAGAACGGCGCGTCGTTGATGGGCCAAGGCCCGAGCGTCGGCGCGTCGGGGTCGCGGGGTTCGGAGGGCGGCGTCAAGTTCGGCTCCCATCAGCGAACGGCCTTGGGGCGCAGGATCCCGATCGAGCTCGTGTACCCGTGGAGGTACGTGACCTCGCCTACGGGCCCGATCTCCCCGTTGCAGAAGAACCCCGACAGCGGCATGTCGCCGAGCCCTTCGCGGAACACGCGGGCGTCGTGCCCCTCCGTGCCGAAGAGGTTCGACCCGCGCCCGTTGCACTGGAACATGAATGCGCCTGCGTGGTCGAGGCTCGGCACTTTGGCCCGGTACTCGGCGAGCATGCGCGTCATCTCGTGCTCGGCCGTCGTCGCGTCGCGCACCTGGAGCCGGATCGTCTGGCCGTCGTGGAACTCGTGGCCCACACGCACGACGCCGGCCTTCGGGTCGGCCCCCATGATATTGCGCACGAGGTAGCCGCCATCGTACTGGACTTGGTTCTTGTTCTCGTGGGCGCCCATGGCGACGCCGACAAAGAGGGCGCGCCGCGCGAGCAGGCGGTCGGCCTCCGACAGCGAATTGAGCACGGCCAGGAGGCGCTCGTACGCCGGCTCGCCGTCGACCTCGAAGATGTTGGGCCCGGAGGCTTTCGTGACCTTGAGTGCGGGGCCTACGGGTCGGCAGCCCTGCGCGACGATCACGTCGAAGTCGAGGTCGCCCCAAAGGGCGACCCCGACGGCGCCTTCGAAGTGCACTTTGTCGCCGAGGAAAATGGCGACAGTGTCGGGCGTGCGCCCGCCGCTTGCCAGCCCCCCAACCTTGCGGCCGGAAGGGTAGGCCTGGTCGAGGTCGCTCACGAGGTCGTCGACCGGCATCGAGAAGGGGTGGCCGAAGAGGAGGAAATGCGGGTCGCTTCCGGGCGGGGACTTGAGAAAATCCGCCCAGCGCTTGGGCGAAGGACCGAGGTTTTCGAGCGCAGGCGGGTCGACGTGGAAGGGGGCAATCGTGACACGCGGGAGCGTTGCGGCGCTGATGGACACCGCGGGGCGCTCCTCAACTTCTTTGCCGACCCCGATGACGCCCATCCCGGTCGTGCCGATGAGGACCTTCGCGCCGAGTTCCTTTTGCACGAGGCCCGGGAAGAGGTCGTACTGCTCGGCGAATGCCACGGAGCAGAAGACGACGGCGAGGTCGGGGGCTTGCCCGGCGAGGCCAGCTTTCACGGAGGCAGCCGCATCCTTCACGGCCACCGCGAGGTCGCGCGCCTCCGAGAAACCAGATGCCCACTGGAAACCGACATCGTCTTTGGCGTGCATCATTGGCATCGGGGAATGACCGCCCGCCGCTATCAGGCTTGGCAAGCGCCCTACGCCCGCGGGGCCCTCGGCCGGGCCAGCCGGTAGCGAAGGGAACCTATTTTTGGTAGAATGTTCCACCACTCTTCATGGTCACGTCGGTGAAGATGGACGACGAAGTGAAACGACGTCTCGACCGGCTCCGGGAGGACCTCTCTTTGATGGAAGGCAAGACGGTCACCGCGATGGAGCTCCTGGCGGCCCTCGTCGCCCGCGGTGAAAAGGATCGGGACGGGTTGCTCTCGGAGCTTTCCGGCATTCAATATCCGCTTCCCGCCTCCCGATTCAAGCAGACCCTGGCCCTCGTTGGAGATTTCGGTGAAACGTCGCCGGAAGACATCGACCGGACCCTATACGGCGGGAAATCGAAACGGCGGTACTAGTCGACACGGGGCTCTTTGTGGCCGCGTTTTCAGGGGGCGACAAGTATCTCGCGCAAGGGCTTGCCGCCGTCCCGAACCTCCAGGCCGAAAAGAGGGGGAAGGCATTCACGACCGATTTCGTTGTGGCGGAGACGCTTAACTATCTCGTGGCCAGGGCCCGCGATCCCGCTTTGCCCGACCGGGTCGCGGGGGACATCCTGGGCGAAAGCGGGAATCCGTGGGTCAAGGTTTTGCCCGTGGACGCCGTCACTTGGCAGGCGGCGCGGGTGAAGTTCAGAGGACTTTCGAAGGCGGGGCTGAGCTTCACGGACTGCATTTCCCTTGCGGTGATTGATCGCTTGGGGCTCGCGGGGATGATGAGCTTCGACTCGGGCTTTGATGGCCATACTTCGCGCTTCATCGACTGACCGTCACCGCAGCATCTCCGCCATCGCCTCGACGGCGTCGACGATCCCCCGCACCTGCGCGGCGTCGGGCGCGCCCGGCGACATGTCGAGGTACCGGCGCAGCTCGCGGGCGGCCTCCTCGTGGCGGTTCAACGCATGCAGCGCGAACCCGCGGTCGCGCACGTCGACGCTGCTCTCGGGCTGGAGCACGAGCATCCGGTCGATGACGGCAAGCCCGAGTTCAGGCTCCTTCGCCTTGATGTGGGCGATCTTGAGGTTGTTGAGGAGGCGGTAAATCGTCTCGGCGCGGTTTGCGGGCCGAAGCATCGACCGCTCGAGCTTCATCTTGCCTTGATAGAACCCGTCGAGGAGGTGCTGCAGGTCCTTGTCGTTGACTTCGAGGCCTTGGTTGAACGTGTCGACGACGATTTCACCGCCGGGGGCGCCGTGCTTCACGAGGAAGTGCCCCGGGAAACTGACGGGCAACAGCGATAGGCCAGCGCGCGCCGCGACTTCGAGGTAAACGATCGCGAGCGTGATCGGAATCCCCGTGCGCCGGTCGAGCACCTCGTTGAAGTACGAATTGCGCGGGTCGCCGTAGTCGTGGATGTTCCCCTGGAAGCCGAGGTCGCGGTAGAGGCGGTGGTTGAGCGTGCGCAGGGCCGTGCGCGGCTCCTCGGGGGCGGCAAGCGAACGCCCGAGGGGCCGCGCCAGGTCGTCGAGCATGTTCATGTAGTACTCGACGTCGAGATCGGGGTACCGGTAGCGGGCCACGGCAAGCGCGGTGCGCGCAAGCGAGATCTCGGCGTCCGCCTTGCTGATCTCGCGGCGGAATGCATCGAGGGCCGGGTCGGCCACGGGGCCCAACCGGCAGGGCGGCACATCTGTTTTTCCAGTCGGTCTACCGCGCCGGAGTCCTTCGGCGCGACAGGTTCGATAGCGTGGCGCTTGCGCTTGCGACCAGGAACGGCACGAGGTAGTTGAGGAAAATCCGGCCGAAGTCGGGACCGTCAGCGGGGTTGCCCGTCGCCTGTCCGGGCCGGACGTTGATGATGACGAGGGCCGTACCCACGATCGCGCTGATGACGAGGCTTCGGACGAGGTCCTTCTGGTCGTAGATCGCGCGTGGGGCGGGAGCGGCCTTCAGGTCGCGTGCAGGCGCAGGATCACCGGCGGCTAAGACCCGGAAGACCCGCCGAAGCTGTGCATCGAACATCCATGCAAATGCGCGCGTGCGGTTCGTCTCAAAAAATCGCGAGACCGCCGCAAGCGTCGCGGCATCCGCTGTTGCGGCGGCCGGCTTCTGCAGGCCTTGCTCGAAGGCGTGCGCCTCCTGTGAATCCGGGCGTTCCACGGCGAGCACGAGCGCAGTCGTTTCATCGGCCCGTCCCTTGGCCACGCGGCGAATCGCCTCGGCGATTTCACGGTCGCCCATCGGGTCGCGCGCGGCCTGGGCCTGCAGGCTCTTCAGCACCTGGAACTCGTCGAGGATCCCCGTTTGCCTCCCGAACGCGAGCAACGCAGTCTCGACGGCCTCGTGCGGGTTCTCGGCCGCTCCTTCCTCGACCATCCGGTCGACTACGCGGGCATGCGCGCCCCGCAGGTGAACGGGGAATTTCAGGGCCATGGACAGCCGCCCGATGGGTAAGGCCGCATAAGGTTTGGCGGGAGCGGAGATCGGGGAAGGCGGCGCGCCGCCGCCGAGGGCGTGTCCGGTAACGTGCAGTGCTGGCGCCTAGCGCGACGCCGGCTTCCGGGCGGCCTTCCCCGCGCCGGAAGGCGCTCGCCGCCTCGCAGGCGCCTTGCGTTTGGAAGGTGGCGCGCGCGCCGCAGGCTTGCCTTCGTCGGGGACGGTGCCTTTCACCGCCCAAGCGCGCGCGACCATCGTAATCGGCCCGTCCCCCGAGGGCGACACCCGGGCCTCGAGCGCCTTGCGTAAGGCCTTCAAGCCCTCGGCCCCCAACGTTGCTACGTACCCCCCTGCGGGCCCCTGACCCCCCATGAATGGGAGCCAGTAGGCGGCGAAGTTCAAGAAAAGCGTGGGCACGTCAATGTGTATCGTTGAAACGCGAGTCAGGCCCGCCCCAGCGAAGAGGGCCGCAAGGGGCCGCGGCTGGCAGATGGGGAACCGCGTGCCTTCGTCCAAAGGCCCGGCGCCCTCCGGGTCGGCCGCCACGGCCGCGTCCCAAAAGGCCCGCAGCATCTCCATCTTCCCGGCGTAGTCCCACACATATGCGCCCACGCAGCCCCCGGCTTTTGTCACGCGCACAAGCTCGGAGACCGCCCTCGCGGGGTCGGGCGCGAAGTGGAGCATGAGCGCGGACACCGCCGCATCGAAAATGCCGTCCCGCTCCGGCAGGGCCTGGACATCCCCTTGCGCGAACCGCGCGCGCGGGTCGGCCACCCGGCGCCTAGCTTGGGCGATGAATTCGGCCGAGAGGTCAACTCCCACTACCGAGGCGGCGCCGCCCGCGAGCAGCGCCTCGGTGAGCGCGCCGGGCCCGCAGCCCGCGTCGAGGACGTGCGCCCCGGCCGGCACTTGCATCCAATCAAGGAAGCGGGGCGCCGCCGCGCGGCTCCAGCGGCCGATGAACTGTTCGTAGGCCTCGCCGTCTGCCCACGTCGAGGCGTCCACGGTCCCCCTTAGGGACGGCGTCGCATAAAGGGTGGCCGTCGCGCTGAGGTCTGCAAATTACCCCGGGAGACTTTCACACCGCTTCTTGAGGGCGGCGAGGTCCTTGCGGATGCCGCCCTTCATGAACGGCGCTACGATCTTCATGAAGCCCTTGAGCTGGAGGTCGAGCGTGTGCTCCACGAGCGTGCCGCCCGCTTCGGGCTTGAGGACGAAGGTCGTGGTGCCGGTGACCTTGCCCTGGACGATGCTCATCTTGACCTGATTGGGGGGCGAGGCCTCCTCCACGGTGAAGTTGATGGTCATCGGCCCGCGCGTGACCGACACTTTCGTGCCTGGGCCGAAGGGCCCCGGCGACTGCGTGGCCGCCTTGATCTTGGGCAGCCACTCGGGCGTTTTGCCGTAATCTCCGATCACATTCCACACGGCTTCAGGCGGCTTTGCGATCTGGACGCTTGCACTCCAACTCCCCATTTGGGCACCCGGCCCGAAGGGCGGGAGCCCCCCGATAAGGGTTTTCGTGAACCCGTTTCGCAGGCGCCGTCCAACCCGGGGCGATCCGTTCTTAACGAATACGGCCTTGCCTACGGGGGTCAACAAAATGGCGAAGGTAATCGAACGGACCGTGGACATCAACGCGAGCGCACCCGCCGTGTGGGCCGTGCTTCACGACCTCCCGGGGTTCGAAAAGTGGAATCCGTTCATGACCAAGGCGGCGGGGGACCTGACAGTGGGCAATCGCCCGACCATCACGATGACGCTCCCCGGGGCGAAGCCAATGACCTTTTCGCCCACCGTCCTCGAGGTCGAAGAACACCAAAAGATCCGGTGGCTCGGCAAAGTCGGCCCGGGCGGGATCTTCAATGGCGAGCACACGCTCTCGATCGAGCCGCGCGAAGGCGGCGGCGTGCGCTTCGTGAACCACGAGCGCTTCAGCGGGATCCTCGTGCCTTTCATGGGCAAGACGATCCGCAAGGCCGAGGGCGCCTTCGACGCGATGAATCAAGCGCTCAAGGGGAAGGTCGAAGGGAACGCGAAGGAGTGACCTGCTCAGCCCGATTCGCGCCCGCCATCCTTTGCGGTTTCTTGCGGGGCCCCCGGCGGCGGGCGCCGCAGCGCGCGGCGCTCTCGGATCGAGAGCGTCGGCTTTGGGAAGTCACTGTCGCCTGATTCGGGCTCCGCGCTCTTGGGTGTGGCCTGCGGCGGTTCCGGCTTGGGAAAGGGTCTCGGCCGCTTGACCTCGAGCCATCCCTTCTCCTTGGGCTCGTTGCGCGCCTTGTCCTGGCCGCCTTGCTTGTTGGTGCCCCGCGCCACCCCGCCCTGCGCGTTGGGCCCTTTGCCCCCCTTTCCGCCACCCCCTCCTCGCGCCGGGCCATCCAGCCCACGTCCGCCGGGCCCTCGACCTCCCGGCCCTCGCGGGCGGGGATCGCCGGGACCGTCTCGCCTAGGCCCTCGGCTGCGCGGGCGCCCACGGTCGCCCGGCCCGCGGTCATCGCGCGCCCCGCCTTCCGGGCCCGCGCCCCGCGGTCGGCCCCTGTCCGGTCGGCCCCTGTCCGGTCGGCCCCTGTCCGGTCGGCCCCTGCCGGGCCCACGATTCCCACCCCGGGCCCCCCGAGGCCGCTCGGCCCTCGGCGTGCCGTCGGGCGCCGCGGCTTTCGGCATGGCCCCGCCGTGGAGCTTCTTATCGATCTCCGCCTTGCGCTCGAGCGCCTTCGCCATGTCGGGCTTCTCCCGCAAGGCGAGCAGGTAAAGCGCCCGCGCCTGCTTGAAGCGGCCCTGGGCCTGCGCAAACACGCCCTTCGCGTAGAGAAGCTCGGGCTCGTGCGGGGCGCGGCGAAGCGCCTCGTCGAACACGCCAAGCGCCGCCTTTGTCTTCCCCTGGCGGCCGAGGGCGACGGCCAGGTCGTGGAGCGAAGCGATGTCGCGCCGGTCGATGGCGAGGGTGCCGCGCATCGCGCGCTCGATGATGTCCGGGCGCTCCGCGCGCTTTCCGAGGTCGGAAAGCAGCGTCCAGGCTTCGCCGGAGGTTCGTTGCGTGCGCGCGGCGATCTCCGCGACCGTGATTGCGTCGCGCAGGCGACCCAGCGCAGCAAGCGCGCGGGCACCGAGCAACGCCGCGTCGGCGTCGTTGTGGTCGCGCCGAAGCAGCTCCTCGGCCGCCGCAAGCGCCTCGGCGTGCTTGCCAAGCCGGGCCTGGCAACGGCCAAGCTCGAGCAACGGCTCGCGTTTGTCGGGGGCTAGGCGGGCGGCCTCGCTAAAGCACACCTCGGCCTTGTCGTCCTTCCCGCGGCCTGCAAGTCGGCTGCCGTGCTCGAACTGCACCTCGGGGTCGTCCTTGAACGCGCGGTACATCTCGAGGCGCGCCGCTTTTGCCTCCGCGTCGCGCTTGAGCTCGGAAAGGAGCTCGATCTGGCGCCGGCGCCAGCGGGCCACCGTTGGCTCGAGGCGCACGAGCTCTGCAACCGCGACTAGCTCGTCGCTTGCCCGCATCATCTTGCCAAGGGCCGCGGCCCGCGCGGCCCACGTGGAGGCGCGGTTCCGGTCCATCGCGAGTGCCTTGTCGTACGATTCAAACGCCTGGCGGTAGTGTCCAAGCGCAAAGTGCGCCTGCCCCCGGTTGTGCCAAAAGTCGGGGTTGTTCATGCCGCGGCGCAGCGCGCGGTCAATGGCGATGAGCGAATCGTCGAGGCGGCCGAGTTCGCCGAGGCACGTGGCCTGCCCGTCCCAGCTGTCGCTGTCCTCGGGTTGGAGATTCACGGAGACGTTGAACGCGGCAAGGGCTTCCGAGAAACGGCCGAGGATGATGAGCTGCGTGCCCTTGTTGTGCCACCCGTCCGGATTGGCGGGGGCGGCTCGGACCACGAAATCGAATTCCGTCAGGGCCTCTTCGTGGCGAGCCTCGCGCGCGTGGGTGAGCCCCGCCGCGAAGTGCTCGAGCAGCGCCTTGTTCTTCTCGTCGCCAGGTTTGCCGAAAATCGCGATGGCGGTCCGCAGACGCGGCGGCCGCTTCGGGGGCTTCTGGGCTGCAATGTCGTCCGGTGCCAGGCCCGTCCCCCCCGCCAGAGGCGCAACCGTCGGACGTGCCCGGGAGGATTTGAAATGTCCAACGGCGCTCGCGCTCGCACGGCTGGGAGTGCTCCCACCGGGATTCGAACCCGGGTCGAAGGCTTGAAAGGCCTGCATGATTGGCCGCTACACCATGGGAGCAAATTGGGCACGATGACGGAGAGGCGCCTGAGGGGCGCCGGCGGGGCGCAGGTGCGGGCCGTCAGCCGCCGGATACGACTTCGAGGACCTGAAGTTCCTCGCCGTCGGCGACGGTCTCGGTGATCGGGATCGGGGTGGGGCCGCGCAGCACCACAACCGCGTCCGGCCGCAGCCCGTCGGCGCGCAGCACCTCTTCGACGGTCGCGCGCGGGCGCGCAAGCTGGATGCGCCGTGGCGACTTGTCGAACCGGCCGCGGATGGTAACTTCGGTAGGAATCCCTCCTCGCTGCGAGGTGGCAAACGCTTAAAACGGAAACTTGACTTTAAGGCTTCCTCCGGTTGGCAAGGCGATTCTTCTGCCGAGGTAGCCTAGCCCGGTAAGGCGCCAGTCTCGAAAACTGGTGTCCTTTGTGACTCGGGAGTTCAAATCTCCCCCTCGGCACTTTTTACCGGCAAAGCCGCGTCCAAATCCGCCCCTCGGCATACCTTTTCGTTTCACGCCGATGGAGGGCCCGATTCCGTCTTCATTTGGCGATCCATTGCGGAAAGGACCTGTGTCGCCAAATAAACCCGGTTGCGCAAGCGCCCGGTGACTTCCTTAATGATTCCTTCTCCCTCAAGTTGCTCCAGGATTTTCTGCGCGGTTGGGAACGTGACGCCGTAGGTGTCTGCAACGTTTGGTGCCGTCGTATAGGGGTTTACAAAGAGTTTCTCCATCACCGAAAAGGCGTTGGCCCTCGCCCCAATCTCCTCAAGCTTGCGGCGGTAGCGCTCACGCATCGCGATCAGTTTTTCCGCGCGGACGACGGCGTCGTTCGATTCGGAGGCAACGCCCTCGAGGAAGAACACCAACCATTCCTCCAAGGCACTTCGCTGGCTGACGGCCAAAAGGAGGTCGTAGTACCGGCGCCGATTACGCTCGAGGTACGCGCTCAGGTAAAGCAATGGCGTCGTAAGGACTCCCCGTTGGAGTAGGATCAGCGAAACGAGGAGGCGACCAATCCTGCCGTTGCCATCGCGAAACGGGTGGATCGACTCGAATTGATAGTGAACCAGAGCTGCTTGGATCAGCGGCGGCACGCTCGGAGGGGAAGCGAAGTACTTACTCAGGTCTTCCAGGCATCGATTCATAGCTCGGGGCTCAGGCGGTACGTAGCGGGCCAAATCAATGGGCGTACCGGGGGGCCCAATCCAATTCTGAAGGGTCCGGAATTCGCCGGGGCTCTTCTCTTCCCCGCGCACTCCGCGCAACAAGCGCCGGTGAAGGTCCTTGATCAACTCGAGATCGATAGGCCGCGAGCGAACCGCCTTCCAACCGGCCCGCTGGGCTTCGATGTAATTCTGCACCTCGCGGACATCAGCGGCAACCCGAAGCGGCCCTGGGGCAAGGTACTCGGCTGCTATGGCGTCGCGAAGGAAAATGTCAGAAGCGGTGGCTTGTGTCCCTTCAATCTTGGAGCTTAGGACGGCCTCGCGCACCAGGTAGGGAAAAATGAACTGCTCCGCGTCCGGGAGGAGTTGCCCATAGCTCGACAATCGACCCAATTGTCGATCCGCCCCGGAGAGTTTCTCCACGACCCGGCCCGTGTAATCCACAGCAGAGGGAATTGGGTCTGGGACGAAGTTGTAATAGCCCGTGCCTCCAAGATCGACGCGCCCAAGAGGGCGAGTGAATGATTCCGGCTCCATGGCAACGAAAGTAGGCAGGCCGTGAACGCTATTAAAGTTTTCACTTGTTTCCTTTAACAGATCGTGCTCCGAACGAAGGAATCTTTAGTTGTGGCGAACCGGGATGCGATGGCGCCTCGCCCAGGGGCCACGGGTTTCCCCCGCGTTACCGGCAAACCCGCGTCCAAATCTCTCTCTCGGCACTTTTTCGCTGGGTCGGCGAGTTCCCGGCCCCGCGACCGCGCAGCGCGGCGGGCTTCCGGACGCCGACGGTTTCCATTCTCACCTTGGGTCGATGCGCTTCTCGAGCGCCCACTTGCGAAGTTCTTCGGGCGCTTCGGGGTTGCACGCGGCGAAGGCTGCATGGACCGCTTGACGGTCGTAACCCTTCTCCAGCAGGGCCCGTATCAAAAGGTACCCCCACCAAACTTAGGAGAGAATGGGCGGGCCGTCCTCGGAATGGGTGTAGCTGATGGAAACCTTGTGAAAGAATCCATCGCGGTGGAACGCGACCTGTACCGGATGCGCGGGGTTGTAGTTCGGCCACTGGGGCCCGAGAACCGGTGTGGCTGTGATCTCGAGTACTGCCTCCATGGCGTCTCGCGGATCCATACCGATCCGGATAAGCTCATCGATGACGCCCTCAGCCGTCATCGGCGCAGTCACGTGGTCGCCGCCGTCCTTGGCGAAGCCTTTGAAACGGGCGCGGAAAAGGGGACCCTCGCGGAACACTTCCGGCCACATCACGACTCCTCCCGCCGGAACGATCGCCGGCTATCGTCTTAGGGGTTTGTGCGTCGGCCGGAGCGGCCGCCGGATCGAGGTTTACCGGCAAACCCGCGCCCAAATCTCCCCCTCGGCACTTTTTCTCCCGGATTGGCCCCCAAAAACCGCGGCGGCCTGCCCGCAGGGGAGGGAAAGGATTAACTATTCCTTACACGTGTAAGGAAAACCTGTCATCATGCGCTTCCACCACATCGCCGAGACGCTGCTCACGAGTCCGGCTCGCATTGCGGTCCTCAAGACCTTGCTGAAGTCGCCTGGCCGCGAATGGACCGGGCGGGAAATGGCAAGGGCCTCGAGCGTTTCGGCGCCGCAAGCGATGGACGCCCTCTACCGCCTCTACGATGAGGCCGTCGTTCGCCAACGGCGCGCGGGGAGGGTCAGCCTGTGGGCACTCGAAGAACACCATTTCCTCGCCGAAAAGCTGCGCCCGCTCATGGACGTGGACAACGCGTCCACCCGCGAGCTGACGGCCGCCCTCGAGGTAGCGCTAAAAGGCTCCGGCGCCCTGGAGGCAATCCTTTTCGGTTCGGTCGCGCGCGGCGATGAGGATCCCAATTCGGACGTGGACATCCTCGTTGTCTTCCCCGGCAAACGACGGGCAGCCGCTTGGACGAGCACCCTCCGCGACCTCGAGTCCCAAATCTTGTCCCGCTTTGGGAACCCCGTCCAGGCACTCGTGTACACCGCCCAGCAGGCGAAGGGCGGCGCCCGCGCCCGAATTCGAGAGGTCGCGCGGCGCGAAGGCCGTGCCCTGGAGGTCGCCAGATGACGAGGCAGCGCGAAACCGTGGTCGTGCCGAAGGACGAGGCGCGCGCCTACCTTGGCAACGCCGAGGAGTTCCAGCGGGCGGCGACCCGGTCACTCGCCGCCGGCGACCCCAGCGCGGCGGGCGTGCTTGCCATTCACGCCGGCATCACCGCCGTCGACGCGATTACGATCCATTTCCTGGGGCTTCGTTCAGCCGGACAACGCCACGCCGACGCAATTGCGCTGGTGGCTCAAACGGCCCACCCGCGGAAGGCCGATCTTCAACGCCAACTCAATGAGCTGATCAGTGAAAAGAAAAGCGTCGAGTATGAAGGGCGCCGAATCTCGACGGGGGATTCGGAGAAGATGGTCAAGCTCTCCGCGCGCATCGTGGACGCCGCCAAGGAGACGGTGCGGTGATCACCGTCGGCGGGATCCGGGACCCCCCTTGCGCAAACGCAAGTCGCAGGCCGTGAGCCGCCAAGGCTTCCCCCGTAAGCCAGGCGCTTTTTCTGCCGAGGTAGCGCAAGCCCGGTAAGGCGCCAGTCTCGAAAACGGGTGTCCTTTGTGACTCGGGAGTTCAAATCTCCCCCTCGGCACTTTTTCGCATGCCCTCGGGGCCCCCCGTCGAGGGCGCGGGGGCCGGATGCCACCGCCGCCCCCGAGGCGCAGGACGAAAGGTACTTTAAGCACAAACAATCACATTGTAACCGTGGAAAGCGTCCAGATCCGCCTTGACCGGGACCAGCTCCGCGAGCTGAAGGACCTCGAGAAGGAATTCAAGCGAAGCCGCTCCGAGGTCACGCGCCGGGCGCTCGCGGAGGGCCTCAAGGTGATGAAGATGGAACTGGCTCTTGAACGGTACGCCAAGGAGGAAATCACGCTCGTGCGCGCGGCCCAATTCGCGGGCGTTTCCATCTCGCAGATGGCGGATGCCGCCGCCGGCCGCGGGATCCCCTACTTCCGCTACCCGGCCTCGGAGCTTGAGTCTGACGCAGGCAAGCTCCGGGGGAAACTCAAGTGAGGTTCCTCCTCGATTCGTCGGCGATCATCGCGATGGCCAGAGCCGGCCGGCTCGACCTCCTGCGCCGGATCGTAAAGAAGGGCTGGATCACGGGGGCGGTTCAGTCAGAGGTGCTGGCCCGCGACGATGAAAGCACGGCCGCCATCCGGCCCGCGCTTGGCGCGTGGATCACGACCCTGCGAGGTGTTTCGGCGCCGCCTGGTTACCTGAAATTGGGGCTCCATGAAGGCGAAGCTTCGCTATTGTCAATCGCAACGAAGGGAGATGTCCTCGTCGTCGATGAACGGCAAGGGCGCGCGCTTGCCCACACTTTGGGGCTTACGTGCCTCGGGCTGCTAGGACTCCTCCTGGCGGCCGTGCGGGAAGGCGTCGTGACGAAAAAGGAAGCGCTCGAGGCGCTCGAGGCGCTCGAGCGTGCGGGGTTTTGGATGTCCCCGCAGTTGCGCGGGCAGTTCGTCAAGGGCATTGACCGCGACGAGGAGTAACTGGGCCGAACCAGCGCAATAGGGGCCGAAGCCTCCCTCCGCCGCTTCCCTTTTGCGCACCTGGGAGATTCGCTGGCGAGGTAGCCCACCCCCCATAAGGCGCCAGTCTCGAAAACGGGTACCCTTTGTGACTCGGGAGTTCAAATCTCCCCCTCGGCACCTTTTCTGCGGGTTCGATGTGGCGACCCCCAATTCCACCCGTAGGTTCTCTGCAACACCGGCCGGCCCCGGTGTCGGCGTCCCGCTTCGGGAGGGTCCGCCTCGGCCGTGGGCATGCGGGGAACGGAAAATGGGGGCGGGCCGAGAACCGCGCCCCCCGAACAGAATTTGGCAACTAGAAATTGGGGATGTTGTGGGGGGGCTTGATGTTGCCCTTGATGTGGAAATGATCGACACACACGAGCCCATTTCCGTTGTCGTCAGGGGCGTCCCCCAGAGTCCATGATGACAGGTCAAAGCCATCGGGGCAGGTCGCCATCGCGCCCGGACTGTCGTCCGTTACCGCTGACACTTTCGTTGCACTCGCAAGCGGCGTAAACGCCATGACGGCACCCGTCAGGAGCGCCGCGGCCAAGATTCCATTAAGAAGTACTCGTCTGTTTGTCTCCAATTTGTTTCTCTCCCAGGCCTCGCTGGAGGCTGTTATCCGATCTAGGTCCTCGACAGGTTAACCCGTTTGGAAGGCCTTTGCTCCGACTACTTGAGTCGTGTGGTAAACTCGACCGCGCTGGACCCGTTGCCCGGCGATTCCGGATGCCCGTCGGGCTCCGGGTCGAACGCGAGCTGCCAGGTTTTCATTTGGGCGACCTTTAGGCTCCCGCTCCCGTCCCTGTACTTCAAATTTCCATCGAAGTGCGCATCAGCCCGGAATTTGGGATCGAAGAAGAACTCCAAGCATTTCGTTTTCCCCGATGGAAGGTCGCCGATCGAATACCGCCCCCGTTCGAGGGCGCACTCCGGATCAACGCGGACGAGCCGTAGCGAGGCCCCGTCGTAGTCGATTTCGAACCCCAGGTCGCGGGCTTCGGAACCCGTACGGTTCTCAAACGCCACCTTTAGCCTCACGAGCCCTCTCACATGGTCCGCACTTGGGACGATCGCCAAGGCCGTGTCAGGGAGGCTCACCAGGACTTCCCTTTGTCGGGAATCGGGTGCTGTGGCCCCGAAGCCGGTCGGAATGAACCGGCCGTCGGGAGGGAGGTGCCCCTCGAGGTTTTCGCGCTGCGCCGCGGTAACGAAGTACACCGTCCGCCTCCCCGTCCGCTCGGCCGATATGAGGGAAGCCCGCCGGTTGAGCACCCTTAGGTGGTAGCTCACATCGGTCTCCGCCTTCGTGGCGTCCCGCGCGCGCAACGCTTCCGCGATCGCACCGGTCTCGCCGCCTCCGGTCTGTAGGATGATGTCGAGTAAGCTGCGCTGATCTTCTGTGAGCGGCGGGAGGCCTTCGGCTCCCGGTCGGACGCTTGAGGGGTAGAACTGCACAGACGCGCCGCGAGCTGTCCGCCGGAGCTCGCCGCTTCGTTCCAGAACCCGGAGGTGGTATGCGCAATTTCCGTTCGGCAAGTCGAGCCGCTTTCGGATCTCGGAATAGGTCGCCCCGGGGTGGTCGTCGACGAATTGGACGATGCGGCCGCGGTTGTACTGGCTCCTCACGTCGTCACGCCGCAGCCGCGTGAAAAGCGGCACGGCGAGAAGCAAGGAGAGAAACAACGATCCTCTCGATGAGAAGCCCATGACCGCGAACGACGCGAGGATCAGAACGACTCCAACCCACATGACGGTCGCGATTCCAACCGGCGTCGTGGATGCAACGGCAAACGGGACCGCCGTCACCACCGGAGAACGGTCTCCGTCCCACACGTCGTTGAAGGCAAGAATCTGGTAGGTGTAGGTGACGCCAGCTGTGACGTTCGTATCGGTGTAACTCTGGGCGGTCGCACTCGCAACGTAGGTAAGCGAGCTGTTGGTGTCGGCCCGAAACAGTCGATAGCCGAGGAGATCGACCGCTCCGGAATCTATCGGGGTTTGCCAACTAAGCGACACGCTGCGTTCGCCTGCCTGTGCCGTGAACGCGCGCGGCGAGGAGGGTATTCCCGCAGGCGTCCCGCAGACCTCCGCGCCGGCTTCGGTCTCCCCCAACGCTGTAACGGCCGCTACCCGGAAGCAGTATTGCTTGCCGTTGCGAAGCGAGATCCAGATGTAGGTCGTGTCCGTGCTAAATCCGCTAACCATGATGTTCGGCGGAACGGGGTCGCGTTGGTAGATACGGAACCCCTGCAGCGAGGCATTCGACGCGATCGTGAAGGGGTCCCACGAAAGCGCGATGACCCCATTCTGAGGGTGCAGCCTAAGCCCCTCCGGCGAAAAAATGAGGAGGGTGAGAAGGTATCCGTTGTACGACCCGTCACCGAACGTGCCATTGTAGGGGACGCTGTTGTTGGGGAAATTCGTCGAGTTCGTTTGTCCCGAAACATACACCTCGCCAGCCGTGCCGAAGGTGATTCCGTCGGCTTCGTCGGCGCCGTTTCCTCCGATGAAGGTGCTGTACTTTAGCCGGCTCAAGTTGGAGTCCAAGACGACGATGGCGCCGTCAAAGTCCCCATTCGCCGTCGTGTCGAACGCATTGGGAGTCACCGGAAAGTTCGCGGAGGTGGACATTGCGACGATGACGGGGTCCCCGTTGGGGCTAAGCCTCAAGTCGTTATCATCATCATCTCCAGAGCCACCGATATAGGTCGAAAACAAGAGTCCACCGGTTGCCCCCACTTTTGACAGGAAGATGTCGCCCTTGAACGAGTAGGACGAATTATCGGCGCCCCCAAAAGCGGTGTCGAATGCGCCGGAAGTGACAGGGAAGTCGCTCGAATTTGTCGTCCCGGAGACGAAGAGACTGCCGTCTGCGGCCAAAGCCATACCAAAAATCTCGTCGTCGCCGGAGCCACCGATATAGGTCGAGTAGAGAGTAGAGGCCCCGGAGGGCGAGAGCAACATGACGGCCACGTCGCCCCAGCCGGAGCCGCCGCTGAACGAGGTATCGAACGCGTCCGGAGTGACGGAGAGATTCCTTGAAGAGGTGGTCATGCCGACCCAGGTCGAGCCGTCGGTGGCGGGTGCCAACCGGATGACGTATTCGTCACCCTCGCCGCCGACAAAGGTCAGGAACAAAAGCGCGCCCCCGTCAGCCGCCAGCCTTCCGACAAAGCCGTCGAGGCCGCCGTTAGAGGTTCGGTTCAAAGCGCCAGGCGTGGTCGGCAGCTCCGGGGACGCTGTCGCCCCCCCGAATTCCACCTGGCCCGACGGGTCGACCTGCGGGGAAATGCAAGCGTCCCACTCGCTGCCCCCGAGGAGCGTTGAGTATAGGAGACGCGCGCCGTCGGCGCTCAGTTTGAAGAGGAAGCAATCGCCGGTGCCGTTGTAGGTCCGATCGAAGGCGCCGGCGGTCGTTGGGAAGTCTCCGGAGGAGGTATCGCCCGCCGCGTACGCGTTGCCGGAGGCGTCGACCACGAGGCCGCGCACGACCTCGCTCCCGCCGCCCCCGATGATCGAAAGGAACGAGAAGCTCGTCCGATTCGCGTTCAGCTTCCCAACGTACACGTCTTGGGTGAGCCCGCCCGAGGAATTGTTGAAGGCCCCAGGGCTTGCGACGAATTCGGGCGAAGCCGTGAGGCCAATGACATACAGGCCGCCCGAGGCGTCGGTCGCCAGGAAACTCGCGTCGTCGTCCCCGCTGCCGCCGTAATAGAGGACGGAGACCAGGGGGTCGATGACCAAGGGAAGCGCTTGGTCGAGGTCTGGGCAATCGAATCCCACCGTCGAGCCGCCCCGCAACACGAACGAGCAGGCCGCCGGGGTCTGCTGCTGGAAGGAGACCGGCGACGAATCGGTGATTCGGCCTCCCTGGGCCATAATCTCGAGTCCACCCCGGCCATCGAGAGAGATCGCGTCGGCACCGCCGTAGGCCATCTCGATGACCGCGGGGTCGACGCCCGGAGCCAAGACGAAATCGTACTTGATCCCTGCCTCCGTGCTATGGTAGATTAGGTCAACGCCTTCGTAGAGCCCTTCGTAGACCACTTCTCGATAGGTTCGAATCGAGGGTAGCCACGTGGCGGGGTCGCTTCCAAGGAAATAGCTCACGCTTGTCTCGGTTGCGTTCCGAGCGACGGGCAGCACTTCGTTGGAGCCGTTGAAGCGGATCTCGAGGACAGCGCCCTTCGCTTCGGGGTGTGCGCCTTCCGGGTGATCCATCCGCCCGGCGAAACCGGCCAAGCTGTCGACACTTTTTGGGGGAGCTGCGGCAGATTTCGAGGCGGTCTCGACTAGGACCGCGCTTTTGGCGAATCCGAAGAAGAGGCCTGAGTCACTTCCCGCAAACCTCACGCCGTCGTCCGCGATTTGGCCGGCGTTCGCAACGAAGCCGAGGGACGGGCGTGGCGTTTTTGTTGCGCCCTGGGGAATCTCGAGGCCAAGTTCTCCACTAAGGCTCGGTTGGCCGAAAACGGCCGCGCCGGCACGTTGAACCGCAAGCAGGTGAGTTTCTGGGGAGGAATCGTCCAAGGATGCGGGTGTATTCCCAGGGATGATCGACAATGGAGCCAACACGATGAATGCCATTGCAACGGCAGCCAGGGCCTCCGTAGCCTTTGCCGGGCGTGGACCGGTTGTCGAAATCCTCCCCGGCTCCATGCGGCGGGGGAATGGGTTGCGCGGTTCGGCCTGCACGGATTCTCACCCCTCGGGCGGTCACCAATTAATGCTTCTGCCGTCGAAGGCCCGCGCGCATCGCCGGGGGAACCCGGCTCCACGCTCGCTGGCACGTTCGTTCTCAAGGAGACGCGTTGGCCTGGAAATCGAATTGGGCGGTGACCTTCACCTGGTAACAATTCCAGCCGCTGAACAGGTCGAACGAGCAATGCTTTAGGGGACCTGCTGACGAAGAGAGGGCCACCTTGAAGGCCTTGCCGACGCCAAACGACTTTTCAACCACGTTGCTTCCATAGTCGCACACAAGTGTCGGTGGAAACTTCGGGCTTGAAACGCCGCAGACCTGGGTGATCAGCGCCACTGTGAACCCGGTGGCGTTCCAAGGCCGCGTGCCGCTTCCCGTGGGGTATGCGCAAGTTGACGAGCCACCCTGGCCCGCGATCACTGATCCGTTGTCGAGCCAGTCCCAAGCGACATAACCGCTCTCGTAGCACGTGAGCGCCCATTCGTACGCCCCGTCCGACGGCGCCGGGTTTGCCTGGGCTGGCGCAGCCAACCCTGCCATGGCGACGACCACTGTCGCCGCGACCGCCAATAAACCGATACCCCATGTGCGCTTCGTTTCGTTTCCCCCACGTTCGCGATTTGCGTTCAACCTCGCCGCCTCAGGCCCGTTCAGCTCGCCAGACGGCATAACGGGTTTGGAGCGCGTCTCCTCTGCCTATTTGACTTGGGTGGTACGCGCCGGCGTGAAGGAAAATGAAGGCGCGCCCGGGCCAAGCGGCCCGGACGCGGAACTGCCGGAGATGTCTACGACTCGAAGTGCACGCTCGCGGTGAGCGAACCCGTCCCCGTAGAGAGGTCCGCCTCGAAGGTGCCGTGCCCGTTCAGGTCTTCGAGGTCGCCGGTGCCGCTGAGGACCGTGAAGCTCCCCGAGAAGTCCGTGCCCGACCCGGTCCCCGTTGGCCGCAACTCAAAGGTGCCGCTTGCGCCGCCCACGGTCCCGGTAAATGTCCCGTGTTCGTGGAAAGTCGCGCCTCCGTCGGGGTGGAAGACGAGGCTTACGTCCGTTTCGAAGGTCCCCGCGAGGTCACCCTCGAACGTCCAGGTGTTGTGCAGCCCGAGGAACACGTTGCCCCCCTCCACGTGGTAGTCCGTAACGACGCTTTCCGTCAACGTGATCGTTGACGACATCTCAGTTGGCTGATCCGCGAAGGCCCCGCCGCTCAATGCGACAAGCCCTCCGATGATCAAGGCGATCCCCAGTCCTGCTCCACTGCGACGAGTTGACTTTTCCACAAACTCACCGCATTCTTCAGGGGAGGCCGCGCAGTTAGAAAGGATGGTGCGCGCGTCCTTGCGCTATTTCAGTCGCATGGTACGCGCGCCGCGACGCATCGCACCGCGTCAGCCAAGGACCAAATTGATGCACACGATCCCGTTTCCGTTGCGATCGGGCTTCTCGCCGACGGGCCAACTGATGGCCGAGCCCTTGGCGCAGACGCCGTCCTTGTCATCCGAGGGCCCGTCCCATCCGGGACCTGCGCTGGCTGGCGCGGCAAGAATAGCCGCCGCCAGGATCGTGGTCGAAAGCAGCAAAGACGCCACGACGATCGTTCGTGACCCTGCGCTCAAGCGGTTCCTTTCGCGAAGTCTCCCTTGGTTCGGTTTTCCGATCAAGTGTTTGCACCGTTGCACAACTCAAGCCGCCCTTCATTAGTCATCGTTGGAGCGCGGCTCCTTCGCTTACTTGAGGCGAATGGTACGAGCCGGGGCGCCGAAGGCGGCGCGCCCTGGAGGGATCCCCGGTGAGAGTCAAGCATCTACCGGCAAACCCGCGTCCAAATCTCCCCCTCGGCACTTTTTTGATCGCGGGCCGGACCCGCGTGGCCGAGTTCCTCCGTTCCCCGCTACTCGCTGCTCCGCTTCCCTAGTCGCTCGTCGCACCGCCCCCCAGGCCGAACCGCAACTGCGGTCGCCAAACCGCGGCAATTCTGTTGCCACCTCCTCGGCCCGGCGACGATTTCATTAAGTGGGCCCCCGAATCTGAGTACCCGGTGACTACAGCAGATGACCATCCTCCTCACAGGCGACGTGCCCGGCCAGACGAAGGAAGGCTACGAACAAACGATCGGCTTGATGGGTGAGGCGCTGCGGAAGGCGCCAGGCTTCGTCGCGCACATGGGGCACCCGATCCCCGGTGGTTGGCGTGTGATCGAGGTGTGGGAGTCCGCGAAGGCCGCGAGCGACTGGTTCGCAAAGGCCGTGCGCCCGAACCTCCCACCGAACATCAAGCCGGACCGGAAGATCACTGAATTGCACACGTTCATCCGCGCATAGTTGAAGCGCCGGCGAACGCAGGGAAACGAAACGCCCCGACCAAGATTCGAACTCCGGGCTGCATCGAAACGAGAATCCATCAATCCAAACGCCGCTTCGAACGCGACCGGCCCAATGTTGGGGGCGAACGTCTTCTTGTCCGTCCTTTTCAGGACACTCCAGCTGCGGAACAAATCACGGTTCGCGTAACCTCCCCCATACCGCGTACAAGAGGCCGCCGATCGGGGTGTGCGAAAAACGGGGAAAAGCCCGGCTCTTGAGCCGTCAAACCTGGTTCCAATCGAGCCGCAGCTCGCGCGCCATAGACTTGGCCGCGCGAGCCCCGACTGGCCTCATTTTACCGGCAGACCCGCGTCCAAATCTCCCCCTCGGCACCTCTCCTGCGGTGCGCCATTGCCGGCGGCCTACTCCACCTCAACTTTCAAAGAGAGCAGCACCGCCCGCGCCAGCGAATCCCCCACGGGGGAATGCGTCTCGCAGAGTTTCACGAGGTCCTTCAGCTGCGCCGCGGTCGCGTTCTTCGCCTTGATGTGCACGGTGTACGCCACCCTCTGGAATCCAGAGGGGGGCTCCTTGGCCGCGCCCATGTACCGGCCGAGGTCGAAGGTGCCGTTCCCTTCGATGCTCAGGCGCTCGGCCTCGATGCCGCGCAGCGTCGCGTGGGTCGCGATCACGTCGACCTCGCGCCGAAGTCGCCCTCGCCCCCGATGTAGAGCTCCGCCGCGCGCCCCTTAATGTGCGCTCGCGTGCCGCCGACTCACTCCGCCACCAGCTGGCGGTCGATGCGGCACTTCTCGGGGTGGTCCTTGAGGTCCTGGACCTCTTTGGCAAGCGCCTCCGCGTCCATCGCGTTGATTGTAGGGCTCACCTCAACGTCACCAATCTTGCAGACCCCCCTGCCCTAATAACGCTTGGAGCGAACAACCGCTGCACCTGGTTCGGGCGCAGACCCCGTTGCGGCACGCCGCTGCCGGTGGGCCGAGATCAGAGCGCGCCGGGCGCAAGCCAAACTCAACGCCGCGGGGCAGTATCGAAGTTTGCCGGCGGCGGCCGTCTATAAGGCGATCCCTTGCCGCCAGCGGAGCAGCACAAATGCGACGGGGGCGATGGCAGCCGCCGCCGCGTAGACTTGCGCCTGTAGCGTGAAGTTGAACGCGACCAGGAGCAGCGCGGCCACGGCCCAGAGGGTGAGCATCGTCCCCGCGACATTCAGACGCCGGGCCCGGCGCACGCCGACCTCGAGGGGCACGCCGGATTCGAAGTAGGCGGAGGTGAGGGTGACCGCGCTTGTGAGGAAGAGCACGATCGCGGCAAGGAGGAAGAGCACCACGACGCTCTCGGCGGCCATCAGTTCATTCGTCGTCTCCCGCTGCCTTGAGGCCATGATGTTGATGGAGAGGACGAGGCCGATGAAGGAGAGGCCCCCCATGAAGGTCGCAAGCGAGGTCAGCCGGGCGTTGGCGGTGTTGTAGTCGGTCAAGTCGCCCCCCGACCCGCACCGCGGGTCGACGGGAAAGAGGCTTCGCCCGCGGGCCCGCAGGACGCGGGAGGCAGGTGCCCGGGGCTTACGAACCCCGGGCGATCAGGCTGGTTTCCGGGCCGAGATGACCACGCTCTCGGCGCCGAACGTCTTGGTGACCCGCTTCGTGTTCTCGGACCTGCTCTTCGCGAAGTAATCGTCACGGCGGACGACCTTGACGTCCTTGAAGCCCGCCGCGCGGATCGATTCGAGGTACTTGGCTTCGACCGCGGCCCCTCCGATGCAGTCGGCCCACAGCTGCGGGTTGAGCCCGCAAACGGCCGCGACATCCTGCTGCACCACGATGTCTGCAAGCTGGAGCCGCCCGCCCGGCCTCAAGACCCGGAAGATCTCGGCGAAAGCGGCGTCCTTGTCGGGGACGAGGTTGAGGACGCCGTTGCTCGTCACCACATCCACGCTTGCAGTGGGGACCGGGATCGCGGTCGCGTTGCCCTCCACGACCTTCACGTTCTTCGCCCCCTGGCGCTCGATGTTCTTGCGCGCCTTCGCGATCATTTCAGGGGTCATGTCCACTCCCGTGACGCTTCCCTTCGGGCCGACCTTGAGGGCGGCGAACAGGATGTCCGTGCCCGAGCCGCTGCCGACATCGAGCACGCCGTCCCCGGGTTGGATGGCGTTCGTGGCAAACGGGTACCCGACTCCGGCAAACGACTCGCGCGCCTCGGGGGGCAGCCTCTCCAAGTCCGCCTTGGGATACCCCACGTGGAGCAGCGCCTCCATGCCAAGCGGGAAGTGGTACTCCTTTTCCGGCTGCTCGGCCACCTGCCGGTAGAGCGATTGCACGGCCGCCTTGATGATCGGGGCAAGGTCGGACACGCGGTCGACCTGAACCTCCGGGGGGACGTGGGAGATGCGCACCGCTTCGAGGGGGAGCTTGTCGCCGGCCCCCACCTTGAATTTCCACACGCGGAAGCCGGCCAGCGCCTCCTCGCCCAAAAGGCCCATCCCCGCAAGCTGCTCCAGACGCTTAGAGGCCTCCATGTCCTCGAGCCGGAACACCTCCGCCACCTCGCGTGCCGTTACGTGGGCGCCCGCGTGCTTCTCCATGTATTCCAGAATGTCCGCCGGCGCCCGCTTCGAAAGGCCGGGTGCCATGCGGTCGATCATGTCCTCAAAGGGCTTGGCCGCAAAAGACGGCTCGATGGTCGCCTGGCGCTTGCCCGACCTGACAAGCAGTTGCATGAAGTTCACGCCCTCGTGGTGCATTTCATGCATGTCCGCCTGGAACTGCTTTTCCACCTGCGCGGAATGCATGTCCCGCTTTAGGCGGGCAGCGTCGAGCCCGACCACCGCCGCAAGGGAAGCGGCGGCCTCCTCGCTCCACGGGCTGGCCCGCAGCTGGAACTCTTCCATCATCGCGCGGAAGAACCGGGCCGCCTTGTGCGCGTCCTGAAGTTGGGCAGCCTTGAAGGCACGGGCGCTTGGGTACGTGCTTTGCACGCCCGACTTCCGGAAGTACTCCGGGTCGACGGGGTTCCCGGTCGTGCTGACCGACTCTTTGACCCAATCGACCGTCGACTTCTCGTCGACCCCGTACGCCTTCATCCACTCGCCGACTTGCTCGAACGTCCCGCCCATGCGGTACTCGACCGCGAGGTTGTCCTCGTAGACCTCCTCCAGCCGGCGCAAGACGGGCTCGAGGCCCCAGCTCCACCAGCACCAGGCGTCCGCGAAGTGGACAACCACGACTGCCGGTTCTCGTTTCATCGTTGGTTCCTCCGTATCGACCCGCCGGGTAAGGGGAGCACCCAGCCACACTACTCCAGGTGGAAAAGCGTTTGGCCGCCGGTCTTCTCCAGGAATGGGCCCAGGGTCGTGCCCTCTTGCCCGTCAAAGGCCGCCGGGGCGTTCACAAGGCAGGTCACCGACATCGGCAGGTCCGTGAAGACCGTTTGGCCCTGGTGGATGACGCTGACCTTGATCCAGAGCACCCCGCCCTGCTTGCCGTCGCTTGGCCCCCCGAACGCCGTGAAACTCACGAACGAGGTCGCGACCCACGTGCCGTGGGCTACGACCGTCAGGTCGGGGTGCGTGTGGGTGAACGAGCCGCTGGCTTCCACGGTGCCGCTCGCGGGGTCAAAGGTGCCCGAACCGCGGAGCTTGATGGTGTCCCCCGCGAAGGGCGCGCCCGGCACGGACACCGCGCTGTTGGGTCCGGTGAGGTTGAAAGAATAGGCCGCCGAGGCGGCCTGGACGGGCGCCGCGAAGGCGCTCGCAACGGTCAGCATTACGATCCCACAGAGCAGCAGTGTTTTCCTCATGTTTCCACCTGACGGGGTGTTCCCGCCAAGCCCTCCAAGAGCTTACGGGGGATATGGGACGACCGGGAACCCCATTCCCGAAATCCACAATGGGGTCTCGCAGAAGCGCGTTGGCCGCCATGCTGGATGAGGCCGGACTCAAAGAAAAAAAGAGGGCGGGGCCCTTGCGGGCCCCGGAAAGGAGACTACTGCCCGAGCTCGACCGTCACGGGGACGGGGTTGCGCAAGCTGTCCATGACCGGCGAGGTCTTTGTCGCGTAGTCAAGGAGTTCCTGGATCTTCGCGCGGGGCGCGTCGGCCTTGACGCGCGCCGTCACCCGAAGGTTCTGGATCCCCGGGCGCACCTTGTCCGACAGGTTGAGGAACCCGTGGAGGTCGACGTCGCCTTCCATCTGGAACTCGAGCGAGTCCACCTTGACCCCGTGGGCCGCCGCTGGGTAGATGAACGAGACCGTCAGGCAGGACGAGAGTGCGTGCAGCACCGCCTCGACCGCGTTGGGGGCCTCGTTCGTTCCCAGCAGGACCGGGGGCTCGTCGCCGTGCATGACGTACGCGTCCTTGCGGCTCGTGTCCTCTTGGAGGGCGCCGAAAAACGACTTGATCGTCGTCTTGCACTTCGCCCCGCCCGTCCAGCGGCTGGTCGACCGGAACTTGAACTTGGCAATTCCCGGGGTCCCCTTGACCGCTTCAATCGTTCCCACTAGCTGATCCACGCTCACTCCATTCTGGATGTTTGCCGTTATTGCAGACATAGTGCTAACAAGGCCGACCCGGGATATGGCCCGGCCGGGAACGCCATGCCCGGATTCAACAATCTTTCGGGCGCCCCTCGGGGCCGCGCGGGCGGAGATCCCCATTCGGGGCCCCCGGCTTGCTTATCTCTCTCTCGCCACGTGGATGGCCGCCATGGACGCCACCGATGTGCGGGTCTTCTGCGAACTCGCCTTCAAGGAGATGGGCTTCATCGCGCCTGGCGAGCAGCAGATCGGCCCCGCGGCGATTTCGCGCAAGCTGGGCCTCGATGAGAAGACCGTGCGCCTGCGCATCCAAAAAATGGAGGAGACGGGGTTCATCAAATACTACCAGGCGACGCCGGAGCTCGGGCTCTTCGGGCTCAAGCACCTGGAGATCTGCCGGTTCGAGGCGATGAACGTCGCGACCAAAATCGGCGCTGTACGGTACACGGAGGCGTTGCCCGGCATCGTGGAGGTGGTCGATTACCTCGGCCCCACGTTTTCGGTCTCGATTGCCAGCGCCTCGCCCGAGCGGGCCGAGCAGCTGACCGGGGAGGTCGCCGGCCACTTCGAGCTCAGGCGGAACAACCTCGGCAGCTCGCCCATCGCTGCCCCAGGGTCGAAGCTTGACCGGCTCGACTGGCAGGTCATCGCAAGGCTCCGCTACGACGCCAGGTCGAGCCACAAGGAAGTCGCCGAGGGGTTGTCGATCTCCCAGCGGATGGCGCAATACCGGATCCGAAAGATCACGGACGCCGGCTCGGTGCGCGTGCGCGCGGTCATCAACCCCCAAAAGCAGGAGGGGCTGGTGTTCTACGAGCTGGGGGTCGCCATTGAACCGGAGCGGAAGGGCGCCATTGTTCGGGCGGTGCGCGACAAACGCCGCGAACAACTTTGGGCGATCCGCGAACTGCCCGGCGACGTGCTGCTCCTCAGCTTCTTCGCCTTCACCCTCGCCGAGCCCGAGGAGGCGGCCATGGATTTGCTCGCGGTGAATGGCGTGCGGTGGTGCTCGATTCTGATCCTCAAGGAAGTCATCGAGCCGCCGCGGCCCAATTGGATAGATCGGCTGATTGACCAGAAGATTCTGGAAGCCCGCGCGGCCGCCTCGGCCGGAAGAGGGGTTCGCCGGGGTTCTAAACAGACTTGATCATGGTGCGGATTTCGCCTTCGGTCACTTTGGTCCCCGGGTGTGCGTCCCCGACGTGGATCACGACGTGCTTCTTCACGTCCTCGGCGCCCTGCGGCGAGATGACCGTCCAGCCGCAGGCGCAGGTGGCCATGTTTGCCATGGCGCCTTCGAGGCGTTCCCCCGTATTAAAGCAGGTTCACTCGCGTCGTCGGGGGCCCAGGCGTTTTGCCGGCAAACCCGCGTCCAAGTCTCCCCCGCGGCACTCCGCCTTCGTCCGGCGCCCGTCGAGCACGCGCCGGTTCTCTCCTTGGAATCCCTCCGAGGAGCAACCGCCTAGGGGAGGCAAACCATGTCGTTGCCATTCTTGTCGAAGGGAATCCAGTCGTAGGTCCAGAAGTCGCCGTACACAATGAAGTCGAGGTGCGGGTACTGCGCCCACGGGCACGTGCCGTTCTTGTCGTCGCGCGCGATCGCCTTGTCCGCCGCCGCTGCGGGGATCACGAGCGCAAGCGCGATGATTCCCGTCGCAACGACCGCGATGATCGCGGTGCGCCGCAGCGCCGGGATCCCGGCGCCGCCCCTGGTTCGCTTCAGCTTCTGGCCCGCTCCACGTCCTCGTCCGAGTCCAAGTGTACCGAACATGATTGTGTCCCCCCTCTCGTCTTCGTTCAGCCGGTCAATGTGAGTGACACGGTGTATTGGAGCTTCACGGCGTAGCTGGTGTCGGTGAAGGTGATGCTCGACTTGAAATTGAACGAGGCGTCCACCTTGAATGACTTCTCGGAGACCTTGCTGTCGCCCAGGATCGGCCCGCCCTCGGTGTACCCTGCAAACAGGTAGACCGTGATCCCATCAGCGCCCGCGGGACGCGTCAATCCAGAAGCCGACGACTTCTGGTCGCCTTCGCAGCCCGTAAGGCCGGAGCGGTTGCTGATGGGGACTCCATTGGATGTCCACTCCCAGTACGCGTCCCCGAAGCCGTAGCCCTTGCACGACAGCGCCCACCCGTAGGTGCTCGACGCCGCGGCCGTTGCCGGAACCGCTGCAAGCGCCAGCGAACCCAACAATGCGATCACAAGGCCCCGCCTCAATACCAACTCGATCCCTATTGTTCCAGCCATGGTTTCTACCGTCGTTTTCGTGGTCCCTCTGTTGTGAATTGACGTATCGTTTGTCCACCGCGACCTTGCCACTCACGGGATGTTGACGGTGGTTTCGCAATCGGAGCTCGTATCGGTTCCGATCCCGCCGTCGGCAGTGTCCGTGCCCGCGCCGCACTGAAGGTCATCGTCGCCCCCGCTACGGACCTCGATGTCGTTGAAGTCGAAATCGCCGCGGAGCGTGTCGTCCCCCGCTCCCCCGTCAAGGTAGTCGTTCCCGAACACCGCCGTGTCGTTCTCGGTCCAGCCAGCCAGGCCGTCACCGCGCAGGTCGTCGTTGCCCGCGCCTCCGAGGATCACGTCGTCGCCGGCAATCAGCGTGTCATCGCCGTCATGGCCTGCCCACGCCGCGTCGCCCCCGAGCCCGTCTCCGGTAAGGAGGCTGTCATCGCCGTCACCGCCGTCGACATAGTCGTTGCCTCCGACGACCAGGTCGTCCCCGGCCTGGCCGATGTTTTCGTCTGCGATGATCCGGTCGACGCCCGCGCCCCCCAGGATGGTGTCGTCGCCGCCGTAGATCTCGTCGTTGCCCGGACCCGCTTGGCCCGTGTCCCCCGCAACGAACTCCAGGAGCCCATCGTCGCCGTCGCCAGCGTCGATGTAGTCGTCACCGCAGAGGAGGATGTCATCGCCTTGGTCGCCGCGCAGGAGGTCGCCCTGGGCCTGGTCGTCGCCTGCGCCCAGGTAAATCACGTCCTCCCCTCCCACCAGCGTGTCATCCCCGTTGTCTCCAAGAAGGAGGTCGCCGTTGACCCAATCGTTCCCGTCCCCTGCGTAGATTGTGTCGTCGCCGCCGGTGAGCGCATCGTCGCGCGAAGTCCCTACGATGTAATCGCCGGCGATGAAGTCGGCACCGCCACCGCCGTAGATGATGTCATTTCCGGGCCCTCCACAAATGATGTCGTCGCCCCCGAGGCCGTAAATCGTGTCGTCCCCGCCAAGGCCTGCGATGACGTCCGCCCCTTCGGTTCCGGTGAGGACATCATCCCCGTCGGTCCCCTGGATCGACGCGCTGACGGTGCTCGGATTCTTGTGGTTATCGTAGGCACACTTGGCCGAATCCGCGCTCGCTAGCGGGAAGACCATGATCACAAGTGCAAGCCCCAAAACCGTGCCCATTAGCTTCCTCGACATTTTCTCCGCCCCACAGCGGAGCCCGATGAAGTTGCAAAACGTGCATAAGTCGATTGAGACGGCCCCTGGGGTGGTTCAAAAGGCGGTTGGTACAAATCCCGTTCCTCGGGCCGCGCGAGAACCGCGCGCCCGCTAACGCCATCGAACATCTTCTACCTCGACCGCGGTTTCGCACCGGCGCGCGGTGTCGACGCCCTGGCCCCCGTCGCACCAGTCCGTCCCGGCGCCGGCATCGATCGTGTCGTTTCCGGCCGTCTGAACCTCTGCGTCGATCACCAGCTCCCCGTAGATGGTGTCGTCCCCGTAACCGGCAAAAACCGTGTCCGCGCCAGCGACGATCGTGTCGTTTCCGACCCCTCCGCCGAAAGGGAGGTCGGCGGACACGGATTCGGCCTCGATTTGGTCGTCCCCCGAGCCGGCGTCGATGTAGTCGTCCCCGCAGACAATGAGGTCGTCTCCTTCACCTCCCTGGATGCGTTCGCCGGCGAGCCAGTCATTTCCGGGGCCGCCATAGATGTGGTCGTTGCCCGCGTAGATTTTGTCGGCGCCGTCCATTCTCACGATGTCGCCGGCGTTTTCGCCTGCAAGGGAGTCGTCGCCGAGCCCCCCATACATCAGGTCGTTGCCGCCGTAGATTGTGTCGTTCCCATTCCCTCCGAACAACACGTCGCCGCCGTAATGGTCCGGCCCGCCCCCACCCAGAAAGAGGTCGTCGGCACCGGTGAGGACATCGTCCCCGTCCTGTCCGAGTAGCCCGTCGCCCCCGCTGTAGTAGAGCATGGCGTCGCGGGGCGAGATGCCCCCGGTTCGCAGCGGCCTTTGGTTCGGATTGCCGCCCGGCCCCGAGACGATTCGGTCGGTGCCCCCCACCAGGTTGTCGTCTCCGGCCATGCCGATGATCGCGTCGCCTTGGAAGTAGTCGAAGCCCGGGCCGCCGTCCAACAGGTCGTCGCCGCCGCGCAACGAGTCAGGCCCGTCGGTCCCGACAATCCAGTCCCCATAGAGCTCGTCGTCGCCCCGGTTTCCATACAAGCGGTCGTCTCCCGGGCCGCCACAGATGATGTCATCCCCGCCCAGCGCGTACACGGTGTCGTTCCCCCCGAGCGCGACAATGACGTCGTTGTTCGGCGTGCCAAAAATCACGTCGTTGCCCTCGGTCCCGACCTTGGTGGCCGGAAAGCCGCCGCAGAGGGGGGGTGTTTCCTGGGCCGCGAGCGCGGCGCCCCACACCGCAGCCAGGACGATGCAGAGGCTGCAGGCACCAGCCATGAAAACGGGGAGAGTCCGCGTGTGCTCGCCCCAGCCGGGAATGACGCGCGAAGACGGCTTAAGGTTGTTGAACCGGCCACCGGGCATGTATTTGGATTGTTTGACCGGTGCCGCTACATCGCGGGCCAAATACTAGGACGGGCGCGGCGCCGATCGCCTTAATATCCCTCTCGCAAGGCCTTCCGAACGCGCCAGAGTTTCTCATCAGGAACGGTGGTTCGACCTGCTTAAGCAAAGAGGGCCCTGCAAGCGACGCGTGGGCGCGACCCCGTGGCGCCTCCCCGCGTACGTGACGCTGCTGGTCGGCGCCGTTGTGGGACTCCTGATCATCTCCTTCCCATCGGCGGGCGGCGCGGTTCCCCTTTCCACGGTGGACGTTACTTTCACGACGTCGCCGCCGAACCTCACTATCGTCGTGGACAATGTCACGATACGCTCCCCCCAAACCTACTCATGGGCGAATGGCTCCGACCATACGATCTCCGTCGACACGCCCCAGTCCCTCGAGACCGCCCGTTACGTGTTCTCGAATTGGTCGGATGGCGGACTCCTGCAGCACACGCTACATGTCGACAACGCCACAACCCTGGTGGCGGGATTCTCGACGGAATTCCCCGTGAACATTTCGATCTCGCCTGCGGGGCTAGAGTTGACGGTGGACAACGCCACCTACTCCACCCCGGTCGAGTTCTGGTGGGCGGCCGGCAGTTCGCATGACATCTTTCCAATCGAGATCCAAATTGCGCCCCCTGGCGTTCGCAATTCCGCGTTCTCGTGGCTGGACGGGTCAAGCGCGCGGCGGAGGGTCGCCGTAGATGGTCCGCTACGGCTCCAGGGCGCCTACGAGGGGACCGAGTATTTCTTGACACTCTCCGCGCCGCCAAGCGCCGGTGCCGGCTGTTCTTTGAGCGACTGTTGGTACCCGTCGAGGGACTCGGGGCTATTCCACGTCACGCCGCCAGCCGAGAATGGCTCGGCCACCCGCGAGCACTACCTTGGGTGGCGCCTGCTTCCGGCCCTCGGCCCGCTCAGCCCCGCGACCAACGGTTCGGTCTTCATGGACGGGCCTAGGACCATCGCGTTCGAGTGGGTGACGCAGCACGCGCTAACCATCAACTCGCCTTTTGGCGGCGCCTCCGGCGATGGCTGGTACGCGGACGGGGCCGAAGCGGACGTGGCCCTCGCCATGGCCACGGAGACGCAAGGTGACCAGCGTCAACTTTTCGTCGCGTGGTCTGGAGCCGTAAACTCCACGGCGGCCAACCTTAGCGTGCGGATGGACGGTCCAAAGGTCCTGTCCGCGGCGTGGCGGACACAGTACCTCGTAGCGGTCGACGCGTCACCCGCGTCGGCCACCGGAGCGGGGTGGTACGACCCCGGTGAGGTGGCGGTGGTGACGCTGCAATCGCAGCCCACCAACACTTCCGACACCCGATGGACCTTCAGGGGGTGGACAGGCGCGGTGAACTCGCCGAACGCAAGCGTGGAGGTCCCGATTGCATCCGGGCTCGGCGTGCGCGCCGTTTGGTTGAGGGAGTACCTCCTGTCGGTCGTGAGCGACCACGGGAAGCCGCTTGGGGGCGGTTGGTATCCCGAGGGCTCGCTTGCCGCCGTTTCCATTCCCGAGATGGATGTAGTCGACCAGGTGGGCCACTTCGTCTTCGCGGGCTGGGAGGGTGCCGCAGGCGGCGCCTCCGCCAACGCCTCGATCATGATGGACGGCCCGAAAACGGCGTTCGCCCGATGGAGCGCCGCCCCTGGCGGCCCATTTACCCTCCTGCCGGCTGTCGCGGCCCTTGCCGGAGTTCTGGCGGGCGCCATCGTCGTGTTGTCGACTCCAAGAGGACAAGTCGCCCTTGGGGCCACGGCGATTCCGCTCTTCACCCGCCTGCGAAGCGACGACGTCCGCAACCAGTTCACGCGCGGGCGCCTGCTCCAATTCATCGAGGACAACCCGGGAGCTAATTACGCACACGTGCGGCGGCGCCTTGCACTTTCGAATGGCGCTTGCGCTTACCATCTTCGGGTGCTGGAGCGCAACGGGGACATCCGGCGCGTCGTGAGCGGCATGTCGGTGCGGTTTTACGGCGCCACATACACTTTCGATGAAGAGGCGCTGCCGCCCCTTTCGTTTGTACAACGGCGGGTGCTCCAGGAACTCGTCGACGCCGGCAGCGCCAACTTCGGCGAACTTTCGCGGATGCTTGAAGCGCACGGCGAGGCCGTGACCGACACGAACCTCGGCTACCACCTCAACGTCCTGGCGCGCGAGAAGGAGCTCATTTCCACGCGCCGGGAGGGCCGCAAGACCATTTACTTCCTTGAGGGCGAGCGCCGCGAGAGACTGCGGACGCGCCTGCGCGAGGAATATGGCGTTGACGAAGCGATGGACGCGGCCGCGCTGCCACCCGGAGGGGGCGCGCCTGGCCCTCCCGCGGGGGCTGGCGCCCAGCGAGACCCGTAGCGTTGCCCCAAGGGAGCCCCGGACGAACGGATGGCGTTCCAGCAGCGCGGCTTGGACATGCGACCACGCCACGGCGGGGTGTGCGCATCCGAAATCTTAAGGGCGGCTTGGCCGTATCTATCCTGGGGCGCCGCCGCCATTGCAGCGTGTCTCCCCATGGAGTTGAAAGACGATTGACCGCCTCGCGCGCCCGTGCCCTGCTGATTGGATGCCTTGTTTCCGCCGTCGTAATTCCCGCGATCTCCGCTCAGGCAAGTGCGGCCCTAACCGTCGAGATTCTTTCGCCGGTGTCGGGAAACGTAACCGCCGAGCCCACGGTACTCGTCATGGGGAACGTGACGCCGGGCGCAAGCGTCTCGGTCGACGGAATCATCGTCTTCGTCCACGCCGATGGATCATGGGCGGTGCGAATCGCGCTGGCCGATGGCCTCAACACGATCGTGGCGGAGGCGTGGGACCCGGGCGCCAATCAGACCAATTCAAGCGTGGAGATCGAGTTCCACGACCCGACGGCCGACCTTGAGGCTGACCTTGCCGATACGCGCGTCGAACTTGCCGCCACGCAACAAGACCTGAACCTCACCCAGAACGATCTTGCCGAAACGCAAGCCGACGTGGCTGGCACCGCCGCGGCGCTTGACGAGAACGCCACCGCGCTCCGGGCGACACAGGCGGAACTTGCAGCCACGCAGGCCCAACTGGAGGACACCCGTGCCGACCTTGCAGAGACCAACGCGTCCCTGAGCGCCGACCTTGCGGAGGCAAATGGGGAGATCGCCTCGCTCACCGCAGACTTGCAGGCGGCGAACGTGGAGCTCGAGGCCACGGGCGCCTTGGCCGAGAAGGGGATGACCCGCGCTGAGCAGGCGCAGAGCGCGGCCGGGTTTGCCGCGGTGCTCGGGCTCCTCGGCATCGTCCTCGGCGCGGTGGGGGTCGCCGCCGTTCTCCTAGTCGCGCGGAACCGCCCACGTGAAGATCAAGGCGGTCCGCACGGGAGCAAGTAGTGGTGCGCTCGAAGGTAATGCCCGCCCCGGCGGGCAGCAAGCCCGGGGCCACGATCAAGGTGGAACACCACGGCGGCTCGCTCGTTCAACTTCCACGCGTGGTTTCGCGGCGGTCGAGACGAAATACCCGGGCGCGCAGTCAGCCGGCAGGACTGGCCCGGCGCCTTGCCGCAGGCCCGCGTTGAGGTGGCTTTAATCGGCGTGACCGTGCAGTGGTCTCGGGTCGGGATCGGCGCGCTCGCGGGGTTCCTGGTCGGCTGGTACATCTTCGGCCTGTTCGGCGCGACGCTCCTTGCGATCGCTGTCATGCTGCTGACGGGAATCATGAAGGTCAAGTAGCGCGTGCGGGCTCGTCACGCGCGCGGCTTCTTGTACGCCTTCTCAAGCCCCTTGATGTCGAGCTTGCCCATCTTCAGCAGCGCTTCCATCACGGCCTCCGGGTTGCCGCTGTCGGCGTCGCTCATCATCGTTCCGAGCGACTCGGGCACGACCTGCCACGAGACGCCGAACTTGTCGGTGAGCCACCCGCAGGGGCCGGGCGTTCCGCCGTCGCAGAGCTCCCGCCAGATGTGGTCGAGTTCCTTCTGGGTCTTGCAGGTGGCCACGAGCGAAAACCCTTGCGAGAACGAGAACGACGGCCCGCCGTCGAAGGCCGTGTACTCCTGGCCGCCCATTTCGAAGGTCGCATGGAGAAGCGCCCCCTTCGGGATCGGGCCGCCGTCTTCCTCCACGCGCATCTCGTCGATGATCCGGGCCCCCTTGAACAGGGACACGTAGAAGTTGACGGCCTCCTC
>JBGPJF010000011.1:0-61831 GCA_041485285.1 Thermoplasmata archaeon | reverse complement strand
TGGGCCGAACTCTTGCCCGCCGTCCGCCAACGGATGGTGCACGGCCGCAACGATGTCAAGGAAGTCCTGCGCTACCAAAAGGACCCCAACGCGTTCGCCGAATTCCTCGACGCCCAAGGCGTCAAGCGCGCGGGGCTCGTCAACTACGTCGCCCCCGACCTCATGGGCTTCACCTGGCACGCCAACGAGTTCGCGGCCCGCTACCGCGATGCGCACCCGGACAAGTTCTTCGCGTACGGCAGCGTCCACCCGCGGCTTTCCAAGGACCCCAAGCGCGACATGGAGAAGCTGATCTCCAAACTAAAGATCGACGCGATCAAGATCCACCCGCCGCACCAGCTTGCCCATGCAAACGGCTACATCGACGGCTCGGCCCCGGCGCTGAAGACCATCTATGCGATGGCGCAGGACGCCGGCCTGCCCGTCACCATCCACACCGGCACGAGCGTTTTCCCCGGCGCGCGCAATCGGTTCGGCGACCCCATCCACATCGACGACGTCGCCATCGACTTCCCCGACCTCAAGATCGTCCTCGCCCACGGCGGGCGGCCGCTTTGGACCAAGACTGCCTTCTTCCTCCTGCGCCGCCACCCCAACGTGTTCCTCGACATCTCGGGGATCCCCCCGAACGCCCTGCTCGAGTCGTTCCCACGGCTCGAAGAGATCGCCGACCGCTCGATGTTCGGCTCGGATTGGCCGGGGCCGGGCGTCAGGTCGATCCGCGAGAACGCGCAGGCCGTCGCAGCTTTGCCGCTGTCTGCGGGCGCTCTCGACAAGATTCTGCGCAAGACGGCCGCCCGCGTGTTCGCTCGGTAACGGCGGAGCACGTGAAATCGCGCCGGGCGACACCGATTAGCGCGGCCATTTCGCACCGACTGGCTCGCATGATCGGCGCCAGGCGCCGTCCCCCTTGGCGATGGGCCGATTCGACGTGGCGCGACGTGCATAACGTCGGACGATACCTACAATTCCCCTGAGACGTATCCCTAAGGGACTCATGCCGAAGATGATTGACCCGTCTCCGCTGGAGCGGCCGGTCGAAAAGGGCGACGACGCGGCGGCCATCGAGGCGGTGATCGTGATGCACGAGCGCAGCATCCCGATGGACCAACTCTACCTCACCTGCGAGCACATCGGCGCGCGCCGCTACGATTTCGAGACGCCGGCGCCCACCCTGCCGCACGGGATGATGGCGATCAACTCCGCGTGGGGCCTTGGCACTTTCCTGCCGGGCCGCGACGAGCTGCTGACATTCGGGCTCGCCCAGGGCTTCGCGATGCTTGCTGCCGAGAACCGCGCCTTTGAGCGCGCCCGCACGGCCGCGCGGCGGCCCGTCCGCGGTATCGCGGTGCCCGACATCGCCAACCTCGTGATCGAAAAGGTGGAGAAGGGCGACATCGCGGAGGCCGACGGGGCGCTCTCGGCGCTCATCGAGATGACCACCGACCGCGCGCTCGTGGCGAAGGCCTTCTTCGTCTCGGGCGCGCAGGACCTGCAGAACGGCGGGCACAAGGGCGTGTTTGCGGGCCACCTCTGGCAGATCGCCGAGCGCGACAACTTCTCGGAGATTTTCACCTTCCTTCGGCCCGGCATCCACTACTTCGCTGCCTTCGGCTCGCGCGACGAGAAGCGCCAGATCGAGCGCCACTCGGTGGACCTCGACGCCAAGACGGTCGAAGTGGGCCGCAGGCAGGACGGCGCCAAGGGCGTGGAGGCGCTTGCTGAGCGCGTGCTCACGGGCGGCTCGACGCGGGCGATCGTGGAGGCGCTCCAGGGTGGGTTCGGCATGGAGGACTGCATCGACGCGGTCGTGCTCGCGGCCTGCGAGGACATCCGCAACTCCACCAACAAGCCCTCCGCGGTCGAGACCTTCACCTACGCGCGTGCGGCGCGCATCGCAGCGCGAGCCGCCGGAAACAGCTCGCTGCTCATGCTCTTCCAAGCGGGCGTTTGGGCGCACGACTGCGCCTCGACGCGCACGCTCACGCCGCTCGGGAACCCCAGGGAAGTTGAGTCTTCGAAGGCCGCCGCGTGGGCGATGCTTGAAGATTTCGCCCCGACGCAGGGGCACGTGGCGAAGATTACCGAAGCGATCCTCTCGGAGCGCGAAGGGGCCCCCGCATGGATGGCTCCGCGCCTCACGGGCGCGCTCCTGTACGCGGGCACGATGGCGCAGAGCAAACGCGCGATGCTCGACCGGTACCAAGACCGGCTGAAGATCGACCCCGAGTGGCGCAGCGCGCAGTTGCTCGCGCCGGCCTAGAGCGCGCGGTCAGGCTCCGCCCGCGGCTTCACCTTCGGCGGCGCCAACTTGTGGCTGTAGGTAATCTCACACCCGCTCTTGCGCAGAATTGCCGCGACGGAGCAGTACTTCTCCATCGAGAGCGCGACCGCGCGCTGGAGGTTGGCCTCCGTGAGGCCTTCCCCGCCCACGACGAACTCGAGGTCCGCCTTCGTGAAGACCCGCGGGAAGTCTTTCACCCGCTCGGCCTTGATCACGACCTCGAGCGAGGTGAGGTCTTGGCGCATCTTTTGCATGATGTCCACGATGTCGACCGAGGAGCACCCGCCAAGCGCCATGAGGACGACTTCCATCGGGGACGAGGCGACCTGCGGCGTGTCGGCGAGCTTCGACTCCATCAAGATTCCGTGCCCCGTATCGCCGGAGCCCACGAAGCGCATTCCGCCCGCCCACGTGACTTTTGCCTGCATGCCAAGACCACCGGGCTTTGGCAGGTCGTCTGCAAGTTAATTGTCTTGCCTTGAAGCGCGCGGCGGCGCCGCCACGAATGGCTTTATGAGGGCGCGGACGGCTTTGATGGAGGGAGATTCTTCTGGGTCGGAAGGTCGCCGTCGTTGCAGCCGGCTCGACCGCCTACGGCGATTCGCCGGTGGGCGTGGCCGCGATGGTGCGCGAGGCGGTCGCGGAGTGCGCGGCGTCGGCCGACCACGGCCTCGACCTGCACGCTCTGCACGAGGTTTTCGTGGGTTCGCTCGGGTTCGGCGGCGGCCAGCTCGGGAACCTCGCGGCCACCGTGAATGAAACGGCGGGCCTGCAACACGCCTCCGCGCGGCGCGTGGAAAACGCGTGCGCGTCGGGCGGCTTCGCCTTCCGCGACGCGGTGCTCGCGGTCTCCTCGGGCGAAGTCGACCTTGCGATGGCCATCGGCGTCGAGCGGATGAACGACCAAACGGGCTTGCGCAAGCGCTATTGGCTCGGGGTCTCCGGCGAGACGGAGTGGGAGCGCATGGCCGGTTTGACGTTCCCGGGTGTGTACGCGATGATGGCGTCGCGGCACATGCATGAATACGGGACCAAGCGGGAGGACCTTGCGGCCGTCGCGGTCAAGAACCACGGCTACGGCGCGCACAACCCGAAGGCGCAGTTCAGGAAGGCGATCACCCTCGAGGACGCGCTGAAGGCGCCGATGGTGGCGGCCCCGCTTGGCCTTTACGACTGCTGCGGCACCACGGACGGCGCATCTGCCGTGATCGTCGCGTCGGAGGAGCACGCGCGGCGCATCACGGACACGCCCGTGTGGGTGGCCGCATCGGGTGCGGCGACCGACTTCCTTGCCGCCCACGAGCGCCCGTCGATCACGCGCCTTGCCGCGACGATGACCGCCGCCAAAGGGGCGTACAAGAAGGCCGGCGTGGAGCCGAAGGACATCGACATCGCGGAGGTCCACGACTGTTTCACGATTGCAGAGGTGATGGCGACCGAAGACCTCGGCTTTTGCGAGAAAGGGAAGGGAGGCGCCTTCGCGCGCGATGGTGAGTCCATGATCGGCGGGAAGGTCGCCGTCAACACAAGCGGCGGGCTGAAAGCCAAGGGCCACCCGCTCGGCGCCACCGGTGTGGGGCAGATCTACGAGCTCGTGCGGCAGCTGCGCGGCCACGCCGAACCCGGGCGCGCCGTTTCGGGCGGCGAACTTGCCCTTGCCCACAATGTCGGCGGGTCGGGCGCGACCTGCGCCGTGCACATCCTTTCGAGGTGAGGCAAGTGGCCGGGATCGCTGCCGTTGGCTGGGCGCTGCCGCGCTTTGCGCTGAAAGCGGACGAAGCCAAGAAGGCGAGCGGCAGCTGGTCGGCCCGCGGCGTGATCGAGAAGACGGTCGCCGGGTATGACGAAGACGAGGCGACGCTCGGTGTCGAGGCCGCCAAGGCCGCATTTTCCACGATGGGGCTGAACCCCGGACGCGTCGGCTACCTCGCGTTTGCGTCTGCCGGCGCCGCTGGCGGGGCGGCGGCGCTTGCCTCGGTTGCGCTCGAAACCGGAAACGCGCAGCCCGCGCAATTCAACGCGGGGCCGCCGTTTGCCGCGGCGCTCTATGCGGCGCTGCAGGTCGCGGAGGCCACCGAAGAGACCGCGGTCGTAATCGCAAGCGACTGCCTTCGCGCACTGCCCGACGAGGGCGTTGAGCACCCGCTCGGCGCCGGCGCGGCCGCCTTCGTGATCGAAAAGCTCGCGCCCGTGCAATTCGTGGGGTGGGCCTTTGCCTCGGTCCCGTCGCTCGACCCGACCCGCGTGGGCCCCGACGGGCTTGTCCGGGCGCCCGTCGGCGACGACCCCACGCCGGCCGCACTGCGTGTGGCGCTGAACGACCTATTCCTCTCGGGGGCGACCAAACCCGGCGAGCGCGGCCTCACGGGCTTCGCGCCCGATTCCTTCGACCGCGCGGCGGGCCCCGAGCGCGCCTCCGCCAGCGCTCCGGCCCATGTGGGGCCGGGCTTTGACCCGCGGGCCTTCGCCTCGCCGCTCTGGCCGCGCACCGGCGACACGGGGGCGGCCTCCGCCGCGCTCTCGCTCATCGCGGCCCTCGAACACGCGGAGAGCGACGACCAACTGCTGCTTGCCGACGCGGCGGCCGCGTCGGGCGCGGCGTTTGCCGCGAAGGTCGCCTCGCCCCCGCGCGGGGTCGGCGGCTTCCGGGCCGCCGTCGACGAGCCGCGAACCCACCTGACGTGGCAGGCGTACCTCGGCCACCGCCGCTACCTCCCGACCCCGGCGCCTACCCACACCAAGAGCGAAGGAGCTTACGTCTCGGCCGCGTCTTGGGAAGAAACGCTCGAGGCGCGGCTCACGCTGGTCGCCTCCCGCTGCAGCCAGTGCAAGGCCGTGCGCCACCCGCCGCGCGAGGCGTGTCCCGACTGCGGCAGCACGGTCTTGCAGACCTTCCACGCAACGGCGACGGGGGCGGTGCACGCGCTCACGCGCATCGGCAAGGGGGGCGCGCCCTCCGAATTCGCGATGCAGCAAGCGGCCGTCGGCGAGTACGGTGTTGCGACCGTCGACATGGCCGACGGGTTCCGCATGGTCGCTCAAATTTCCGGCGCAGACCCCCGGGGCCTCAAGATCGGCGACGCCGTGGCGCTGCGCCTGCGCCGCCTCTTCGAGCAAGAAGGCCGCATCCGCTACGGCCTCAAGGCCATCCCCATCGGGCCCGATCACCGCGCGCCATGACCTGGCCCCCTGGAAAAGTCTAAACGCTTGCAGCGTGAAGCCCGCGCTCCCGACGGAGCCTTCCCCTTGCACTCCCACGCTCACAGCCACCACCACAACGAGCCCCCCCTCGAGCCCCCCGAGGCGTTCCAGATGCTCTCGTGGTTCCTCTCGGACCCCACCCCCGAGGCTGCCGCCGAACTTCGCTCGTTCCTCCCCGACATCCGCGCCATCGCGTTCTACTACCGCTTCCTCATGGACACCACGGACCTCTCCGAGACCCAGCTCTCGCTCGTGCGCCAGTTCCTCTCCCAGACCTTTGCGGCCCAGCAAGTGCTGCAGCAGTTTGCGGACCACTAGGAGGCAACGCAATGCTCGACATGAAGGACCTGGTCACGGACATCAAACGCACCCGCGAGGCGCTCAGCGACGGCTTCAAGCGCGGCATCGTTAACCCGCACCACCTCCCGCAGATTGCGACCATCTTCGAGGAGGTCGGCACCCTGAAGGAGGACGGCTCGTACCTCATCGCCGCGATGCTGCTCAACAACCTCGACGCGAACCTGCGCAAGCTGCCACCGGACATCCGCTACCTCGACGAGGCGCTGAAGACCGACATCGGCAAGCTGGTCAAGGAGGTCTCCGACGCGCTCGACAAGCTTTCGGGCGCCCTCACGCACAACGGCCACGACGGCCTCTACGCGGCCTACGCGAACCTTGCAGTGAAGGTCGTGCAGACCAGCGAGCGCGCCGACCAGATCGCGAAGATGCTGCCCAACGTGCCGCCCGAGTTCATCGAGTGAGTTCAGCGGCCGAGGTTCTGCCGCTCGTGCAGCTGCTCTTTCTTCACCGCGATGTTCTCGCGCCTGCGCTTCAGCGTGTCCTCTCTGCGGCCGTCCTTGGAAAGGCGCTTCTCGGCCCGATTCTCCGCATGCAGCGTCTTGACCTCCAGCTTCTGTAGCTTCCGTTCCTTGTCGCGGATGCGCCGCTCGCGCCGGAGCCCCTTGGGGTCCTTGGCAAGCCCGGGCTTGTCGCGCAGGATCGCCTTGTTCTCGCGCCCCTTCCGGGTCGAGGCCATCTGCCAGTCGGCCACGAGCCACACGAGCGTGATCCCACCGAGGACGGAGACGGGCGAAATGACGCCGCCGCTGTAGTTCAGCAGCGCCGCGGACAGGCCGCTTGCGGCCGCGACCCCGGCGTAGTGCGCCCCGATAATCCCGAGAATGCCAACCCACGCGACGGCGAGCCCCTTGGTCAGCACGTGCATGCGGCCATCCCCATTTGCCGAGCGCCGGTCGGGGTTCTTGAATGTTCGCTGCGCTATTGCGCACGCGCTTCGCTGTCGAGGAAGTCAAGGAGCAACCGGTTGAATGGTTCTGGGCGGTCCCAGGCCGGCAGATGCCCGGCCCCCATGACGGTGTGGAACGACACACGCGGAACGGCCGCTTTCAGCCCCGCGGCGACCTGCCGCACCGGCTCGACCTCGCCGTCTCCGACCACCACCTGGGTGGGTGGGGCCACTTCCGTAAGCCGCTGCCAGTCGGAGCGGTCACCGGGTTGGCCTTTGGCCGAGCCCATCCACACCGCGCCTGCCGCGCGCACCGCCGTCGCGGCAAACAGCGGCATGTCGCGCGTCCCGGCGAAGAACGGGTGCGTGAGCCAATCCTTCAACGCGGCATCGGGGCCGTCGCTCTTTGCGAGCTTGCGCGCGCGGCGCAGACGGTCGCCGTACTCGGCGGGCCACTCTGGGAAGCCGTCCACGACGGCGCCGGCGAGCGTGAGCGACCGAACGCTCTCCGGGTGTCCAAGGGCAAGGTGCACGGCGATGGCGCCGCCAAGGGAAGCGCCCACGAGGTGGACCCGCGGAAGGTTGAGGTGCTCGATGAGCAGCCTGAGGTCGCGCGCGTGGTCGTCCACCGAGTAGCCGTCGGTGGGCGCCGAGCTATCCCCCTGCCCACGCAGGTCATAGCGCACCGCCCTGTGATGGCGGGAAACGGGCTCCATTTGGCCGTCGAAGAGCCGCAGGGTGGTCACGAACCCCGGCACCATGACGACGGGCTCGCCATGGCCTGCGAGCTGGTAGTGGATCGAGACCCCCTCAAGGTCAGCGTGCGGCATAGGCGTCAGCGAGCCTATCCCCCACCCCCACAAAACAGTTGCCTGGACTTCGCGCGGGCCTTTTATCCCCCGGCCCGCTCCAGGGGCCGTGCCCAAAGCGCGCGCTCCGGTCTACCTCATCCTCGCGGAGGCCTCCGTCGAGCTCGTGCCGCGCTCGCTGCGCGGCCACTCAAGCGTCGTGATCAACGCCAAGCGCCAGGGGCGCGACCCCGCACGCGTGCTGCTCGACTCGTCCTTCCACCACCGCGCGATGCGCGGGCTCCCCGAGACGGAGCGGCGGGGCCGGCCGGACATCGCGCACTTCTGCATGCTGCTCGCGCAGGGGTCGAGGCTCAACGCCGCGGGGCGGCTCGCCCTCTATCTACATACGCGCGACGATGTCGTCGTCGCGGTGAAAAGCGAGACGCGGCTGCCCCGCGTCTACGACCGGTTCAAGGGGCTCGTCGAGCAGGTGCTCGTGGAAGGCGCGGTCCCCCGCGAGGAACAGTTCCTGCGCATCGAAGAGGGTGGCCTTGCGGCCTTGATGGCGCGCCTTGCGCCCACCTCGACGGTGCTGTTCTCTCCCAAGGGAGAGCGGGTCGCGCTTTCCAAGGTGTTTCCGCCGAAGAAGCCCGTCGACGGCACCGCCGTCATCGTCGGGGCATTTCCCCACGGCGATTTCTCCGCGGCTACCTTGAAAGCGGCAACGAAGGTGGTGTCCATCGCAGATGAGGCGATGGAATCGTGGGCCATTGAGGGCGAGATTCTCCACCGCCTGGCCGACGTGGACGGCCACAAGTAGTCCCACTGGAATGGCACTGGGCCGGAACGAATTCCCAAAAAGGGTAAACCATCTGCCCAACCCCCCCAAAGAGTTTATTAGGATCACAAGTCAGAGAGTGAAAACAAGCGGGGAGAATTCTATGAAGATGAAAATCGCGATGCTAGCCCTTGGAGCCTTTGTCTTGATCGGTACCACTGTCTCGGCCGCGATGATGCCGTGGATCCCCACGAACCATGCGGCCGTTGCGGCGCAGACCACATGGACGAATCTCCCCATCGTCCAAGTCGCCTTCCCCGACAACCTCGACATCGACGTCGAAGCCGTGTACGTCCTGAAGACGCAGGCCCAATGGGATGCGTTCTGGGCGCGCGTGCCCGGCGTGACGGTCGACGGCGTGCCCGTCGGCGAAGTCGCGCACCCTGACTTCACGCACCAGTTCGCCGTCGTGGCGTCCTACGCGTGGAAGTCCGAGGGCTACGCGATCAGCGTGACGAGCGCGAAGTTCAACGGCCAGCAAATCGCGATCCAAGTGGACCGCCAGGTGCCCAACCCGTCGAACTGCCGTGTGTACTTCGACCCCTTCTACGGCGGTGTCGCCATCGTCGAGCAGCCCCACACGGGCACCTTCAGCGGGACGCCGGTCGGCTCGCAGTACCACCAGACGATGGAAGCGCGCTGGGACCACGCGACGCGCGACTGCCGGCACCAGGCCCCGTAGCCAAGCCTACTTGCGCTTGGCCTTTCCTTCCGTAGGAGCGGACGCGCTCGCCTTCCGCGGCGCCGCGGCCGTCTTGAGGTCGATCCGGAAGCGGGCGAGCCCCCTTGCGGGGTCCCCCTGCGCGTGAAATCCTTCGGCAATGAGGTGCCGCGCCTCCGCGGAGCCCTCGGGCGCAACGACTTCGAGCGCCCGTTTTCCCCCGAACTTCGCGGCACTCACGACATACGCGACGACCGCCCGCTCGGCGCCTGAACGCAGGCCTTCGTCGGTGAGGGCAAGGCCCGAGAGCTCCTCGACGCCGCCGTCGAGTTCCGTGAGCACGAACGCCCCCACATGCTCGTGACCGATGTGCGCGACGCGCACGCGCTCGGGGTGGTGGGCCACGGCGTCGGTTAGGGGCGCGGCCGGCGGCTTGGCGCCCCTCGCGGCGGCCAGCACCTCGTCGGCCTCGGTCGGGTGCATCCGGCGGACGGCGACGATGGCAAGTCCCCTTCCGGCAGGGGTGACTCTGGCAAGATAAGAGCATGGAAGGAGCGGCCCGGCCCGTGCGGGGCCGGGGAAGAAAGAGAGATCGCCGGGAACCTACGCGTGGCCGCCCGCGTGCCGCTTGCGGTGCTCCATCAGATTGTAGCGCTTCACCTGCTCGTTGACCCACGGCCAGTCCAGGTTGTTGAACCACTGCGTGATGTAGTCCTTGCGCTTCGTCCCATAGTCCAGGAAGTACGCGTGCTCGTAGACATCGAGGATGACGAGCGGCGTCGCGTTCCAGATGCCGCCCTGGTTGTGCACGTCGCTGAGGTAAACGTGGACCTTGTGGTCCTCCCAGTCGTAGGCCGTGACGACCCACCCGCGCGAGGACACGCCCGCGGCCTCGACCTCGAGCTTCCAGGTGTCCCACGAGCCGAAGTCCTCGTTCAGCAGGCTGAGGATGTCGCCCGTAGGCGCCCCGCCCTTGCCGCCCATCACATCGAAGTACCCCTCGTGGAGGCGCACGCCGTTCACCGCGAAGGTCTCCTCGACCTTGAGTTCGCGGAAGTCGCCGTAGGTGGCGTTTGCGGTCTTGAGGTCGACCTTGTCAAGCTTTTCACGGATCTCGTTGGTCTTGTTGACGTACCCGTTGTAGAGGACGTCGTGGTGCTCCGTGATCTGCTTCTCCGTAAAGCCCTGGAGGCCGCCCGGTTTGTACTTCAGCGCGCGCGTGGTTTTCTTTGCGTTGTTTCGAGCCATGGTTTTCCGCTCCTTGAGGTGTGAGAGTGTGGTTCACGAGGTCGGCTGGCCGGGGCGCCATTCCGCGGGGCAGGACGCGTCCGACTGAATGGCCTTGAGCGTGCGCAGCGACTCTTCCATCGAGCGGCCGACCTTCGTCTCGTTGACGACGAGCGCGCGCAGCTTCGCCTCGGGGTCGATGATGAAGGTGCCGCGCAGGTGGTAGCCCTCGTGGTCAAGGAGCACGCCGTAGCGCCTTCCCACCTCTCGCTTGATGTCCGAGAGGAGGTTGATGTTAAGGCCGCCAAGCTGCTTCACCCACGCTTTCTGCGCGGCATCGGTGTCGATGGAGCATCCCACCACCACGGCGCCGGCCTCGGCAAACTCGGCCGAGCGCTTGGAGTACTCAGCGACTTCGCTCTGGCAGACGCTCGTGAACGCCTTGGGGAAAAAGAATAGCACCACCCACTTTCCCTTGTAGTCGGCAAGGGCGTGCTGCTTGCCGTCGGTGCCTTTCATCTGAAAGTCCGGTGCGGGGTCACCCGGTTTCAACATCCTTTTCAAGCTCCCGCAAAAGAAGGGAAATTTGGATCAGGAGAACGCTATAAATAGATTGGCCGCGGGCCGCGCATTTCTGCGCGCCTGGCTCTGCCCATTTTTCTTGAGGTGCGGAGCGCGCCGACACCGGGTGTGTTCGAACGCCCGCGGGCGTTTCCATCCGCAACCCGATTCCCTGCGAAGTAGGCGGGCACCAAACCCTTAATACGCGCCGCCTTCAAAGCCCATGCAAGCGCCGCGCAAAAGCGCAGCGTCCGAGGACTGGGATGCCTGAAACGGTAGGCGCGGCCGCCGGAGAAGCGGCCTACGCTGACGCCCTCAAGGTCGCCATCGGCCACGAAAAAGACAAAGCGCGCCTCTATATGGAATTCGCCGACCGCTCGCGGCTCGGCGCGAAGATGATGTTCACCGAGCTTGCCTCCGAAGCGATGCTCTACATCAATTCACTGATGATGGAGTTCGAGCACGTCCTGCTGTCGGACGAAATCGATGACGGCACCGACTCGGACACCTATGTCGACATCGGCGTGCTGAAGACGCAGAAGCTCGTGATCCCGAGCGAATTTCGCACGCCCGAGCAGGCCGTCCTTGTCGCTATCCAAAAGACCGAAGAGAGCCAGGCCTTCTACGAAGCCCACATGGGCAAAGCGCGGGAGGACCGTCTGCGGGCCTTTTATCAGACCTGCGCCCGGCGCATGCAGCGGCGCGCGGTCGACCTCAAAGAGGAGTACGAGCGCTTCGTCCTCACCCAGATGTAATTGAAGCCCCTGGTACGCTCGCGCTTGCGCGGGTTTCAGGGCCCCGCTTACAAAGCGCGAACGTATTTAACGCGATGACGGCAGGCCCTCACCGATGATGGGGCAGAGGACGCGCCGGCTCCCCTCCCTCCTGGCGGCCGCCCTCGTTGTGGGCAGCGCGTTCGTGTCCTTCGCGCCCGCCGCATCGGCGGGCACGGTGGTGGTGGACGCCCCGGGGTGGCAAGTGATTGCCCCCAACGGCCCGCCCTATGCAGGCGTACAGCGAGTCAGCGCCGCCCACGACATCACCGGCGACCACCGCGACGACCTCGTCGTGGGCTACAGCCCATCCGTCGATTTCGGGAAAAACGGGTCGTTCGCCGCGACCAACACTTCGTGGGACTTGTTCGGCGGGGCCAGCGGCGGCCTGCAGACGACGGCCATGTCGCGGAGCGGGACCGACCTCAGCTACTACTCGAGCGGCTCCGATGTGCCGTACCCGCGCCCAGCTTCCGACTTCAACGGAGACGGGTTCGCGGACTACGTTGTCACAGGCACGGCGAGCTCTTACGGCGTGAACGGGTTTGCCCTCGAGTCCTTCGCCCTCGTCTACTTCGGGTCCAACGCGGGGTTGCCGCCGGGGCCCGACTGCCACCTCTCCCACGAGGGGGATTACAATTTTTCGACAGTGTACACCTGGCTGAGCGGCGGAGATTTCGACGGCGACGGGTTCAGCGACCTCCTGCTCCTCAACCAGTCCTTCAGCTTCTTCGACCCGCGGCTGCCGCCCGTGGGCAACGCATCGTCGTCGACGACCCAGTTCACCATGTTCCGCGGGGGACCCACCTGCGATTTCCCCGCGGCCCCGACCATCGAGGCCCCGGCCACCCCCAACGGGTTCCCCGGGGGCGCAGGATGGGGAGACTTCGACGGGGATGGAAAGGACGACCTGGTGATCACCGACGTAAGTTCCTCGCAGGGCTCGACCTCCGACTACCACTTCACGGTGTTCCCCGGGACCGCAGAGGGCCCGTCGGGTGCGTCCAACGAGACGTTCGTCGTTTCGACCACGTACTCGACCCGCTTTGCATGGGGCGCCGACTTGAACGGGGACGGCTACGATGATTTCGCGCTCATGATGGGCTACCAAGCGGGGTTCCTCGGCGAGGGCTTTTCGGTGCTCGTGTTCCCGGGCAGCGCCGGGGGCCTGTCGACAAGCGCCCTGGACCCGCAGGACATCAAGGGGAAGGGATACTCCGGGGCCCAACCGTCGCTTGGCGACTTCGATGGCGATGGGAGCTTGGACCTGGTCCTTTCGGTTTCGAACACGAGCAGTTACCCGACCACCATCACAACCTTCGACCTGTTCTTCGGCACCGCCGGCGTGTTCTCCGCTGCGAAGGACTGGAACGCCACTGTCCGCACGACGGGGGACAACAGTTCCGGGGGCGGCTCGCAATTCGACGCATCCGGGGATTTCGACGGCGACGGCCTCAGCGACATCGCGATGTTGAGCTCCGCGAGCTACAGCTACGGCTTCCCCGGGCCGCTTTCGGCCGCCACCGTCGAGGCGCCCTCGGGGTCGGTCGTCCTCGTGTACTACGGGAAAGACATCATGCGCGACGTCTCGGGCGTCTCGGCCGTCGGCTTCGACCACGGCGTGGGCTACCCGACCTACGAGTACGGCTTCGATGTGGTGCAGAAGGCCACGAACCGGTCGTACTTCGAACGGTTCGCGGTGGTGACCGAAGCGGGCTCGCTCGTGTACGACACCGCGACAGGGAACTTCTCCTTCGAGGAAAATGCGTCACAGATGCCGGGGACTTACATGATCCTCCACGGCAATTCAACGGGGGCGTGGGACAATGCCTCGCGCACATGGACTTTGCACTTCCGCTTCGAGTTCAGCTGGGCGTTCCCCACCGAGGATTCGGTTACCTTCTACCTCCTGCCCACGCGCGCCGGGACGGGCACGCCCGTGGGCCGCGGCGCGGCTGGGTCGTTCCGCGTCGAGAAGGACTTCGAATTCCAGGGGACGATTTCGGCGCGCGACCTCACGGCCGCAAAGGCGCTGGCGTCCGGCGGTTGGGTAAGGGCGAACGCGTCCTTGCAATTCACGGGACTCACCGTGACCTTTGAGGGCGCGCCCAACCGGCCGGTCGCATCGAACTTCTACACCTGGAGCGCTGCCGACGATGACCTCAGCCTCTGGAGCCAGGCGGGCGGGCCACTCGACCTGCAGACGATGGCCGACGACATGAGCGACGCGGCGGAGAACGTGACCTTCGCCGTCACGGGCCTGCCCGACCCGGGCGTCAATGCGCCAACCGTAAGCTTCCCCTACCGTGTCGACGGCGACGCGCCGGGCTTTACGGGAGCGCTGCCCACGAACGACTCGTGGATCGCTTCGAAGGTCGTCACCATCGGCATCATCGCCCTCGACCCGCTTTCGGGCATCGACACGGACTCGCTGCAGTACGCCGTGTCCACGACAGGCCTCGGTGCCTTCGGCCCGTGGCTGTCGCCGAACTTCGACGCCTCAGACCCCAGCGCGGTGCGCGCCCGCGCCGACGAACTGTTCGACAACGGCCTGCAGAATTACTTCAAGTTCCACGTCCAGGACCTCGTCGGCAACGGGTACAGCGAGAGCCCCGCGTACCAGGTGCGCGTGGACACCCTGCACGTGAACTTCCACGACGCGACTCCGAACGAAACCGTCTGGCAGCGTTCGACCAGCGTCGATGTGGGCGTCACCATCTCGGACGCGGCCCTCTCGGGCGTCGACGGCGCGACGGTCGCCTACCGCAGCTCGACGGACGACATCTTCGGGTACGGCGCCTGGACGCCGGTGCCGGGCCTCTCCTCGGCCGTCGACATCAGCGTCGCGCAGCACCTCCTGTTCGCCGAGGGCGACGCGAACTATGTGCAGTGGCGCGCGGGCGACCTTGCCGGCAACGGGCTCACGGTGAGCGACCACTACCGCAACCGCGCCGACGCCACGGCCCTCGAGTTTGGCAACTTCACGCCGGGGCCCGGGACGCGGTCCAAGGACGCTGCAGCGCTGGTCACCATCAACTTCACGGAGGGGCGACCGGCCACCGTCGCGCAGTCGGGCGTCAACGCATCCAGCGTCGAGTACAAGTTCCGCCCCGCGGGCGGCCAGTACGGGGACTGGAGCGGCGCGGGGGTGACCGTCCTCAACCTCGACGGCTACCACTGGAGCGCGCTCGTCCAGGTGCACCTGCTGCCAGGCCCGGGCAACGAAGTCACCTTCCGGGCCTCCGACAACGCCGGGAACGCGCGCGAGTGGGGGTCGTCCGTTTCGCTCCACCTCAACCGCGCGCCTACCGTCGCGGTCAACACGAGCGACGGGAACCGGACGATCATCACGGGCAACCCCGTTACGATCCGCGCAAACCTTTCCGATCCCGACGCGGGCGACGCCCTCAAGTTCGTGTGGCACGACGGCAAGGGGTCATTCATCTCGAACAGCTCGACCTCGCTCAACTTCACGCTGCCGCTTGGCAACCACACCTACTCGATCGTCGTCACCGACCCCTACGGCGCCGACGCGGAAGCGAGCATCACCGTCGAGGTCATCGAGCAGCCGCCGCCCCCGCCGCCGCCCCCGCCGCCTCCGCCTCCCCCGCCCCCCGTGGTTACCGACGGCGGCATCTCGACGCTCTTCATCGGGACCTTGATCCTGCTTGCCGCCGCCGCAGGCACCGCGTACCTCATCGTGTCGCGCCGCCGCAGCCAGCAGCCGCCCGAACCGTGACCAACCCTATTTGCCCGAAGGCTGTTCGCGGCCTGCCATGGCCGACGCCGTAACGCTTGCGGCCATCGCGCTGCCCGCCTTCGCCATGGCCACCCTCGCGCTCTACCTGCTCGGCGCAAGGTCGAGGCTGCCCCTCCTGCGGACGCGCGCGGCCGATGCGCTCATCGCCGGCGTCCTCACGATCCTCGGAGGCGCGCTCGTCGCCATCATCGGCGTGACCGGCTCGAATGGGGGGACGACGGGGGCCGGGTGGCTCGTCGTGGGGGTCGGCACCGCGCTCTCCGGGCTGGCGGGGGCGTTCCTGCTGCGCGCATCCGAAAGGGAAACCCTCCAGGCCGGGGCCGACCGCTCGCGGGGCCAGGCGGCCCAGGGCCAGCTCGAAGCGATTGCGCGGGCCGCCGAGGCGACCGGCGTGGGGCTGATGCTCGTCGAGCAGCAGGACCCCGTAAGCTATCAGGTCGTATTCTGCAACCGCCCGGCCGCCGCGCTGTTTGCTTCCTCCGAGGAGGAGCTCAAGGGCCGCGCGCTCGAAAGCTTCCTTGTGCCCGCCGAGCGCGCCACCCTCCTGCACATCGCCCAGCGCGCCGCAGGGCACCCTGGCGAGCCGATTTCCGCAGGCTTCAACCTCGCCCCGCGCAAGGAAGGCGACGCGAGCGTCCCCGTGGAACTCGGCCTCACCGTCCAGCCCGCCGGGGCCAAGCTCGCCATCGCGGTGACGGTCGTCGACGCGCGGCCCAAGCGCACGGCCATTGCCGCGGCCCGCGAGGCCCGCTCGGACGCGGACTTTTACCTCGACCTCGTGACCCACGACCTGTCCAACTTCAACCAGGGCGCGCTCGGCTACCTGGAACTCATGGAACTCAACCGCGACGCCCCGCCGGACAAGCTCCTCAAATTCGAAGCCTCGGCGCTGAGGCAGGTGCGCAGCTCCGCCCGCCTCATCGAGAACGTCAAGAGCCTCTCCGTGATCCGCGAATCGCGCGAGCCGCTGAAGCCCGTCGACGCCCTCTACGCGCTCCACGACGCGATCGACCACACCGTCTTTTCGTGGACGGAGAAGGAGGTCGAAGTGCGCCTCCTTCCGATGACGGAGCTCCACATGGTGCTTGCCGACGTGTGGCTTCGCGACCTGTTCTCGCACCTGCTCGACAACGCCGTGAAGTTCTCGAAGGACCGGCGCGTCGAGGTCGCCGTGTCGGTGGCCGAGGGCGTGAGCGGCGGGACGCTCGTATTCCGCATCGCCGACAAGGGCCGCGGGATCTCCCCCCAGGAGCGGGAGATCATCCTCGACCGACTGGGCTCCCGGAAACGGGATTACTCTTCCTTCCGTTCGGGGATCGGGCTGTTCATCGTGAAGACGATCCTCGACCGGTACGGCGGGCGGCTCTGGATCGAGGAGCGCGTCCCGGGGGAGCACGACAAGGGTTCGGTGCTCTGCCTGGAACTGCCGGTTCCCTAAAAAGCGGCCTACTTGCCGCCCGGCGCCGCTTCGCGCCATGCGAGGTAGGTCCCGGCAGTGCGCCCCGTCCTTCCGAGGTCGAGACCGTCTTTGGCCCCCCAGAGCGCCGGGTGTGCCGCGCCGAACCCCGACCACGCCGCGCGCTTGGCGGCGGCGCGCCCCGCGATCACGACGGCGATCGCGGCGACGGCGCCCTCGACCAGCGTGTACCCGGGCGAGACCTCTGCGACCACCGCGCGCAGGTGGGCGTCGAGGGCCAGGGTGAACACGAGGTAGGCCCCGGCGTTCGTGAAGGCCGTGTAAACGTCCTGGCGCAGGAACCGGGCGTCGGCCGCGGCGATCTCCTCGCGCCTCCACCGGCTGCCCTTCTTGCCCCGAGGGGGCGGGGCCATGGCCGACGCGGCGGCCGCCGAGCGCGTCTGCATCACGAGCATGAACACGAAGCCCATCGTGAGGAGCGGCAGTTCGGGGGCGTAGCTCAGCAGCCCGGCGGCCATGAGCGCGAAGTAGAGGGCAGGGAGCACGAGGAAACCGCCCGACTCCCGCCACGCGTGGGCGCGCCGCAGGGCTTTGGTGTCCACGGGGGCCGTAGGCGCTTTGCGCGGCCAAGCCTTTTTCCCCGCGGGAAGGGCGAGCGCGCGCTTTTATTGCGGAGCGCCAGGTAGACCGGGGGGGCCGGCATGGACGGGGATACCGCGAGGTCGTTCGAGGCCATCGCGAGAGTCGTAAGCCTGCTGGGCCACCCGCACGACCGGACGCCGGTCCTCGAGGCCACGCTCGACGCGGCGCTCGCCCCGCTTGCCCTCACGCGCGGCGCGATTTACCTGCGGATGGGGGAAACCGACCAGATGGAGCTCGCGGCCAGCCGCGGCATCCCGGCCGAGGTCGTCTCCAACCGGCGCCACCAGCGGATCGCGGGCCACGGGACGGGGATTTCCGGGACGGCGGCCCACCGCGGTTCGGCCGTCGTGGTGATTGACCTTGCACGTGAATCCTCGGCCCAGAGCCTCGTCGAGGCTTTCCGACAGGTCGGCGTGGTGGTGACCTCCGCGGCCGCGGTGCCCGTGGTCATCGAAGGGCGCCCGATGGGCGCGCTGCTCGTGGTCTCGGAGAAGCAGCGGATGTTCACGGACAGCGAGGTGGCCTACCTCGCGCTCGTAGGCGCGCTTCTCGGTTGGACGCTTCTCTCGCAGCGGACGCTGCAGACGCTTGCAAAGACGAACGAAGAACTAAACGCGCTGGCTCGGGCCCTCGAGCAGCGCACGGCCGAGCTCAAGGACCTCGACCGCTTCAAGACGAACAGCATCCACCTCATCACCCACGAGCTTCGCAAGCCGCTCTCGCCCATCTTCACGTACTCGGACATGTTGCTCAGCATGGACTTCCCACCGGACAAGCGCAAGCAGTTTCTCGAGAACATCCGCGCCGCAGCCGCTGAGATGGACCGCTACGTCGGGGAGATGATCGACGCCGCCAAACTCGAAGAGGGGGGCGTGCAGCTCGTGTTCGCCGACGCCGACGTTGCGGAGGTCGCGCGGCTTGCCGTGGGCAGGTTCCAACAGACGGCATCCGACGTGGGCGTTTCGCTCGACTTGGCCGTGGAGCTGCCCTCCACGCGGTTCACGACGGACGGCGCCAAGATTGGCCAGATCGTGGAGAACCTGGTCGAAAACGCGGTCAAGTACACGCCCCAGGGCGGGAGCGTGAAGTTGACCGTCCGGCGCGCGGCGGAAGGTTTGCAGTTCGCGGTGAGCGACACCGGGATCGGGATCCCCTCCGACGAAATCCCGCTCCTGTTCAACAAGTACCACGTCGTGGCCAACGCCGACGTCCCCCGCCCCGCCCACCGCGCGGGCCTCGGGCTGTACCTCGCCAAAGTCTACGCGGAGGCGCTTGGCGGCGCGATCGACGTCGAATCGACGCAGGGGAAGGGCAGCACCTTTACGCTGCGCGTCCCGGTGAGCCCGCCGCCGGCGCCGCAGTGAGCGGCCGGCCCGTCGCAAGGGTATATGGGCCGCCCTCCATGGGCGGGCGGGTGCCCCGGTGGCCGCGGCGGATGTGGTGAAGGCCATCGAGGGCCTCGAAGCAAAGCTCGCCGGCAAGGTGGCCCTCTGCCTCCCCGACCTCTACCTCGACGAGTTGGTGAGCGTCCCCAAGTGGGGCGACCTGCAGAAGCAGCTCGCCTCGGCAACGCTGCGCGGCGGGGGGCGCATCCGGAGCGCTGGCCAGCGCCTCGTCGTAGGCGGCAACGCCTTCAACGCGGCCCGGGGCCTTGCCAGGCTCGGCGTACATACGCGTTTTGCCGGGGTCACCTCGCAGGGTGCCCTCGACTTCGCAGCCCGCGAGACCGCGGGCGAAGGCATCGACCTGCGGCACCTGCGCACGGGCGGCCACGCCTCGCTCACCGTCGCGCTGGAGATGGGCCCCGACCGGACGAATGTGCAGCTCAACGACCCGGGCTCGATCGACGGACTGCGCCTTGCCGACCTTACCCAGTCCGGGGCCGACGCGTTCCACGGCGCGCACGCGGTGCACGTTGCCAATTGGGGCCAGAACCTCAAGGCCGGGACCGCCTTTGTCGAAGAGGTCCTGGCGGCCGCAAGGAAGGCCGGTGCCGTCACCACCTTCGACCCCTCCGACCTATGGGGCCGTGAGAAGGACACGCTGGAGATGCTCCACCGCGTGGCTGAGCGCAAGGACCTCGATTATTTCCTGGTCAACGAGGCGGAGCTGCGCGAGCTTGCGCGCGTGCTGCTGCTGAACGCGGGCGGCACCTCGCCGTGCGCCCACGACGACCTCGAGGGTCAGGGCCGCGAGTTCACCAAGCGCGTCGAGGCGGGCCTTGCGGTCCACACGCACAAGCGCGCGGAGTCGTGGCGCAAGGGGAGGTCGGAGGGGGCCGTGGCGGGCACCGCGGCCGCCCCCCTGCGCACGACCGGCGCGGGCGACATCTGGAACGCCGGTTTCATCGCGGCGACCCTCGGCGGCCTTGCACCGCAAGTCCGATTGGAATTTGCAACTGCCTGCGCAAGGCGTTTCGTCACCACTCCAACCGGGGTGCCATCGGTCACCGACGTGCGCGCCATGCTCTCCGGGACGGGGTAGCCAGGGGTTCCACGAACGCTCCCCACCCTGCGGCGAACGGTACCACAACCTTCAACAGGGAAACAAAAGGGGTTAAGGGACGGATGACGCCAGCGTATCGCGAGCGCGGGGACCACCTCACGCTTGGGGCCCAAGCGATCTTTTCGTATGTCGTCGACCACCCGCTGGAGTTCCGGAAGGAACTGCGCCACGCGCTGCGGATGCCCAACGGGACGTTCCAATACCACCTCGAGATCCTCGAAGACTGCGGGCTGCTGCGCCCCGTCCACTACGACGGCAAGACGTACTACCGCATCCTGATCCGGGGGGCCCCGCGCGTCGCGCTCACTCTGAAGGAACTCGGCTGGGACGAATCGCAGCCGGGCGGCGCGCTTGCCGGAGTGGGCGCGAAGGTGGACGAGATCCTGTTTACCGCGGACAAGGCCGTCATGGCCCACGCGGCGCGCGAGAACAACGAGCGCGCGGGCAGGCTGTCGGCGCACTATTCGGCGCTGCGCACGCTGCTCTTGCTGTAGGCGCCCCTACGCAGGCGGTTTGCGCCGCCGCTTCATCACCATTGACCCCCCAGCGACTGCGAGGCCCGCCGCAATGGCGACGACGACCTGCAAGGCCGGCTGGGACCCGAAGTTGTCTCCATCGGGCACGGGCGGCGGTGGGGGCGGGGGTGGCGGCGGCGAAGAGTCGGCAACGTGAAAGGTTTGGTTCGCCACCTCGGACCGTTTCGTCCCGTCTGAGACGTACACAACGAACATGTAATCTCCCGGCGCGAGCGCTCCAACGGGGACGGTGTAGGTCCCGATCGGATCGGCATCAACCGTCTTCCACACGGTCCCGTTGAGTTCCACCTCGAGCTGGAGCGGGCCGTAGGGCGAAGTGGTGGAGTAGGTCACCGTGAGGACCCCCCCTTCCACGGTCGCTTGGCCGCCGATGACCGTGGGCGCGGGGTGGGTCACATTGACCGAGAGGCGGAGGATCGAGGCGCCGCCGAGGTCATCGGTGACCGTAAGCACCGCTTGGAAGTGGCCCTCACCGGAGAAGACGTGACCCTCATTCACCGAAAGCGTTGGGCCCGCGAATTGGCGCGTTACGCGGCGCCCGTCGCCGAAGTCGAGCGTGTACGCAACGACCTGGCCATCGGGGTCGTTGGCTTGGGCCTTGAACAACGTGGAAACGCCTTCCGACACTTCGGAGGCGGTGCCCGCGTCCCACGCCGTGTTCGGTGCGCGGTTCCCGACATCGACCGTGACGCGGGAACGGGCCGTCGCGCCCCAATCGTCGGTCACCGTGAGCCACGCGCCTTGGGCGCCGGCGTGGGCGAAAGCATGATGCATGGACCCGGACAGGCCCTCCCCGGTCACGCCATCGTCGAAATCGAAGCGGTAAAGCACAATCGAGCCGTCCGCGTCCGAGGATCCCTGCCCCTCGAACTCGATGGGGACGAGCGTCAGCGTGTCCGTGACGTTCGTAGCTATCCGTGCAACGGGCGCCCGGTTGCCGATGCTCACCTCGAGGTGCGCCTGGGCGGTGCCCCCATCGTCGTCCGCCACACGGAGCTCAACGGAGTAATTTCCGGGGCGCGGGAAGATCACCGTGAAGAGCGGGCCCGTGCCGTTCGACAGTCCGACCACGGTCCAAGCATAGGAGACGACCTGCCCGTCCGGGTCGGAAGAGCCAGCGGAATCGAAAAGGACAGACTCCAGCGAGAGTGGGGATGACGCGTTTGATGAGATCAACGCTGACGGGGCACGGTTTCCGACGATCAAGGCGAGTGGGCCGATGTCTTGCGACCTCAAGGCGCGGGTGTCGACTGCGGCCACCAGGAATTGGTGAGAACCGGAGTGGTTGAAAGAAGTCGAAAACTCGAAGCTGTTGTTTACCGCCACCAGGGGCCCGATGGATACGCCGTCAAGCCGCACGTCGAAATAGGAGATCGAGCGGTCGGCGCGGGCAACACCCATTGAAAGGCGGACAAGGTCCCCCGTTAGCACCGCGGTTGACTGGAGATCCACCGTCGCGATCGGGGGACGCAAAACCTCGATCGGCGCTGAGACGTTATTGTTGCGCTCTTCTTGCTCGCGCACCGCCCCATCCGGGTCGATCGCCATCGTGAATTCGAGGAACCCCCATAGCGAGGCTGGAAGGGGACCAAAATCGAGATGGACGCGGAAAGACGAGGATGAGCGCGCAGGCAGGCTCAGGGTGATGTTGATGAGCGCGAACCCCTCGACCGTAATCCTGAAGTCGGCTACCTTGTCCGCAACGCCCGTGTTCTTTAGGCAAAGGGTCGCGTTGAAACTAGCGAATTGAACCATGGAGCCCGGCCAAACGTTGCACGAGGAGCGATTGTAGTCAAGGTCCCCGATGTCGGCAAAAGGTGCCATTTTGGGGTCGCCGATGACGATCTGGCGCCAGCCGACAAAATGCGAGGCCGCCCAATAGCTCTCCGCCATATTGGACCCGGCGATGTAGCGCCCGTAGAGGATGTGCCCGTCGGCGATTGCGTTGATGTACGGCTCGTCCGTGTACCCCTTCATCCCGTTTGCGCCTTCATCGATCCAATCGGCGATGAGCGACTGGCCGTACGATGGCGGCCAAGTGAACGTGCGCCCGCCCGTCGACACGAAGGTCTCGCCGATCGAGCCGTTCACCCAAGTATTGTGGGGGAGGGCGACTTGCGTCACCGAGCCCCAGCAGCAGTCATTGGAGCCCCACGATGAGTAGCCTATCACATTGGTACGACCCGTAACGTAGGTGTTGTTGGTGTCGAGATAGGTAGGCCAGGCCTCCGCCGAAAGCGTGGCGTTGGCCCACACGAGCGCAGAGTTTGCATAGCCGTATGTGCCGTGGGAGTTGCTGTAGCCCTTGGAGGCGTCCACATCGAGGACAAACTCGCCGCGCGAGCCCAGCGAGTTGGCCGCGCGGTCGATGAGGGCCATCGCTGTTGATTCGTTGTAGGCGTAGATCCCAGTCACCAAGCGGATTCCAAAGGAGGAGAACGAGAAGCGCTCCGTGCTGTTGAAGTAGGGATTGGGGTAGAGGTTGGCGTTGCCGATGTAGCTCTCGTAGGTTCCCCCGAGCAGCATCAGCGCATCCTGGAAAGAGCTCGGCCCCCCGGCCGTGGTCCAGTACACGCGGATGGGCATCCCCTTGAAGGTCACGATGTAGTTAATCCCGGACCCGAGCGACCGGTTCGTCATCTCGCCGGTGAACCAAGGCGCGAAGGAATTCCACTGCGCTTCGCTGATCGATTCTGCATCGGGGAGGTCCGCGAAAATGACGTTGTTCGTCGGAACGCTATGAACTTGCTGGAAGTGAAGGGTGAGGTTCCTCGACGTTTGGGAGTTATTGTTCCCGAGCAGCACGACGTCGGAATAGTCGAAGGGCCCAATTCCCGCGAGGGCAACGCTCGTGTCGGGGACCGTAGGAGCGGCCTCGGCGGCCGCCGCTGCGGCGAGGAGGGCGGCGCCGACCACGATCAGGACTATAGAGACCTTTACCGGAGGCCGTCGCATCGCTATGTGACCCGCGCGGGCATGATTTGAGGGTTGCGCGTCTCTACGCGACTTCGCCGACCACCCACGGCATTTATGGGCTCGCGGGCGATGAGCCCGAGCCCATGGCGCGCGTGTTCATCACCGGGGGCGGGGGGTTCCTCGCCAACCACCTAGCCGAGCACCTCATGGCCCGGGGCGACGAAGTCACCTTCCTCGTGCGCAGCGCGAAGGCAAACGCGCTACCCCGCGGCGTGCGGCACGTCCGCGCGGACCTGCTTACGGGCACCGGCCCGCTCATCCCGGGCAAGACAGACGTCATCTTCCACATGGCCGCCAAGAGCAGCGTGCAGGAGAGCACCGCCGACCCGCGGCCGACCTTCGCGGTCAACACGATGGGGACCGCCCGGCTCTTGGAGGAAGTCCGCACCCGCCACCTGCCGATCAAGCGCTTTGTTCTGGCGTCGACCGGGCACGTTTACGGCCCCCCCTTCTCGGGCAAGCTCAAGGAAACGCACGCACTCCTCCCCCGGAATGTCTATTCAGCTTCCAAGGCCGCAGCCGAGCATTACGCAATCGCCTGCTCGGCGCTCTACGACGTGCCCGTTTCCGTCGTCCGGATCTTCAATGTCTACGGCCCCGGCCAGAAGCAATCGTTCGTCGTGGCGAGCGTCCTCAACCAGTGCCTATGGTCGCGGGACTTGAAGATCGGAAACCCGTGGCCAGTGCGCGACTTCCTCTACGTGGGGGACGCGGTGCGATTGTTTGCGCTCGTCGCAGAACGGCGTGCAGCGGTTGGCGAGGTCCTCAATGCGGGCACGGGGAAGGGCACCACCATCGAGGCCATGGTCAAGATGGCCGTGCGTGCGACGGGCGCGAGGCTGAGCGCCCGGTCGGAGAAGACGCGCACCCGCTCGAACGACTTCGACCGGCTCGTCGCAGACCCTTCCAACGCGGCGCGCCTCCTCGGCTGGCAAGCGAAAGTGGGCCTTGCCGAGGGGCTTGGCATGACGGCCGAAGCGCTAAGGGCGCGCGGTCCTCCTTAGGGCGCCTAGATCGATACTTCAAGCCCCTCCCACCCACCCTCATGACGCGCATGCGTCATGTACTAGGAGGGGGGGTAAGCGAAAGCGAATTACCGCGCCTTGATGAGCGCGGATTGGCGCGGCTCAACGGCCTTCATCCCCTCTTTCCAATAGACCGTGTGGAGACCCTTCTGCGAGGCCGCCGCGGCGGCCTCCCCCTTCGAGGAAACCACGAGCACCTGGAGGATTCCCTCCGGCTCCTCTTGAAGGACCTCGCGCAGTACCGCTGCGGCCGCCTGCCGTGGAGTCTTTCCCGCCTTGAGGTGCAGCACAGCCGTGCGGGCCGCGGCGAACCGGATCGCGAGCTCGCCTTGGCCCACGCAGGCGGCGGCGCCGTAGCGCTTGTCGGCGTAGTTGCCCGCCCCGATGAGGGGCGAGTCCCCCGCGCGCCCGGGGAACTTGAGCGCAAGCCCCGAGGTCGAAACGCCCGAACAGACCTCGCCGCGCCGGTCCCCGGCAATGACATCGACCGTCCCGTGCCAAACGCGCGACAGCTTCTCGTACCAGCCTTTGACATCGAACTGCTTCATCTGGCGCTTGAGGTAGGGTTCGTAACGCCACGCCAAGACCGACATGTCGTCGGGCACCTTCCCGAGGCCCTCGAGCAAAGCCTTGCCGGCCATCACGTTGGTGTAGCGGCGCCGCCCCTCCGCCGACTGGAGCTGTTCCTTCGGAAAGCCAGCCGCGCGGGCAAACCGGTCGGCGCCCTCGCCCACGAGGAGCACGTGGGGAGTCATCTCCATCACTTTGCGCGCGAGCGTGATGGGATTCTTCATGGTCTTAACCCCGGCGACCGCGCCCGCTTTTCGGGTCGAGCCAATCATGATCGACGCGTCCAATTCGACCTCGCCAAGCAGGTTCGGCAGGCCATCGAAGCCCACGGTCCAGTCGAGCGGGTCGTCCTCGGTGACCCGGATTGCGGCCTCGACCGCGTCGATCGCTAAGCCGCCTCCCTCGAGGATCCGGCGGCCTTCCCCCAGCCCGCGCTCCGCGTTGGCCGTCCCGGCGATGAACGCATTGGCCATTGGCGGGCAAACGCGGCCCGGGCACAAAAGCGCCGCGCCTCGGCGCAACCCTTATGCCAGCGCGCGCAGGTCGCCGGTTTCCTTGGCAAAAGGCCGCTTCACGCTCCCCCTGGGCGAGCGGACGCTGATCATGGGCGTCGTGAACGTAACCCCCGACTCGTTCTCGGACGGGGGCCTCTTTGAGCGGGCGGCCGCCGCCGCGCAGCACAGCCGCCGCTTGTTCTCGGAAGGCGCCGACATCGTCGACATCGGGGGCGAAAGCACGCGGCCGGGGTCAAGCGGCGTCTCGTTGCAGGAGGAGCTGCGGCGCGTCGTGCCGGTCTTCGACGCGCTTGGCAAGGGGTTTCCTGGCGCGCTTTCGGTCGACACCACGAGGATGGAGGTTGCGCGCGCCTGCCTGGCGCGTGGTGCTTCCATGGTCAACGATGTGTCAGCGGGCCGCACGGACCCCGAGATCCTGCGGGCGGCGGCCGCCGCTGACGCCTACCTCGTCCTCATGCACATGCAAGGGACGCCGAAGGAAATGCAGAAGGCCCCTCACTACCTGGACGTCGTAAAGGAGGTCTCCGGGTTTCTGGTTGAACGCGCCGAAGCGGCGGAAGCAGAAGGCGTTGGTCGCGACCGGATCATCATCGACCCCGGAGTCGGCTTCGGCAAGACCCTTGAGCACAACTTGGCGCTCCTGAAAGCGCTGCCTGCCCTCAAGCGGGCCGGGTACCCCGTCATGGTCGGCGCCTCCCGTAAGTCGATGTTCAAGGCGCTCTTCGGCATTGAAGACGCCGCGGCCCGCGACGGCGCGACCGCCCAACTTACGGCCGTCCTTGCCGCGTCAGGCGTCGACATCGTCCGCGTCCACGAAGTGCCGTTGAACCGACAAGCCGCCGCGCTGGGCGACCAGTTCCGCGCGTGGAAGTGAGACCCGTTACCACCAAGGCTGGGGCGCCTGGATCGGCTCCGCCAATTGGCGGTGCAGGAGGTCCAGCGACTTGGTGATCCGCCATGCCTTGATCCCGAGCGCCGCTTCGCTGCGCGCCATCGAAAGGCACGCTCGCGCAGGGCGCTTCGCGCGCTGGTTGAGCGCCGCAGTGGGGACGGGCGCGATGAGCGCCGGGTCGAGGTCGAAGCGCACCGCAATTCGCCTCGCAAAGTCGTCCCGGGCGACGCACTCGCTGCCGGCCGCGTGCACGACGCCCTCGGCCTTGCGCGCAACGGCCTTCGCCACGAAGTCCGCGATCATCTCCGCGATCGTCGGGTTGTTGAACTGGTCGCGCACGATCCGGACGGGGCGGCCCGCCTTCAGCTCGCGCAGCAGCCACGTCGCGAAGTTGGTCTTCCCGTGGCCGTAGTCGGCGCCGTAGATGACCGCCGAACGCACGACGAGCGCCCCCGGGGCCCCCTTGAGGGCGGCCTCCGCCTCCGCCTTCGTGGTCGAGTAAACGCAGAGCGGGTTGGGCTTGGCGTCGACCTCGTAGGGAGCCGCGGTGCCGTCGAACACAAAGTCCGTCGACATGAGCAGGACGCGCGTGCCCGATTTCCGCGCGCGAGAGGCAAGGAGCGCCACGGGGGCCACATTCACGCGCCGGGCCTCTTTAGCGCGCCCTTCGCACCCGTCCACGTCCGTCATCGCCGCGCAGTGCACGACGATGTCGGGCTTCACGCCGTCGAGCAGCGCCGTGAATTTCGCCGCGTCGGCCACGTCTGCAGCGTGCAGGCGGTCCACGCTGAGGCCGAGGGGAGGAGGGGGCTTGAGGTGGAACGCCGCGTGGACTTCGTGCGCCCCGCGCAGCCGCACGGCGACCCGGCTGCCCACCAGCCCGCCGGCGCCTGTAACCAAGATTCGCGCCATCGGCCGAGCCCCCAGGGACTCACGAGTCGTTCTCGACGAGCTTCTTGACCGACTCGTCGCCCGCCCGGATCCACCGCTCGACCGCCTCGACTTCTTTGCGCAGGAGTTCGTCCTCGGCAAGCGACCTCGCCACCCACTGCTCGAAGTCGTTCAGCGTGCGCTTCTGGGCCTCCGACGGGTTGCCCGCCTGCGTGGCCGACATCCACAGCCGGATCCAGTGGATCTCCTTCGCGGTGAGCTTGTAGGAGCCGTAGGGGTTGCGCTCGATGGCGACGATGTTCTGCTCGCGCCAGAACTTGAGGCGGTCGAACATGAAGCCCACCCCAAAGACGCCGGCAAAAATGAACGCCATCGTGATGAGCACGCCTGCCGCAACCATGTTCGGCGGGAGCCCGTAGTTGTTGGTCCATTCCTTGATGTAGTCATTGTAGAGGCTCGCTGCCGTAAGCGTGCCCAGCAGGCCCAGCGAAATGATCGACCCCGACTGCTGCGCGCGCCAGAGGTAGATCATCGCGCGCTTGCGAATGCCCGTCCGTTGCCTGCCCATGCCTTCGACCTCACGCCGCTTGGCCGTACTGCCGCTCATAGTACTTCCGGAACTCGCCTGATTTGATCGGCTGCCACCAGCCCGGGTTGTCCCGGTACCACGCGATCGTCTCGCGGATGGCCCGGTCGAAGGAGCGGTCCGGCGCCCAGCCGACGGCCTTGCGGATCTTGGTCGTGTCGACCGCGTGGCGCGTGACATGGCCCGGCCGGTCGCCGACATGTTGGATCAGGCTGCGCGGCTTTCCAAGCTCGTCAAGCACGGCCCCTGCGATGTCGAGCACCGACTTCTCGACGCCCGAGCCGATGTTGTAGACCTCGCCGGGTTTGCCCAGGTCGATCAGCATGTCGATAGCGACTGCGTGGTCGTCAACATGGATCCAGTCGCGCGTGTTCTTGCCCGTGCCGTACACCGGCAGTGGCTTGCCCTCGAGTGCATTGGTCACGAAGAGAGGAATGAGCTTCTCCGGGTACTGCCGCGGGCCGTAATTGTTCGAGCACCGGGTGATCACCACATCGAGGCCATGCGTGGCAAAGTACGACCACGCGAGCCGGTCGCCGCCCGCCTTCGAGGCCGCGTACGGGGACTTCGGGAAGAGCGCATCGCCCTCGGCCGACGGGCGGTCGGGGGCTTCCCCGTAGACTTCGTCGGTTGAAATCTGCATGAAGCGGTCAGCGCCGTGGCGCCGCATGGCCTCGAGCAGCACGCCGGTCCCCACCACATCGGTCTTGGCGAACTCGAGGGCCTCATGGATCGACCGGTCGACATGGGTCTCGGCCGCGAAGTTCACGATGACATCCGACTCCTTGACGAGGGGGTCGACGACCGCCGCGTCGCAGATGTCGCCCTTCACGAACCGCACGCGGCCCGCGTCTACGACGTCCTTCAGGTTCGCGGGGTTACCCGCGTAGGTGAGCTTGTCGAGCACGATGATCTCGATCTGCTTCGACTTCAGCATGTGGCGGACGAAATTCGAGCCGATGAAGCCCATCCCGCCGGTGACCAGCAAAACGTCTTTGGCCACGGCCGCCGCCTCCCTGCAAATGCGCTCACGCCGCGCCCCTCACTTGAAGGTTTGGGGGTTTCACGAGGACTACCGACTCCTGACTTGCCAGCTGTACGGTATGGACGGGTCATCGGAGGGCTTGCGGAACTCGTCGGGCTCCTTGTAGTTGTAGAGGGTCGTCGGGTAATTCACGATCATCGTCCGCTCGGCGCCCACCGCCGCAAACCCATGCCAAACAAAGGGCGGGATCTTCACGAGCATCGGCGCGCGCTCGCCCGAGATGAATTCGTTCACCACCCCCTTGGTCGGCGAGTGCGCCCGGTCGTCGAACAGCACGATCTTCGACATCCCCGCGACCGTCACGAAGTGGTCGGTCTGCACTTTGTGGTAGTGCCACGCCTTGGCGACTCCCGGGTAGCACACCGTGATGTAGGACTGCGCGAACTTCTCGAACTCGCTCCAATCGGAGCGCAGCATCTCCATCAGCCATCCGCGGTCGTCGTGGACCGCGTTCAGCTTGCGGGTCACGCACCCCTGAATCAGCGGGTCTGCCACGGGCCTTCCCTCCTCGAACGCGCGCGAATTGAGCGCCTTTGCTTTCAATGCTTCGCGCTTCAAGCCGCCCTCACCCAGCGAAAAAACGGTTCTGTGCCCCGAAGGGAGATACCTTAATCTGCCCTCCCCCGGTTCTTTGAGCAGGCTCAGAAACGCTGGCCAGTAGCCTTTAGGGGGGCCCGTAGCACCCATGTCAGACGCGGTTCTCATCATTGGAGGCTCCGGCCTTCTCGGGGCGCGAGTCGCCACCGCGTGCCGCGACGACTACCGCACGTTTGCCACGTACCTGACGCACCGGTTCGACCTCCAGGGGGTGGAGGAGCTGGCGCTGGATGTCACCGACTACCAGCAGGTGCACGCGATTATCCGGGCGCTGCGGCCCAAGGCCGTGGTCATGGCCGGCGGGATGGGGGATGTCGAGGCCTGCGAAGCAGACCCCGAGCGGGCGTTCGCGGTGAACTCCGAGGGGACGCGCAATGTCGCCAAATCGCTTGGAAACGTCGGGAAACTCGTCTTTGTCTCCTCGAATCATGTATTCGACGGTGCAAAGGGTTCCCCCTACCTGGAGGACGACCCGCTCTCCCCGGTCTCCGCCTACGGCAAGGCGGTGGCCGCCGCCGAGGCAAGCGTGCGCGAGCTCTGCCCCGACTTCGTGATCGCGCGGATGGCGACGGTGTGGGGCATCGACCTCGTGGCCCGCCGGCCGAACTTCGTGTCGTGGGTGCTCGGCGAGCTGCTGGAGGGCCGCGAAGTCCAGCTCTTCACCGACCAGACGACGACGCCAAGCTACGCCAACCAGGTCGCGGAGGTCTTGGTCGACATGGTGCGAAACGACTGCAAGGGCGTGTACAACGTCGTATCGCAAGGGTGCCTGTCGAAGTACGACATGGGCCTGAAGGTTGCCGAGTTCTTCGGGCGCGACCCCGCGCTCGTGAAGCCGTGGAAGCTCTCCGAAGCCCCCTACAAGGCCAAGCGGCCCGCGAACGGTTGCCTCGATTGTACCAAGTCCGAAGAGGCGCTCGGCCGCCCGATGTTCACCTTCGAGGAGTCCCTTGTGTTCTTCCGCAGCGAGGTTCAGAACTACCACTTCAACTGGGGCAGGTCGAAAAAGCCATAGAATTGAGCCTCGTGCATAGTCCTCAAATAGGGCGCGGGCGGCTCGGCCGCAAAGAACCCGAAGGAGAAGGCGCTGGCATGAAAGGAGTGATCTTGGCGGGGGGCTCCGGCACGCGCCTTCGGCCGCTTTCTTACACCGGCCCCAAACAGCTCATCCCGATCGCGAACAAGCCGAACATCGTCTACTGCATCGACGACCTGCGCGAAGCCGGCATCACCGACATCGGCGTGATCCTCGGGAACAACATGCCGGAGAAAGTGCGCGAGCTTCTTGGGGACGGCGCCAAGTACGGCGTCAAGGTCACCTACATCGTCCAGGGCGACCCGAAGGGGATCGCGCACGCGGTGCTCTGCACGAAGGAATTCGTCGGCGAGGATCCCTTTGTCGTGTACCTCGGCGACAACTTGCTGCGCGGGGGCATCCACGGCCTCGTGCGCGACTTCAAAGAGAAGAAGCCGGACGCGGCCATCGCGCTTTGCAAAGTGCCGAACCCTTCGGCCTTCGGGGTGGCGGTGCTCGATGCCGCCGGGCGCGTGGTGCGGTGCGTCGAGAAGCCGAAGGAGCACATCTCCGACCTCGCGGTCATTGGCATCTACCTCTTCCAGCCGAGCGTGTTTGACATCATCGCAACGCTAAAGCCGTCGGCCCGCGGCGAGCTGGAGATCACCGACGCAATCACGAAGGTCATCGAGCGCGGCGGGAACGTGCACTCGTGGAAGGTGGAGGGGTGGTGGAAGGACACCGGCAAGCCGGAGGACATCCTCGAGGCAAACCACCTCGTCCTCGACGAGCTCGACCCGCTGATGGAGGGGACGGTGGAGGAGGGCGCCCATGTCACGGGGCGCGTCGCCATCGGCCGCGGAACCGTGGTTGAAAAGGGCTCGCGCATCCGCGGGCCGGTGCTCATTGGCGCAAACTGCAGGGTCGGCCCCAACGCCTACATCGGGCCGTACACCTCGATCGGCGACCATTCGGTCGTCGCCGACAGTGAGCTCGAGGGTTCGATGATCCTCGACCATGTCACGATCCGCTGCAGGCGCAAGCTCTGCGATTCGATCGTGGGGCCGTACTCGCAGGTGCTGTCGGCCGAAGGGCTCGTCCCCGAGGGCGCACGGGTCGTCATCGGAGACTATACGACGGTGAGAATCTAGGAGGCGGCCCATGCCCTCGAAGAAGCGCGGCGTCGACCTGGATGACTGGCGGCGGTTCGACACCGTCGACCGCCAGGACCTGCTCGGCCGCGTGGAGGGCTTTGGTGCCGACCTCAAGAAGGGGTGGGAGGCTGCGCGCAAGGCCGCCCCGGGCTTCCGCAAGGGCGGGCGGTTCGTCTCGTCCGTGCTCGTCGCGGGAATGGGCGGGTCGGCGATTTCGGGCGAGATTGTGGCCGACGCGTTCCGGCCTGGCCTGCCGGTGCCGATGGGGGTTGTGCAGGACTACGCGCTCCCCGCCTTCGCGCGGCGCGAGACCCTCGTCATCGTGTCCTCCTACTCGGGCGGGACGGAGGAGACGCTCTCGATGTTCGAGGACGCGCTAAGGCGCGGCTGCCGGATCGTAGGCGTGACCTCGGGAGGCACGCTCAAGGCGAGGCTGAAGGAAGAAGGGCTCCCCTGCTTCGGGTTGCCGCCGGGCATCCAGCCCCGCGCCGCGATGCCGTTCCTCTTGCCGCCGGTCGTCGAGGCCCTCTCGCGGGTCGAGCTCATCGCGCCCGAGGCCGCGATGGAAGAGGCAATCGCCATTGCGGCGGAAGTCGCGCGCTCCTGCGGCCGCCAGAAGCCGCTGCGCCAGAACCAGGCGAAGCGGATGGCTGAGGCGCTCCTCGGCGGCACGCCGGTGGTGTTCGCCGATGGCGTCCTGCGCTCCGCGGCCCTGCGGTGGCGCACCCAGTTCAACGAAAACCCGAAGATCATCGCGCGCGACGACGGTTTCCCCGCGTCCAACCACAACGACATCAACGCGTGGGTCAACGACGCGCACGCCAAGCACTTCCACGCGATTTTGCTGCACGACCCCGGGACGCACGCGCGCACCGCAAGGCGCGCGGAGCTCACGAAGAAGATCGCGCTCAAAGGGAACGCGAAGTCCATCCTCGAGTACGAGGCCGTTGGAAAATCGGCGCTTGCTCGCGCAGCTTCGGCGGTGGTGATGGGCGACCTCGTTTCCGTTTACCTGGCGATCCGGATGGGCGTGGACCCCACGCCGGTCGAAGTCATCTCGCGGCTCAAGGCGGAGCTTTCGAAGGACTAAGGCGCGCGGCGCCTAAGTCGGCCTTGTTGACTTCCGTGTCGTCGGGACCGCCGAGGTACTCGACGTTCCCCGCGTTGTGCCCCTTCTTCGTGGGGATGTCCGCGTCAAATCGCCCGATGGGCCCCACTTCATGTTTGGCGGCGGCAATCTTTGCGGCCGGGCGCCAGGTGGCCGCAGCGATGGCCTTGTCCCAGTCGATGCGGGCTTCCTCTTTTTTCTTCGGGGCGGGCGGGACTGGGGGCTTTGCGCCGGCCGCGGCGGCTGCAGGCGGCGCGCCTGGCCCCGCTGGTTTGCCGGCGGCGGCGGGGGGAACTGCCGGAACCGCCACCTTGGCGCCGGCAGGTGCGGCCGCCGCGGCGGGCGCCGCAGCGGCGGCCGCTGGTGTAGCACCAGGTGTCGAGGTGGCGGTGGCCAACGGAGCGGGCGGCTTGGCCCCAGCAGCTGAAGGCGCGGCAGCGGCACCGGCCGCGGGAGCACCCGCCGGGGCCGCTGGCTTTGCCGCGGCGGCAGGAGCCGGGACAGCGGGCCGGGGCGGCGCCGGAGGGGCCGCAGGGGCTGCCGCCGCGAGCTTGTCGCGCATCTTCGCCTTGTAGGCGGCCACCAGCAGAACGCGCGCGTCCTCTTGCGTGATCGGCGTGCCGTCGATGGCCGAAGGCTGCGGCGCAATCTCGGCGTCGGCGATCTCCGGTGGCGAGTCGGTGGGCATGGACGAAGCAAACGAGTCGGCCACGCGTATCGGCTCAGGAACGCGGTGGCCCGGCTTCGTCACCGCCAAGAGGATTTCCGCGGCCTTCAAGGGGTGGACGCCGGCGATGTGGCCGTGAAGCGTGTTCGTCCCCACGCGCACCGAAGTAATCCGGTTGCGCTCGAAGATCTTGAACCGCTCTGGCCAGTCCTCGAAGTTGTGCTCCAGGGCGCGGTGGATGCGCCCGAGGTCGGGGTTGCGCGTCGTCACGGCGATGATGGGGACGCGCGTGGCTGCGTACACGCGCTCCACATCGATGACGTTGAACCCGGCGACCGTGAGGCCGTCGATCAGCACCGCGTGGAGCCCCATGTGCTCCTCTGCGCCCTTTTCGAGCCCCTCAGGGCGCCTGCCCTCGACCGTCACATACTCGCGTTTCAGGAACGCCGGGGCCCCCAAGATGAGGCGGATGATCGCGTCGGTGGCGTCCCACCCGTCGACGTCCACCATCTCGGTGCGCGTGTTCTCGACCACGTCGTGGCCGCGCATTTGGACGGCGACGAGGTAGGCCTTGCCTTCCTTGAAGCGGAAGCGTGAGTCGTCGATCCCCAGCGTGCGGATCTGGGGCTTTACGTTGCGCTGGCCCTTTGCCATCGTGAAGCCATCAGAACGAGCCTATTTGATTTGTTGCCGGGCGCCCCCGCCGCAGGCGCCGCGCGGCTCAGTAAAGCGGCAGGTTTCCGGTGATCTTGTCGACCACTTCGTCGGGAGCCGGGCCGATGCCGAGCACCGTAGTCGTGCCCGGCTCGACCTCGGTGAGCCCCGCGTCCTGCACGAGCACCGCCACGAGCCCCTCGCGCTCGGCGCGGGCGTGGAGCTCCCGCAGGGACTTCAGGTCGGGCGCCTTCACGACAATTTTGCGCTGGCCGCCCGTGATCCACCGGTCGAACCACGGCTTTGCCTTGAGCCGGCTCTCGAGCGCGCACATCACGGCCGCGTGGGCAACTTGCACTGCGGTTTTCCCGCGCGAGATGTCAAGGTCGAGGCGCACGACGACGACGACCTTGGTGTCGGTCCCCATGGCGAAGCCCCCGCGCGCCGCGTCACTTCGATTCGGCGGGCGCTTCGGTTTCGCCCTCGGGGCGCTTGAGGCGCAGCGCCTTGAGGGCGCTGTCGCGGCGCGCGCGCCGCTTGGCCTCGGACTGCTCGGCCTCCTCTTCGGCTCTGGCAATCGCGGCCTCCCGCTCGTCGCGCAGGCGCTCGAGTTCCGCGTCGACCTCACCGAGTTCCTTGGCGACCGCGCCCTTGCGCGCGGCCCGCTCGGAGCGGCCCTTCTCCTCGGTCCCGCGGCCGCGCTCGATCCGCTTCAGCTGCGCGCGCAGCTCGTGGCGGCGCGCGACGAGCTCCTGCTCGCGCCAGTAGCGCTTCGGGTCGTCCGACACGCCGCTGCCGTCGGGCGGCGGCTTCGGCTTGCGCTCGAGCGCCGCGATGTACTTGCCAATGCCGGGGAAAGCCCCCCGGTACCACGCGACGCCGGCGGCAATCAGCGTGAGCAGCCCCAGCGACGGGACGCTCCAGTCGACAATGTGCCCCTTGCCCGTGACCGGGTCGGTGCCGAGGCTCCCGAGGAGGATCCCCATGAGCACGGTCGCCGCGATGGAAAGCGCCATCGAGAACGTGACCGTGTAAACCGCCGCGTATTCGTCGGCGATGTCCTTGGGTCGCGGGACGAGCGCCTTCCAGAGGAAGAAGCCCGGCAGGAAGAACACGAAGATGACCGCAAGCAGCGTCCGCAGCGGGTCGATGTCCACCATTGCGTGGGGGCTCCGCCTCCGGCCAAGGCGGCGCGCCCCTAAAGAAGGTTCGCGGGCAGGGCCGCCCCGCGCGCGGCCGTCCTCAACCGCCAAGCGCCTTGCGCACAGCCTCGCGCCCGGCGGCAAGCAGTTTGACCGGGTCGGCGCCCGGGGCCGCGCCTCCCTGGGCAAAGTCGGGCTTGCCGCCGCCCGAGCCCCCGCCCCCTGCCGCAAACATCTGCTTCAGGACCTCGCGGCAGTCGAGGTCGACGTCCGCCGTCCTTGCGACAATGACCTTCGCGCCCTTCGCTTCGCCCGTCGCGACGTAAACGCCGACGGCCTTCTCGCGGTGGGCGAGCGCCTTCGCCTGGGAGACCAGATCTCCCATCGACCGTGCAGACTGCTCGGCAACGATGCGCACGCCCTTGACCTCGTCGCCTTGGCCGGGCCCCTCCAGCGCGGCGGCCGCGAGCTGCTCGCGCAGGCGCTCGGCATCTTTCCCGCGCTCCTTCCACTCCTCGAAAAAGCGTTCGGTGGTCTTCGGCAGGTCATCGGGCGCCACGCCGAAGGTCGCGGCTGACGCTTCCACGAGCTTTCGCAGGCGCTGGCCCTCTTCGACGGCAGCAAGGCCCGCGCAATAGGTGAGGCGCTCGACGCCGTCGGCGATGCGCTCCGTGCGCTTGATCCGAATCGACCCCGCGGCGCCCGTCCGCTTGAGGTGCGTGCCGCCGCAGCACTCCCAGTCCGTGTCCTCGATGGCCACGATGCGGATCATCCGCCCCTCGGGGACGCCGCCTTGGAAAATGCGGATGCCGTACTTGGCCTCCGCTTCTTCGCGCGGGATGAACGCGGCCTCGACAGGGAGATTGGCAAGGACGATTTCGTTGGCGCGCCGCTCCACCGCATCAAGGTCGGCGGCCGAAAGCCGCTCGAAGTGCGTGATGTCGATGCGCGCCTCCTTCTCGGCCTTCTGCGTGCCGGTCTGCCACACATGGGGGCCGAGCACCTGGATGGCCGCGGCAAGTGTGATGTGCGTCGCCGTGTGCGAGACCGCGTGGTTCAGGCGGCGCTTCGCGTCGATCCGGCCGCGCACCACCGTCCCCTTGGGGATCTCGCCGCTCTCGAGGCGGTGGACCGCGACTTCGCCTTCTTTTTGGACATCGACCACGTTCCACTTTTTCCCGCCGGCTTCCAGCACGCCGTGGTCGGCCGGCTGGCCGCCCGACTCCGCGAAAAAGTGCGTCCTGTCGAGCGCGACTTCGCTGCCGTGCGACCACAGGACGGTCGCGTCGAACTCAACTTTGCCGACGGGGCCCTCCTCCTCGTAATACATGAGGCGCGTCGCCTTGACCCCGAGGTCGCGCGGCTTCTTTTTCTCCCGCTTTTCCCCCGCATAGCGCTCGGCGACCATCGTGAGGAACGCGTCGGGGACATCGACTTCCACGCCGCCAACGGCGGCCGCCTCTTTCACCAGCGACGGGTGGACGCCCTGCGAGTAGTACAGCTCCATGAGTTTCTCGAGCGGGATGCTCTTGGCCTTCTCCTTCTCGACGAATTGGCGCACCATCCTCCGGCCCTTCTCCGCGGTCTGGCGGTAGCGCTCGCCTTCGAGCGTGACGACGCGGCGGATGTAGTCCGAGCGGTCGGGGAGGTCACGCTCCCGGCGCAGCCGCGCGCTCTGCATTTCGATGAGCGCAGCGAGCGCCTCCTCGGGCCGCAGGCCCAGCTGGTCGAGCGCGCGCATCGTCTTGCGAAGGAGCAGGCGCGCCAGGTACCCGGCCTTGACGTTCGAGGGCACGATGCCGTCGGTGAGCAGCAGCGGGATCGTGCGCGTGTGGTCGGCCACGGCGTAGACGCTCTCAAGCGGTTCCATCGTGCGCTCGAGTTCCTCGACGGTGGTCTTCACGCCTGACGCGGCAAGCGACCCCACGACGGCCTTGCGCAGCTCCCGCAGCTTCGCGTGCGTGTCGACGCTCATCATCCCCGCGAACCGCGCGTGGGCCTGGAGCACCTCGACGGTGTGGGGCGCCTTGAGGTCGATTCCGAGGTCGACTTCGGCAAGGAGGTGGTCGATGACTTCCGGGTACAGCGCCTGGTACAGGTTCGGCGCCCCCGTGGACGCCCACAGGAACCGTTCAAGGCCGTAGCCGGTGTCCACGATCCGCGTTGGCATCTCCCGGTAGGTGGAGCCGCCGAGCTCGACCTGCCCTCCCTCGGCCTCCTCGAGGAACATGAACACAAGTGTGGCGACTTCGAGCCCGCCGGCCAGCACCTCGAGGGCCGGGCCCGCGTTGCCTCCGCCGAACCAGGGGTTCTCCTTGTAGGTGACGGCTTCCTTGGCGATGCCAAACGCGCCGGTGAGGAACTCGCTGCAGAGCTCGACCGTGCGCTCCTTCCAGTAGACCTCGGGCTCGCCCTTGCGGTTGAACGCGTGGTGCGCCATCATCTCGAAGGCCGTGAGGTGCCGGCCGGAGCGGCCAACGCTGTCCAGGTCGGTGAGGCGCACGCACGGCTGCGAGATCGTAAGCGGGTTGGCCGGCGGGGGCACCGTCCCTGACGTGACATGGGGCTGGAAGTCCGCGATCGACGCGGTCGTGAGGTAGATGTCGGTGCGCCAACGCGCAATGACGGGGAAGGGTGCGACGCGCTTGTGCCCGCGCGCCTCGAAGAAATGCAGGAACGCCTCGCGGACGCCCCGCAGGTCGAACTTCGACTTCGTCAGCGGCGCGCCGATGAACGAGTACTGGACGCAGGGGTTGTCGCCGCAGCGCTTTGCCGCCGCCTCCAGCGACCAAAAGTGCTTGCCGCAGGCCTCGCAGGTCAGGCGCTGGTAGCCCCCGCGCTTGAAAAACTCCAAGCGCAACTCGCCGTCGAGGGCCGAGTCATCGCCAGTGCGGCTCTTGTTGTGTGCGCCCAACGTGGCCCACCTGGCCTCGCGCGAAAGATGGCGGACGGTAGATAACCGTTCGCGCGCCCGCTTACGCGGCCGGCAGGACGACAACGAACGTCGTGCCCTGGGAGGGGTCGCCCGGGATGCGGCTCTCGGCGTAGATCGTGCCGCCCGCCCGTTCGACGATGAAGCGGCACAGCGACAGCCCGATGCCCGACCCCTGCGGGGCCATCGTGTCGGCGGCGCGCTTCGTGGGCTGCGCGGGCTTGAACCCGCGGTCGAAGAGCCGCGCGCGCTGCGCCTCGGAGATCCCGGAGCCGCGGTCGGCCACGCGCACCCGCCAGAATGCTTTCCCGTCGGCCGTTTGCTTTTGGATCGACAGGTCGAGGATGACCTCATCGTGGGGGTCGAACTTGACCGCGTTGTGGAGGAGGTTCACGAACACTTCGCGCAGCAGGTCGGGAGCCTTGACCGTGACCTTGGTGCCCGGGAAGTCGCGCCGGACCTTGAGCGGCCGGGCCTGCATGATCGGGCTCACGCGTTCGACGGCTTCGTCCAGGAGGCCGGCAAGGTCGCCTTCCGCGCGCACCGCGGTGCGGCCGAGGTCGACGAGGTGGCGCGTCTCCTGGATCAGGTCCAGCGCATTCGTTGACTGGTCCTTGGCCACCTTGGCCATCCGTTCGGAAGTCCCGGTGATGCCGCCCGAGGCGAGCATGATCTCGAGGTAGCCGCGCACGGCCGTCAGGTAGTTCGTCACGTCATGCGCGAGCAGGTCGAAGAACATCGCGACATCCTCGTTGGGGGTCCCCTCAGCCTGCCCCTCACTCGAGGCCCCGCGGAGGATGGCGAGGTGGCGGTGCGGCGCGTCCTCGGAGTGCGCGATGGGCGCGATGGAGACGAACACGGGCAGCGGGGGCAGCGCCTTGCGCGCGAAAGCCCCGCGCACCTCGACCCTCCCCCCGCTTGCAAGTTCCGGCTCGCGCTCGCGGAGCATCCCGGCACCGGCGGCGTCAAGAACCCGGTCGAGCGGCAAGCCGACGAAGTCCGCCTTCTTCCCCGAGACGGCGTGCTCGAAGGCGGGGTTCACATGGATGATGCCAAGCGAGTCATCGAGGATCGCCACGGGCGTGGGCAGCACATCCATGGCTTGGGCGAGGCCCGCTTCGGGCGAGGTGGCCTCGCCAACCCCGCTCGTGTCGAATACCGCCGCGAAGCGGCGCACCTTCCCTTCGACGACGAGGTTGGTGCCGGCAACCTGGGCCGTGAACAGCGTCCCGTCCTCCTTCCGGTGGACGGCGTGGTGGATCGCGGAGGGCAGGTGGTCGCCGACCGAGCGCTGGATGCGGTCGAGCGTTTTCGGCCAATCCTCGGGCGACACAAGCTCCGAGACAAAGCTGCCCTCGAGGTCCCGGCGCGCGTACCCGTAGAGTGCGCATGCCCGCTCATTGGCTCGTTCGATGACTAGGGTCGTCGGGTCGAAGATGAGGAGCGCAAGCGGGGCCGCTTCGAAGAGGGTGCGGAAAACTTGCTGGCCTTCCACCGCCGCGCGCCTTGCGATCACCAGTTCGGTCGAGTCGATGGCGACCCCGTCCCAGGCTGCGACCTGGCCCTTCTCGTCGCGGGCCGCGAGGATCGTGGACGAAAGCCATACGTCGCGCCCCGTGCGGGCGCGCATGTGGAGGAGGAATTGCATCCGCTCGGGCGGGTCGGTCATGAGCCGGCGGACGGAGGTCTCGAGTTCCTTGGCCGCGTCGGGGTGCACGAGCGTTGCATAAAGGTGCGGTTTCGCCAGCAGCTCCGCGCCCGTGTATCCGAGCACGTCACGCACGGATTCGCTGATGTAGAGGAGCCCGCCCGTGCGGTCCCACCGGAAGAAGATCAGACCCGCGCGCTCGGCCGCGCCAAGGAGGCCCTCAAGGCTAAAAGCAAGCCTCGGCGCCCCGGTGCCTGTGGCGGGCGGCCAAGGCGACGAGGAATTCTCCTGGCGCTTGTCATCATCCATGACGGTGCGATCCCCGGGTTGGTCCCTGTGATTTCCCCGACCCTATTTGACGGTTTGCCGCCAATTTCGTGCTCAATCCTTGCCGCCGCGCAACTTCTTGTTCTCGGCCTCCAGCTTGGCCACGCGCGCCTCGAGGGTGAGCACCTTCTCGTGGGCCGCAGCGAGGATCTCGTCAAACATTTCCTCCCAGTTCGTTTCGGAGCGGGTCGCCTTCGCGTGAGCGACCCTCCGAGTGAGGAGCGGGTAGCGCGTGTTCTCGGTCTTTCGCCCGCACGAGGTGCACTCCCACATGGGGAGGTCGCCGTTGGCCGTGTACTCGCTGCGGCAGTCGGCACAGATGACGATGAGTTCCATGGGAAGTGCCCGTGGAGCCCGACCGGGGCGCAAGAATGTTTGGATTAGCGCGGGGGGAAGCCCTGCAGGCCTCGTCCATAGAGGTCGAGTGCGGTGCCCGCACAAACCTGGTCGCGGACCGCGGCGGGGAGCGCCGTGAGGGCCTTCACCTTGGCGAAGTAGCTCTTCTCACGGCCGAGGCGGTCCGACCCGAACATCAGGCGGTACGCGGGAAGCGCGCGGCAGGCCCAGCGCAGCAGCGCCGCGTCCCCCGATTTGGCCTCCGCGTCGAGGAGCCCACTCACTTGGAAGAAGACGCGCGGGTAGCGGGCAAGCGCCGGCAGCCCCGCGCGGTGCCGACCGCGGGTCACCGAGAGGACAAGCGGGAGCTCGGGCCGCGCGCGCGCCAGGACCGCGAAGGTGCTGGGCAGGGAGAACTTCGACGCATCAACCACGAACTGCACGGGCAGACGCGCTTCCTCGCATGCGTCCCACACCTTCTCGAGCGTTTCGTCGACGGGGTGGAGCTTGAACAGCGAAGGCGCCATGCGGGCCCCGGCCACCGCTGGGTCGCGGACCGCCGCGCGCGCGTTTGCCGCCGCCCAATTGGGGTGGTTTGCCGCGAGGTAGAGTTGGGCGGCGAGCCGCCCGCGGTGGCGCGCAAGGCCCGAGGCGACCGTCGAGAATGTGTCGTCGTGCTTCGTCACAAAGAACGTCGCGAGAGTGCGTGAAACCCCGGCGCGGTCCATGTCCTCGACGAGCGTGTCGAGCGTCCCGTCGATGTCTTCGGGCAGGCGGTTTTCCTGCATGAAGATGGGCGAGAAGGCGAACGCGTGCGTGTCGACGACGGTGGGGCGCTCCTGCGCGCGCTTCCGCATGGGGTTCCGGCGAGGGGAGCGCCGCCGGCAGGGAAAATGATTGGCGCCCCTGCAAACCTATTTCCCGGGGGCCTCCCTCGGCGGGCCACCCATGGCAGGGAAGCGGAGCGGGCCCGTGCTGGCTCTTGGAATTGAAGGCACCGCGCACACGGCGGGCGTAGGCGTCGTCCGCGGCAGCGAGGCGGGCGGGTTCGAGGTGCTTTCCAACCTCACCGACATGCTGCGGCCTGCCAAGGGCGGCATCCACCCGCGCGAGGCGGCCGAGCACCATGCCGACCTGCTGCCCGGCCTAATCGACGGGGCGCTCAAGCAGGCCGGCGTGCGCGCGCGCGACCTCGATGTCGTGTGCTTCTCCCAGGGGCCGGGCCTTGGACCGTGCCTGCGCACCGCCGCGACGGCGGCGCGCGCGCTTTCCGCCGTGAGCCGCGTCCCGATCGTGGGGGTGAACCACTGCGTCGCCCACCTCGAAGTGGGGCGCGTGATGACGAAGGCCCGCGACCCCCTCCTGCTCTACGCCTCCGGCGGGAACACGCAGGTGATCGGGTTTGCCGCGGGGCGGTACCGCGTGTTCGGCGAGACGCTCGATGTGGGGATAGGGAACATGCTTGACAAGTTCGCCATCGAGGTGGGCCTCACCTTCCCCGGCGGCCCCAAAGTCGAAGCGCTCGCGCGCGGCGGTTCGAAATTCCTGGACCTGCCCTACTCCGTCAAGGGGATGGACCTCGCCTTTTCCGGGATCCTCACGGCGGCGCTCGCGCTGCGCTCGGGCGGGGCCAGGCTGGAGGACCTCTGCTACTCGATCCAGGAGACCTGCTTTGCGATGCTCTGCGAGACGACCGAGCGCGCGCTTGCCCACGCGCGCAAGGACGAGGTCGTGGTGGGCGGCGGGGTCGTGCAGAACAAGCGCCTCCAAGCGATGGTCGCCACGATGTGCAAAGAGCGCGGCGCGGCCTTCTTCGTGCCGCCCGCGCCGCTTCTGCCGGACAACGGCGCGATGATCGCGGTGGCCGGCGCTCTCGAGTTTGCGGCGTCTGGCCCGATCGCCATCGAGGCGACCGACGTGCGCCAGCGCTACCGCACCGACCACGTGCAAGTGACCTGGAGGGCGTGAGATGGCTGGCAATGGGGAGTTTCGTCCGGGGCAGCTGCTCTACCAGGGGGCCGAAGCGACGGTGACGACTGCGGTCCATTTCGGGCGGCTTGCGGCCGTCAAGGCGAGGCGGCCGAAGGCGTACCGGCTGCCCGAGCTCGACGCTTCGATTTCCCGCACGCGGATGCGCAACGAGGCGCGGCTCCTGCGCCGCGCCCGCGAGGCCGGTGTTGGCGTCCCGGCCGTGCTCGACGCCGACTTCGAAGCCAACGCCCTCACGCTCGAGTACCTCGACGGCGAACCGCTGCGCTCCAGCTACGAGGGGCTGCCACGCGCGCGGCAGCGCGAGGCGGCGCGCCAGGCGGGGCAGGCCGTAGGCCGCCTCCACCGCGCGGGCATCATCCACGGCGACCTGACCAGCTCAAACATGATCATGAGGGGGGGCCGGATCCACCTGCTCGACTTCTCGCTCGGCCACATCTCCTTGAAGGTCGAGGACCGCGCGGTCGACCTGAAAGCCTTCAAAGACTCCTTTACCGCGACCCACCTTGCAAGGGCCGCGGACTTCAAGCTCGTGCTGGCCGCCTACGCCAAGGCCCTTGGCAAAGGCGGCGACGCGGTGCCGGCCCAGATCCGCTCGATCGAACGGAGGCGCAGGTATGCCTAGTGCCAGGAAGCGAGCGCCTCGGCGCCTCACGCTCGTCACCCACAACCCGGGGAAAGTGCGCGAGTTCAAGGCGGGCCTTGCGGGGCTTGACGTCGACCTCCACCACCTCGACCGCACGTACCATGAACTGCAGGCCGACACGCTCGAGGAAGTGGCCTCCTTCGGGCTGCAGGAACTTGCCGCCGAGGTGGGCGGGGACTTTTGCCTCGAGGATTCCGGGCTGTTCGTGAATGCGCTCGGCGGCTTCCCCGGCGTCTACTCCGCGTACGTCTTCCGCACGGTGGGCCTCGGCGGGGTGCTTAAGCTGCTCAAAGGGCACGAGGACCGCCGCGCGCACTTCGCATCGGTCGTCGCCGTTTCGTGGCGCGGCGAAACCCGCCTTTTCCGGGGCGAGGCGTTCGGCACGATCGCGCGCGCCCCGCGGGGCGCGGGGGGGTTCGGGTACGACCCAATCTTCATGCCCGAAGGCACGAGGCGCACGTTTGCGGAGCTGCCGCTACCCGAGAAAATGGCCGCGTCCCACCGCGGGCGGGCCCTGGAGAAGCTCGCGCACTTCCTGCGCAGCGCCCCCGGGCGGCGCCGGTGAGCGGGCCGGGCGCACGTGCGTCCCGTGGAATGGCTTCATTCCCGCAGGAATTTCTGGCAGGGTAAGTTATTTCATTAGGAGTTAGGTTGGCAAAGGTCATGACCGCGTGGCCGGCCGAAGGGGCCGACACCTCCGCAAGCCGCAGCCTGCCGTTCCCCGACGGGCCCTCCCACCTCTCGCGGCTGCTCGACGCCGGGTCATTCGTTTGCACTTCCGAGGTTACGCCGCCGCGCGGCGCGAACGCCGACCCCCTGCGCGCCAAGGCGCGGCTGCTGCGGGGCTGCGCCGACGCCGTGAACATCACGGACAACCAGACGGCGCGCGTGCACATGTCGTCGCTTGCCGGGGCGGTGGTCCTTCGCTCCGAAGGCATCGAGCCTGTCTTGCAAGTTACCACGCGCGACCGCAACCGCCTCGCGCTCCAGTCCGACCTCCTCGGGGCCTCCGCCCTCGGGGTGCGCAACATCCTGTGCCTCGGCGGCGACCCCATCCACATCGGCAACGACCCCACGGCCAAAGCCGTCCACGACCTCGACGCAACCGGGCTCATCGGCCTTGCCCGCAGGCTTAGGGACGACGCGAAGGACTTCGGCGGCGCCGACCTCACGCACGCCCCCGAGCTGCTGATCGGCGGCACCTGCAATCCGTTCGGGGGTTCCACCGAAATCGCGCTCAAGCTCCTCAAAGACAAGGTCGCTGCCGGGGCCGACTTTTTTCAGACCCAGGCGGTCTTCGACATCGAGAAATTTGAGGCGTTCCTGAAGGAGGCGCGCGCATCGGGCGCCCTCGAGGGCGCGAAAGTGCTCATCGGGATCATCCCGCTCAAGAGCGCGAAGACGGCGCACTACCTGGCCGAGAAGGTCCCCGGGATCGTGATCCCGAAGCGCATCCTCGACGAGATCGACGCGGCCGCCGACCAGGCGGCCTACGGCCGCAAGCTTGCGGTCGAACTTATCGAAGGTGTGCGCGACCTGCAAGGGGTGTCGGGCGTCCATGTCATGGCCATCAACTGGGAAGAGGCCGTCCGCCCGATCATGGACGAGGCGGCGCTTTTGCCGCGGCCCCCGCACTCGTATTGAGCCCCGGTGCGGCCGCCCGCTCGGAGCGCGCGGCCTCCTGCGTCTTCCCGACGAAGGCCGCTTTCCCGTCGGTGTACGCGTTCCGATCGTGGCCCGACCGGGCCGCCAGGTCATGCTTTAGCGCTTCGTATTCGCGCGCAGCCTCGGGGTGCGCGCGCAGGTAGTCGCGAAACAGCAGGTCGCGCTCGAAGAAGTCGCTGCCAACCTCCACCAAATGCACGTGGAATAGGTCCTCCCCCTCGCTTGCGCCCGGCGATTGGATTCGGAAGTACCGGCGCTCAGGGATGTCCGTCTCGAATTCGGCGATATACTCGTAGCCCAGCGACTTCATCCGCTCGATGCACACCGGCGCGTCGGAGAGGCAGTAGATCCCCGCGATGATGTCGACCGTGGCCTTGGCGGCAAGCCCCGGCACGGCGGTGCTCCCGACATGCTCGAGCGTGAGCACATAGGGGGCAAGCGCCTCGGCCAACCGCGCCTTCTCGGCGGCAAACCGCGCGGGCCACCGCGGGTCGGCGGCCGAAAGCGTGACGCGTGCGGGGCGCACCATCGCTTCCCTCGAAACGCCCCGGCCATTTAACGGGATCGGGCCCCCGAGCGCCGCCCGCAATTCTTTTACGCGAACCGGCGATCACCGCGCCCTCGCGCTGGCGGTGGCCCCCTTGAAGGACGATGTGACGATTGCGCAGGAAGCGACCCTCCTTCCAATTACGACCATCGCGCAGAGCCTCGGGCTGAGGGAGGAGGAACTCGAACTCTACGGCCGGGATAAGGCCAAGGTAAGCCTCTCGGTGCTCGAGCGGCTGAAGGACCGCCCCGACGGCAAGCTCGTGCTTGTCACCGCCATTACCCCCACGCCCGCGGGCGAAGGGAAAACCACGACGACGGTGGGCCTTGGCCAAGCGTTCCCCAAAATCGGCGTAAAGGGCGTCATCTGCATCCGCGAGCCCTCGCTTGGCCCCGTGTTCGGCGTCAAGGGCGGAGCCGCCGGCGGCGGGTATTCGCAGGTTGTGCCGATGGCCGACATTAACCTCCACTTCACCGGCGACCTCCACGCGGTCACGGCCGCCAACAACCTGCTTGCGGCCCTCGTCGACAACCACCTCCACCAGGGCAACGAGCTGCGCCTCAATGCCAAGCGCATCATATGGCGCCGCTGCCTCGACATGAACGACCGCGCGCTGCGCGAGATCGTGGTCGGCCTCGGGCCCGCAGGCTCCGGCGTGACGCGCCCGGACGGGTTCACGATCACCGCGGCCTCGGAGATCATGGCCATCCTCGCGCTTTCCAAAGACCTCAAGGACCTCAAGGCCCGCTGCGCGCGCATCGTGGTCGGGTTCAACAACGATGGCAAGCCCGTCACGGCCGGCCAGCTCAAGGCAGAAGGCGCGATGGCCATCGTCCTCAAGGACGCGGTGAAGCCCAACCTCGTCCAGACCCTCGAACACACGCCCGCGTTCGTCCACGCCGGCCCCTTTGCCAACATCGCGCACGGGACTTCGAGCCTGGCCGCCACGCGCATCGCGCTCAAGGTCGGGGACATTGTCGTGCAGGAAGCGGGGTTTGCGGCCGACCTCGGCGCCGAAAAGTTCTTCGACATTTTCTGCGAGGCCGCGGGCCTCAAAGTGAGCGCCTGCGTGATTGTCGCCACCGCGCGCGCCCTCAAGATGCACGGCGGGGTCCCGAAGGAATCCCTCGACCACGACGACCCGCAGGCGGTCCTTCGCGGGGTCGCGAACCTCGAGCGACACGTCGAGAACCTGAAGAAGTTCCATGTTCCGATCGTCGTGGCGATCAACCGCTTCCCCAAGGACACCGAAAAGGAACTCGCCGTCATCGAAGCGTTCTGCACGAAGGCTGGCGTGGCCTTCGCGGTGTGCAACAACTTCGAAAAGGGGGGCGAAGGGGCCGTGGACCTTGCCAAGAAGGTCGTGGCGGCCGCAAGCGGCGCGCCGGCGGCGTCGGCGCCTCTCTACGACCGCACGTGGCCGATCAAGCGCAAGATCGAGACCATTGCCAAGGAGGTCTACCGCGCCGTCTCGGTGAACTACGGCCCGGAGGCCGAGGAGATGATCAAGGTGCTCGAGGCCAACGGCTACGGCCAGCTGCCGATCTGCATGGCCAAGACCCAATCGTCGATCAGCCACGACCCCAAGCTCATCGGGGCGCCAGCGGGCTTCGAATTCCCCGTGCGCGAAGTCCGCCTGTCGGCAGGCGCGGGGTTCGTCGTGGCCGTGGCCGGCGACATGATGCTGATGCCGGGCCTGCCGAAGGTGCCCGCGGCCGAAAAGATGGACATCGACGAGCGCGGCCACATTACCGGGTTCAGGTAGTCAGCAAGGCGGTGGCAACGACGGCGGCCGATTCCATCACCCTCGAAAACATGGCCTTCTTCGGCTTCCACGGCACGAAGCCGAGCGAAGGGGAACTCGGCGGCCGGTTCTTTGTCGACGTCGTGATGCGCGCGGACCTCTCGAAGGCCGGGCGCTCCGACCGCCTGGCGGACACCGTCGACTACGAGCGCGCGTTCGCCATCGTGCGCGACCATGTCGAAGGAAAACGGTTCAAGCTGCTCGAGGCGCTTGCGCAGAACATCGCGGAGGCGTTGCTCGGGGAGTTCAAGCCCCTCGCGCAAGTCGAAGTGCGCGTGCGCAAGCCCGGCGTCCCCATCCGGGGGATCCTCGACTTCACGGAGGTCGAAATCGTCCGTAGCCGCCCCGGGGCCCGCAAATAAGGGCGCCCGCGCGTGGAAAACTCCCCCGCGCCTTCGCAATCTATATTACGTGGCCATGCGACCCTGCACCGAGGGATGTGTTTTGAAGCCCAAGCTTTCTCAGAACCTGCACGTGCGCCGAGTGACGGTAACGCTGATCGCGATTTGCCTCCTTCCGTGGGTTTTGCCCCCCGCATCGGCGGCCGTGACCGCAGGGAACACCGTCGCGCTCCCGGCCCCTGAGCAGCGCATCCGTGACAACAGCTCCGCCATCCCGCTCTTCGGCTTCTCGATGGACTCGGATGCCGGGGACTCGCTTGACAACATCACCGTGACCTTCGGGGGCACGACCCTCTATGCCGGGGACAACCGGACGCTCTACACGCTCTCCACGGACGCCGCGGTGAGCGGGGTCGGGCTGTACCGCGATGACGGCACCATCGACGACGTCCTCGACCCCACCGACTCCCCCATCACCGCCGACAGTGCGTTTTGGTCGGGAGCCACCGTCCGCCTCGTGATGACCTCCCACAACGAGCCGCTGACGACCTCTACCGTGGGCAACTATTCATGGTTCATCATCATGCGGACCGCCGCCAACGGGAATTGGCTAACCGACCTCAACTCCGTCTACGCCCAGCTCGGCGCGGGCGCCATCGTGGCCACCGACGGCGCGGGCTTCTCGACGGAGCCCGCCAGCACCGTGAGCACGGCGAACATGTTCGTCCGCCAGACGCGCGCCTTCAACCTCGTCAACGGGACGACCAACTACATCGGACAGGGGTCGGTCGCCGTCCACGAGCGTGCGCCGTTGGGCTTGCGGATCGTCGACGGGCGCGACGACGCCGCGGCAGGCATCAACGACGGGCTGACGCAAATAGACCTGCGACTCAACCAGATCGGCGGGTCGATCAACTCCTTCGACTTCGCGCCGATCGGCGTGGACGGCACCACCAGCGGGCTTGCCGTCTACCGCGACGACGGCGCCGTGGACGACGCCCTCGACGCCAACGACACGGCCATCACCCTGGGCTCGATCTCCCCCGTCATCTTCCCGGTCGGCGGCGTCAACTTCCACCTGACATTCAGCCCGCCCGAGGCGATCCCGCACGACGTTTCGGGCAACGCCCACTTCCTGTTCGTGATCCGGACAGGCATGATCGTCACCAACGACGCGCTGCGCCTCACCGTCGTGCTCAATTCGGCGCACACCAACGGGATCCTGCCCTCCGACCAGGGCCGCTGGACGAACACGTGGACGAACTCCTCCTCGGGAACAGTCTACGGCGACAACACCCCTCCCAGCCTCAACGACCTCTACTGGAGCGCCATGTCTTCGGGCTATGTCACGACGAACGGCGACCGCCTCTGGTTCAACCACCGGATGCCCGCGCCGGTAACCGGGACGGCCAACGCCCAGATCTCCGACGGCAACTCGGGCCTCGACCGCGTCCTTTGGTCGCCCGAAGCGGGGCCCATGTCCGGCCCGAACCCGCTCACGAACTCGTTCGGCAGCGGGGTCTACGCCACGACGACGCAGGCCACCTTCGACTTTGACGCTTCGAGCTCGGACTCCTCAAGTCCGGTCGATGTCGCGGTCTTCGACGTGGTCGGCAACGCGGTCACTGCGCTTGCAGGCGGCTGGAACCTCAGCTACACGCACACCGAAGACGACCTAGTCGTCGACCCGCTGCCGGGGTGGTACAGCACGAGCGGAGGCGGCGTCTACATCGACTCGAATGGCACCCTCTGGTTTTCCAACCGGATCTCCGGTTCTTCATGGGGGTGGATCGCCGCGACGGCAACTTCGCTGTACGGCGGCGGCCTGTCCCAAATCAGCGCCTCGCACGAGGCCAACCTCGGAATGTTGGACGAGGAGTCCAACAGCTATAGCCCGGGCACGGTCTCGGCGACCTTCTACACCGGGTACGAGATCCTCGCCAACAGCACGCAGGGCAACGGCACCGTGAAGCTCACGGCGACCGACCAGTCGGCCACGAGCATGACGCGGTCGTTCCCGCTGCGTGAGGACACCACGGGGCCTGCCATCACGATCTTGGCCCCGGCCGACCACTCCAGCGTGAACGACATCGTGCGGTTCCGCGCGCGCATCACCGACGCGGGCGCCGGCGTGAGCGGGGCGTGGATCGAACAGCTGCCCGATGGCTATGACTACTCGATGTTCAAGACGGCCGACGACGAGTGGTTCGTGGACTTTGACACGCCGCACATCATCGACGGGCCGAACCGGTTTACGGTCTATGCGACGGACAATGTGGGCAACGAGGCCTCCGCCTCCGTCGAGCTCGTGGTGAGGAACAGCGACATCGACGCCGTCGGACCCAGCGTCGCCCTCGTTTCGCCCTTGAGTGGCCAATTCCTCGCGGGGGCGACCACCCTCCAGGTGGCCGCAAGCGACGGCAGCGGCGTTTCCTCGGTCTGGATGCGGGTGGGCCAGGGCACGTGGACGGCAATGACCTTCAACGCGGCCACGGGCTACTATGAGTCCGCTTGGAACACGACCGATGCGGCCGATGGGACCTACGAGGTCACGGTCATGGCCAAAGATATCTGGGACAACGCGGCCTCCACCGACCCCGTGTCGTTCACGGTGGACAACCACGGCCCGGTGGTCTCCGTGACGGGGCCGGTCGCTGACCAGACGGTCCTCGGCACGTATTCCGTGCGCATCTTCACCAGCGACTCGAACGGCGTGCGATCGGTGACCGTGACGGTCGGCGGCAAGACGATCGACGTGGCGTACAACCCCTCGACCGGCTACTACGAGTACACGGTTGACACGCGGGCGTGGGCGGACGGCACCTATTCGCTCACGGCTACGGCCACCGACGAGTCAGGCAAAACGACGACCTCGTCGACCGTGCCGTTCAAGGTCAAGAACACGGTGGACGCCGACGCCTACAGGACGGTCCGCGAGTCGGCGAACTTCATGTTGCTGCTGTTCATCGTCCTTGCCTTTGCGGTGACCTTGCTGCTCGCCAAGCGCGGCACGCTCGGCCGGTGGATGGGCGACGGCGGTGGGGGCGGTGGGGGCGGTGGAGGTTCCGGCGGTGAGCGCGGCACCTCGGGTGGCAAGGGAGCGATGACGGACTCGACCGGCAGCGCTGCGTCGTCCAAGAAGGACGACGAGAAGGACAAGCCCAAGTCCGACTAGCGACGAATTCGCGGGGGGCCCGCCCCCCGGCCCCCGCGCCCATCGGCGGGCAAGCCCTCATCAGCGCGCCTCACCCATGGCGCCCCGTGGCAACGCGGGCTATCGTGCGGTTCGAGCAGGGCGCGTTCGCGCACGACCCGGCAGCAGAGCTTGCCGAAGAGGCGATGCTCCATGTCGAGATCAACGGGGTCGCCTCGTTCGATGTGGTCGTAACGCCCACCCACCTGCGCGAGTTTGTGATCGGCTACCTGCTCTGCGAGGGGTACGTGCGGAATGTGAAGGAGGTTACCAAACTCCGGCTCACGACCAAGGACCGGATCGCCCGGGCCGATGTGACGGTCGACTCGCCGCGCGTCAGGACGCTCGCCTTCCGCAAGAACTACAACATCATCTGGACCGAGTGCGGCACGGCCGATGCGTTCTACCGGATGCTCGGCGAGCGGATTCCCCCGATCACGTCGAAGGTGTCCATCTCGCCAACGGCGATGTTCCGCTGCTACAGCGAGGTGCTCGAGCGGGACGACGCGTACAAGCGGACGGGCGCGTACCACTACGCGTTCCTCTTCGAGCCCGCGACGAGCAAGGTGCTGACCTACGACATCGACATCGGGCGCCACAATGCCATCGACAAGGTCGTGGGGCTTGCCCTCGCCAAGGGCCTTGACCCGTCGAAGGCGGCGCTGTTCTCGACGGGCCGGATTACGATTGACATGGTGCTGAAGGCGGCTCGGGCGCGGATCCCCATCGTCATCTCGCGCTCCGCTCCGCTCGACCAAGCCGTCGAGCTTTCCGGCCAGTTCGACCTCACGCTCGTCGGGTTCCTTCGCACCAACCGCTTCAACATCTACGCCGCCCCGCAGCGGGTGGAAGGCGCGCCGCCGATGGGCGGCAGAGCCCGCAAGGCGAAGGCCACGAAGTCGTAGCGCCGCCTGCCTTGCGAACCTTTTTCCCCGGCTTGAGCCTCGCAACTCCTTCCATGCAAGTGATCGCGCTGCGCCTCCCGAGGATCGAGCGCCGCGGCGTGCTTCGCGGCGCGCTCGAAGGCGCCATCCGCGGGGCCGGTGGCCTGCGATCGGGCGACATCCTGGCCGTCACCTCGAAGGTCGTGTCGTACGACGAGGGGCAGCTCGTCGACCTCTCGCGCATGCGGCCAACGAAGCGCGCCTCGGCGCTGGGGAGCAAGGCGCGGCTCGAGCCGGCCTTCGCGAAACTTGTGATCGACGAGGCCGAGGTGGTCCTCGGAGCGGTCCCGGGCGCGATCGTAACGCTGAAGCAGGGTCACCTCATCGCAAACGCCGGCGCCGACCAGTCCAATGCGCCGCCGGGCCACGCCGTGGTGTGGCCGAAAGACCCGTGGGGTTCGGCCGAACGGATTCGCCGGTTCGCCACGACATCCGCTCGCGGCCCCGTCGGCGTCGTAATCACGGACTCCCACTGCGAGCCGCTGCGCCTTGGAACCTCTGGGGTGGCGCTTTCCTGCGCGGGCTTCCTCCCCGTCGAAGACGTCCGCGGCCGCCAGGACCTCTTCGGCCATACAATGCGGATTACGTTCCGGGCGGTTGCCGACGGGCTGGCGTCGGCCGCCGTGCTTAAGATGGGCGAAGTGGACGAATCGACCCCGGCGGCGATCGTGCGCGACTCCGGCATTACCGTGTTTGCGCGGCGGCTCACGGCCAACCAACGGGCGATGGCCTCGATCGCGCCCGACCGCGACTTGTTTGCCCCTGCGTACCGTGCGGCGGTTTTGCACGCCGCGCGGCGACGGTCCTTGCGTTGATGCACAGATATATGTACACAGATGCACAGACATTGCGTGATGCCGAGCAAGACGATCTCCCTCGAGAATTCCGCCTATGAAAAGCTGAAGGCTGCCAAGCGGCCGGATGAGAGCTTTACGGACGTCGTCCACCGGCTCGTTGGCGGCACTCGGCCCTCCCTCAGCCTGTTCGACGGGCTGCTCGATAAAAGGGCCGGCGATCGGCTTGGCAAGGCCTTCACAAAGATGAGGGCTGAGGACCTCGAGTTCGAACGCAGACGGCTGAAGGAGTGGAAGCGCCGATGGGAGTGACCTTCGATACCGCATTCCTCGTCGACTTCCTGCGAGGCGACGCGGCAGCCCGCACCAAATCCGCGCAGCTCGACGCGCGTTCGGTGGCCCTCTTCCTCACCACGCCCGCACTGTTCGAGGTCCTCACGGGCCTCAACTGGGGCCGCTCCCGCGTCCAGGCCGCGGAATTCCGCGCGATGGCACGCCCGTTTGCTACCCTCCCGTTCGACGAAAGCGCTGCCGAACGGGCGGCCCTCATTCGCGCGGAACTCATACGCGCCGGCCGGACTCAGTCCGCAAGTGACATCATGATCGCGGCCATCGCGTCGGTGCACGGGCATGCCGTAGTGACGCGGGATCGAGGTTTCGACTTCATCGCGAAGGTTGCTGACCTCCGGGTCGAGTCTTACTGAACCGGCGGCGCGGGCCATCGAGGCCGAGCGGAACGAAGCGTTAAATTGCACCTGTCCCAATCGCCAGCAATGGCCGAAAGTGCCGCGCTGGCCGCGCTACTAGCCCTGCGCGAAAAGCATGCGCAGGCCAAGGCCCACCGCGTGCTGGTGTCCCACGCCACCTGCTGCCGCGAGACCGGCTCCGAAAAGGTGCTTGCCGACCTCGGGAAGCTGTTCAAGGATTCGAAGGTCCGCATCGGCGAATCCGGGTGCACGGGCGCGCACTTCGCGCACCCGACGATCCAAGTGCAGATGGCCGACGGCAGGCGCGGCGTATTCACCGCGAAGGGCATGCCGCTCAAGGGGTTTGCCGAAGAGCTCAAGGCCGGCAAGATGCCGCTTGCCAACCGCCTTGCCGTGTTCACCACGAGCGGCCGCATCGACGAGTCGCAACCGTTCTTCGCCCCGCAGGTGCGCACAACGCTGCGCGATGCGGGCTTTGTCCACCCCGCGTCGCTTGCCGACTACCTGGCCGTCGGCGGGTTCGAGGGCCTTGCGCGCGCGCTCGACCTTGGCCCCGACGGCGCGCTCGACCTGCTCAAGCAGGCGGCGCTGCGCGGCCGCGGCGGAGTCGGTTTCCCGATGGGCCAGAAGGCGGAGTTCACGCGCAAAGGCGGCAGCGCACCCCGCTACGTGGTGGCCAATGGCGAGGAGGGCGAGGAGGACACCTTCAAGGACGAGGTGCTGCTCGAAGCGAGCCCCTACGGCGTCATCGAAGGGATGATGATCGGCGCGGTCGCCTGCGGCGCGGGCGAGGGGTTCGTCTTTGTCAACCATGATTACGCGGCGGCCCACGAGTGGTACCCGCGCGCGATCAAGGAGATGAAGGACGCGGGGCTCCTCGGGAAAAAGGTGCTCGGCGCCGCGTTCGACTTCAAGTGCGCGCTGAAGATCTCGACCGCCGGCTACATCTCCGGCGAAGAGTCGGCGCTTCTCGAAGTCATCGAGGGCCGGCCCGCTCGCCCCCGGCTGCGGCCGCCGTTCCCGGCCCAAGCGGGCCTATGGGGCCGCCCGACGCTCATCAACAACACCGAGACCTTCGCGCTTGCCGCGCTGCTCTTCGCCCGCGGCCTCGACTGGTGGAAAACGGTCGGCACCGCGAAGAGCCCCGGCACGAAGCTCGTGTCGGTCCTCGGCGTCCCCCGCGAGGGCGTCATGGAAATCGCGATGGGGCTTCCGGCCCGCGAGGTCATCGTTGGGATGGGCGGGGCCGACCCGCAGAACCTCAAAGCCGTGCAGATCGGAGGGCCGACCGGCGGCTACCTCCTCCCGAACGCCCTCGATTTCGCGCTGGAATTCGACACGCGCCGCGGCCACGCGCTGATGGGCGCGGGCGGGATGGTCGCCGTCCCCCGCAGCAAGCGCGCCATCGACCTCGCGCTCGAGGGAATCAAGTTCATGGAAGAGGGCTCCTGCGGCCGCTGCACGCCGTGCCGCGAGGGGACGCACGCGATGCGGCTGCTCGTTGAGGACCTCGCCCACGGGAAGAAGTCGGCCACCGCCGACGAACTGGCACGGCTCGCCCGCGACATGGGGCAGACGTCCATCTGCGGGCTCGGGCAGACCGCAGGCAACTCGTTCACCGCCGTCTATGAGGCGTTCAAGCCCGAAATCGAAATGCTCCTGGGGGCGGCAAAGTGACGAAGATCCTCCTGAACGGCGCGCCGGTGGAAGTGCCGCCGGGCTCCACCATCCTCGACGCCGCCAAACAGGCCGGCGCATACGTCCCCACGCTCTGCTATCACCCGCAAATGGCCCCACTTGGCAACTGCCGCATGTGCATGGTCGAGGTCAAGGGGTGGCCCCGCCAAGCCCCCGCCTGCTACACGAAGGTCAACGAGGGCATGGAAGTCACGACGAACTCGGAGGCCGTGAAGGAGTCGCAGCGCTACAACGCCGAACTCCACCTCCAGAACCACGACCTCACCTGCTGGGCCTGCGAGCAGGACGGGCTCTGCGAACTGCAGGACGTCATCTACAAACTCGGCATCAAGAACCCGCGCTTCGGGACGCTCACGAAGCTGAAGCCCATCCACAAAGACAACCCGTTCATCCAAATTGACAACAACAAGTGCATCCTCTGCGCGCGCTGCATCGAAGCCTGCGACAATGTCCAGGTGCAGGGCGTCCTCGCCATCAAGGGCGAGGGCCAAAACGCCATGCTGCTGCCCAAGAACACGACCTTCGACGACTCGGGCTGCGTGTACTGCGGCCACTGCGTGTCGGTCTGCCCCGTCGAGGCGCTGCAGGAAGTCGACGCGGTCGGGAAGGGGAGGGACGCCGAGTTCACCCACATCCCGGTTGTGTGCGTCTACTGCGGCGTGGGTTGCCAGTTCGACCTCGCCGTGAAGGACAACAAGGTCATCAAGATCCAGACACGCGAGGAGTACGAGCCCAACGGCGTCTCGACTTGCGTGAAGGGCAAGTTCGGGTACGGGTTCATCGCCGACCCGCGGCGGCTCAGCGTGCCGCTCATCAAGGAGAAGGGCGAGTTCCGCGAGGCGACCTGGGAGGAGGCGCTTTCGCTTGTCGCGTCGAAGCTCGGGGGCATCCGCGACAAATACGGCGGGCGCGCGATCGGCACGCTCTCCTCGTCGAAGTGCACGAACGAGGAAAACTACGTCTTCCAGAAGTGGGCGCGCGCGTGCCTCCACACCAACAGCGTCGACACCTGCACGCGGCTTTGCCACTCCTCGTCGGTCGCGGCGCTGCGGAAAGCACTTGGCGACGCGTCGGCGACCGGCGACATCGAAGGGATCCCCGACGGCGACCTGATCCTCATCACGGGCTCCGACACCACGGTCTCGCACCCCGTGATCGGGACGCGCATCAAGCAGGCGGCGAAGAAAGGGACGACGCTCATCGTCGTCGACCCGCGGCGCGTGGAAATCGCGAACTACGCGGACCTGTACCTGCAGCCGAAGCCCTCCACGGACATCGCCTGGCTGAACGGCATGCTCCACGTCGTGATCCGCGAAGGCCTCGTCAACAAGCAGTTCATCGAGAAGCGGACCGAGGGGTTCGACGCGATCAAGGAGTCCGTCAAAGACTACACGCCCCAGAAGGTCGAGGAAATTACGGGCATTCCGGCCAAGGACCTCGAAAAGGCGGCGATCGCGTACGCGAAGGCGAAGAGCGCGACGATCTTCTGGTCGATGGGGCTCTCCCAGTCATCGCACGGCGTCGACAATGTCCACGCCGTGATCAACCTCGCTCTCGCCTGCGGCCAGTTCGGCCGTTCGGGCTCGGGCCTGCACCCGCTGCGCGGGCAGAACAACGTGCAGGGCTCGTCGGACTTCGGCGCGCTCCCGATGGCCTACCCCGGCTACCAGGACGTCGATGTCAAAGAGCACTGGGAGAAATTCGAGAAGGCGTGGGGCGTCCCCCTCGACCACCAGCTCGGCCTCAAGTCGACGCAGATGGTGGAGGAGATGCACGAAGGGAACCTCAAGGGGATGTTCATCATGGGCGAGAACCCGATCGTCTCCGACCCCGACCGCCACCACACCGAGGCCGCGTTCAAGAAACTCGAGTTCATGGCGGTGCAAGACATTTTCATGACGGAGACGGCCGAGATGGCCGATGTGGTGCTGCCGGCGGCCGCCTGGGGCGAGAAGGAAGGCACCTTCGTCAACACGGAGCGGCGCGTGGCGATTACGGAGGCTGGACTGCGGGCGCCTGGCCAAGCGCGGCTCGACTGGAAGATCATCTGCGAAATCTCGACGCGGATGGGCTACCCGATGGCCTACAGCGGCCCGGCGGAGATCTTCGACGAGGCGGTGCAACTGATGCCGGCGCTCGCGGGCCTGCGCTACAAGCGCCTCAAGCCCCACGGGATCTTGTGGCCGTGCCCCACGGAGGATCACCCCGGCACGCGCAACCTGTACCTCGACACCTTCCCGGTCGGCCGCGGGCTCTTCGTGCCCGTCCAGCACCGACTGGGCATCGAAATCCCCGATGCAGACTACCCGCTTGTGTACACCACGGGGCGGTCGCTTTTCCATTGGCATACGGGCTCGATGACGCGCAAGACCGACCTCGAGCTTCCCGCCTCCGAGGCGGTGGCCGAAGTGAACGCGCTCGATGCGGCCCCCAAGGGGATCGCGGACGGCGACTGGATCTGGGTCGAGACGAGGCGTGGCAAAATCAAGGCCCGGGCGGCGCTCACGGACAAGGTGCCCGAGGGCGTCGTCTTCGTCCCGATGCACTACGCGGAGGCGTCCGCGAACACGCTCACCGTCACCTACAGCGACCCCGTCTCCGGGATTCCCGACTTCAAGTTCTGCGCCGCGCGCATCGCGCTTGCAGAGAAGGGCGAGGTCGGCCGCAAAGTCTGGGGCTGGGAACGGATGGTCCACACGAAGGCGGAGAAGTAGGCGGCCGCGTTCTGCCCGCAAAGGGGGGGTCAGATGTCCGTCGGGATGGGCGCTGCGCGGCTTGTGCCTGTAACGGACGCCAACCGCGTGGCGGTTCTGAAGCTCCGGGTGAAGACCGAACAGCTTGGCCTTGTGGCCTCCACCGCGAAGTCGCTGCGGCAGGCCGCCGAGAAGCCGCACCTTGTGCCGCGGGCCTTCGTCGAGGGCGACCGTGTGGTGGGGTTCGCGATGTACGACCGGCTGGCCGACGGGTCCGCCTACATCTGGCGTGTGATGATCGGCGAGGCCGACCAAGGTCGAGGACTCGGGCGTAAGCTGATGGCGGCCGTGGTCGCGGAGATCGAGGGGACCAGGCCCACGCGCATCCGCATTTCCCACCGGCCGGAGAACCGGGTGGCCGCGCACCTCTTTGAGGAGTTTGGATTCATGGAAGTGGACTTCGAACTCGACGGCGAAGTGATCCGGGAACTGCAGGCCAAGTAGGGCGTTGGCGGCATGCGGGAAGGTTGGGGTCGATCGTGTGCGTTATCGCTCCACGAATCCGCCGTCGTGATCCGAAACCATTATGTGATTCCACCCACAGAGAACACGCGTGAGGGGCCGCACCGCGATCGCACTTGGGATCCTTCTGGTCGCCGCCCTGCCGGCCGCGGCCGCTGCCTCAAATTTTGACGACTGCCAGACAGTTAGTGACGGCGGCACCATCGCGTTTTGGGTGGGCGACCCGATCCTTCGAGGGCCAGGCGTAATGATCGGAAACAACTCTTCGGGCGGCCCAATAAGGATCGCGAGGCTCTGCATCGTGTCGCAGCCGGACCCGCCGCGGGTAAGCCCGCAGCCGCCGCCGCCCCTTTCGATCATCGGTGCCTACGCCTTTTGGACGGGCCCTGGCGAGGTTGGGGTCTCGTGGGAGACCAACATCGCTTCGACCGGGCGCGTTGCTTGGGGGGTGGAGCCTGCCCGCTTCATCGGCTTCACGGATTTCGCCACGCCGGAAGGCTTGCACGGAGCCCGGATCAGCGGCGCTCCGCGCGACCAACCGCTTCACATCTCGATTCAAGCTGTAAGCGCCGCGGGCGAGATTGTGCGCATGGACATTCAGGGCCCGTCGCCCCAACTTGCGCCCGCGCCCCCAGCGGCCGCCGATTGGCCGGCCGCGGTCGTTTCGTCGGTGGCCGCGCTTGGCGCGGTGCTCGTTGCCCGGCGTGCACTGGCACGCCGCAAGTAGCGCGCGATCACGGGACGTCAAGCGTCCCGCGCATGACGGTCTGCACGGCCCCGGCCACGCGCACCTGGATGGGTCGCCCCCGCTCCATCGCCACGGCCACCTCGAGGGTGCTTGGCCGGTGAATCTCCGCGCCTTGCTTGATCGTGAACCACTGCTTGTCGGGGAGCTTGCCCGCGAACCCGAGGAACGCGCCGCAAGCGCCCCCCGCGCTTCCGGTGCCAGGGTCTTCGGGGATTCCGTGGATCGGGAAGAATCCGCGGGCGTGGACATCGCCCTCCTTCCCGTCGAGGAGCGCGAAACAGTACACGCCGGGGTCGCTGCCGACGCTCCGCGCGATCTTCGCAAGCGCGCGCAGGTCCGGATTGAGCCCGCGGACGATGTCGCTCGATGCCATCGGCACCTGGATTGAAGCGGCACCCGTCGAGGTCACTTGCGGCACCATCCCCGACCCCTTGATGTCCCGGGGCTTCACGCCGAGGGCCTTGGCAAGCGCGTCGACCTTCGTGAACTTGCGCCCCTGCTTGGGCCGTGCCTGCGTCATGGCTACGCGCGTGACGCGGTCTCCCGTGATCTCGAGCTTTACCGGCGTTAGCCCGAGTCCATCCTGTTGGTGCGCGGTTACGACGCCTTCAGACTTCGCGATCATCCCTTCCTCCGCGGCCACGAAGGCGGAACCGATCGTGGGGTGGCCTGCAAACGGCAGCTCGCCACCCGGGGTGAAGATGCGGTTGCGGTAGTTCGCGCCCGCGAGCGTCCCGGGCTGCAGGAAGGTCGTCTCCGAGATGTTCATCTCGCGCGCGATCGCGAGCATCTCCGCGTCGGTGAGGTCGCCGGGCTTCGGGAACACCGCGAGCGCGTTGCCTTCGAGGGGGCGCGCGGCGAACACATCGACGCGCCAGAAGGGGAACGAGCGCATCAACCGGGCAGGCGCACGCTCGGCTATCTACGCTTCGCGCCCGCCGGCGCCATCGCCCGCCGAGGGGACCTTCCGACGGGGACGACCCGAACACCTACGAGTGCTTCCGCGTACTTCCCGAAGATGCCGTGGCCCGGTTCTTGCGCGTCGTTGATCGCTCCCATCAGCAGTTGCAGGGCAGTCACAATTGGGGAACCGATTCGAACGCGGTAGCGCCGCCAGCCGCCCTCGATCGATTGGGATTCTACCGCCCCCCACGATTCGAGCGCCCTTAGCGCGCTACGGGTCGAGAGGCGAGAAAGGTCAACGGCTCTAGCGATCTCCGAGATGGTGGCGGCCGCCTCAACGGCGATCAAGTAGTCGATGACCCGGGCCCTTGCGGTGTCGCCAAGCAGCCCGAGGAAGGGGGCATCGCCGTCAATGTGCGCTGGAACCTTGAACGTTTTCGGCATGATATGATAATTTAACTTATCACATATGAAATCTGCGTTTACCATTTTATTCGCCCTCCGTGGTGTGGCGGAGCCTCGCCCTTTCGGATTAGCATGTCGGTGGTGCGCCCCCAATGCAGGAGCTTCCACCACCACTCTCCCCGCGAGATACCCCGTTCAACCCATATGCCCTCGAGCGCCGACAGGAGGGGCAGAGCGTCAATGCCCCTCGCGGCGTATTGTCGTTGTATGTTCGCTTGCGGGCGACGACCCCCACGTTTTGCAAGGTATCGCAGAAGTTGCAGCTCATCCACCGAGCGCCTTTCGTCAAAGGCAGGCCGCAGGCGATCACCGGCCCTTGCTGGAGCGTAAGGGTTATTGAACGTGCAAGGGGGGTCGGCGAAGCGCCCCGCGGAGTCCCCGGCCTCCCAGCCAACCGTTATAAGGCGGCGGCCAAGTCCGCCGGCTGCAATGCAAATGCGGGCTGGACCCCTAGCCGTTGGCCTGGTCTTGGCTTCCCTGGTCGCCAGCGCCCTGTTGCCGGCCTTTGCCGAAACGCCGTCGCCCGCCACATTGGCTGCTGCCCCGGCGTCGACGCCTTCCCTCGGCCCCGGCCCGCTGCTCCCCCGCCCGCCCATCGTCGACTCGCACGTCTACCACCACTACCCCGACCTGACGACCGAATTGCAGAACCTCGCGTCCTCCAACCCCGAGACCACCAAGCTTGCCTCCATTGGGAGGTCGGTCCAGGGCCGCGAGCTCTGGCAGATGGAAATCACGGACTTCAACGTCCCCGACGGCGGCAAGTCCACCATCTACATCGACGGCGGCCACCACGGCAACGAGCAGTTGGGAATGGAGCTCGCCGTCCAGCTCATCCATGAGGCCGTCGAGGGGCGGCTGGCCACTCCCGAAATTCTTGCGAAGTACCACTTCTTCATCGTCCCCATGGTGAACCCTGACGGGAACATGATGGACCAGCGGCAGAACGCCAATGGCGTCGACCTCAACCGCAACTACGCCTTCGAGTGGACGGACGAAGGCGACCACGGCTCGGGCCCCGAGTCGGAGCCGGAGTCGCACGCAAACGCCGAGAACATGCGCGCGATCGACAAGACATTCGGCATCGACCTGTATCTCACCGGCCACACCGGGACCAACGTCCTCATCTATTCGTGGGCGTGGACGCTCGACCCGGCCCCCGACGACGAACTGCTCGCGCACATCGGCGCCACGGCCCACAACCTCACGGGCGTCACCACCGGCCAGACTTCGGTCCTCCTCTACATCGCCACCGGCTCTTCCAAGGACACGGGCTACGGGGAGCTTGGCATCCCCTCGTTCACCTACGAGGTGGACAACCAGCAGAACCGCTTCGGGACCTACCAGATGACGATCGCCGAACGGCTCTCGCAGGAAGTCAACGTGTGCATCCTGCTCGTGAACGAAGTCGAGTTCATGCGCGCCGACCTGCGGCCGGTGGCGTGGGCCTCCTACGACACGCCGAGCGGCCCCGTGGTCGCCGTCACCGTCGAAAACCACGGGTGGGGACTTGCAGACAACGCGACCGCCACGCTCTCCTTCACCGCCGGCAGCGGACGCGTGCCGCAGCCCACGCAGGTGTTCTCGCTCTCGGGCGAGAACCAGACAAAGCTCGAGTTCCATATCGACAGCGGCGGCGGCATGCAAAAC
>JBGPJF010000010.1:0-63906 GCA_041485285.1 Thermoplasmata archaeon | reverse complement strand
TTCGGCTATCTGGCGCACTCAACTGTCAAATCTGGGTTCCCTTCGAGCCAAAGGGCGCGCTCAAGGGGAGGGTCGACTTCTCCGAAATGCTGAAATTCCATTCGCCTACCGAAGATCAATTCACTTTGCTTGCGACCCATGAAAGGGAGATTAGCGCCGCTGCGTGCTTTCAGGTCCGCGACGAAGATCTCTACATCGCGTACCTTGCGAGGAATGAGCTGTTCCATCCGCCGACTTTCGTCGCGGCGGGCTCCTTTGTCGTCGCAGCGGTCGAGGGGTTCGCGGAAAAACTGCAACGCCCCTTGTTGCGCCTTGACAGCGTGGACGATCCCAAAACGATGGAGTGGTACCATCGTCAGGGGTTCACGGCGGATGGCGCACCCCGGGGCGAGCCCGGTTGGGGAACGGTTCACCCTATGGCGAAACGCGTTGAACCGTTCGGCGCCCCTTAGCTTTCTCTCGGATTTCACGTTGCGGCACCGCGGCGGGCTCCGCGTAAAGTTCGGCTCGCACGACCTCGATGTACTTGGCAACGAGCGGGTTTTCTCGGAGCGCGACTTCGATGAGGGCGGACTTGGCTCGGCCCGAACGCGCGGCGAGCACGTCGAGGGCCTGGTCGACTTCGGGCGAGAGGCTGATGGAAAGTTTGGCGGCTGGCATGGTCTCTGGTAATACTGTGGTGTGACCACGGCAATAAAGCCTTTTACGATTTTTTCATCTCGGGAACGCGCCGCCGGCTTTGGCGCCCCGAACCCTGCCAAGCCTCTCGGCGCCCCGACGCCGCATCCCGGCACCTCATTCCCTTCACTTCGGGCTACCTGGCCAATCAGCGGGTTTTTGCACCGCGCCCTGTTGTCCCTATTGCCCGCCGCCTCAGGGGATCGGGGGCGGGCCCCCGCCGGGCCTTCAGCGCACCGACTTCCTGCAAGTCGCCACAATGCGCTCCGCAAGCTCGACCATCTCGTTCGCCTCCGTCCGGAGGAGCAATTTGTCCTCGTACTCTACCACGTTCTTGTCGTCAAGCAGGCGGCGGACCTGGCGCGAGAGTCCCTCCTTGTTCTCAAGGGGCAATTGTTTCAACAACCCCATCACGTCTTGGTGGCGCTGGCTCTTCGACCGGACTCCGAGAAAATGGCCTGTGAGCGCGTCGCAGGCGGAGATTGCAGCGTGGACCGAAAGCAAGCCAGCATTTGTCGCGTGGCCGTCGCGGAGCGAACCTTGGGCGCCCAATAGAAACTGCTCCGCTTTCGCGAGAAACCGCTTTGCCTCGGCTTTCGTGGCGGGCACCATTTGCGTTTGACCGGTCATTTTCCCACCTCAATGACGGCGCCCGTCCTGCGGGCCTCGCCGAGCAGTTTCATCGGGGCCCCTTTTCGAACCTGTTCGCGCGCGTAGACCAAAGGTGACAGGAAATTCGAGAACTCCTTCTCCACTCGCGGCCGAAGCGCTTCGAGCTTCTTCTGCCAACCCGCTGCCGCTCGCCTCGACGGGAAAACCACGAGGAGGTCGATGTCCGAGGTTGCGTCCTCGGCCCCGGTCGCAACCGACCCGAAGAGGTAGGCCTCCTCGGCACCTGAGCCATCGAGAGCCTTGTGAAGGACCTCCTCGAGTCGGGCTTGAGCGGTTTGGTCCAAATGCAGGACGTCGTTCAGCCCACGTGTGATGAAGTGGTCGGGGTCGGCCGCCCACACGCTGGAGCGCCCGTGCCGCCGCTGGTGACAGAACCCCTCCACTTCGAACACGCGCAGCGCGGCAAGCGCCTGCGAGGGCGAGACGTTGGCGGCCCGCGCCAGTTCGCGGCCCGTGAACTGCGCGCCCGGAGTCCGCAGGAGCGCCCGGAGAACGGCGAGACGCGTGCGGCTGCCAAGGAGGTGCTCGGGGAGGTTGTGGAAATGCATGATGTTTGACAAATCGAACATATGTTTGATCTATTTGACACTTCCGCCGTGGATGGGCGCGGTGGGGGCGCAACGGCGGGTCCAGGGCGCATCGGTCCGGCACATGCCCGCTGGGTGCCGCGGACAGGCGGTGCCTTCAACGACCTCGGACGAGTTTGGGTTACACCCTCGGTGCAAAAACCCGCTGATTGACGGATGACCCAAGGGCGCCACCTTCAAGGGCCGGCGCCTGCATTCCCCATCACCTCGACCGGTGCCGCCGCACCGGGTTGCCGCAAGGATTATTCCCCACCGCGGCCCGGTTCAGGCCTGATGGACGCGCCTGTTCAGGTGTCGCTCCGGGAAATCCGGCCCCACGACATCGCGATCCTCTACGAGCAGCAGCTCGACCCCGAGGCCACAGCGATGGCGGCGTTCCCGGCGCGCGACCGTCCCGCCCATGACGCGCACTGGGCCAAGGTGCTCGCGAACTCCACGGTCATCACGCGCGCGGTCATCGTGGAAGGAGAGGTCGCGGGGCAGATCGGGAGCTGGGAGCAGGACGACCGGCGCCTTGTCGGGTACTGGATCGGCCGCCGATTCTGGGGGCGGGGGGTGGCCACCGCGGCCCTTCAGCGCTTGCTCGAAATCGACAGGCACCGCCCGCTGCGGGCCTATGTCGCCGTCCAGAACCACGGCTCGATCCGCGTGCTGCACAGGTGCGGCTTCACGCGGGTCGGGATGGAGCTCGGGGTTTCCCTGCTCGGGGGACCCCCGGTCGACGAGCTGATCTTGGAACTCCCGGTGAAAGGCGGCCCCTAGCGCTCGGCCGGCGGGTCGCTCTCGGGCGCTTCGATCTCCGGGGGAGCCACTCCTTCCCCCCCGGGGGCAATCGCGAACTTTTCGAACAGCTGCGCGTACTCCTTTTCCTCCATGGCCTTCTGCTTGTACGCCGACCCGTACTGGTCGTCGTAGCCGCGCTTGGGGCCCGTGGCGCGCCCGCGCCACCAGACGGCAAGCAGCGCGGACACCCCCACGGCCCCGGCAAGGCCCGCAAGGGCCGCTGGCTCCTCGAGCGTGTTGACCACGGGCGCGGGGCGGTCGCGGATCTCGAGCGTGGTGTTCTTGAAAGTCAAAGCGCCCGCCCCGTCGTCGCCCCGCAACTCGACGGCGTAAATGCCGGCCTGGGGGAAGGTGAGCTCGACCCGCGGCCCGGGCAGCCACCCGGTGTCCACGCCGGGGCCCTTGAAGCGCCACGCGAAGAGGAGCGTCGCGTTTTCGGGGTCCAAGGAGGCGCCCGCATCGAAGGTGACGGTCGAGTTCGGGTAATACTCGCCCGAGGGCGCGTGGTGGGTGATCTGCAACACGGGTGGCGCGCCTGCCGCCGCCTCCGCGCGGCGGGCGAACACGCGGAACACGGCGGGCAGTTCGCGGAATTCCCCCTCGACCCTTGCCGTGTGGCCCGAGCGGTCTGTGACGGTGACGAGCGCGCGCCACTCTGAATTCTCGAGCCGCATCAGCATCGCGCTTGACGCGTTGATGTCGGCCGCGGGGGTGAACGCCACGACGAGCGTGTAGTTCATGCCTGCAAGGGCGGTGGCGTTTGCCAAGTAGGCCGGGGAGACGGCCACGAGCGATGCCGGGTCCGAGGGCAGCGCGCCCGTCGGAGGGCCAAGGCCGACCACATGAGGGGGTTCGGCGGCAAGCGCGAGCACCGCGACCTCGTCGGCCGAGTGCACGGTGAGGTTCTCGAACACGTCGGGGGCCGTGTGCGTGGCCGAGAGGTTGGTCAGGTTCCCGTCTTGCGCAAGGACAAAGAACGAATGGCGGCCGGCCGCAAGCGAAAGCGTGAGGGCGTACACCTGGCCCGCGCGCGGGTCGGCGCCCCCGGCAAGCCCCATCGCGTGCGGCGCGCCGTCGAGCAGCAGCAGCGCCTGCGCCGCGCCCTCGCCGTTTTGGTCGGTGTAGTTGAAGGTGAACGTGAACAGGTCGCCTGCAAACCCGCTTTGCGGCGCGACGGCCTCGGCTGCGACCCGGGGCGCCTCGTTGACCTCGATGTGCAGCGTGATGTTCGCGCGGCCTTCGCCGCCGTCGTTGTCGCTTACCGTGAGCGTGATCTGCTGGTCGCCGGCGTCGAGGCGGAAACTCGTGTTCAGCCCCGACCCCTTCGTCGTGCCGTTGAGCGACCAGCGGTACCCGGAGACGTAGCCATCCGAGTCGGACGACCCCTGCGCGCTGAAGTTGATGAAGGCGTCCGTAAAGTAGGCCGTGCCGTCGGCGGGCCTTGCAATGACCGCGACCGGGGGGACGTTGCACGGCCGTATCGTGAACTGGCGCGTCTGATTGTCCTCGAGGGCCTCGGCGTCTCGGACCGTAAGCGTGAAGTTGTACACGCCCACGGTCGTCAGGTTGGCGTAGTCGAACACGGAGAGGTTGTAGCCCTGAATGGTCTCGCTCGGCAGGTCCCAGATGAAGAAGAGCGGGGCGCCCTCGGGATCGGAGGCCTGGCTCGCGTTGAAGGGGATGGCCTGGCAGGCTTGAAACGACGACCCGTTGAGCGGCGAAAGGATCGCTGCGGTGGGCGGCAGCGCCGACGCGGACGCCGAAAGGACCACGAGCGCGCCGGCAACCGTGAAGAGCGCGAGGGCGCCGATGCAGAGCAGGCGCCGCGCGTCCGTGGGGGCTTCCTCCGGCTGCCTGCCGTGCACGACCGCTCGATCTTGGCCGCGCGGATAAATAGCCTCTCCGACGACCCCCGAATCCACGCACCCCGGGCCAACGTTATTCTCGCCCCAGGCGGTTGCGCCGGCGATGCCCAAGCGCAGCGAATTCCACGCCTTCCTCGACGAGGATGTGGGCCGCGGAGACATCACCTCGGAGCTTGTCGTCCCGCGGGGCGAGCGGGCCGACGCGGTGATCGTCGCCAAGGAAGCCTGCGTGGTCGCGGGGCTCGACGAGGCGCACACGCTCTTCGAGGAGCTGGCCGTGGACTTCGCGCCCGCCGTCGCGGACGGATCTTTGGTGCCGCGCGGCACCGTGGTGGCGCGCCTCGCGGGCAAGGCGCGCTCGATCCTCAAGGGCGAGCGCGTGGCCCTCAACATCATCCAGCGGATGAGCGGGATTGCGACCCTGACCTCGTCGATGCTCGCCAAGGGCCGCGCGGCCAACGCCAACCTCGTCCTTGCCGCCACCCGCAAGACCACGCCCGGCTTCCGGGCCTTCGAGAAGCGCGCGGTGTCGCTCGGCGGCGGGGCTCCCCACCGCTTCGCCCTCGACGACATGGTGCTCGTAAAGGACAACCACGCCGCGATCGCGGGGTCCGTTTCCGAGGCCGTCCGCCGCGTCGCCTCGCAGCGGGGCGCCTCGTTCACGCGCAAAGTCGAGGTCGAAGCCTCCACCCTCAAGGACGCGCTTGCGGCCGCCGAGCTTGGCGCCGACATCGTGATGCTTGACAACTTCCCGCTTTCCAAACTCAAAACGGCGTACCGGGAACTCAAGAGGCGCTACCCGCGCGTCCTCGTGGAGGTCTCCGGCGGCATCGACGAGCGGACGGTCGCCCGCGTGGCTCCTTTTGCCGACATCGTGTCGAGCGGCGCGCTCACCCACTCGGCCCGCGCCTGCGACTTCAGCCTCGAGGTGCTTCCAAAAAAGGCAAGTGGCCGGGGGCGATCCCCGACAAAGCGATCGAAGGAGGCCCGACGACCATGATGCCCGGCGGCATGGACCCGAAGAAAATGAAGGCCCTCATGAAGTCGATGGGGATCGCCCAGGAAGAGCTGCGCGGCGTCATCGAGGTCATCATCCGCACGCGCACGAAGGACCTCGTGTTCAAGGAGCCGACCGTGGTCGAGGTGCGGGCCCAGGGGACGCGCACCTACCAGATCAGCGGCAAAGTCGTGGAGCAGCCGCCCGGCGGCGCCCTCACCGCCGCCGCCCCTTCGGGCCGACCGACGGCCCACGAGGCCCCGCCCGAGCCGTCCGAGTTCCCCGAGGACGACGTCAAGCTCGTGATGGAACAAGCGAGCAGCTCGCGCGAGCGCGCGATCGGCGCGCTGCGCGCCTGCGACGGCAGCCCCGCCGAGGCCATCCTGTCCCTCATATCATGATAGCAAGCTACCCGAAGCGGCCCATCAGTCGCGCCGCGCTGTCAGGGTTCGCCCGGCGCTTCATGTCTTGGAGCAGCCCGCTGTAGTAGGCGATCTGCTGGCGCACGCGCAGCGTTTCGTCCGTGTTTTCGGACGCGTGCCCCCGCGAGAGCTCTTGGGCCCGCAGCTCCCAGCGGCGCAGCTCCTCGATGGCCATGAGCACCTTGTCCACATCGAGCCCGGGTTCCGCCACGCGCGCCCTCGCGCGTCAGGGGGACGGCCCGCAAAAGAACGTTGTGCGGCGCCCTTTGAGCGTAAACGCGCATGCGCGCGCGGCTGCGCTCGGACATGTCCGATCCGCGAAGACGCCTTCACTCATCCCCGTATGTCAACGCCCAAACGGGCGGCGCTGGCTCCAGTTATGAGACAATATGGGCCGCTAGCCTCGTGTTTGCCGTTGAGGCCGTCAACCTTAAATTCTGACGTTGGAGGACTCTGCTCAAGGTGGAAAAGTGCACCGCATTTCGAACACCATGAAGAGCCTGTCGATCGCCCTCCTGTTGCTCGCCCTCGTGGCCGGCGTCCTCGCGGCGCCCCCCTCACCGGAGCGCCTGTCCTGGACGAGCCCCACTAACGACACCGACCACTCGGGGACGCTCAATGCCAACGACTACTATGTCCCCGGCGAGACCGTGACGTTCACCTACGAAGGCATGAACGCGACCGCGGGCTATGACTTCCGCATCTACAACAGCACGAACGCCGAAGTGTGGAACGTCTCGAACCAGACCTACGCTGGCGGCGTGGCCACCATCCCCGTGACCATCCCCGACAGCTGGAACGGCTCGTACAACTTCCGGGCCTACCACAACGGCTCCGCGTCGTTCCTCAACATCACGTACTTCGAGGTTTTCCTGTTCTCCCTCGAGGCCAGCGCTGACCGCAACGCGTACCTTGCTGGCGACACGATCACCGTGTTCTACCACACGAGCCGCTTTGACAGCCAGGCGCCGATGGCGGCGGGCCACGGTGTGTGGCGGATGACGGTGCAGCGTGACAACGGGACCACCACCGTCCCCGAACCGCTCGGCAACTCCTTCACCGACTCTCGCGGGTCGTTCCCCGTGACCCTGCCGGCAACGACCGTCCCCTCGACCTACTACCTGTCGGTCATGTACAATGACACGAACGATGCGCACTCCGTATGGACCGGCTTCTATGTCAGCGTCGGCACGATGAACGTGAACATGAACATCGACCGCGCGACCTACGCGCCCGGCGACAGCGTGCTGGTATCGGCCACGGCAACCGTGTACTCGCAGGGCCTGCAGGGAGTGCACGTCAACCTCACGATCCAGACGCGCGACAACCCCGGCTCGCCGTGGGCGGACGACACCAGCTTCGCGCCCCGCCTCCAAGACACCGACATCCACGGGCACGTCTCGTTCCTCGTCCCGCTCGCGTCCACTTTGCTGGACGGCAAGGAGATGCGCGCGCGCGTGGTCGCGACGCTCAGCGCCGCGCCCCAGGAGCAAACCCAACAGTTCAAGATTGTCGTGCCCACGGGGTTCAGCTATGACCTCACCATCAACAAGACCTCGTACAAGCCCGGCGAGACGATGAAGGCGCACCTCGCCTTCATCAGCACGAACACGACACTCGTGAACGGCACCCTGTACGAGTGGACGATCTCGGACGGCAGCACGGGCCGTGTGTTCACGCAGGTCTACGGCCCCGGCACCCCGATGGGCGCGGACTTCGAGTTCCCGATCCCGGCGGACTTCTCGGGCACGCTCTACGTCAACGTGGTCATCTACGCGCCTGACGACCACGTCTACTACCAGTTCGACAGCGTCAACGTCTTCTCCTACGCGCTGCTCATCAACCCGTCGAAGGCGATATACAATGCCGGCGACCACATCGACTTGAACGTGGCCTTCGTGACCGACCGCGTCACCGCGGCGGCGTTCTACTGGACCGTCACGCCGGGCTCGGGCGGCGACCCGATCGCCAAGGGCTCGATCCCGACGGGCGCCAAGTCGGCGCAGTTCGGGTTCACCATCCCGGCGGACCCCGCCGACTGGTACGACATCAATGTGGCCGCCGAAGGAAACGGCGTGGTCGCACAGAACGACGTGTCGGTCTACAAGGCGAAGTACACGACCATCCAGATCTCCGTGCCCGACAAGACGTTTAGGCCGGGCGACACGGTCACCATCCACTGGTCCTTCGTGACCGTGGGCGGTGCGACCCCCCCCACCACCACGACGATCAATATCGTGATGGGGAACTACCCGTATACCACGGTTCAGGGCTCGCAGCGCAGCTTCCAGGTCGACACCAGCCAGCACCTCGAGGGCGACCTCCAATACACGATCCCTGCGACGACCGCCTCGACGGCGGATGTGGTCCTTACCGCATACGCGTCCGGCTTTGGGTCATCGAGCACCACGGTGTTCGTCCGGCCGACGCAGGGCGCCTCGCCGGCCAGCGCGGCCTCGACCACGGCGGTCTGGGGCATCGTGATCGCGGTGTTCGCGCTCGTGGTGGCGGGCTTCGCGCTCTGGCGCAAGCCCGGCGGCCGCACCGAGTCGTCGGCTCCTCGCTCGTCCTATGACGACATGAAGAGCTCCGGCAGCGGGTTCAAGACCAGCGAGGCCGACGCCCCCAAGCCTGCCGACCGCGTGATGTTCGGCGGCGACGACAAGTCGGACAAGAAGCCGGACGAGCCCCCGAAGTCGCTCTAAGGCGTTCCCTTTCCCCTTCCCCCGGCCCTTCTGGCCGGGGTCTGTTTTTTTCCTTTGACTCCAGAGGGGCCAGCGTGCGCCCCCGCATGTTTTTATGCGGCGCGCCCTCTGCCGCTCCCTACCGCCCCCGGGCGGCAAAGCGGGCTCATGGTCTAGCTGGTTATGACGCGACTTTCACAAGGTCGAGGTCGCCGGTTCGAATCCGGCTGAGCCCATTCCATTCTCAGCCAGACTACGCCTTCCGTGACCTACCGCGGGTGCCATAGGTTCTTTCCCCCGGCGCCAATCTTGCAATTCGTCGCGCGACACCTTGGTGGGCGATGGCGGCGTGCAGGGGCGTCCCGGGCAGTAGCCGAAACGTTCAACGGCCAGCCCAGCCCATAGCACTCGGTTGGCATCGAGGCTGGCGGGGGGGACGGCCGCGAAACGGCTAGTTGGTGGCGTGAGCCATCCCGTCACGGAGGACGCATCTCGGCCCCCGGATGGCGCACATCGATGAGCGCGCCGCAAGACGCTGCGGCAGCAGTGACTCCGAGCCTCAATGTCGGGCTCCCTTGGGTGCTCCTCTTCGCCAGCTCGGCCTTTCTGCCCATCTACGCCGCCATCATTCTCGGGCTCGTCCTCCTAGGGGGCCGCGATTTCTCCGGAAACAAGTGGGCGGAGCTCGTTGCTTTCAGTCCGAGCGCCGCGGCATACTTCGTGATTTCAGCGGTGAGCATTTTGGGCCTCGGCCTCTTCGGGATGGCCGTGTCTCGTTTCGGCTTTAGGAGCGGGCAGCGTTGGGCGTGGTACGTTCTCTGGTACCTGCCCGCCTTCGGCGTTCTTGGCGAGATTGCCGATTTCAGTATCCAGGGTACACACGCGGTGAGTTTCCTCCTTGTAGGAGTCTTGTCCGTTGTTGGGCTCCTCTTGCCCTTCCGGCGATTCTTCCCGAAGGACAAACCAGCCGACGGATCCTGACGAGTCCCGCCGGTCCGCGTCGGTGGGTCTGCATCGGCCGGACTTCCACACGCCGTGCGAAGGGGCGATCACGGCGACCTGAGTCTCGTCTGCACAGAAGAGCGGTGCGATGCAGAAGGGGGGAAAGCGGTCGTAGAGATGGTGGGGCTGTGGGGCGTGGGCCGAGCTAAGACGCGACCCGCGAGGAGGCGTTGGTCAAGTCACTTGAAACCGCAAGGGGGCTGGGCCCGGCTGAGCCCATTACACCCCATCGGCGGAGGTCACGCTCGGTGGGCCAGCAAAGCAGCTCCACCCAACGAGTAGATCTTCCGCGGCCCTTCCGTCCGGACCAGGCGAATCGCTTCCCATTGTTCCAGCTCTGCGAAGTGCTTGCTGCGAGCGGGCTGGTGCTTCTCAACGGGCTTCGCGTCGTCCTGCGTGAATTCCTCCTCTCCCAGAGCCGCCAAGTGCTCGAGCACCTTCCGAGGTTTTGGAGCGAGCTTGTCTCGAAGATGCGCCCGGAAATGACCGGCCAAGACCGCGAGACCGTCGCCTTCCGAGAGAGGCTGCACGTCCAGCGGATTGTAGTAGCCGTGCGCGCGGGTTAGGGCATTCAAGGTGCCCCTGAGGTCCCCGCCGAAGAGCCGATACACTTCTCTTACCAGCTTTTGCTCGGTTGGGTCGGTCCAGCTTTTTTCGAGGGCGTAATGTTGGTATCGCTTCTTGAGGAGGCCTTCGAAGTCCGTGAACGGCAGTTTGTCAAGGTCAATTGGATCCTTTGCGATCGACATTACCCGTCGCTCAGGCGCGATTGCTTCTTCGTGGAGGCCCGGTGGCCCGACGAGGACCCAGTGCAGGTTGGTCACCTGGAAGTAATCCCGCAGGTCGGAGAGGAGCGTGCGCGTCCTGGTTACGCTTGCCGCCATCAGCGTGTCGAGGTTGTTCACGTGTACGATCGCCCCGTCTGCTGGAGGCGTTGTCAGGGACAACAACTCGCTCACGAGCTCCCCCATGAAGGATGGGGAGAGGACCGGCCCCAGAAGCGGCGCGCGGGAAGTTCCTGACCTGGACAACCCCAGCGAGGCTCCCACGGGTGTTCCAGGCGAAACACCCAGCGAGAGGCTCCAAGACGCTTGCTGAATGGAGGAGACCAGCTCCCGCGCCTTCGACGTGACGGGATACTTTTTCCAATCTGTTTCGGGCGCGACGTCGCTGGCATAACGGACGATCACATCCAATACGCCGAGCAAGACGGCTTGTGAGTTCCAATCCGACTGCACCCCGATCTCGGAGGGCGGGGCGAAATACCGGCGCCGAAGACGGTATTTCACGAAATTGACGAACGTGCTTTTTCCGACCCCGGAGGGAGCTTCCACGATGTTCAAACTGCTTTCCTCGCCCGAAATGGAGTCGGCCAGCTGCTTTCCCTGGGCCGCCCGACCCTGGAACAGGCTGATGGGACGGGGCCCCGAGTCCGAACTGTTCAGCGGTTGGACGAAGTAGGGATTGGTGCTTAGGCCAAACCGCAACCATCGGTTCTCACCAAACGTATCAAGCTCTTCCATACAAATTCGTTATATATCGTTCACCATATTATATGTTTCCGAACTCCCCGTTGCCGTTATTCAGTTCGCAACGGAACTGCAATCGGCCGTCCCGCCAGGCTTTTGAATCGCGCCGACCTCCGCGAATCGTCCAATGCGCCGGAGCGATTCCAATCGGGGACGCCATTAAACCCATGTGGCGGAAGCCGCATGGAGGCCCGGTTGGCCTCCATCGGCCTTCCCCGGAGGTCTTGTCCCCCCCGGTGATGCCTTCGCCGGGGGGTTGGATGGCGTTTCGCCATTCGTGTGCGATTCGCTTGCCCCACGTGGGCCGGCCCGGCTCGGACCCGCCGCGGCCTCCAGGTCCGCAATCGGTTCGAACCGCTTTTCCGGTGGGCCCGGCCGAGCCCATTTACCTCATCAAGCCAGAGTGCCAACGGATTCGCCTCGTGAAGATGTTCCGCAGGATGTTGTGTCTCTCTGCAAGTTGCAACCGTTTGGGGCCTTTAGCGAGTTGGCGATGGCTCGTCTCAACGCGCCTTGCCAAGTTCAAAGTCCCCGCGAAGCTGGGCCATCAGTCCCATCATGTCGAGGAAAACCCACCCCTCTTGGATCTTGCCGTCGACGACACGGTGGAGCTCGAAGACCTGGACACGCACGGACCGCCCTGTTGCGGGGACACCTCCGAACGGCGCGCGGTGGGTCGCGCGCAGGGTACCCACGGCCGCCACCTGGTCCCCCGCGGCAATCACCGTTTCCACGGTTTCGTGGGCGTCCGGGAACGCCGTCAGGAACTCGCCTAGGGCTTCGATGAGGCCAACAAGCCCCGGCTTCCGCCCCGGGATCGGGTTCCGGTTCGTGAAGTCCGCGGCGTAGTAGACGACTGCGGCCGCGGGGTCGTGCCGGTTGATGATGTCATTCTTCATGCGCCGGACGAGATCCGCCAGGTCGGTTTCCGGCATTACCTCGGCCTCCGGCGCGCGGGCGAATCCGGCAGGGGCCCGCGGCCGTACACCGAGACGCCGAAGCGCTTCTCCAGCTCCGGAACCCAGTCCAACTGGAAGACGACCCCATAGCGCGCCGCCAGCCGCGTCACCTGATCGAAGTCCGGCTGGCCGGACTTGGGGATCAAGTCGTGTAGGTCCTCAAAATAGCCCTCGAAGCCGGCGGGAGAGAGGACGTGCATGACAAGCGCGGGCTCGTCCTTCTCGTTCCAGAACGCGTGCGAAACATTGCGAGGCTTGAACACGTACGACCCTTGCGCCGCGTGCAGCACGCGGTCGCCGACCCGGGCGCCGATCTCGCCTTCGAGCACGTACATAAGTTCGTCCTCCCGCGCGTGCCGGTGCGGAGGGACGAGCGCGCCGGGGGCGAGCGGGTGCTCCACAACGGAGTACTGCCCGCCCGTCTGGCTGCCCGCGACCTTCAGGCGCGCGCCGACGGCCCCGAGCCTCATCAGCTCGCCGGCGCCTGGCGAGACGTGGAACACCTCGGTGCGGCCCTTCCCGGACTTCACCTTCAAATAGACACCGGAGCCCTGATTCACGGGCTCACAGCAAGAGCCTTCCCAAAGGACAATCCGAAGCAGTTCGGAAACGCCGGAGGACGGACGCGCCTATGCCCGAACCCAACGAGCTATTGACGGAAGTCTTCGCGAGCGGCCGTTTGGCGATCCTCCAAGCTTTGGAGGCCGAGCCGCTTCGTTTTTCCGAAGTTGCCAAGCGCTTGAAGGTCTCCGAAAGCGAGGTCTCGCGGAATTTGAAGCGCTTGCTTGGGGCGGGTCTCGTCGCCAAGCAGCCGAAGGGGGCGTTCGACCTTACGCCCAGCGCCCGCATCGCCCTGGAGTTCTTGCCCCCGATCTCCTTCGTCGCCAGCCACCAGGAGTACATCAACGCGCACGCCATCGCGCGCGTGCCGCCGGAGTTCCTACGGCGTATCAGCGACCTGCTGGTCGCCCGGCTCGTGAAGGACCCATTCACCATTTACGGGCACCTCGAGCACATGTTCCGCACCTTGGAACGACGTTTTGACGGACAGTGGATCATCGGCAAAGCGCTCGGCCACCAGCAGTTGGAATTGCACCAGTTGGCCATTCAGCGCTTGCAAGAGACGGGCGCGAAGGCTCGGACCGTGATGCTGCGCCGCGAAATGCCGGCGATGCTCAAGCAGAGCCCAGGGTTTCTCGAGGTCTTCGAGACGCGCCTGCTCGAGGCGGCGCCGACCTCGGTGGCCGTGACCGAGAGGGCGGCGGTCGTGTGGTTTGATGACCTTGCAGGGCACCTCGATTTCAATCAGGCCTTCGTGGGGGACCACCCGCAATTCGTCGGTTGGGCGCAGGGACTCTTCGAGCATTATTGGGCTCGGGCCGAGCCGGCATCGGGCCAGCCCCCAGCCCCGCGAAAGCCAGGTTAGGGGGTCATCGCGCCCCGGGCGCCGCGACCGCTTGGGCCTCCTGCTCGAGCCGGTAGCCCCGGCCCGGCCTGAAAATTTCCAACACGCGGACGTGTCAGTCCCCGACCCCGCACACGGCCCCCCCGTCACCCACGTGAGATTGGTACTTCACGGGAACCCTGCCCTCGAGCGTGTTGAGGTGGGCCCGTGGGCGGGCCCGCAACAAATCTTCGGCGAGCGCCCCGAGCGCCGGCTCCGGCGAGCACCGGCCGGTGCAGGCGCCGTCAACCGCCCCTTACCACCCATAATGGGAGGAATCTGGCATGGAGCGCTCAAATCCGGCCAAGCGCGTTCCTGTTCCTATCGAGTCAGGCCCCGCCGTTCACGAGCATGGTGCGCTCGACGACATTCACGAGCGCCCCGATGAGCCGTGGTGAGGCATTTGGCATCGGCGCCCGGTTCCACTCCACGCCGAGGCGTTCGGCTTCCGCCCGCGCTTCGACGTCCAGATCGTAGAGCACCTCCAGGTGGTCGGACACAAAGCCAACGGGCGCCGAAAGCACCGCGCGTGCGCCTTCTTCCGCCAGTTTGCGCAGCGCCTCTGCAAGCGGCGGGCCGAGCCACTCGCCCCGCTGGCCAGCACTTTGCCACGCGAACGACCACCGTGCGATTTCGCCCGCACCGGCGACCGCCGAGCATGTTTGTGCGAGCTGGTCTGGGTAGGGGTCGCCCTCCGCCGCAATGCGCGCAGGCAGGCTGTGGGCGCTGAAGAGCACCGAGGCGTCGGGCGACGCAAACTCCGGCCGGGCGCGGCGGATCGCGCGGATAGCCTCCGCCCATGCGTCGACGAGGGCGGGCTCGAGGTGCCAGGATTTCACCATCTCGACGGACTTCACTCCCTGGAGCGGCTCAGCGGCCGCGCGCAGCGCTCGCTCGTACCCGCCGATGCTCATCCGCGCGAAGTGGGGCGCCAGCGCTACGCCAAGGAATTGCCGCGCGCCCTCGGCGTGCGCCTCCCGGACGACTTCAGCGGCAAACGGCGGGCTGTGCTTCATCGCGGCCCAAACGCGGACCCGGCGGCCGCGCTTTACAAGGGCGCGCTCCAGCTCGGCGGCCTGTGCGCGCGTGATCTCAAGGAGCGGCGACCGGCCCCCAATGGCGTCGTAGCGCCGCTCGAGATCCGCCACATGCTCGACGGACGGTCGCTCCCCCCCGCGGATGTGCTCGAGGTACGCGGCGATCTCCTCCTTGCGTTGGGGACTCCCGTAGGCCATGAGCACGACGGTCGTGCCATCCAGGTCCGGCCCCATCTCAGGCACCTCCCGCCGGCATCGCGTGGACGCGTTCGACGACGAGCCGCGCGTGTTCGACGGGCGTGCCGGGCAGCACCCCGTGCCCGAGGTTGAAGATATGACCCGGGCGACCGCCCGCGCGCGAGAGAATGTCGCGCACCTTCTCGTCGAGCACCGTCGCAGGGGCAAGCAACGCCGCAGGGTCGAGGTTGCCTTGGAGCGCCACCTGGTCTCCCGCGCGCGCCCACGCCTCGTCGAGAGGCAAGCGCCAGTCCACAGCAAGCACCTCGCCGCCGGCCTCGCGCATGAGCGGGAGAAGTGCCGCCGTCCCCGTGCCGAAGTGGATGGCGGGGACGCCGGTCTCTCGCACTTTCCGGAAGAGCCGGGCGGTGGGTCGCGCGACGCGCGCGACGTAGTCCTCCGGGGAGAGCGCCCCCACCCATGAGTCGAAGACCTGGACTGCGTCGGCGCCCGCCTTCGTCTGCAACTCGAGGTATGCTCCCATCCCGTCCGCGAGGCGATCAAGGAGCGCATCCCACGCGTCGGGGTGGCGCCACATGAACGCCTTCGTCTCCGTGAAGTCCTTCGACGGCCGCCCTTCGATCATGTAGCTTGCGAGCGTGTAGGGCGCGCCGCAAAAACCGATCAGCGGGACGCCGTTCAACTTCTCCTTGAGGCGCCGGATGGCCTCCGGGATGTAGGGGACGAGCGCGGGGTCGAACGCTTTGAGGCGCTCGACGTCGTCCGGTGCGCGCACCGGCGAGGCAGTGACCGGCCCCACGTCGCGCTCGATGTCGATGGGGAAGCCCATCGCCTGCAGGGGCAGCGCGATGTCCGCGAAGAGGATGGCAGCGTCGACCCCCAGCGTGCGCACGGGCTCGAGCGCGACTTGCACGGCAAGTTCCGGCGACCGGGCGATGTCGAGCACCCCGTGCGTCTTGCGGATCTCCCGGTAGCCGGGCAGGTAACGGCCCGCTTGCCGCATGTACCAGACCGGAGTGGCGTCGGCCGGCTCGCGCCAGCATGCGCGGAGGAAGCGGGCCTTCATCCCGCCCGCCTCCCCATGGTCGCGAACGCATCGACAACGGCGCGCTCCGCTTTGGCCATTGCAGGACCTCCATGAGCGAGCGACACGAAGAGCGCCTCGAGGGGCGAGGGGGGGAAGTAGATCCCCCGGCCAAGCAGCGCGTGGAAGAGCCGCCGGTAGCCGTCAAGATCGGCCGCGCGCGCATCATCGAAGTTCTCGACGGGCCCCCGACGCAGGTGGAATCCAACCATCGCGCCTGCGCGTGCGGTCGTAAGCGGGACGCCCGCCGCAGCGGCCGACCCGTTTAGGGCGTTTTCAAGGCGCGAGGCGGCCGCGTCGAGCCGCTCGTAGGCAGCGGACGTGAGCGCCCGCAGCGTCGCCAGACCCGCGGCCATCGCGAGGGGGTTTCCAGCCAAGGTCCCGGCCTGGTACACGGGCCCGAGGGGAGCGAGCTTCTCCATCACCTCGCGCCGGCCGCCGAACGCCGCGGCAGGCAGGCCCCCCCCGACGACCTTACCGAGGCACGTGAGGTCCGGCTCGATCTTGAGGAGCCCCTGCGCGCCGCCACGTCCGACGCGGTATCCGGTCACCACCTCATCGAAAATGAGGAGGGTGGCGTGCTCGTCACAAAGCTCGCGAAGGCGCTTGAGGAAGCCGCGCCGCGGGAGGACCACCCCCATGTTCGCGGGGATCGGCTCGACGATGGCCGCAGCTATGCTCTCGTCCGCCTGCCTGAACGCGCGCTCGAGGGCGGCCTCGTCGTTGAACGGCAGGACGATCGTGTCGCGAGAGGCCCCCGCGGGAACCCCCGCCGACTTGGGAAGGCCTGCCGCCGCGACCCCGGACCCTGCCTTGGTGAGGAACGGGTCGGCGTGGCCGTGGTAGCACCCTTCGAACATGACCACCCGGTCGCGGCCCGTGAAGCCGCGCGCGACCCGAAGAGCGGACATCGCCGCCTCGGTGCCCGAGTTCACGAACCGCAGCCGTTCGACCGAGCGCATGTCCTTCCGGATGGCTTCCGCGAGCGCGACCTCGGCTTCTGTTGGCGCGCCGTACGTCGTCCCGCGCGCCGCCGCTTCCTGTACGGCGGTGACGACCGCGGGGTGCGCGTGCCCGAGGATGAGCGCGCCCCACGAGAGGACGAAGTCGAGGTAGGTGCGTCCTTCCTCGTCGGTGAGTTGCGCGCCGCTCGCGCGCGCGATGAAACGAGGGGCGCCACCGACCGCCGAAAACGAGCGGACGGGGCTGCTCACGCCGCCGACGAGAACGCCCTTGGCGCGGGCGAAGAGCTCTCCGTTGCGCGACGGCCGGGGAGCCCGGGCCTCAACACGCATGCGATCAATCCCCCAGCGCGGCCACGAGTGCCTCGGGATCGGCCGCCATGCAGGTGAAGATCGGGGTCTCGACCGCGGTGTAGCGGCTCGCCTCGCTCGTGCGGAGCTCGATCACCAGGTCGAGGAACTCGCCGGGATCGTCCCCCTCGAAGGCGAGGATGAACTCGTAGTCGTCGATCCCGAACGAGTAGCCCGTGTGGATCGTGATCTTCGGGTACTTGTGGCCGACGCGGAAGTGTTCGCGCATGATCTTCTGGCGCTCTTCGAAGGGGAGTGCGTACCACTCGCGCTTCTTCGTGAACGGATAGACGAAGAGGAAGCTCGCGCCGACCGGCGCGCCGGGTCCGCCCGCGCCATCCTGCGCCGCGTGCTCGTGGCCGCCGAGGTAGACGCTTCGCTTGCGCATGGCAAGGTAAGAGTACGGCGTCTCGAGGTGCGCTCCAACCTCGGTCGAAACGACCCGCCGCGCGACCTCTTGCAGGTCTTGCGCGCGGTCGGCGATCGTCCATGTCATGAAGTCGCAGTCGCCGCGTAGCCCCACGAGCGAGTAGAGGCGCACCTTGTACTCGCCGCAAAGCGCGGAAAGCTCGGCGGAAAACCCGCGCTTTTGCGCCGCGCGCGCCTCCCGCGGCTGCAGGCGCCAGCTTTGCGCGACGCGGTAGAACGTGTACTTGAGGTACTCGCGCGCGCCAGCGCCCGGCTGCGCGCCCTCCAATGGCGGGGTCACTTCGCTGCGGTCAGCCATCGTGCGGCCTCCTCAGCATGGTAGGTAAGGATGAGATCGGCCCCCGCGCGGCGGACCGCGGTGAGGGCTTCAAGGACGGCAGCCTGCCGGTCGAGCCACCCCCGCGCAGCGGCGGCCTCGATCATGGCGTACTCGCCGCTTACGCAGAACGCGACAAGGGGAAGCGACACGCGCCGGCGAGCGGCGCGCAGGATGTCGAGGTACGGCAGAGCCGGCTTCACCATGATCATGTCGGCCCCTTGCGCGACATCGAGGTCAATCTCCCGCAGCGCTTCGCGGCCGTTGGCGGGGTCAAGTTGGTACGCCCGCCGGTCGCCAAAGGAAGGCGCCGAACGCGCGGCCTCGCGGAAGGGCCCGTAAAGGGACGAGGCGAACTTCGCGGCATAGGCAAGGATCCCCGTCTCGCTCCTCCCGGCACGGTCGAGCGCAGCGCGCAGGGCCGCGACCTGGCCGTCCATCATCGCGCTCGGCGCTACCAGGTCGGCGCCCGCCTCAGCGTAAGCCACGGCAGTCCGGGCAAGCGCTGGCAGCGTAGCGTCATTGTCGACTTCGCGGCCGGCGAGGACACCGCAGTGCCCGTGCGTCGTGTACCCGCAGAGGCAAACGTCCGCGAAGAGGACGAGGTCGGGGCCCGCCTTGCGCATCGCTTGGAGCGCGCGGGGCACCGGGCCCAGCGAAGACCACGCGGCCGTCCCGCGCGCGTCTTTGCGGCGCGGAACGCCAAAGAGCATGGCGCCGCCCAGCCCGGCGCGGCTCCATGCGGCGGCGCGCGCGGCAGCTTCTTTCGGGGTGTACCGTCGGACTCCTGGCAGGGATCCAATGTCGGGGGGGATCGAGGTGTCCTCCCGGATGAAGATCGGTAGCACAAGCTGAGCGGGCAGCACGTGCGTCTCGCGAACGGAGGCGCGCAAGGGCGGCGTTCGCCGCAGCCGGCGAGGGCGAACCGCGAGGGTGGCCGTGCGCTCAGACAATGGAATTCACCTCCGCGCGCAGCAAGGCGAGCAGGCCCTCGCCGGTGTGTGGCTCAGCGACGCGGACGCGAGCGAAGCCCGCTCCGGTTGCCTCGGCGGCCGTCACGGGACCGATGCAGAAGGCTGTGGCACGCGTTGTGAGTTCCTGCATCGGCAAGTCCCCAAGCGCCTGTGCCAGAAAGCGCACCGCCGAGGCGCTTGTGAAGAGGACCCCGTCGGCGGCAGCGGCGTCGGCCAGCACGACCGGCGCGGTCGACCGCAGGGTGCGGTAGGCGGCCACGCGAGTCACCGTGGCTCCGCGCGAGGCAAGGGCCCGCTCGAGCGCGGGCGTTGCCAGGTCGGCGCGTGCCAGCAGCACGCGCGCGCCGCGGATGTCGCCCAAGATTTCCGGGATCGCGTCGGTGACAAACTCGCGGGGGGTTGCGCTGGCCGGAAAGCCCTCACTCAGTGCGGCCGCGGCTGTTGCAGGGCCTACGGCGGCCGCCCGCCGGGCTACATCGTCCGGCCGCAAGCCGAGCGCCCGGCAACGCCGCGCGACCGCTTCGACTCCCCGCGCGCTCGTGAAAATCACCCAGTCATAGGGAGCTTGCCCAAGGGCCGCGTCGAGGGCGCCCTCATTCTCGGGCGGAGCTGTTTCCACGACGGGCGCCTCGAGCACGCGCAGGCCGAGCGCGCGAAGCACGGGCGCAAGCGCCGCGACGCGGTCGGCGGGGGCGGCGAGCAGCACCGCACGCGGACTTCGGGAATCGCGATTGCCGGTCAACCCGCAACCGCCTCCTCGAGGATCTCTCGGGCTCCTTTCTGGAGCAGCTCGGCGACCGCGGCCCTGCCGACCGCTTCGGGGTCGGCCGTGCCACCCGCAGCGGAGGCGCGGATCACGCGCCGCCCGTCGGGCGTTGCAAGCATCGCAGTGAGACGCAAGTCCGCTCCGTTGGCACGCCCGAGCGCGCCGGCCGGGAGGTTGCACCCTACGCCCAGAGCGCGCGCGACGGTCAGTTCCGCCTGCGCCTCCGCGCGCGAGGGAGGGTCGTTGACGGTTTCGACCACGTCCCGTGCGAACGCGTCGTCGGCGCGAATCTCGACGGCGAGGGCGCCCTGGCCGATCGCGGGGACCATCACCTCGGCAGGGAAAAGCTCCGTGATGCGCTGGCCAAGCCCGAGCCGCCTCAGCCCGGCCGCAGCCAGCACAACCGCATCGTAGTTCGACGCGTCGAGTTTGTGCAGCCGCGTGTCGACGTTGCCGTCGAGGGCGGCCGTGTGGACCTTCGGCCGTGCGGCGCGCAGTTGCGCGATGCGCCGGAGGCTGCTCGTGCCCACGCGCGCGCGCTCCGGCAGCTCCGCGAAGGGGCGCCCGTCCCGGCTCACGAAGGCGTCGAAGGGGACCTCACGGGCGGGCACGGCGCCAAGGACGAGCCCTTCGGGGAAGGTGGCCGGCATGTCTTTGAGGCTGTGCACGGCCGCGTCGATGCGGCCGGCGAAGAGCGCCTCCTCAAGCCTGCGCGTGAACGCGCGTTTGAAATCGGGGCTCTCGTCGGGAAACTCCTTGCGCCGCTCGTCGCCTTCCGTGACGATGGGGACCAAATCAAACACGAGGTTGGGCCACCGGGTCCGAAGGCCGTCCGCCACGCTGCGCGCCTGGACGAGCGCGAGGGGACTTGCGCGCGTCCCGATTCGGAAGAGCGCATTCACGGAGCGCCCTCCAGGCGGAAGAGCCGACGCGCCGCGCGCTCCAGCGCGTCCGCGTCCTCGCGGGCCCACGCCGCGCGGAGCCCTTCCGTGGGTTCGTGGAGCAGCCGGTTGACAAGGCGCTCCGCGAGTTTTTCGAGCACGGCCGCGTCCGCGGCGGGCTCGCCCGAGAGCCGGCGGCGGGCACGCTCGAACTCATCTCGGCGGATGGCCTCCGCACGAGAGCGAAGCTGCCCGACCACCGCGTCGGCCCGCCGGGCGCGCTGCTCGCGGTAGAGTGCTTCGGCCGCCTCGCGAGCGGCTCTCTCAGCGGAGGCCGATGAGGGAGGAACGCCGGAACGCGCTTCCTCCTCGGCGAGCTGGTCGACATCGACGAGTCGAACGCCGGGGATCGCGCGAACGGAGGGGGCGACGGCCCGCGGGAACGACAAGTCAAGGAAGAGGATCGCCCCGCATGGCGGGTGGCCGGCCCCGCGCAGGTGCATTTCCGAGACGAGAGGTTCCGGTGAGCTAAGGGCCACGATGGCCGCGTCGAACTGGAGGAGCGCCGAAAGCCCCTCCGCGAGGGGCAGGGCCCGTCCGTGGGGAAATGCCGACGCGCGCCGCGCCTTGTCGAGGTTTCGGTCTGCGACGGTCACTGCCGCAAAGCGGGCGGCGCACGCCGCCGCCCGCCGGCCGACACTCCCTGCCCCGACGACGAGCACCCGCCCGTCCCGGCCGCCCACGCGCCTTTCAAGGAAGTCTGCTGCGGCCTCCGGGGCCCCACGCGAATCTGAGCCAAGGCCCGCGCGGTTGCGGACGCCCCGCGCGGCCCGGACGATTTTCCGGACCGCCGAGTGAATGTGTGGCGAACCGCCCGCGTCCGGTGAGCTCCGCGAAGCGGCTTGCACCTGCCCGATGATCTGGGGCTCCCCCCACACCGCCGAATCAAGTCCGCTTGCCACGCGGATGGCATGGAGGTAGGCCTGCTCGCCCAACAGCACGTGCAGCGCGGCGGAGTCGATCGAGAGAGCGCCGGCTATGCGCCGAGCGGTGGAGTCGTTCACAGGCGCAGGCGCAAATCCCCAGCACTCAACGCGGTTACACGTTACAATCTGGCAGGCCTCCTTGAGGCCAGCGTGCGTTCGGGCAAGCTCGAGTAACCGTGATCGGCCCTCGGCCAGCGCAAGGCGCTCCCGTACCTCGAGGGGGGCCAAGCGGTGGCTGGTTCCTATGACCACGAATTCGTCAGCCGGCGTGGCGATCGGAGCCAATGTTACATCCACTTCACGCGCAGCAGCCGCTAGAGGCGGACTTGATTCAGGATTCAATAAAACACCGAACCCCGACACCCTACAAGGGCTTTGTTGGTGCAGGCTCTCCTATTCCGCTGAGCGCTGTCGCAAACGGCGAACCCGCGCTATCGTGAACGCTTCATCCTAACCTTCCGCGAGACCTGGGGATCGGCGACCAAATCCCTATCGCCCTCGCACCGCCGAAGGGGTTTCCGTCACCTGAGGCTTGGACGGCTCCCCGTGGTCAGCGCGCACGAGGCTCGTGGCAATCCCCGCGGCGCAGATGGCGGCGACGACGAGGAACATCAGCCGCTGCGCGGCCACAAACGCCGCCGCGTCTGGCGCCACATCGCCCGGCGGGAGAGGCAGGCCGCCCGTGTGCGCGGCGTAGAAGAGCCCGAGCAGCAGCGCGCCCACGGAGACGCCGACCGCAATACCGAGTACCCGCATGGTCGCGAGCATTCCGGAGGCAAGCCCCAGCAGCTGCGGACGGACGGATCCCAGCGCGGACGAATTATTGGGCGATTGGAAGAGCGCCATCCCCCCGCCGAATAGAGCGAGTCGCCAGACAATATCGAAGTCACTGGAGGCCCTGTCGAGCATCGAGAGCGCGACGACCGACAGAGCGGCAAGCGCTAGGCCGGCCGCGCACGGGATCCGCGGGCCGATTCGATCGGAGAGCCGCCCGGAGGGCGGACCGATCAATGCGATCGCAAGCGGGGTGGGGAGCATAACGAGCCCCATGCGATAGGCGCCGAAGCCAAGGACGTGACTGAGGTAGAAGGGCAGCGAGAACGCCACCGCCCCGATGGTGATGAAAGACAGAAACGTGGACGCATTGGCCGCAACGAATTCGCGGTTACGACGCACGACGCCCTTGGTGCGGTGCAGTGGATGCGTTGCGTCCGAGCGGCGCCTGCGCGGTTCCGCCTTGTGCTTGGGAAGCAGGCGACTCGCCGCAAGGAAGGTGCCCGCGCCAATCGGAAGGTTGAGGAGAAAAATCGACGGCCAGCCGAACGAATCGAGCAGCAGGCCCCCAAGGACTGGACCCGCAGTCTGGCCTGCCGCCACGGCGGTCGCGATCCAGCCGAGCGCCGCGCCGCGTTCGCTCCTCGGGAACGACTGCGTGAGAATCGCGGGGCCAACGGAGAATATCATGGCTGCGCCGACGGCCTGGACGATTCGGAAAATCACGAGGGCCTCCAGCGCCCATGCCGTCGCGCAGAGCGCGGATCCCGCCGTGAAGAGCGCAAAACCGGAAAGGTAGAGCGGTCGCCTCCCAAGGCGGTCGCCCAGGGCGCCGAAGAGCAGCACCGTGGCCGCGATCGCGACGAGGTAGACAGAAACGACCGGCGCCACCGCGCCAGGGTCGACGCGGAATCCGGTCGCCATCACGGGTAGCGCGATGTTCACGATCGAACCGTCGAGCGTGGCCATGAAGACGCCGAGGAACACAATGACAAGCACGCCGCGCTTGTTGGCGAAGGGGTCGCCGGTGTCCGCCAGGGCTCCGCGCCCTTCGATGACGGTGACCGGGGGGCGGTTTGTCTCCGCGCCGACCGATTCATCCCTCGGACCCGCCGCCGGGTGCAGAGCGCCCTCTTCGCGCTGCGCTGTGGCGGCCGGAGGCGCACCTATATGCGCGGTCAATCGGGCGCACAATGGCAATACCGTAGAAGGGTTTTGTTGACTCAAACACTCCTTTGCCAGTAATCGATTTCACGGACGCCAGCGGCGGCCGGGCTCCATATCGGGCTTCATCGCGGCTTTCGTCAATTCTCGGGTCTCGGGGCGTTTCGAACCGCTTTTCGCGTGGGCCCGGCTGAGCCCATTCACCTTCACGCCGGGCAACCCTCGGATTCGCCGGGTCCATGGGGAATTAGAGAGAACGCCGCAGGGCCAGCCGTCCATCGAGGGCGCGGCTTCAGGGGGTTTGGACGCGGCCGCGCGTTTCCCTTGCGGGCCGTCGCCTCAAGCAAACGTACTTGTCGGTCGCTGGCACGTACGGCGCCTTGGGCCTGGGGGTCTTGAGGCATGACAGGGAATCAACTTCGGGAGCTTCGAACGCGGGTCGCGCGGATTTCGCCAAAGGAACTTTCGGCAGCTGCGGCCAAACAAGAGGGCCTCCTGCTCGGCAACGAGGCGGCTCGGTCCCGGAATCTTGGCACCGCCTACTGGGGATGCCGTGGCCCCGACGAACTGCTGGCGCTGCGCGCACTCGTTTCCGCCCTCGGTCGAGGCGGGTGTCCGATCCTGGCGCCTTCCGCGAAGAAGATTCCCCGATCCGAAGCTCCGGGGGCCGTTTGGGTCACGGCCTATTGTTCGAAGTCTGCGTTGGCTCTTCTTCGCAGGGCGGCCTCGAAGGTTGAGGGGATTGACCTCCGCCCCCTTGGCGGCGGTTTTGTCCTCATCGTAAGCCAGATTCAAGGCCTCACCCATGCCCTGGCCGTTGAGCTGGATCTCGTCGGTCTCAGAGCGGGCTCTGCTTCTACGGGGACGGGTCCGGTGCCGAGCAGATCCTTCCCCGTCGATCGCTACAGCGTTTTGCTCCAGGGGAACATCCCCGGGCCAGGGCCCTACCTCGCATCTGTTGGGGTGGTGGGACCCGAGCTTGATTCGCTGCAGATTGCCTTCGTGAAGCCGGGGCTTCCTCTCCCCCCGAGCACAAGCGGTCAACTGGCCCCGACCATTCCTGCATTTGCGCACGTCCTTTACGGCAACGTGTATGCGGCCCCCGAGCAATTTCCCTGGTACGTGGATCTGCTCCGGAATGACCCGCGAGTATCTGCCTACGTTTCCACCCAAAATCCCTCATCCAATAGCCTGACCGGGCAAGGTCCGTGACCAAGCTTCCAAGAAATCTGGCCTCTCGGGTCTCGCTTGGACGTTTCGGACTCGGCTGAGCCCATTTCCTTCCTCATTCTTTCGTGAGCGCAGGCCCGCGCCGGCGGCACTCACGCGGGCGGATGCAGACGCGCTAGGTCCGCCCGGGCACCGGCCGCGCGCCGGGCAAGCCCGCAGGAATCAAAGCGGGCCGCCGCCCGCTCCAGCAGGGCCGCCGCCTCCCCCTTTCGCCCCGCCTTTGCCAAGTACGAGCCCCACTCTTGTTCGGCCCGCCCCCGCTCGGAATACGCTGAGCCGCGCTCGCTCATCCGGATCGCCTCGGCAAATGCGGCATTGGCATCGTCCACCCGGCCCTCCGTGGCGCTGAGGGCGCCCTTCGCCCGCCAGTAGTCGACTCCGATGCGGGTCTCGGCCTCGTCGTAAGCGGCCCGCGCGCGCTCAAGCGCCACCGCCGCCTCTGCGGTCTTGCCTTGCGCGAGGAGCGCGTGCACGGTTTCCGTGTAGCCAAAACAGAGCCAATTCTTCAGGCGGACTTCCTGGGCTGCCGACGTCCCCAGCTCCAGCATCTCGATGGCAGCGTCGGACTGGCCGGTCTCGCGCATCACAGACCCCAGCCAAATGCGCGGCGCAGCTTGGAGCCCCCGATCGCCGGCGGCCTCGGAGAGCTCGATCCCCCGCTTGAACTGTTCACGCGCCGCGTCCAGGTCGCCCATTTCATCGAAGAGGCAGCCGAGGTTGACACACATCCACACGAGGTTGTAGCGGTCGCCCGCGGCCTCGGCGAGGTCGACGGCTCGCTGCCGTTGCGCCACCGCTTCATCGAACTGTCCCCGCCGCATCAAGATCTCCGAAACGCCCGTGAGCCCGTTGATCATCCCGAGGCGGTCGCCATGCGCTTCGAAGAGCCCCATCGCCTCTTCGAATTCTTCGAGGCCTGTCGCCTCTTCGAGCAAGCTGAGCAGCGCCCACCCGCGCTGAGCGAGGGCTCGCGCGCGCGTGAGGTCGTCGCCCGGGGCGACCAGCTTCAAGGCCTGGTCCGCTGCTGCACGGGCTTCCTTGTGGCGCCCGAGGTCGCGCAGCGCCGTGGACTGGATGACAAGCAGCTGGCAGGCCTCGGGCGGCGCCGCTCGAGGGAGGGCCGCCTCGACGACGGCGATCGCTTCGGCTCCCCGAAAGGACCTGCGCATGATTCTTGAACGCCGGATCGCACACTCCACCTTGTCCGCGCCCACCGATTCGGCCCGCCCAAGCGCAAGGAGCGCCTCATCGTGGCGCCCGGGCAACTCGAGGGCGTCGGCGACCGCGAGTTCGAGCGGCGCTCTTGCCTCAGTCGGGGCGAGGTCAAGCGCCCGGACGAGCAGCACGGCCGCCTCCTCGGGGGCGCCACGGTCCATCGCCTCCCGTGCCGACGCCTGGAGAAAGTCGACCGCCCGACGGTCGTCTGCCATCGCAAAGTGCTCCCCGATGTCGTCCGAGGGGCCCCCGCGCGCCTGCAGCGCCTCGGCGATCTTCCGGTGGTACAAGCGCCGCAACTCGAGGGAGATCGATTCACGCAGCACTTCGCGAACCACCACATGCTCGAAACGCCACCCACCGCCGTCAGGGCGGAGGATCCCCTGCTCGCGGGCCACCGCGTTCAGCGTGCGGAGGACGTGCAGTTCGGGCATATCCAGGGCCTGCGCCACCAGCCCCCCTGAGAAGCGCGTCCCACAGACGGAGGCCGCCTCCAGCAGGTCGCGCTCCTCTCGGCCCAGTTTGGCGAGCCGTCGTCCGATGGCCTCGCCCACCCGCGCAGGAATCCGCAGGTGCTCGAGCGCACGGGCGAGGTGTACCGCACCCCCGTCTTCGCTGACGCGAAGGGCCGAATCCTGCTCCAGTTGCCGGACCACCTCCACGATGAAGAGCGGGTTTCCTTCGGTCTCCTTGGCAAGCAAGGCCACGAGTCCCTCGGGGGGCTTGCGGCCCCCGAGCAATTCGGCGGTGAGCCTGCCGACCTCGCCGGCCGGCAGCGGGCCAACGGGCAGCTCCGTGCCCAAGTGTTCGGCGGACAGGTGCGCGAGCGCCTTCTGCAAGGTCTCGGAGCCCTCGGCCGCCTCGATTCGGTAGGCCGCGATGACCACGACGGGGTCCTCTCTCGTGTTGCGAGCGATGTAGTGGAGCAACCCAAGGCTCGAAGGCTCCGCCCACTGGACGTCGTCCAGGACGAGGCATATGGGCCGCTCGTGGGTCGCGTTGCGGAGCCCGAGCAGAACGTTGTCGAAGAGGTTGAGCTTGCGTGCCCGGCCGTCGGCGGCGATGTCGATCCCGTCGTACTTGCCCGAGTTCAGCAAGGCGCGAAGGGCCGGCTCGAAGCTTGCGCCCACCTTCTTGTTGCCGTCCCATCCCTTGAGGTCGGTGGCGCCGGCTCTCGCGAGCTTCTCCGCCAGGTGCCGCAGGTCCCGCAGGAAGAGGGGGGTCTCCTGCCCTGCGAAAACGGCGAGCACTCCGAAGCCGTCGTTTCGGACGACGGAGATGGAACCTGCCGCGACGCCAAAGCGCAGCACGTCGCCGCGGCCCCTTTCGTCGGGCGGCCCCAGCGCGTCGCGCAGGAATTCCCCCGCGTTGTTGAGCATCATGGCAAGGTGCGTGCCGTCCTGCGAAAACCCTGGCCGCTCGGCCCGGGCCGCGACCGTGCCGGCCTCGGCCAAGAGGTAGACGGCCAGCAGCCGAGGCGGAGGCTCTTCACTCAGCAGGTCGCGGAGCCCTGCCGAATCGAGTGCCTCCGACCAGGGCGTGTAGAGCCCGGCCGCCTCGCGCAGCGCGGTGCCCTTTCCCGCAAGGAAACCGAGTTGCAGGGCTTCCGCCACCGCCTCGTCGGCGAGCCTCGTCTTGCCGATCCCGGGGGGACCGTGGAGGAGCAGGAGCGATCCGCGCCTTTCCGTGGCGGTTTCGAACGCGGCGCGGATCCGCTTCATTTCTTCCGCGCGGCCAACCAGGGCCGACGACGCGCTCACGGGTTCCGCTCAGCCCGGCGAGCTAATGGCTTTTACCGACCCCTGTCCCAACGCCCACGACAGACCGCCGAAGCGGCAACGGGCGCTTGCCGCCCGCTAGCGCTTTTTCCCGCGCCCCTTCTTCTGGCCGCTCTTCTTCACAAGCCGTGCCTCTCCGACCTCAACGGTCCACGCTTTCATGAAGCGCTGCACGCCCCGGGTGAAGGTGGCACTCCCTGGCTTGCCGGTGAGTCCCTGGGCGTCGACCTCGCTCACTATCCACCCGGCGCGCGCGACAGGGACAATGCGGAAGGGCGACTGGGCATCCACAACGCTTACCGCATGGATCTTCCCGAACCGGTCATGCTCGACCCACAGCTTCATCTTGATTCCTCCGCACCGTCAACGTTAGTCGGGCAATCGTTCCGTGATTGCCCACTGGAGGGAAAACCCGGGGACGATCGTCGACCCGACATTCTTGACCGTTGCAAAGCAGATGCACGAACCGTCGGGCCGCAGCCCGGAGAGGAGCGCCACGTTTAGGTAGGTCCCGCCGCCCCCCGGTCCCGGGCCGTAAGGGTCGGTGCCGCCGCCCCCGGGTCCCGGACCGTAGGGGGCTGCCGTCGCGTCGACGACAGCACGCGGGTCGTACCCTTCGAGGATGAAGTCGCGCATCTGATCCGGGAGCAAATCGCCGATGGAGTCGACCAACGCATAGAAAGTGTCGACCACGGCCCGCCAGACCCCGACGTGCAGAGGCGGCGGGCCGCAATAACACTTGCGTTACCTCAGGGGGGCCGTCGATGCGCGGCGCGCCGGGCGCCGAAGAGCCGGGGGCCGGGGCGCGACGCAACGCACTTCGAACCGGTTTTCAAGTGGGCCCGGCTGAGCCCATTCACCCTCCCTTGGCGCGGCCCGCAAGGCCGTTTTGAGGGGGCGGCTCATCCGTAAACCGAGCGACGGTGTCCGAACCTCGTGAACACGACGTCGCCGCCTTCGATGGCGTAAATGCCCCGGTAGTCCCCCACCCGGAGCCGCCAAGCGTTGGCGACTCCCGAGAGCATCCGTACATCGCATCCCGAGCGCCGCCGCCGTGGGTCGACCTCAAGCATGGCGAAGGCGTCCGAGAACCGCGCCTGCACGCCACGCGGAAGGCGCCGGAATTCACGCTCGGCGCTCGACGTGAACAGGACCACGAACGGACACAAGGGGCCACCTCATAGGCCGAGGTCATCCTTGATCTGTCGCCAAGGGCGGCGCTTCTCTCCCCGAAGGCGCCGCACGTGCTCGAGGAAAAATTCCTCGGGTGGGTGCGCGGCGAGCAGGTCGTTGATTAGGTCGTCGTAGGACGATCCGCCGACCTTGTACGCGCGGAGGCGCTCGAGCGTCTGGCGGTGAACCGGGATTGTGGTGAGGGTGCCCTTGGAAGCCATCGAAGCAATGGAGTCAATGGAAACGATTAATCTTATGGTTCGTCTGCTCTCGCCCGGCGGCGGACGTCCGGCCCGGAGGGAGGGGAATCATCCCTCGACCCGGAGGAGGGGGCACCCCGCCCCCCGCATCCGCGGATGCGCGGCCGCGTTGCACGCGGTGGACGTGGGATGTTGAGTCCCGGCTCGAACCGGAGCCCTCGGAGTCAACTCGAACCGGTTTTCCGGTGGGCCCGGCCGAGCTCATTTTCCCTTCCTGCTGGCTCCGTTCTGGAGGCCTTACAGCCCCCGCATCGTGCAAACGCACGGCTCCCTCAGGCGGGCCGGGGCAGTGTCTCGCGCCCCACGGCCGCAAATATCAGGCCGGAGAGCGCAGTCAGGAGGCCGACCGTCCATAGGCTCAAGGCGAAGCCGAACTTGTCGGCGAGGAGCCCCCCGAGCAGTGCCCCCGCGGGGTACCCCAGGTCGCGCCAGAAGCGATAGACCCCGACGAGGGCCGCGCGCTCGGCGGGGTGAGCGGTGTCACTGACGGCCCCCAGGAGCGTGGGGTACACGGCGGCCGTGCCGATGCCCAGACCCAGCATGGCGGCCGCCGACTCCAGGTAGCCCGGGCCGATCACAAGGAGCGCGATCGAGCCAGCCTGCAGCAGCATCCCGCCCACGATGAACCCCTTGCGGCCAAACCGGTCGCTCGCGGCACCCGTCAGCAATTGTCCGAGTCCCCAGGATGCAGGGTACAGGGCCACCAGCGTGCCCACGGAGGTGATGTCCGAGGTCCGTGTGAGGAGGAGCAGGGGGACGAGCCCCCAGAGGGCCGCGTCGTTCAGGTTGTTCACGAGCCCCGCCTGAGCGCAGGCGAAGAGCGTCCGGTCGGACCATGACCCTTTTCGAAAGCTCGAACGGAACGAGGGCGCCGCAACTGGCTGCTCGTGGTCCTGCGCTTCCGCTCGTGCAAACGGAAGCGTCTCGCGGATTGCGAGCGCCGAAACAGTGAGGCCCGCGACGATGGCACCCAGCATGAACAAGAATGGAACGGGGCGCACCCCATAGGCGGAGGCGAGGAACGCCGTTGCGAAGGCCGCGCCCCCCACCGCCAGGTACCCGGCAAACTCGTTGAGGCCAAGCGCAAGCCCGCGGCGGGTCGGGCCGACGAGGTCGATCTTGGCAATCACGGTCATGGACCAGCACAGGCCCTGGTTGGCCCCGAGCAGGGCGTTGGCGGCGACAATCAGCCACCAGTGCGGAGGAGGGGTGAGGATTAGGATGAGCGGAACCGGCAGGCCCACCAGCCACCCGATGAGAAGGACGCGCTTCCGGCCCACTTGGTTCGACCACGGCCCCGCCAAAAGGTTCGAAGCGGCCTTCGCAAGTCCGAAGGTCGCGATGAACGAGAGCACGGCCGCGCTGGAGGTCAACGCGAAAACCTGCGAACCCAACAGCGGAAGGACGGCGCGCTCTGACCCGACGGCCGCGCCGACGAAACCATTCACGAGCACGAGGAGCGCGAACTGTTGCCGGTTGGGGCGCAGGCCGAGGACGGGAACCTCGCCGCCCGCCGCCGTGCCCGCATCGGACGCGGACGGCCCTTCCCGTCCGGGACCAATTGCGGCCATCCGGGCTTACATTCAATTCTGCCCCTATTGGCCTTTGGTGCCTAAGGTGGTTGATGGAGAGGGGATGTCCGTCGCGCCGGTCGTGAGGCCCCACGGATTGATGAGCGGGCGGGCGACACGGGAGTACCTAACGAAATTCTGCGCTCCCCGTCCATCAAACTTCCGAAACTCGTTGCGTTTCGAACCGCTTCCGGGGGGGCCGGCCGAACCCATTCTCGTTGCCAACCGGCGCCTTGCAGCTTCCTTAGGTTCCATGGGGACCTGGAGGGGGGCCCACGGCCGCGGCCGATGGCTCCGCGCGCAACATCCGAACCGCGAAGAAAAGCAGGAGAACCACAACGGCGCCTACCAGCGCGTCCAACGCGAGGACGCCGCCCGGTGGCCCCCCGCCACCCCCATGCGAAAACAGGTCGTTGGCGAGCGTGACGAAAAAAACTGCGGAGACGACGACGGCGCAGTAGGCGGTGAGTCGCGGCCGCGACTTGGCGGCCACGAGGCCGACGATCGCAATCACCGTGGAGACCAGGAACCCGCCGAAGACAATCACGGCCGTCGCGCCGGAAACGGCCGACTGCGGTCTCGTCTCGACGCCCATTCCGGGGATGTAAAACAACTCGGCGATCCGCTCGACGAGAAGGAGGACCACCAACGGCAAGACCTTCGAAGGTAGGTTCACAAAAAGCACCGACCCGTCCGATCTTCAACGCGCGCTTCCTCGGGAATCCTGACTTCACGGGCGATGGCCGCCGCCGCAGTATCCCCCTGCAAGTGGCGAACCCGCGATAAAGCCGCGCATCGATGGCCGCGTGGTCCCGGGGACGTTCGGTCGCCATGTCCGCCGTTTGGCCGGCCTCCGGAGAAAACGTTTCGCCGTCCGACCAAGGCGGACCGCACGACGGTTCCCGGCCCTCGCCAACGTTCGGGGGAGCCCGCCGACTCGAACCGGTTTTCCGGTGGGCCCGGCCGAGCCCACTTCTCTTCCCCTTCAGCCCCGCTCTCGCGTCACCTGGAGCCGCCACAAGAGCCCCGGATGTTCGGCCAGGCGCGCGTGAACAGGAGTGTGTCCGAAAAGCAGACGTGGCTCGATGACCCCCTCCTTGAGGCGCGCCCTAAATCGCTCCTCGTCCTTCTTTAGAGGGAGCAACGCGTCGGTCCATGGGCGGCTTTGCTCCACAACCGCATCGCGGTTCAGGGGCGTGTCGGACGACAACATGGCCTGCACCTTGTTCCGGAGCGCCTTGGCGCCAACACGCGAGGCGCGGTCGATGTCCAGGCCGGCAAGCTCCAAGTCGGCCATGAACCCATGAAAGAGCGCCACCTTTCGAACCGTTGCCGCGTCCAGATCCAATGACCCAAAGTTGGCGACATCGTACAAGTCACGAGGCAGGCCGCGAAGACAAAGCGTCGCAAGTTTTGACCCTGCAAGCTCGTCCGAAGGCAGGCACGGGATTCGGACTCCCTCGAACCTCAAGGCGCTGTTCGGAGCGCGCCGCTCGATTCGGCCGAGAACGGGCACCCGTTCGAGGAAATTGAGGTCGACCTTGACAAGGTCGCGTCCCCCCGTGAGCGACGGGTAGCGGAAGTGCGTCACGGTGCCGGCGTGCCCGTCCTTCAACCGACTCACGCGATAGCCGAGGGCCTCCCCAATTTCGTCGATCCCCGTCAGCACTTGGGGGCGCTCCGCCTTCATTCCCGCCAAATCGATGGCGCCGATGTAGTCCAAGTCGGCGTCGATGCTGAGCCGCCGCAGGCCGCCGTAGAAAAGGTTGAGGCCCGTCCCGCCCTTGAGGACAACTCGCGGGCCGAGGAAACGGTCCCTCGAGATCTCGTCGAGGAGGGCCACCAGCCGCAGCGCCTTCTCCACGGACCCTCGGCGAAAGCCGGTCGCCCTGGAAACAGAGTCCACCGTGCCGAGGTCGATCGTCAAGCTAGGCACGTCCGACCAACTCCCTCACGCCGCGGGGGATGTAGACCTTCCATTCGGGGATGTAGAGACGGTCGTGGGGCTCCGCATCAAACGCCACCGGGGAGGCGCTTGCGCCCTGGCGGAAGGCCCGAACCTCGCTCGCGTCAAGCCTCCACGATTCCCGCAGGCAGGCCGCGAGGAAGCCAACGCGGTTGAGGACCCCTGCGGTGCGTTGGGCGCGCGCCGCCTCCAACAGTTCCCGCGGGTCGATCGCTCGGAAACCGCTCGTGCTGTGATAGATCTCCTCGAACCCGCCCCCCCGGGCGACGAGGCGGCAGCACATCGCGATCGTCCACTCGGGGCGCGTCACCGAGAGCGGCTCCCCCTCGCGGACCGTCCGCGCGGAGGCGCGCTGCAAGCCCTTCGCCGAAATCCCGTAGGGGACAAAGGACACGTCCTGGAACGAAAAGGGTGCGAATCGGGTCGGGGTCGCAACGTGAACCCTCGACTCTTCTGGGTTTTGGGCGACCCCATGCACGACAAAGGCACTGTGGAACGCGATGGCGTAGCGTGTACGGATTCCCGACGCGACGAGGTAGGGGTCCCAAGTGAACCCTCCGCGTGACGTTCCAAACGGAACCGGGATGTAGAGGCCACGGCGCACCTGCCGAATCTGGCCGCGGCGGCGCAGCCAGTCAAGGGCCCGGGCCGCGGCCCGGCGGTCCCCGCCGTATGCGACCAGCGCATCCGCCGTGGTGATGAAGGGCTGGGCGAGCAGCGGCGCATAGCGGGCGTGCAAGTGCGCCATACTATGTTTTGATGACTAATTCCTATGGATATAAGACTTATCATTAATTTCATGTCATTTCTCGCATCAATCCTTAATGTGCAAATATGTTGCGTAAATCTGTCATTTGGCAGACTTCAAGCAGATTAATGCGCATGGTAAACGATTGCAATTTCGTACGGTGTCTGCGCACACCCTTGGCCCCGCGCAGGTCGCGGCCCCCGCCAATCCGAGTCGAACCGCATTTCGCGTGGGCCCGGCCGGGCCCATTCATCTTCCTCAACGGGGGCCGTGCTCCTATGTTCTTTTGATCGTGCCGGGTACCGAGCGGCAGGTCGTGCGTGTTCCTCGGCTTGCCCACCGCGACGAGTCCTACGGGGCCGAAGCGCTTGGGACCGGCGTCGGTCCGTAAGCGGGGCCGTTGGGCCCCGCCCTGAGGGCGAGGAGGGACGATGGCTGCGATGCGCCGCCACGCCCCGAGACCGCGATCCATCACGCAGAGCAAGCGGGCTGGAGGCTCAGGCTCCACGAAATTTTGGTTGCCAACCTATATCCAAGCCTTTGCCCTACGTGACTAAAGAGGCGCACGCGGATGAGCACCATCGATGAAAAGGCACTGCAAGGGCAGGTGCGGGGCGAGGTCATCGCCCCGGGCGACGGGCGGTACGACGAGGCCCGAAAGGTCTACAACGCCATGATCGACAAGCGGCCAGCCATCATCGTGCGCTGCGCCGGCGTGGCGGATGTCATCGCCTCGGTCAAGGCGGCGCGGGCGGCCTCGCTTAGTATTGCCGTCCGCGGGGGGGGCCACAGCGTCCCGGGTTTCGGGACCGCCGACGGAGCGCTGGTCGTCGACCTGAGCCGAATGCGCGGGATCCGCGTCGACCCCTCCGCGAAAACCGTCCAGGCGGAGGGCGGCTGCACGTGGGGCGACTTCAATCATGCAACGCACGCGTTTGGCCTTGCCACGACGGGCGGGATCATCTCCACGACCGGCATTGCCGGCCTCACCCTGGGCGGCGGCATTGGTTACCTAACGCGCGGCCACGGGCTCTCTCTCGACAACCTGCGCTCCGCGGACGTGGTCCTCCCCGACGGTTCCTTCGTCACGGCAAACGAGAAGGAGCACTCCGACCTCTTCTGGGCCCTTCGCGGCGGCGGGGGAAACTTCGGGGTCGTTACCAGCTTCAACTACCGACTCCACCCCGTGGACATGGTCGTGGGCGGGCCGATCTTTTTCGAGGTGGCGGACGCGGAGAAGGTCCTTCGCGCCTATGATCGCTACATCACCAAGGCACCCCGCCAACTCGGCGCTTTCTTCGCGTGGCAGATCGCCCCTCCGCTCCCGTTCATCCCCAAGGAACGCCATGGGGACACCCTCTGCGCGATGGTCGTGTGCTGGACGGGAGCCCCCGCGGAGGCGAAGAAGGCCATCGCCCCGTTGCGTGAGGCGGCGCCGGTCGTCGCGGAAGCCGTCGGTCCCGTACCCTACGATGCGCTGAATGGGGCCTTCGACGGGCTCGTGCCCCCGGGCCTCCAGCACTACTGGAAGGCCGTCTTCGTAAAGGAGCTCAACGACGAGGCGATCGCGGCGCACCTCAAGCACGGGCCGAAGATTCCCGTGGTGAACTCGACGATGCACATCTACCCGATCAACGGCGCCGTCCACGACGTCGCGCCGGGGGCAACGGCGTTTGGCCACCGCGAGGCGAAGTACGCGACGGTCATTGCCGGGATGTGGCCCGACCCCGCCCAGAACAAGGCCAACACAAAGTGGGTGAAGGACTACTACGCCGCGCTCGCCCCGCACTCCGAGAAGGGCGGGTACATCAATTTCGCAGCCAGCGACGACCAGGACCGGGTTTCCTCCAATTACGGAACGGCTTTCACCCGGCTGGGCAAGGTCAAGGCGAAGTACGACCCGCAGAACCTGTTCCGCCACAACCAAAACATCGCGCCGGCCAAGTGACCCCCCCCGAGCGCGGGCGTCAACGTGACCGGGTGGCCGCCCGTCACCGTCTCCGTCCGCCTTGGGCCGGTCCCCGGGGGGCCGCCGCGTTCGTTCACCTTCAACGCCAGCGCGAAGGGAACGGCGGGGCAACTTTCCTATCACTGGCAATATGGGGACGGGGCGGATGGCTTCGGGCAAAACACAACGCACACGTACACCGCGCCCGGCTCCTACAACGTGACGGCGCACCTCACCGACAAAGCGACCGGCCGCCTGTACGAAGGGCACGCGAGTGTCAACGCCTCGCCCCCCTCTTCGAACCTGCTTGTGTTCGCCTCGCTTGCGGCCGCGACGCTCACAAGCATCGCCATCCTCGCCGTTTTGAGTCGCCGTTCCCCTCGACGGCGACCGCCGTGATTCAGCGTCGCATTGCTTGCCCTCGGCCCCTGCTGGCCCGCCGAATCGCGAATCTCTTTCCGCATGTTAGAAATTCCAAAAGTGCCCGGGCCATTTTCCGCCTTTACAAATACGGGGGGCGGATTGGCATCGCAAGGACATCGGCCCCGTTTGGGGTTGAGCCGGGGGAATAAACCAATGCGCAACATGCAATCAACCGTCGATTCCAAGAAACGAACTGTGAAGGGCCCATCCAACTCCACGCGCCGACTTCCGATTTTGCTGGCCCCGCTGCTTGCGCTCGCCGCTCTCGCCGTCCTTGCCGCCGCTGCAAGCGCAGCCCCCGCGGTCTCGATCACGTCCCCTTCGGAGGGCGCCACGATCAACTCGGGCACCGTCCCCATCACGCTCGACATCCAGAACTTCACCATGAACGGGTCCGCCGTCGGCATGGCGGCCGTCGCTGGCGAGGGCCACTTCCACCTCTTCATTGACGGCGCGTACATCAAGTACGACTTTGTCCCCTCGACGTTCCTCGCCGACGTCCCGGCGGGCGCCCACGTGCTAACAGTGGCACTTGCCAACAACGACCACACGCTCATCGGCGCCAATGCAGTGGTGAATGTCACCATCCAGGCCGGCGCGCCGCGCGTGGCCATCGTCTCGCCCGGGTGGAGCACGAGCTGGAACTCGAGCTCCGTTGAACTTCAAATCTCTAAGGACAATTTCACCTACAACCCCGCCGCCGTAGGACAGGCGGCCGCCGCCGGCGAAGGGCACTACCATGTGCTCGTGAACGGCGCGTACTTCTTCTACGGGACGACCGATTTCTACAACGTCACCCAACTCACCCCCGGCGCGTCCTACGCCCTGCGCGTCCAGCTGTTCAACAATGACCACACGGCCATTGTGCCCGTCGTCTACGACGAAATCTACATCACCATCGCGCCGTCGGCGCCCGAACTCAAGATCGACTTCAGCCTGTTCCAGGCCAACGTGAACGCGAGTTCCGTGTATGTGCCCATGACCGTGAACGGCTTCACCATCGACCCGAATGCAGTCGGCCAGCCGGCGGTGGCCGGGCGCGGCCACTACCACGCATGGCTCGATGGCGTCTTCCTCGGGCCGGCGGCGCTGAACCCGCTGCCGCTCAGCGACCTCGCCGTCGGGACGCACACGCTTGTCCTGGAGCTGCGCAACAACGACCACACCGAGCTCACCCCACGGGTCGTCGACTTCACGATCTTCACGGTCCTTGCCAACGCGCCGCGCGTGACGATCACCGCGCCTGCCGACCCCTCCACCGTGAACGCCGCGAGCGTCGAGGCGGAGTTCACCGTCGGCAACTTCACGCTGGACGCCTCCAAGGTCGGCCAGGCCCCGCAGGCCGGCACCGGCCACTGGCATGTCCTCGTCGACGGCGTGTACATCGGGTACGGCGCCGACCTCGTTTCGATGGTGAGCGACCTCTCCCAGGGGCCGCACGTCATCACGATCGAGCTCCACAACAACGACCACAGCGCGCTTACCTGGCCCGCGTTCGACCTCCTGCGGATCGTCGTCCCGTCCGGGGCCCCCAAGGTGACGATTACCTCGCCTGGGGCATCCTCGACGGTCAATTCGTCCTCCGTCGTGCTCAACTTCACGGTCGCGAACTTCACGCTCGACGGCTCGAAGGTGGGCCAGCCGCCCGAGGCCGGGATCGGCCACTGGCACCTGTATGTCGACGGCGTTTACACGGGCTACGGGGCAACGCTTAGCGCCACCGCGGTTCACCTGGCGCCGGGGACGCATGTGCTCTCCGTGGAACTGCACAACAACGACCACTCCGACCTTACATGGCCCGCGTTCGACTCTGTAACCGTGACCGTGCCCGCGGGGGCCCCCTGGATCGCAATCACCGCGCCGGCCGCGGCCTCGACGGTCCCATTGAACTTTACCGCCGTGACGGTCACGGTCGCGAACTTCACCCTGATCCCGGTCGGGACCGCCGCAAACGCGGTCGGCCAGGGGCACTGGCACCTCTACCTGGACGGGGCGCTCTTTACGATGAGCGCGTCGCTTTCGGAGGTCGTGACGGGCCTTTCTGCCGGGTCGCACACCGTGCGGGTTGAACTCGTCAGCAACGACCACAACGCGCTTGCGGCCCCGGTTACCGACGAGGTCACCTTTTCGGTCGGGGGGCTTGTCCCGTCGATCAGGCTCCTCAGCCCCTCTCCAGGGGCGATCATCTACGGGAACGCCACGGCACTCACGGTGCTTGTCACGAATTTCACGCTCTCCGCGGCGCATGTTGGCCAGGCGCCGGTCGCCGGCGAGGGCCACTGGCATGTCTTCGTGGACGATGTCTATTCGGGGTTCAGCGCGACAAGTTCGTTCGACCTTACCGGACTTGCGGTGGGCGACCACACCCTCAAGGTGGAACTCTACAACAATGACCACTCCGAACTTGGAATGGACGTCGTCGCCCAGGTGACCGTCCATGTCGGCGCAGTCCCCTCCGTCCGCTTCACCTCCCCGGCCAACGGCGCGAACATCACCGGCACCACCCTGGACCTAACCTTCGCGCTGTCGAACTTCACGCTTGTCGTGGTCGGGTCTACCTCCGTGAACGCCGCCGGCGCAGGGCACCTGCACGTGCTCGTCGACGGTGTGCTCGTCCAGATGCTCTCGACCACGAGCGCGACGCTTACGAACCTCTCGGTGGGCACCCACACGATCCGGGTCGAGATCTCCAACAACGACCACTCGGACATCGCGCTTTCCACGAACTCCTCGACGATCACGGTGACGGTGGCGGCCGCAACGACCGCGCCGCCTCCGAAGGGCTTCCTGCCTGGGTTCGAGGGCGCGTGGGCATTCGCCGCCGTGGCGGCCGTCGCGGGCCTCGCGCTGGTGCGCCGCCGCCGCCTCGCGTGAGCCACGCGGCGCGCTTGGGGGGGGGGGCCCTCACGGGGCCGTTTCCTTCCCCCACAGGTCAAACCGCAACTCGTTGGACCGGATCTTGTGGCCGGGCGGGTACTCGAACTCGGTTTCCCCCATGAGCTCGAACCCCGCCTTCCTGCAGATCGCATTCGACGCCGCGTGGTGCGTCTTGGGAAACGCCACAAGGAACCGGTGGGTGCACTCCGCGCGCGCCAGGGCAATCAGCGCGCGTATTGCGTCCGTCGCGGCGCCACGGCCCTTGAATTCCGGGAGGACCGCCCGCCCGGTCTCGTAGGGGGTCGAGCCCCGCCACTCCATCTCCCAAAAGGCGATGGAGCCCGCCGCCTTGCCCTCCGGGCCAAGTGCAATCTTGAACGCCCGCTCCTTCGGCGTCCGCGCGACGACCTACCGCTGGAAGCGGCGCGTGACCTTTTCGTCCGTTTCGGGGCCGCCGGTGAATTCCGTCATTTGCGGTTCGTTGATGCGGCGCATGAGCCCCATGTCCTCGAGGGTCCAGGGCTCCAAGCGAGTCACCCTAGGCAATCTCCAGGAGCGCTCGCCGCCTGCGCGCTAACCGCGTCGCCGCCCCATAGCCGTTGCGTGGGCCCGTCGGCCCCAGCCTTTTATCGCCTCGTGCATTGGAGCCCTTGTGTCGATCCCGCGGGCGCTGCGCGCCTTTTTGCTTGCGCCCCAGGCCGACCCGGCCGTGAAGCTGCGCGTCCTGCAAGACGTTCTTGCCCGCCCCCCGGGTGATCCTGCCGTCGCGGCCGCTCGCAGGGCCAACGGGCGCAAAGGTTGGGCCGCGCAGATCCTGGCCCGCCAGCACCCGGACGGCCACTGGGAAACCCCCGGCACATCGCGATCCGAACTCTACCGCCCGAAATACATCGCAACAACCTGGTGCCTGCTTGCGCTGTGCGACCTCGGGATGAGCGGCTCGCACCCGCGCGTCAAGAAGGCCATCGACCTCTACGTGCGCCGGTTTGCCCACCCCGTCGCAGGCCTCGGATTTGCGAGGGGCGGAGGCGAGATCTGCCACACGGGGAACTCCGTGAAAATGCTGACGAAGTTCGGCCGCCTCCACGACCCGCGCGTCCAGAAAGCAATCAAGTGGATCGTCCGCCACCAGAAGGCGGACGGCGGGTGGCACTGCTTCCCCTCGACGGTTGGCACCCTGGACGGGTGGGAAGGGATGGCGGCGTTTGCGGCGATCCCCGAGAGCGAGCGGTCGCCCGCGGTGCAGGCCTCGGTCGAACGCGGCGCCGAGTTTTACCTCAAGCGGGGGCTGCTGCGCGAAGGCGCCGCGCCGTACGCGCCGTGGCGGCGGACGCACTTCCCCGTCCACTACTACTACGACTTCCTCGTGGGGCTGGACTTCATGACCCGCCTGGGGTATGGCGACGACCGCCGCCTGAAGCCTGCGCTCGACCTCCTCGAAGGGAAGCGCAATCGCGACGGGACGTGGGACCTCGACGCGCTGCACCCCGACACCGACGACCCGGACTACCCGGTGCGCCGCAGCTTCTACGCGTTCGGCCTCGAGGCCCCCGGAAAGCCGAGCCGGTGGATCACCGCGAGCGCGCTTGCGGTGCTGCGCCGCGCAGGGCGATGATTCGGCGGGCGCCGACCAAAGCGTTCACCGGCCCTCACATTTTATCAGCGAGGCGCGGATAAGCGCCTGCCACCGCCCGAAAGGCGCCGGAGGGCCGCATTCCCCATGGTCAGCACAATCACCGCACTCAGCTACCTCATCGCCTTCGGCGTTACTGGCCTCTTGTGGTACTGGCTGAAGCGGTTCGGCAAGGTCAGCCGCACGTGGGTTGCGATCGACTCGACGGAGACCGCCCTCGTAAAGGCGGCGTTTCGAGCGTACGAGCGCTCCCACCCGCGGCCCCGGCGTTCGGGCACCACCCTCTACGCGGGCCGCTTGATCGGCCCCGACGGCCTGGTCGTCACCGACCGCGGCGTGTACGGAAAGTTCTGCGTGGGCCGCGAAGGCAAGCCGCGCTTCGTGCCTGTGCAAGAGGTCTCCGGCATTTACCCCGTCACCTTCGAGATGCCCTCTTCGATTCCTACGGGCCTCACGACGAGCCCGCGCTCGTGGAAGGGCCTCCAGATCGAAGCGGAGAGCGGCCTGGTGCTCGTGGTCGATTCGCGCAAGCACGACTTCGGCGCCGTTGTGGCCGCGCTTGAGCGCGCGCTTGGCGACCGCTGGAAGACGGTGTACCAGGGGCAGGAGACGCTCTGGTCGAGCATCCTGCGCGGGGACGCGTACATCCACGCGATGGTCCGCGCGGCGCGCGGCGGCCCGACGAGGGCGCCCCCCGGCCCAGCGTGGATGCCGCCTCCCCAATACGCTCCGCCGACGGCTGCCGCCGGCGCGCCCCTCGCTCCTGGCGCCCCCCGGCTCCCGCCGGCCTTTGGCTCGCCGCCTGCGGCCGCCCCGTTCATGACGGCCCACGTCGCCGGCCCGGTGGCCCCCGGGAAAGGTAAGCTCCTCCTCGAAGAGAGCCCCGAAGAGCGCAGGAAGCGCGGCCGGTCGATGCTGAAGGGCGCGGTCGTCCTCGGGGCCATCACAGCGGTGTCGCTCGCCGCGTTCCCGGTGTTCACGTCCCTCGGCCGGTTCGTGGCGACCCTCGCGGTCATCCCCCTTTTGGTCGCCCTATTCTGCGGCGTTTTCACGGTCGTGTTCCTTTACGCCTCCCGTGTGACCACCCCGATGCGGGTTTTCGAAAACGGCTTCGAGGTCCCGCACTACCTCTCAGGCCGCGTGTTCTTCTTCTCCTTCGGGGAACTCGACAGCCTTGCCGAGCGGCGCAACTTCATCGACGGCGAAACCTACCTTTTCCGGACCAAGCAAGGCCAGTTCTTCGCTTTCCGGAAAGGGATCAAGGGGATGCCCGAGGCGATCGAGAGCATCCGGGTGAAGATTGGGCGCCCGGAGTACCTCATCAAACTGCCCGAGAGCGAGCAGCCGACGTCCGGGTCGCGGCGGCTTGAATACATGTTTTACTGCATCGCCCTGGCGCTTGGCGGGGTAGGAGCGCTCATCGGCGTCGTGCTCGTCTACGGAGACGAGCCGTTCGCGACCCAGGTCGCCGGTTTGGGGCTCCTGCTCCCTCCCTTCGGGATGATCGTCGTCACGTACATGGCGTACTCGATCCGGAAATTCGAGAAGTTCGTCCCGTCGCGCCCCGATGTCCGGCTCCCCGCCGCATTCGTCGTCGGCCTCGTTGTGTACTTTTTCATCTCGCTCGCCGTTTTTTCGGGCGGGCCGGCTAGCACGCCGCAGCCCACGGCCATCCAGCTCGAGCCTACGCCCTCCGCGTCGATCTTGGCGGCCGCGACCTACGACGGCGCAGTCCTGCTCCTCAACGGAAGCGTGCTCGTGGCCACCGGCGAGCGGATGGAGTGGGTCAATTCCACGGTCTCGATGAACCTCGCGGCCAAAGGCGAATTTGGAATTTTCGTGCAGCCCGGCGGCACGCTCGTCCTTGAAAACACGACGCTTCGGGCCGCGCACCCGCCCTTCAACTACACCTTCGAAGTGCTGGGCGCCATGGAGATCCGCAACAGCACCGTGTCGGGCCTCTGGGGGGACGCCGTCAACAAGAACTACAACGGCGGCCTGGAGATCTACTCGGACGCTGTTGTCATCGACCACGCGAACATTGTGGGCGGCGACTCGAACGCGCTCCTCATCCGCAACTCCTCCCCGAGGGTGTCCAACTCCGCCGTCCACGGCGGCCACGACGACTGCATCGAGGCGCGCAACACGAGCCTGGTCCTGCTCAACACGCGCGTGGCCGACTGCTCGTGGGGCCTGTGGGCGCTCGAGGGGTCGAAGGTGACCGTCGAGAACTGCATCTTCCAGGGGAACACCTACGGCGTGTACCTGGAGAGCGCAACGGGCACGCTGTCCAACAACTCGTTCTTCTACAACGACCAGGCCGCAATCTCCTACAGCGAGGACGATGCCGCGCCCGTCCTTACGGGCAACACCTACGGGAACAACGGCGTGCGGGTGTACGTCCGCAGCGGCCTGCCCATCGTCGAGATCTGTTCGGCCGTGATCCTCGGGATGGGCGTGGCGTGCCTCGCGGTGCTCGCCAAGGTCCACCGCGAGGGCCGCCTGAAGGAAGAGCGCAAGAAGCTCGGGGCCAGCCTGCCGCCCGAGCTCCTCTGACCGGCCGCGAAGGCCTTTTGGCTCCGGGGACGATCCCCCGCCATGGACACCGACCGCGTGATGGCGCTCGCGCTCGAAGAGGCGAGGATGAAGCGCGTCCCCGAGGACAGCGAAATTCTGGTGCCCGGGTCGAATCTCAAGCGGGCCATGTTCGGCATCGACATCGACTCCGGCGAGCTGATGCTGGCCAAGCAGCTCGGCTTCGACCTGGTCATCGCCCACCACCCTTCGGGCGGGTCGACCTGGGCCGGGTTCCCCAAGGTGCTCGAGCGGCACCAGCTTATCATGATTAAGGCCGGCGTGCCCAAAGCGCAGGCGCAGGCCGAGGTCGCAGCGCTGAAAGACGAGCACGGACCGCGGACGCACCTACTGAATTACGACCGGCTGCCCAGCGTCGCGCGGCTGCTGAGGATGCCGTTCATGAACATCCACGCGCCGGCCGACGAAGTGGGAAGGCGCGTGATGAGCGACCACTTGACCGCCCGCCTCGAGGAGGGCGCAAAGGTGCAGGCGGCAGTGCGCGCCCTGCGGGAGCTGCCCGAGTTTGCGCACTCCCCGCACCCGATCGTCGTGCGCATGGGCGCGCCGGCCGCCCCGCTTGGAAAATGGGTCTTTGTCCACGGCGCCGGCACCAACGGCGGCTACCCCGTGGCGTCCGCGCTGTTTCGAAACGGGCTCGACACGGTGTTCTACATCCACATTGACCCGGGCCACCTCAAGCGGCTCAAGGACGAGTTCGGGAAGAGAGGCAAGAACCTCGTCGTGACCGGGCACATCGCAAGCGACAGCGTCGGGATCAACGTGATCATAAGGCGCCTGCGCAGGGAGGGCCTTGCCGTGGAGCCTATGGGCGGGGTCGTGGAGTAGAACCGCCGCCGCCCACCGCCGGCCACTTCCCGGCGTAGAGCGCAAAGCCCCCGAGCACGGCCCAGGCCGCGAGGATCACGCTTGCGATGATCTCGGGGATCGCTTGGGACGGGAACGGCGCACCGTAGGCGATCGCGGTGAGGATGGAGATTGCAAACGCCGCCGCAGCAAACGCCATGGCCGCCGTCACGATGGCAAAGCGCGGCGCCACGCCGCGCAAGCAGAGCGCGAGGACGAACATCCCGAGCGGGACGAAGGTGAAGTACGTGAATGAGACCACGAAGTGGGGGACTCCAAACGATTCGTTCACGACACCGATCGCCGAGAGCGAGAGGCCTCCGGCTACCAGGAATCCGACCGCCGCTTTCGCAAGGCGGCTCGACCCCAAGGACCGACGCGCATGCAGGACGGCGTCGACGTAGAACAGGCCGGAGGCCAGCAGGCCTGCCCCAAACACCCCCGCCGATTCGTGGCGGGGGTGGCCGAGGTCGGAGAGCGCGTCGGTCGTCCAGTTGAACCAGGGCGCAAGGGCCAGGGCGACCCCGACGGCGCCAAGGCCCACCGCCGCGCTTGCCCACCCAAAACCGGCAGCACGCCGCTGCCCACGGCGTTGGCGGACCTCGCCTGCGCCGTCCATGTCGAGGCTCCGCCGCGGGATGCCGTGCCGCGGGCGCCTAAGTATATACAAACCAGTTATTTGCCCGAATCCCCTGCAAAGGGCCCTACGAGGTGAGTCACACGGCCGCCCCCGCTGCCTCCGCGCAGTTCGACCAATGGAAGGCAGACTTCGAGGGCTGGGTCGACCGCGTCCACTACCCGCGCAACCTGCTCGGCGACTTCAAGCTCGAGCCCAAGTACGCGGAGCCGCCGGCGGGCGTCGTCGAGTTCGGCCGCTTCAAGGGCAAGCCGAAGTGGAAGAAGCCCGAGGACCACCCCGAATCCGAGGCGCGCGACCTGCTCCTCAAGCTCATCACGATCCAGGGCGACACCGAATTTGCAAGCGTCGAGCAGCAGCGGAAGCTGCTCGAGCAGGCGCCCACCGCCTATGACATGAAGTCGATGGTGCGCGTGAACGTCGAAGAGATGCGCCACGGCTGGCAGATGGCGCACATCCTCGTCTCGCACTTCGGCGACGACGGGTGGAAGGAGGCCGAAGGGCTGCTCTCGCGCAACGCGCAGAACAACGACCGGATCCTCCAGGCCTTCAACGACCCCGTGCGAAACTGGCTCGACTTCTTCTGCTACACGACGTTCCTCGACCGGGACGGCAAATTCCAGCTGGGGTGCCTGCTGCACAGCGGCTTCTACCCGCTTGCGGCGAGCATGGGGCCGATGCTGAAGGAGGAGGCGTTCCACCTGGGCACCGGCGTCACGGGCCTCAGGCGGGTGCTCGCCTCCGGCAAGGTCCCGATGGACATCCTGCAGCGGCGCGTGAACTGGTGGGTGTCGACCTCGCTGGACTGCTTCGGCGGCGAGCTCTCGCGCAAGGCGGCGAAGAACGTCGACTTCGGGTTCAAGCGGCGCTACGACGAGGGCGAGGTGGAGGTCGAAGTCGACGCCTCGCGCATCAACGAGTACAACCAGGGGCTGTACATGGCCGAGATCCGCGAAATCGTGGAGCGGCTGAACGCGAACCGGCCGGCCGGGACCGCGCCGCTCGAGGTCCCGTCGGAGCGGTACCGGCGGCGCGTCGGGCTCTACAAGACGAAGTGCTACACGACCGACGGCAAGCCGATGAAGGAGGACGCGTACGACGAGTACCTTCGCACGACGCTCCCCACCCCCGAAGACGACGAGCGGCTCGCCGAGGTCTTCAAGGGGGCATGGATTGCCGAAAGGCAAGCGTGAGGCCCGCCCCCACGACGCCTTTTTCCGCGCGCTTCGCGGGAGCGTGCTGAAGGCCTGGTCGTCCCCGGAAGGATACGCCTACGACCACGTGATCTACCAGGTGGGCTACCCCTACCGCGCGGGCGACCTCGACCGGGTGCTCGCGTTCGTCGGCAGGCGCCAAGACGGCCGGGCGCTGCCGCCGCTTGGCAAACTCAACCGCGAACTCACCGGTTCGCGCTACCCCGAGCTTGCAAAGGCGGTGCCCGAGGGCATGTCCGTGGAAGGCTGGTCGGCGGTGCTGCATTTCCTCGACCCGAGCTACCCGCTTTGGACCCCCCGGGCGCTTGCAGCGCTTCGCGCGCTCGGGGCGAAGTTGCCCGCGTCGCCGACGCCCCGCAGCTACCCCGCGTACGTTGCCGCCGTCGACGAGCTGAAGGAACAAGCGCCGGTGTGGGCGGTGCCCGAGACCAACTGGTACCTCGCGCGCGTGCTCGAAGTGGGCCTCGACGCCTTCGCAAAATCGCCGTAGTCCTGCGGCCGCTCACTGCGGGAGCGCGTTGGCGATGAGCGCCTCGAGCACATCGTACGGGGACCGCGGGTCCTCAAAGTAGGCGCGCCCGTTGACGACGGTCGTGGGCACCGACGAGATCTTGAACGCGCGGGCCAGGTCGGGGAAGTCCGCCGTGCCCACGACCTCAACGCTGAGTTCTTTCCACGCAATGGCAAGCGCCACCGCGGCGCGCACGGCCCCGGGGCAGTGGGTGCACGCGGGCCCCACGAACACACGCAGCCACGAGCCGGGCGCAATGACGCGGGCGCGGCTGATGAGGTCGGGCGGCAGCGGGGCCGACGGCAGCGAGGCGTCGGCGATCGTCTGCACGAGCGAGGTTACCTCGACGCCGACCTGGGTGCCGTAGAATCGGATCGTGTTCCCGTTGGCCGTCGTCACGCGCGTTTCCGGGCGCTTGTCAAACGCTTCGCCGTGGCGCCGCGCGGCGGCAGCGAGCGTGACATTCACCGCGAGTTTGTCGGAGGCCTGCTGCAGCTGCTGGAGGACACGGCTCGTCACCTCGCACGAATCGCACCCGGCGCCGTCGACGAAAAGCTGGACGCGCACGGGCGCGACAAGCGCGATCTCCCACCACTTGCGGATCGAGGCGACCTGGGCCGCCGTGAGCACCTGCTGCGAGCCCGTCGAAGCGGGGATGACAAGGTCGGAGGCGGCGCGCAGGGCGGTCATTGGCTGCAGGGGGCCCATGGGGGCGCCAGGATCAAAGGGTTTCGGCAGTCGGGGGAAAGCCAGGCACATTAGCCGGTGGACACGCCGCCGAAAACCGGCCGCAGGTTGTAGTTGCCCGCCGTCTGCACAAGGTGGAGGCGCAGCACGAGCGAGATCTCGCTCTGGGCCCTCACGGTGAAGGGCGCATCCGTCTTCAGCTCCCCCGAAGGCACGCTGACCGCGGTGCTGCTGCCGTCCTTGAGGTCGCCCACGGCCGACTGGACCACGACGCGCAGCTGGGAGTAGCTGCCCGCCGTGAGGCGCGAGACCCCAAGGCGCTGGGTGATGTTGTCGTGGAGGCTCACGAGGTCGACCGTCGAGGTGCCGAGCTCGATGCTGACCCACGGCGAGAGCGTGAGGGCGCCCGAGCTCTTCACCTGGATTTCGGAGAACGTGATGTTGAGGTGCGCGAACTGCGCGATCTCGTCGTCGGTGACATACACGGAGACCGCCCCCACGTTGTACCCGAAATAGTAGCCGCCCGCGGCGGCGGGGAAAACCACGAAAATGAGCAGCGCGGCGGCAAGCCGCTTTCTCGAGTGCGTATTTCCAGGCGCGTTGACGTGGACCAAAGGCATCCCTCGTGCCGCTTGAGGGCCATTGCCTTCCCGCGCGGGCCCTGCTTCGGTTGTGGCGTCCGGCGCGTATGAAGGCGGCCTTCAGAGTTTCACGCGTGAAACCACGATTTGTCGAATCAGCCGCTGGCCTAACCACGAGGGCGCATTTATCATTCCAGACTATGGACGCCGCGCCCAATGACAAAGGTATTCCGCCTGCTTGGCACGAAGGTCAGCGCAGCCGCGCCGACCTACTTCCCGACCCACGAGGCGCTCCGCAAGGTCGTCGAGGAGAACATCGAGGCGCTCCTCGGCCTTCGCTACCTCGAGACGAACTTCCACCTGGTGGACCTGCCGCCCGAGCTTCCCCGCGACTGCAGGGACATCGACACGCTCGCGTTCGACCCGTCGACGTCCGCGCCGGTCGCGATCGAATACCGCGACCGTGTTACGGCCGACCTGGTGGCGCAGGGAGCGGCGATGCTCCGCGCGCTGCCTTTCCAGGCACAGGTGATCCGCTACCTCGTCAAGCGTGCGGGCTTTTCGCCCGACCGCATCGAGTGGGCCAAGGCACGGGCCGTGTTCATCGGGCGCGAAGGGGGGGCGCCCACGCCCATCGCCTCGCGCTCGGCCGAGGGCGGCACCGAGCTGTGGAAGTGCGAACGCTTCCAGGGAGACTTCCTCGTCCTCGACCACCTTGCCACCTTCGCCGCGGCTGCAAGCCTCCAGGCGCCGCGCCCCACGGTCCCCACAGCGTGAGCCCACGCTTGCCCACGCTCGCGCTGGGGCGGGGCGAGGGTTTTATCAACCGGCGGGCATTGCACGGAGCCCCGACTTGCGCTGCGGGAACGTTTTCCGTGGCTTGGGAGGGGGAAAAAGGGTTGACCACGATGGCAAAAGCACGAGGAAAGAAGTCGAAGTCCCGCGGGCGCTCCAAGGCGAAGCGCGGCGGGCGCAAGCGATCGAGTGCAAAGAAGGGCGGCTCCAGGCGCGCAGCCCGCAAGGCCGCCCCGCGCAAGCGGAAGGCAGCCCGCAAGGCCGCCCCGCGGCGCGCCGCGTCAAGGCGCTCGTCGTCGTCCGAAGAGGAATAGGCCCCTCGGACGCGTTTCGTTTCTCCCTTCCGGCTGGCTTTGCCGCCAGCCGCCTGAAGTTCTCTTTGACGAGCGCGCGCGCTCCGGGCACGGAGCGAAGTTCTCGCGCCGCGACTTCACAAATGAATCTTCAAATAGCGCCCCACAGGGTTCGCCCCCTGGGGGTCGGCAATTGGGCGATTTGCAAACGCGCAGCACGTCGGTCCGAACGCTGCGGCGCCTCGCGCTTCCCGCGCTTTTGGCTTTGGCGGCCGTTGCCGTGTGTGCAGGGGCGGCGCAGGCTGCTCCAACCCTTTCGATCCTCGCGCCGACGGAAGGCGCGACCATTGACTCGGGCACCGTGCTCATCTCGGTCAACATCACGAACCTCACGCTGAACGGCTCGGCGATCGGCCAGAGCAGCGTGGCGGGCGAGGGCCACTTCCACATCTACCTCGACAACGTGTGGCTGCGCGCGGAAGTGCAGACGGACACGTACCTTGCCGGCGTCGCGTCCGGGCCCCACGTCCTTCGCATCGAACTCTCGCAGAACAACCACACCGAGCTTGGCGTCGGAGCGCAGGTCAACATCACCGTCCAGCCCGGCGCGCCGCGCGTGGTCATCCTCGCCCCCGGAAACTCCACCTCGTGGGGCTCGAACTCGGCGGAACTCACGGTGCGGGTCGACAACTTCACCCTCGACGCGGCCGCCTGGGGCGGCGCGCCGGTTGCCGGCCGCGGCCACTACCGCGTGCTTGTGAGCCTGGTGGTCCGCGGCGAAGGGGCCACGACCTTCTACAACATCACGCACCTTGCGCTGAACGCAACCAATGTGGTGCGCGTCGAACTGGTGGGCAACGACGGCGCACCCCTTGCCACCCCCGCGTACGACCAAGTCACGCTGAGGCCCTCGGCGGGTGCGCCCGCGCTGCTCCTCGACGGCGCGCTGGTTGGGGCCTTGGTGAACGCGAGCTCGCTGCGCGCGGCCTTCACCCTCTCCAGCTTCACGCTCGACGCGGCCGCCTTCTTCCAGCCGCCCGTCGCCGGCCGCGGCCACTACCTTGCATGGTTTGACGGCGTCTCGATCGGCCCCGGGGTGGCCAACCCCATCCTCCTTAGCAACATGCCGGCGGGGAACCACACGCTCCTTGTCGAGCTCGTCAACAACGACAACACGCCGCTTGCAGTGCGCGTCGTCGACTTCGCGCAGTTCCGCGTGCTCCTCGGCGGACCGGGCGTGGCCATCACCAGCCCCAACGACGGCGCAACCGTGAACGCGTCGAGTGTCGAGCTTTCCCTCTTGATTTCGAATTTCACCCTCTCGGTTGGCCACCTCGGGGGCGCCAACGTCGCGGGCGAGGGGCACTGGCATGTGTTCGTCGACGGCGTGGACGTCAAGATGGGAGGCGAAGACACGGCGCTGGTATCGGACCTCTCGCAGGGACCCCACGTCCTGCTCGTCGAGCTGCGGAACAACGACCACTCGCCCTTCCCGTGGCCGCCCTTTGACACGCTACGCATCGTCGTCCCCTCCGGTGCGCCGCGCCTCCTCATCACCTCGCCTGCCGGCCCATCGGCCACGGTCGCGTCCTCGTCGGTCGAACTTACGATCCAGGTACAAAACTTCACGATGAATGCGGCCAGCATCGGGCTGGCCCCGGTGCCCGGCCAAGGGCACTGGCACCTGTTCGTCGACGGGGTGTACCGCGGCCTGGGCACCTCGCTTTCCGTCCTGGCCTCGCGCCTCGAGCCCGGCACGCACGTCGTCGTCGTCGAGCTCTACAACAACGACCACACCGACCTGCTGTGGCCCGCTTTCGACCAGGTCACGATCACGGTGCCCCAAGGCTCGCCGACCTTGGCGATCCTCTCCCCCACGCCCGCAACGAGCCTGCCGCTCAACTTCACGGGGCTGCGCGTCGCCGTCACGAACTTCACCGTGGTCGAAAAGCCCGACCAAGCGCCCGTTGCCGGCGAAGGCCACTGGCACATCTTCCTCGACGGGGCCTTTTACGACATGGCCTACGGGGCCACCGCCGTCGTCCAGAACCTCGGGCCCGGCACCCACACGATCCGCGCCGTGCTCGTCGGGAACAACCACGCGTTTGTCGACCCGCTCGTCGCCGACGAAGTGGCGGTGACCGTCGGGGGCGCCCGCGCCTCGATCTCGATCACCTCGCCTGCCGACGGCTTCGTGCTCTACGGCGACCGCGCCGAGATGACCGTCGTCCTCGAGAACTTCACGCTTGCCCCCGCCAAGGTCGGCCAGGCCGCGGTCGCCGGCGAAGGGCACTGGCACTACCTCCTCGACGGCGCCTACCTCACCTATGTGACGGCCCTGACCTTCTCCGCCACAGGGCTTGCCCCCGGCAACCACACGCTCACCGCGCGGCTGTACAACAACGACCACAGCCCGCTGGACATCCGCATCGAGTCCGTGGTGCTCATCCATGTTTCGGGCGCGCCGGCCATCACCATCACCGCGCCTACAAACGGCCTCGTCACGACCGAGACTTCGCTCAGCGTAACCGTGTCGATCACCAACTTCACCCTCGACCCCGTCGCCGGGAACAACACCATTGCGGTCGGCCGCGGGCACTGGCATGTCTATGTGGACGGCGTCCTCAGCACCATGGAGGATGACCTCAACGCGACCGTTGCAGGCCTTGCCGTGGGCCCCCACGAGGTCCGCGTCGAGCTCGTCAACCGCGACCACACCGCGCTTGGGGTGGCGGGCAGCAGCGCCAAGATTATTGTCACCATTCAGGAGGCTGCCGCCCCGCCCGTTGACACCTTCCCGACGCTCCTTGTGCTAGCTGTGGTGGCAGCGGTCGGCGCCGGTGCTGGCGTGACTCTCTTCCTGATGCGCCGCAAGCCCAAACCGTGACGCGAATCATTCCAAGGGAATCGCCTGCGCGCATCATGCGCGGGGGAAGGGAGCCTTTAACTACCTCCGCATTGGTGGTTTGCCAAAGGGTAGTGCCGGCCCGCCGGGCTTGTACGTATCCATGGGAAATAGAGGGCAACCTTGTGCGGAGGCGCTCCTCGTGATCTCATATCAGAAAAAGAAGCACACGATGGAGCAGGTCCTTTCGAAAATGGACCCTGCAATTCAGAAGTGGTTCACCTCCAAATTCAAAGAACTCACGGAGCCCCAGGCTTTCGCGATCCCCCTCATCGAGGAGCAGAAGAGCGTCCTCATCTCATCGCCGACGGGGTCTGGAAAGACCATTTCGGCGTTCCTTGCGATTATCGACCGCCTCTACGCGCTCCACCGCGAGGGGAAGCTCGAGGACAAGATCTACTGCGTGTACGTCTCGCCGCTCAAGGCGCTTGCCAACGACATCAACCGCAACCTGAAGGAGCCGCTGCGCGAGATCGGCGAGATCGTCACGGCGATGGGCAAGGAGCGCCCGCAGATCCGCGTGGCCGTGCGCTCGGGGGACACCTCGACGGCCGAGCGGCAGAAAATGGTGCGCAAGCCCCCGCACATCTTCATCACCACGCCCGAGTCGCTCTCGCTCGTCCTCTCCACGACGAAGTTCATCCAGCGCTTCACCGCGGCCGAGTACCTCATCATCGATGAAATCCACGACCTGTGCAACTCGAAGCGCGGCACGCTCCTCTCGCTTGCCGTCGAGCGCCTGCAGGCCCAGATCCAGCGGCCGCTCACCCGCATCGGCCTCTCGGCCACGCAGGCGCCCATCGAGGAGGTCGCCAAGTACCTGGTAGGCTACGAGGACGGCAAGCTGCGCGACTGCGTGATCGTCGACATCGAGAGCACCAAGGGCCTCGACATCGCGGTGGCCCCGCCCGTCGAAGACCTCGCCAAGACGCCCTTCGAGGTCGCGCAGGCGCGCATGTACCTGCTGCTCAAGCGGCTGATTTCCGAGCACAAGACGACGCTCGTGTTCACGAACACGCGCTCGGGCACGGAGCACATGGTGATCAAGCTCAAGGAGCTCGGCATCAAGCGCGTCGCGGCCCACCACGGCTCGATGGCCAAGGACATCCGCCTCGAGATTGAGGAACAGCTGAAGCGCGGCGAGCTGCAGGCGTCGGTCTCGTCGACCTCGCTTGAGCTCGGGATCGACATCGGCTTCATCGACCTCGTGTGCCAGATTTCGAGCCCCAAGTCAACCGCCAAGCTCCTCCAACGCATCGGGCGCGCCGGCCACGCGGTGGCCTCGGTCTCCAAGGGGCGCCTCATCCCGATGGACCCGGAAGACCTCGTCGAGTGCGGCGTGCTTGTAAGGAGCGCGTACGCCAACAAGATCGACCGCGTGCGCATCCTGCGCAACAACCTCGATGTGCTTGCCCAGGCGCTCGTCGGGATGGCCATCGACCACCAGTGGGACGTCGAGGAGGCCTACAAGGTCGTGAGGCGCGCGATGCCCTACCACGACCTGCCGCGCAAGGACTTCGACGCGGTGCTCGACTACCTGGCCGGGCGCCACACGCTCCAAGACAAGAGCGTGTACGCCAAGGTGTGGCTCGACCCCCAGCAGAACAAGTTCGGCGCCAAGCGCGGGTCGCGCATGATCTACTTCATGAATATCGGGACGATCCCCGAGGAGTCGAATTACCGCGTCTTTTCGGAGCGCGGCGTGCCGCTTGGAACCCTCTCGGAGTCGTTCGTCGAGCGCCTGGGCGCCAAGGAAATCTTCGTGCTGGGCGGCAAGTCCTACGAGTTCCTGCAGACGAAGGGCACGAAGGTGTTCGTGCGCGACGCGCACGGGCGCAAGCCCACCGTCCCCTCGTGGTCGGGCGAGATGATGTCGCGCACCTTCGACCTCTCGCTCCAGGTCGGCGAGTTCCGCCGTTCGATGGAGGAGTGGCTCGATGACAAGACGACGCTGAAAATCAAGGACGACCTGATGAAGACCATGCACATGGACATGGACGCGGCCGAGACGATCATCCGGTTCTTCAAGGACCAGAAGAAGATCGGCGGGGTGATCCCAAACGACCGCAAGATGCTCGTCGAGGGCTACATCGACGGCCGGGGCGTCCACAACATCATCTTCCACTCGATCTTCGGCCGGTCGGTCAACGAGGCGCTCTCGCGCTACCTCGCCCAGAAGCTGCAGGCCGCAAGGGGGCTGCGCGTGCTCGCGTCGGTCACCGACAACAACTTCCTGCTCGCCGTCGGCGAGGCCATCGACCTCAAGGAAGTCGCGGCGATGGTGTCGTCCTCCGACTTCGCCCAGGTGCTGCGCGAGGCGCTGCCGAACTCGGAGATCTTCAAGCAGCGCTTCCGCCACTGCGCGACGCGCGCGTTCATGATCTTGAAGAACTACCGCGGGAAGGAAATCTCGATCGCCCGCCAGCACCAGCACGCGCGCAAGATCCTCGATGCGCTGGCCTCCGAGCCCGACTTCCCGATCATCAAGGAGACCTACAACGAGGTGCTCCACGAGTACCTCGATGTCGACGACGCCACGAAGGTCGTCGAACAGATCACGGACGGGACGATCACCTTCGCGTTCCGCGAGTGGAGCCAGATCCCCTCGCCGTTTGCCCTCAATGTCATCCTGATGGGGATGAGCGACCTGCTCACCCTCGAGGACCGCACCTCGCTGCTCAAGGAGCTGCAGGACTCGATCCTCACGAAGGTCGTCGAAGGCGGCGAGATGGAGGCGCCCAAGTTCGAGAAGGAGCGCGTCGACCGGTACTTCGCCTCGAAGAAGGAGCTGCTGCGCTTCTCGTCCAAGGGCGAGATGCTGGAGGCGCTCGAGAAGCTCGGCGCCGTCCACGCGTTCAAGTACGCGCGGCCTTCGCTCTACGAGTTCACGAGCAGCGCGCCCGACGCGATCGCCAAGTGGGCGGACGACCTCCTGCGCGAGGGCCGCATCGAGTCGGTGTGGATCCAGGACCGCATGTGGATCCCCGCGGCACACGCGCGGCGCTATGCGGCGGTCTACCGCCACCACGGGCCCCTCACGAGCACCGAGCGGCGGACGCTCGACCTGCTGGGCGCCGGCCGCACCCCCGAGCAGCTCAAGGAGGCGCTTGCAGGGATCGAGGACGCCTTCGACGAGGACGAGGAGGTGATCGCCGCCGACATCCTGCGCTCGCTGGAGACGAAGAACCTCGTGCGCGTGGCGGGCGTCACCGAAGACGGCTCGCTCATGTACAAAGCCCGCGGCGGGCCCGACCGCGCGGACTTCGAGTCGGCGGTGAAGTGGATCGTCGTGGCGTACCTCGAGTACTTCGCGCCGGCCACGCGCGGGCGCATGGCCTTCGACCTCGGCCTCGATGAAGAGGTGCTGAACACGGCCATGGACGTCCTCCTCAAGGACGAGAAGATCACCGAGGGGTACTACGTCATCGGCGAGCGGCCGCAGTACATGCTGACCGAGGACAAGAACGGCATCGAGGGCCAAGTCGAGGGCGCCGTGGTGCTCGACGAGAAGAACGTCATCCAGCACATCATCGCCAAGCAGTTCGAGCAGTTCCACGATGTCGAGGGGTACTTCGACGTCTTCATGAGCGCGGGGCTCGTCTACGACGTGTTCAACCGCGTCAAGGGGTTCGACATCGAGGACTGGTGGGACCGGCGCGAGCGGGAGGAGATCCGCCACGGCCGTTTCGTCCGCCGCCAGGTAGGGTTTGCCCACGACAAGTACTGCGACACGCTCGTGTCGGCCTACCGCCAGGAGGCCCCGCTGCGCGGCGACGAGAAGGCCCTCGAAGTCATCCGCGAGTCGGGCGGCGTCACGGCCAGCCAGCTTGGCAAGAAGCTCCACCTCCCGAAGGAGTCCGTCCAGGAGATCATCGACCGCCTCGACCGCAACATGTTCATCTGCCGCAAGGCGGAGGAGCGCAAGTCGTGGTCGTCGCGCAACGTGTACATCCCCTACCCCATGCGCCGCATCTACAAGGACGCGAAGCGGCGCGTGATCCAGCAGTTCCTCAAGTCGTCGGGCCCCGCGTCCTTCACGGCCATCCGGGGGTTCACGGGCTTCTCGTTCAACGAGGTCTTCTCGATCCTCAACAAGCTCGAAGAGGAGGAGAAGATCACGCGCGTCACGGTGCTCGGGGAGACCTCGATTGACATGTACATCCTCAACGAGGAGCTCGAAGGCCTCATCAAGGCGCCCCCGCGCGAGGAGGTGAACGACCGCCTGCGCATCCTATCGCTCTACGACCCCTTCGTCCAGCCCATGTGGGCGGAGCTCACGACGAAGTACGGCGAGGGCTGGATCTACCCCGTCTTGCTCAAGGGCGAACTTGTCGGGATGATCGAGAAGTGGAAGATGTCGGGGGCCGTCGATATCCGCGAAGTCCTGCTCGAGGACGAATCACTCCTCCCGCAGCTGCTCGTCGAGCTCGACAACATGATGGAATTCTACAAGATGATGGGCATCGAGATCCTGCGCCTGCGCAAGGTCTTCGAGACACCCATCGAGGAGCTCGAGGAGGGCACCCTCGAGGTGTTCCGCAGCCACGGGTACCACGTCCTCCAGGGGATGCTGATCAAGGGGGCGCTCGTGCCCAAGGTGTTCAAGAAGAAGGACGTGTACGCGTACCTGCTGTGGAAGCAGCACATCCACCCCGAGAACAAGGTGCGCGACGTGCTGCGCCTGGCGCAGAAGTTCGGCGGCATCCGTTCGGACTTCGAGTCGTACCTGCGCGTGCAGCGCTTCCGCCGCCTGCGCCGCCACCTGCGGGACAACGAGCTCATGGCCGGGCTCGTGATCCCCGCGCACCTCACCTACTGCCTGAAGAGCGACCTTCGGCTCTACAAGAAGGCGAAGTCGCGCCCGCTCACACCTGCCATGAAGGAGTTGCTCGAGCAGCTGCCCAAGTTCGACGCGGTCTCGCGCAAGGAGCTGTTCGAGCGCGTCGACATGGACCCCAAGGACTTCGACGAGGCGTTCAACGCCCTCTACGAGGGCCTGTTCGTGGTGCGCAACGGGCAGAACAAGTACCTGCGCATCGGAGACGCGCTCGAGAACCAAGACCAGGCGCGCCGCGTGATCCTCGAGCGGCTGGTCGCGAACTTCGGGCTCGTGTCGGCCGAAGGGCTCGCGCGCATGACGAAGCACGAGTTCCGCATGCACGAGATCCGCGACTACCTCTCGGAGCAGGAGCGCGCGGGCAAGCTCGTGAAGGGCTTCTTCATCGAGGGCGACGAGACGCTGTACTGGATGATCGCCGAGGACGTCGACAAGATCGGCCAAGTTGTGTGCGAGGAGTCGTTCGTGCTCTCGCCCTTCGACCAGCTCGCCCTGTTCCTTGCCGCCGAGATCCGCAGGAAGTTCCGCATCGGCAGCGGCTTCGTGATCTTCAACAAGGGCGAGATGACGGGCGCCTTCAAGGGGACGAAGAAGGGCAACACGCTGCTGCTCTCGCAGTTCGTGGGCGCCGAGGGCGAGAAGGAAGTCCTGCGCGCGTTCGAGCGCCAGTGGGGCCTGCGGGTCACCGAGCACGAAGAGGGCGTCCAGGAAGACGACTGGGAAATCATGCGCTTCTGGGAAGAGCAGGCGTACTGACGCCCCCGTGGTGCACCCAACCTATTTTGCCGCGCCCGGGGGGTTGGGGCCCAGGAGGCACGACGTTGGCCGAAGGCACCGCCATCCGCAAGCGCCGCGTGCGCCTCTTCGAGCTCATGTTCACGGCGCTTTTGCTTGCAACGGCCACGGTCAGCGCGATCACCTGGTCGGACTTTTCGGCCGCCCCCCAGGTTTCCCCGCAGTACGTGCACTTCCCCTCGACTGACGGCGTGACCATTGCGGGGATTCTCTTCACGCCCCACAGCGAACCCGGGCCGTTCCCGGGCGTGGTCGTGGTCCACGGCCTTACCAATTACAAGGAGGAGTACAACCGCATCTCGGTGGAGCTGGCAAGGCGCGGGTTCATGGTCCTTGCGATCGACCTGCGCGCCCATGGGATGTCCGACGGAACATGCACCTTTGGGCTCCCGACGGCCGAGCCGCAGGACGTGGCCCACGCCGTCGACTACCTGCGTCTGCAGCCGGGGGTCGACCCCAGCCGCATGGCAATCGTCGGCCACTCCTTTGGCGGGATGGTCTCGCTCACTGCCGCCGCGATGCCCACGATGCAGGTCAACGCGACGGTGACCTGGGCCGCTCCGATCAACCTCACCTCGCTTGCCCGCGACAACTACGAGACCGTCGCCTATGTGGCCGACAAGCGCGTGCTCCCGGCAAGCATCCTCGACCCCGCGACGCGCGACCGGGAGCTCGCCTTGCGTTCGCCGATCCAATTCCTCGGGGCCTTGCGCCCCAACTCGACGCTGTTCCTCCACAGCGAAGACGACGAACTCATCCCCGTCTCGCAAGTGCGCGAAGCGGGCAACGCCACGATGGCTGAGCTCCAGCGCGTCGAGATTGTCGAAGGCGCCGGCCACGCGATGGCCACGGAAGACGTGATGCAGCGGACCATCTCGTTCATCGAGAACAAGACGAAGGGGCGCACCTCGGCCCCGATGGACCCCGTGTACCCGTCGTTCACGCGCGACGCGACTTGGCTATCGCTGGCCCTCACCATGCTCGCGTGGCCGCTCGCTTGGCTTTCGTGGGAATTCTGGTGCACGCGCAACCCGCAGCTGGTGAAGCACTACACCTACCCCGCCGACCGGTCGAAGACGAAGGCGCTGGTGTTCATCGCGGCCGACCTCGGCGCGTTTGCAGGCGTGGTGGTCGGCGTGAGCGCGCTGGTGGTCCCCGGTTCGGCGGCCGCTCCCTTTGCTTTGACCCTGCCCGCGCCGAGCCTCTTTGCCGGGCTCCTCTTCGCTGGCGTGCTCCTCTGCGCGGCGGCCGTCGGCCTCTCCCGCGTCGAGCGCGAGGTCCGGGGCCGCGACGACAAGCGGTTCGAGGAAGGCGAGAACCTGGCGCGCTCCGTGCGCGTGGGCATCCCGGTGCTCCTCATGATCCCCCTCACCGGCGCCTTTCAGTACGGGCTCTTCCTCGGCGCCGACGCGCCGCGGTCGGCGGCCTTCTGGATTCCCGTCTTCGTGTTGGTGCTGCTCATGTTCGGCCTGGAAGCGTTCGTGCGCCTGCGCGTGCAGGCGCGGATGCGCAGGGTCATGGCCGAGGTCTTTGCCAAGCGCCCGCTCGCCCAATCGCTCATCTCGGTTTTCGTGGGCACCGTCCTGTTTTTCTTGGCCGTCAACTGGGTCGTGATGTTCCTGTTCAAGGGGTATGCCGACGCGCCCGGGGACTCGGCGCTGTTCACGCTTGCTGTGGGCGTCGTGTCCTCGATCCTCTATGACCGGACGAAGACGATCGTGCCCGGAGCCCTGTTTGCCGGGGCCTATGTGGCGTGGGTGCTCAACGCGCCCTTCCATTTCTGACCTCACGGTTGCCTTTATCCGGAGGGCGGCGGTTGGCGCCTCAAGGCCATGGCGAACATCGAACAGCAGATCGCCGCGGTCGAGAAGGAGATCTCGGAGACTGAGTACAACAAGGCCACCCAGCAGCACATCGGCCGGCTCAAGGCGAAGCTGGCGCGCTTCAAGGCCGAGGCGGAAAAGCGCGCGGCGGCCCGCAGCGGCGGCGGCGGCCGCGCGTTTGCGGTGAAGAAGAGCGGCCACGCGTCGGCGGCGCTCATCGGGCTCCCGAGTGTCGGCAAATCCACCCTGCTGAACAGCATCACCAACGCACGTTCGAACGTCGCGGCCTACGAGTTCACGACGCTTGATGTCATCCCCGGTATCCTGTACCACCGCAAGGCGGAAATCCAGATCCTGGACCTGCCCGGGATCATCCGCGGCGCCGCCCAAGGGCGCGGCCGGGGCCGCGAAGTCATCGCCGTGGCGCGCGCAAGCGACCTCGTGATCTTCGTGGCCGACGTGTACACGCCGGACAACTCGGTGCTCGTCGGCGAACTGCGAGCCGCGGGGATCCGCCCCAACGAGCGGCCTGCCGACATCCGCGTTACAAGGACCCTGCGCGGGGGGATCCAGGTCCACTTCACGGCCCCCCAGAAGCAGCTCACCGCCGAGTTTGCCGCCGACCTGGTGGCGGAGTACGGCCTGCTCAACGCCGACGTCGTCATCCGCGCGAACGTCACCGACGAGCAGCTCATCGACACGCTGGCGGGCAACCGCGTCTACGTTCCGGCCATCGTTGCGCTCAACAAGATCGACGCGGCCGATGCGGCCATGCTGACGCGCGCGCGCAAGGTGCTGAAGGGCCAGAAGGTCGTGGAGATCTCCGCGGAGAAGAACCGGGGGCTCGAGGAGCTGAAGGACACGATCTATGATTGCATGAAATTCATCCGCATTTACCTGCGCCCCCAGGGCGGCGAGGCGGACATGAAGGACCCGCTCATCATGAAGGCAGGGACGAACATCGAGATGGTCTGCGACAGCGTCCACCGGGAGTGGAAGCGCAAGTTCCGCTACGCCAATGTGTGGGGCAAGAGCGCGCGCTTCCCGGGGCAGACCGTGGGGCTCGACCACGTCCTCGAGGACGAAGACATCCTCACGGTGGTCACGCGCAAGGGGTAAGGCCGGAGGGGTCGGAAGTGGACGCAGCGGTGGCCGCGCTCGTCGCGCTCGTCGCCTTCGACGCGGGCGTGTACGCGAACGCCTACCGCGGGACGAAGGGCGAGCTCGAGCGCGTCGCGGAGCCGGTCGCGATGCTTGCCACCGCCGTCGGCCTCGCCATTGCACTGATCGTGCCAGGGCGATCCGCAGGCGTTGCGGTACTCACGCTGCTCGGCGCACGGGCAATCTTCGATGTGCTCCACCTGGGCGACGGGAATGTGCTCGCGATCAACCTGCCGAAGGACTGGGCGCTTTACTCGATGGTCGCCAAGGTGGCGGCCGGGGCCGTGTTCGTGCTGTTCGCGTTCCCCGCGTGAGGGGAGCGGCGGCCACTCGGTTCGCCCATCACTCATCACAAGTCAGGATGTCGCGTCTCGTCATCGTGGCAGGCGGCCCACCGCCGTGCCGCCGAAAAAAGGTGACGGAGCACCCGCCTGGCTTCCCACGCCGTGAGCCTTTATAGCGGGCCGCCCGCATCGGTCGCGCGTATGTCGGCAGGCGAGCCGCTGGCTCCAGCTCCTGCCCCCCCGCCGGTGAACCGCGGGCATGTCATGCAGGCAGTCGGCGGGCTTGCCGCGACGCTGGTCGCGGGCCTCTTGCCCTACAACGCCGCGACGGGCCTGTTCATCATCTTGGCTGGTGTCAGTTTCTACCTCGTCCGGCGCGCGTTTCCCGCCATGTGGCTCCACGGCGTGTGGCTCGCCGCCATCTACGCGCTTTCGTTCCTCGGCGCGACGCTCTTCGCGCTGACGGCCGCCGTGAAGAGCCCCTTGGCCGGCCCCGTCCCGATCTTCGGCCTTGGCGTCGTCATCCTCGAAGGCCTCTCGCTCTACGCGGCCCTCGCGCTGTTTGCCGAGATCAAGAGCATCCGCGATTTCCGAACACGGCTGTCGATTGCGCGCGGCGACGGCGAGCCGGAGTACACGCGCATCGGGCTGTGGACGCTTGCGCTCATGGGGTTCTTCCTGTTCTCGAACTTGAGCGCCCTGCTCTTCGTGGCCTGGGCGCGCGGGGCTCCCGTTCTGCCGGCCCACGCGGCGGTCGAGGCCCTGCTCATTGGGCTCGCCGTGTTCGTGCTCTACCTGCCGGAGTCCGCGTTCGGTTCGCTCCCGAAGGAGTACAAGGACGCCGCGCGCGCCCCCGAGCGCGAGGGCCTGCTTGCGCGCCTGCTCGCGGACCGACCGACGCCCCTCGACCTTGGGGCCGTGAAGGAGGGCGACAAGTGCCCGGTCTGCGGGGGCGCCCTTGAGTTCACAAAGCGCAAGTGCCCGTCCTGCGCCGCGGCCACGCGCGTCGGGTGGTGCCCGAAGAGCGAGGTGCACGTGATCGACTGCGAGCACTGCGGGAAACCCGTCGTCTACGGCAAGCCGGTCTGCTCCCACTGCCATAGGGAACTGCGGGAGGCGATCGTATGCAAAACCTGCAAGACGCGCGCGCCGCTGGGTGACTGGAAGGGGGCTGCGGCCTGAGCGCGCCTTCGGCTCCCGTTGCCCCCATGCGAGAACTCGTCGAGCGCGCGCTTGCCCAGGTGCCGCCCGGGCGCGTCACCACCTACGGCGACATCGCGCGGGCGCTTGGCGAGATCAAGGCCGCGCGGGCCGTCGGCGAGATTCTGTCGACCAATGCGATTCCGCAGACCGTGCCGTGCCACCGCGTCGTCATGCAGGATGGGACCGTTGGCGGGTACGCGTTCGGGGGGCCCGAGACAAAGGCGCGTCTGCTGAAGGATGAGGGCGTCCCCGTCCACGCGGGGCGCGTCGAGCCGCTCGACGCGGTCGCTGTGCGCGCGTTCGAACTCAAACCGCTGTTCGCCGCGTACGCAGCTCGCCAAGCGCGGCTCGCGGAGCAGGTCACGGTCGAGGACCTGGAGCGGCCGCCCAAGGTGGCGATCGGCCTCGACGCCGCGTATGCAAGAGCAGATGCCACCGCTTTTGCCGCGGCTGTGGCAGTGGACCTGAATACGAACGAGGAATTTGCAAGCGCGGTCGTGGAGTTCCAGCCTCCGGTGCCGTACGTGCCTGGGTACCTCGCGTTCCGCGAGCTACCTGGAATCGTAGCGGCCGTGCGCAAGCTGCCCGCTGAGGCGCGCAGGCGCGCGGTGGTGTTCACGGATGGGCAAGGGATCTTGCACCCGCGACGGTGCGGCCTGGCGTCGATGGCAGGCCTTGAGTTGGGGCTGCAGCCGTGGGCACGGCGAAGGGGAAGCTCATGGGAATTGTCAGCGCGCGTGCGCGGATGTTCGGTGCGTTCGAGGCGCGGCGCGTAAAGGTCGGGGGCGAGTGGCGGGGGTTCGAACTGACGGCGCCCGGGTCGAAGCACGCGCTCTACGTTTCGCCGGGGACGGGGATTGGAGTCGCCCAAGCCGGGCGGCTGGCGGCGCGGCTGACGGAGGCGGGTGCGCCGAGCCCGCTGCCGGTGCTTCTAGCCGACGCGCTGGCGCGCGGCGCCCGCGCTGGTGGGGGCGCAGGCTAAACCACAGCCAATGGGCGGGGCGGGAGGCCGCTTTAGCTCGAAATGATCTCGAGCGTCCCCTTGTGCGACGGGCTCACCTGGACCTTCCCCCGCCACTGCTTGACCCAGCCATTCGTGATCCTGATCTTCTGGCCCTTCGCGACCTTCTCGATGTCGCCGTTCCAGAGCGTGATTTCGACGGGCGCCCCGTCCTGGTCGGTGCCGACGGCATTGCACACGCGGCCCGCCTTCCCGTACTTCGAGGTGAAGTCCCGGGGCTCCTCCTTCTGGGTGATCTGCAGTTCCAGCTGATCGACCGGCTGGTTCGGCTTGAGGTCCTTGACGAGCATGGCCCTTCTCTGGGCCGAGCGAGGGGGCACCCCCTGATAAAGATTAGGTGCAGGGTAGTGAAAGCCGGCAACCGCCCCTGGGTCTCACGGAAGGCGATGACATACGACAAAGGGCGAAGGCTTACGCGCAACGTCGCGATTCACCGGCTAAGCGGGGCCGGCAAAGGTGCGCGTGAGCCTCTACTTCATGGGCGTCGCCATCGCGACGGCGATCACCGGAATTTTCCTCGCGGCCCTGAGCTGCGCGGTCGGGCCGTCGCTCCTGGCGCCAGGGGGAGTGCGCGGCGTTGTGCTGCTCGTCATCGACGCGGCCGCTCTCGCGGTTGTGGCGCTTGCATTTGTGGTCCACGCTCGCTCGCCCTCCGCGCACTCGGAGGTGCGCAAAAAACAGGAAGCGGCTGCGCGCCTCGCGCTCGTCGGGATGGCGATCGTGATCCTGGTGATGCTGCTCGTTCCCTACGTGTTTGTCTCCTGTGCCTCCGGCTGAGCCTTGCGCCCCGGCGACCCCGCCCCCCGCGAACCTAAAATAGCGCCGCCGCAATCGCGAGCATCCCCCCGGGGGACGGAGAGGCCGAGATGAATCTACTCGAGTACCGCGGCAAGGAGATTTTCGCGCGATACGGCCTGCGCGTGCCGAACGGGAAGGTCGTCACCACCCCCGGCGAGCTCGAAGGCACGACCTACCCCGCCGTCCTGAAGGTCCAAGTCGGCGTGGGCGGCCGCGGTAAGGCGGGCGGCGTCAAGTTCGCGAACAACATCGAGGAGGCGCGCAAGCTCGTCCCCGAACTGATGGCGCTCACAATCAAGGGCTACAAGGTGCGCAAGGTGCTCGTGGCCGAGAAGCTCGAGATCGCCCAGGAAGTCTACCTGGGGATCGTCCTCGACCGCCTCAACCGCTGCCCCGTGATCCTCGCCACCGCAATGGGCGGGATGGAAGTCGAGGATGTCCCGCCCTCGAAGATGTTCAAGGCGCCGATCGACCCGCTCGTCGGGTTGCGGCCCTACCACCTGCGCGCGATGAGCGCGTTCCTCAGCTTCCCGAAGGACATCGCCGCGCAGATG
>JBGPJF010000009.1:0-66516 GCA_041485285.1 Thermoplasmata archaeon | reverse complement strand
TAGGCCGCGCGCGAGCGGTACCCCTCACGCTTTGCCTTCTTCCAATAGGCGTCGTTGCGGCGCTGCTGCAACCACCGCTCGGCCACATGCGCGCCACCGCACGCCGCCGCAAAGAACCTAACTGGCGCGCTTGAAATGGAGTTTCGCGCGGATGCCCTTGATGTTCCCAGCCTGCCGCTTCAGCGCCGCCCCCAGGCCGCCGCGCCGCAAAGGCGCGATCACTCGGCCGACGGCCCGCTTGCCGCCGTCCCAGACCGGCCCGAGCTTTGCTTTGTCAACGACCTTCCGGGCCTCCACCATGACGCGCAGCGCCGGCCTGCCCGCGCACACGCGCTGCTCGTTGTAGAGCCAAAGGCCCGCTCCCAGCACGATGACCGCGAGGAGCCAGAACAGCCACGAGCCGCCGATGCTGCCGCCTGCGGGCGGCGCGCGCGCTCCGGGGAAGACCTGGACGCGGCTGAGATCGAACACAGGCCGCATCATCACAATCGTGCCGTTTGCGGTTTGATTCGAATTCTGATCCTCGAAGAAGCGCCACTGCGCGAATTGCGCGTGGTAGTCGTGGAACTCAACCACGGTGGGCGCATCGGCGCTCGTGGCGATGTGCGCCCGCAGCCCGAACGCGTAAGGCAGGCGCACCTCCGTGTACTGGTAGGGCGGCAGCCGGTCCTGAATCCGGAACCCCGCTCCCACCACCGACACCTTCCACACCCCCCCGTCCTTCCCTTCCGCCGAAATCGTTGCGGTCTTGTGGCCGCTGCCGCCAAAGAGGCTCGCGGCTTGGGTCGTCCCGTCGGGGAACTCCACCGTCCAGCTCACGGTCCCAAACGAGAGTTCGTCCGCGTTCAGGGTCGTGTAGGTGAGGTCGAGGTCAACCGACGTGGTCCCGTTCGGGACATACACATATTTCGTCGAGTTCTGGACAAGGAAGGCCTTGCCGTTCTGGTCGTTGTACCGCGTGTACTCTCCGGTCCAGCCGGTCACCAGCGTGTCGGTTTTCGCCGACACCTCCGGCTCGTAGGCCACGGGCGTCCCCGCGTCCTTCAGATCCTTCCACTGCGAATACGCCTGGAGCACGGTCGTGTTCGGGTTGACCGAGCGCATCTTCTGGACGGTGAGCGCAAGCGAGACCGCGGCGCGCATGTCCGTGAAGCCGTACCCCTGTGCGAAGTCGCGCGGCAGGCTGAGCATCCCGGTCCACCCGTCGTACACGGGGACGAGGTTGGAGTCGTTCTTCGAGTTCGTGCCGTTGCCGGGGAGCATGTGCGCGCTGAGCTTCAGGATCAGCTCGGTTTCGTGGATGCGCGTGCGCGGGTTCGAGAACCAGTTGGCGATGTCCTCGGCACTGGTGTTGTTCGTGCTGCCGTAGTCGGCGTGCACCTCCGACACGCGCAGCGACGGTGCGGCCTGGAAGAGGAGCGCGACTTCCCCCGCCACGTGCGGAGTGGCCATCGACGTCCCTGAAATGGCCATATAGAGGGGGTCGCAGTTGTAGAGGTTGCCGCTCTGCACGGCCGACAAGCAGACCTCGAGGGTGATGAGCGTAAGCCGCGCCCGCGTCGAGTTGATGCCAAGGCCGGGGGCCCCGATGTCGGGCCAGGTCGCGTTGTCGGTGGCCAGGCCGCGCGAGGAGAACGTCGTGACGCCCGTGCCGTCGCGCGTGTAGGCGGCAACTGAGATTGCAGCAGGCGTGTTCGAGTAGGGGTTTGTGCTGATCGTCGACCCGTCCTGGTCATTGGAGCCGGCGTTGCCCGCCGCGAAGGTCACGACGACATTGTTGTCGTAGGTGAGGGCCTCGGTGACCAGCGTGATGGAGTCATTGGGGTCGTAAGGGGCGCCCGCGGTCCCCCAAGAGTTTGTCGCGCAGCGGATGTTGTAGGGGTTGCTGCCGGGGCGAGAGTTGTCGTACACCCATTCCAGGGCGCCGAGCGCGTTGATGATGGCGGTCGCCTCGCCCGTGGATAGGCCAATGAGCCGCGCGCCGGGAGCCACGCCGCGCCGTGCGCCGGCCGACCCGTCCCCGTTGCCGGCCACGGTGCCTGCAACATGCGTGCCGTGGCCCGATGAGGTGTCGGAGTTCTCCACCTCGGTCCAAACGAGGTTCGAGTCGCTCTTCAAATTCATGATGACCTTGTTCTTGTAGTCGAGGTCGGGGTGGCCGGCGTCGATGCCGCTGTCCACCACCACAACGGTGACCCCGGAGCCGTCAATGGCGGGGTACTGCACGGACTGGTCCTCGACGATCGAGTTCCAGACTTCGGTGGCCTTGATCGAGGTCGTCGAGTTCTCCATCATGTAGGTGAGGGGGCGGTTGTACTCGATCCAGGCCACGCGCGGGTCGAGCGACATCCGCCAGACGGCGTCGGGGCGGCCGACCGCCCACACGGTGGGAAGCACGTGGAAGGTGTGCCGGGCTTCGAGCCCCGCGTTTTCGAGGTGGCCGATGTCGTACAGGGTGGGCGCGCTCGCGAAGCGCACGAGCACCTCGATGTCCTGGTCAGCCGACCAGCCCCCGAGCACCTGCTCGAGGTAGTTGTTCATGACATCGGGGTTGGCAGCCCCCGCGGTGCCCACCACAAGGGCAAGGATCGGCAATGACGCTACAATAAACGCAACAGCCAGACAGGTCGCTCCGCGCACAGCCACGGGCACACACTCTGGATTTGAACGTACGCGGGGGGCCGTATTTAACCTGAGCCTTTTTCCCACTAGATGGTTCGCCGGATTGGGCCCGATTTTTGGTGTCCGGCGGGCGTCCAGGCACCGCTGAAAAAGCCACCATCCTTATGAGGCGTGACGGGGTGGCTGGCTGTACCGGCCGGAGGCAGTTCCGGAGGGCAAGTCGGGGGCATTCCAATTCGCAAAGGGAAGCGACCAGGGTTGGCCGTGGTTTGCGGCGCGGCCGCGCTGATTGCATTGGTGGCCTTTGTCCTGGCGATCGGCGCACCGGCGGCAGCCACCGGCAGCGGCGATTACCCCGCGCCCGCCTCCGGATATTGGTGGATCAGCCAGCCCACAACCGTGGCCAACGAGACCATCGTGCTGGAAGGCGCGCTCTACGTTTACACGGGCAGCCTCCAGCTCGACAACGTTACACTCCTCTTCCACAGCACGGCGGGCGCCACCTACGGCATCGTGCTTTATTCCGGGGCCGCGCTCACGGTGAACAACTCGAACCTCACCACCTCGGACACCGCCTACCGGTTTTACTTCTACACGTACGGCACCCTGTCCATCGAGCGCTCCGAGGTCCAGCGCATGGCCGACTACGGAATCTACACCTACGGCGGCTCGGTCACGCTGCGCAACAACCGGATCCACAATGGGTCGTACGGCGGCATCTCCGCCTACTACGGCACCTCCCAGGCGCCGCTCATCGCCACGAACAACACCCTTTACGAAATCAACTACTTCGCGCTGTTTCTCCAGATCTACTCCTATTATGGGGCGGGCGGCGGCCCCCACAACATCGCGGCCGACTTCATCATCCGCGGCAACAATGTGAGCGACAACGTGGGCGGCGGGATCTACGTCTACCGCTACTTCTACGACTACCTGAACACCGCCTCGTCGCTCGTATCGAACCTCACGGTCGAGGACAACCTGTTCGCGCGCAACCGCGGCCCCGCGCTTTACATCTACAACAGCGTGTGGAACGGCCAAGGCACCGCGAATGCAACGGTGTCGCTCACCGGCAAGATCAACGTCACCGGCAACCGCGTGGAAGCCAATGCCGCGTACCAGGCGGTCTTCCTGGTGAACGCCGTCAGCTCGACGTTCTCCGGCAGCTGCCAGGTCGACCTCGCGCTCAACTTTTCCAACAACATCATCGCCGACAATGCCGGCGACGGCGTCCTCATCGACTACTTCGCGACCGCCGACCACTCCTCGGCGGCCGATGTGCGCAACGACGGTTCGATGATCTTTGCAAACAACACGATCGTGCGCAACCAGGGGTACGGGCTGTACATCTTCCGCTACGCGTACGCCAACCTCGCCCGCAACGCCTCCATCAACGGCACGATCAGCGTGCTTGGCAACACGATTACGAACAACGCGGATGCTGGGATCTACCTGTACAACTACGCGTTCTCCACGGACGGCTACAGCGCGCTCATCGACGGCCCCGTCCGGATCGAGAACAACACGGTGGTCTACAACTCGGGCTACGGCCTTTACACCTACAACTACGCGTACAAGTACCAAGGGGACCTCAACGGCACCGCCGAGATCCGCGGCGCCCTCTCGGTGCGCAGCAACGAGGTCGCGTTCAACGACGGCTACAACGCCCTGGAGATCGTTCGGCAGGTCTACTCATACACCGGCTCCACCGCGTACCTGAGCGGGGACATCGACGTGACCGGCAACCGCGTCTACAACAATTCCGGCAACGGCATCGCGATCACCTTCAACTCCAACAAGTACCTCGGAAAGGCCTCCGGCATTTCGCAGATCGACTCGAACCTGACCCTCGAGAACAACTGGGTCGCGAACAACTCCCTCTACATCGGCGTCTCGATCGACCGCGTGTCGGTGACCTACTACTCCTCGGCCTCGCGGGTCAGCGGGTTCACGCGCATCCGCGGCAACCTGATCGAAGGCCACGACTCGAACGGCCTCATGCTCCAGCAGCGCACGCTGAACTACTACGGCTCATCGGGGGCCGAGTCGAAGCAGTCCGGCGACATCCTCGTCGAGAACAACATCATCCGGCGCAACAACCAGGCGGCCGCGTACATGTACTTCTACAGCTACTCGTACTACTCGACCTCCACGCGCGTGGAAGCGAACTACACGGTGCGCAACAACACGGTGACCGACAACCAGGCGACCGGGCTCTTTGGCTACTTCTACGCGTGGTCGGACACGGCGCTTTCGGGCGACACGACGTTGCAGTGCAATGTGCTTGTGGAGAAGAACGACTTCTCGCGGAACAAGGGGACGGGCTTCCTCCTCTACCGGTACGCCGTCGCGTCGCGCACGCCGGGCTACAACGCCGTCATCAATGGCGCTGTCACGATGCGCGACAACCTCGCGCGCTCGAACCTCGACGAGGGGCTGCACGTTTACGACTACGCGTCGAATTCGCAGGGCGACCGCAACGCCTCCGCGCAGATCATCGGGCCCTACACGGCGCAGAACAACACGCTGAACGACAACCTCGGCTACTACGGCGGGCTGATGGTCGATTCATACATCAACGCCTACCAGACGGAGACGGCGCGCCGCCAGTCCACGGTCACGGTCACGAACAACACGGTGCGCGGCAACACCGGGTTCGGCGGCTACATTTCGCTCAGCGGGTACCAGTACTTCTTCGGCAGCGCGAGCGACCGCGGCGTGTTCAATGACACGAGCGACTTCACGGTCACCGGCAACACGTTCGACGCCAATTCGCGCATGGGCCTCTACGTCAACTTCGACCTTAATTCCGACGCGGCCCGCACAACCGCGAACCCGCGGGTCGAAAACAACTCCTTCTCGGGCAACTCGGGCGGCAACGCTCTTTACCTGCGGCTCATGGCGCTCCAAGGCTTCGCCATCGTCCGCACGAACCAGATCTCGTCGAACCATGTCGACGGGGTCGTCGGGGTTGTGACCGGCGGCAGGGGCTCGGGGCTCCTCTTCGAGAACAACACGATGCGCCAGAACACGGCGAGGGACTATGGCCTGCGCGCCGACTTCGGGGGAGCGGCGTACAACCTGACGATCACGGGGAACAACGTGACCCAAAACGCCGTGACCGCCGGGCCGTTCTTCGACCTGGTCAACAACGGGCGCACCCAGATCCTGCAAAACAGCGTCCGCGGGGGCCTGAACGAGACGGCGGTCGTCAACCTTGTGGCCACGGCTTCGGCTGCGTGGGTCACGGTCGCCAACAACACGATCGACGGGAACGCGGGGAAAGCCGTGGCCATCCTTACCGAGGGGCTCGTCGCGGTGGAATTCAACACCGCCTCGAACGGCGGCCGCGACGGCATTGCGGTGCTCACGCTCGGCGACTACCTCTCGTCGCAAGCCCGCATCTCGATCAACAACAACACGGCGGACGGCAACGGCGGCAACGGCCTGTGGGCGTTTGCCACCAACCGGCTGACGATCTTGGACAACCGCGCGCGCAACAACCTGCTCGCGGGCATCCGCGTGAACTACCTGGCCTCGGCGCCCCAAGTGGAGCGCAACAACCTCACGGGCAACCGCTTCGGGCTCATCCTGTCGGGCAACGGCACCTCGCCGCTCACGGCGTCCTACCCGCTGCGCAACCTGCTGATTACCGACTCGCAGCTCGCCGGCCTCTACATCGACGACCTCGCGGTGTCCGTGTACAACTCGACGATCGTTTCGGGCGCGGGGGTCGACCTCTCCGTGCGGCAGGGGCGCATCGACGCCTACGGTACGCACGTCGGCTACGGCGAGGGCGAGGTGCGCGGGTCGGGCGAGATCCACGTCTGGTGGAACCTCTCGTTCGTGGTCGTTTGGCAAAGCGGCATCCCGGTCCCCTCGGCGCTGATCCAGATGAACGGGTCGACGGGCGAGGAGTACGGCCAGAAGGTCAGCAATGTGTCGGGGCGCGTACCGTGGTTCCTCGCGGAGGAGTGGGGGATGAACGACGCGACGCGCCACCTCTGGTCGCCGTACACCTTCACCGCAAACAAGGCCGGCGAGGAAGGCTCGAACACCACGGCGCTCGACCGCGACAAGGAAGTGTGGATTACGATCACCGACCGCCACCGGCCGACCCTCACCGTGGACCGGCCGGAGGACCTCTCGATCTTCAACAAGTCGTTCGTGACCTACGCGGGCAATGTGACCGACGCGGGATCGGGGTTTGCAAGCCTCACGGTTTTCGTCGACGGCTCGGTGCCGACCCCGGTCGGCGTGCTCACCCTCGGCGGCTTCTCGGGGGCCTTCACGCTCCCCGACGGCCTCCACCAGGCGGTGTTCCGCGCGCGCGACATCGCCGGTCTCGAGACGGCGGTGTTCGTGAATTTCACCGTCGACACCACGCCGCCGCGGCTGATCATCATCGCGCCGACCTTCACGCTCACGAACGTCTCGCTCGTCAACGTCACGGTCCAGACCGACCCCGATGTCGTCTCGTCGTTCATCGGCTACGACGAGCTGACGCTGCGGGGGGACGCGACCTTCCAGGCGGTCGTGCGCATCTTCGAGGGGCCGAACCTGTTCCGCATCCGCGCGACCGACCGCGCCGGCAACTTCAACGAGACCTTCCTCGCGCTCACCCTCGACACGACAGCGCCGCTGCTCAAGGTGGACTCCCCCGAAAGCGGGTTCCTCACGAACAACCCGATCATGGCGGTGCGGGGGAGCACGGAGCCCACCGCGAAGCTGTTCATCGGCTCCTTCGCGCAAGCGCTCGAGGCCGGCGGCGCCTTCGAAGGCGCCGTGCAGCTTGCCGAGGGGAACAACACGATTGACCTGTCGGCGCAGGACCTCGCGGGCAACTGGGCGTACCTGCGGGTGAGCGGCGTGCTCGACCGGACGGCGCCGTTTCTGTCGGTGCGCTCGCCGCAGAACGGCTCGGTGACCTCGCAGGAGTTCGTGTCCGTGGAGGGCGACATCGAGCGCGACGCGCTGCTCTTTGTGAACGGCGTCGGCGTATTCGCACTGGGCGCATTCAGCCAGTCCGTCCACCTGAACGAGGGCGACAACACGATCACCGTCGTGGCGCGCGACCTAGCGGGCAACGAGGCGCGCGTGAGCCGCACGATCGCGCGCGACACGACCGTGCCGTTCCTCGACATCATCGACCCGGCGGGCGGCCATGGCTTCACGAACCAGCCCTCGTACACGATCCGGGGGACGACGGAGGCGTTTGCAAATGTCACGGGGGGCGCGGCGCGCACGCAGGCCGACGAGCGCGGGTCGTTTGCGCTCGTCGTGAACCTCAGCCAGCAGGAGACGATCCTGCGCATCGAGGCGGTCGACCGCATCGGCAACCGGAACCAAACGGCGGTCACGCTTACCCTTGACACGGACCCGCCGCAGCTCACGATCTTCTCGCCGGCCGACAAGTCGCGCTACCAAGTCTCGTCGGCGACGATCGAGGGTTCGACGGACTTCGGGTCGCTGCTCACGATCAACGGCGTGGCGGTGCAGGTGGCGCCCGACGGCGTGTTCCACTGGGTCGTGACGCTCCAAAACGGCGCGAACAACCTCACGGTCAAGTCCGTGGACCAGGCTGGGAACGCGGCGCAGGTGTCGCTCACGCTCTACCTCGGCAGCGGCGGCCAGGGCGACACGACGCCGCCCCCCTCGACGGGCGACGGCAGCCAAGGCGCGGTGACCCAGGCGGGCGGCGGCGAGGGCTTCATCCTCATCGCGCTGCTCGCGGTGGCCGGCGGGGCCGCGCTGTACCTGCGCGCGCGCATGAAGGGGCCGCGGCAGGAAGAGTAGGCCCCTCCAACCAGCACCGTCACCGATCGCAAACCCTTCAAATACGCCCGCCCACGATCGAGCGGGTAAGCCCGCGCGAGGCGCGGCTCCTGGGGGAACCCGACTGATTCCGCTCGGCTGGAGGATCGAGGGCTCCTTCGGGGGCGTCGACCCGACCATCGTCATTGTGCTCGTGGGGGCCACGGCGGCGGCAATCGCCATCACGGCCGTGATCGCGCGGCAGCTTGCGCAGCTGCAGCCGAAAGCGCCGCAGCCCTCGCAGGTGCAGAAGGCCTCGGGCGAATTCGACGCGTGGACCGAGCGGCCGAAGGACCAGGCCGGCAAGGACCAGGAGTACTACGCGATGTACGGCAGCATGCCCGGACGCGCATCGATGTCGCCCGCGCGGCAGATGGCCTCGCCCCCGACGCCCCAGTCGCTCGGGAACGTCACCATCGACCTCTCGGGCAGGATGCCGGAGAGTGACGGAGGGTGGCTCTCGGAGCCCGAAACGCGCGGCCCCCCCGCGCCCTCCCCGATCATGCCGCCGCGCATGGAGCCGCGGGGCCCGAGCGATGAGGTCATTTCGCCGAGCCACGGGCGAAGGGTGCGCGACACGGCCACGGGCGAGGTGCCGCCGCCCCAGCCAGGGCGGCCGTCGTTCGAGCGCTCCTCCATGGAACCCGGCGCCGTATCGGCTCCCTCACCCGCGCCTCCGGCGCCGCCGCCGCGGATCGTCGTGCCGCCGCTGCCCACGGCGCAGCGTGCTGCCCCCACCCCGCCCCAGCGCTCGCCGCTGAAGGCCACGGAGGGCGCCTCCGCACTCCCCGAGGGCCTCTCGACGACGGCCCCCGCGCGCGCCGCATTCCGCGGGCCCTCGCGCGGGCAGACCGTGGTCGGCGCGGGACAGACAGGCATCCAGGAAGGGCAGGTGCTGTCGGCAGCCACGAAGAGCATCCGCTGCCCGAAGTGCCAGACCGTGTTCGTGGGACCGGCGGCAAGGCCGGCGACCGTCAAGTGCCCCGCGTGCGGGACGACGGGAACGCTGAAGTGAAGAAGCTGCGGTGAACACCGACCCTATTAATTCCGGCTGCCCTACGCGTGGTGGGATGATGACTGCGCGCACGGTTGCCTTTGCTTGGGCCAAAACGCTCATGCTTGCAGGGGCCGCCGTTGTCGGGGTCGGCGCCCTTTCTGCCCTGGGCCTATTTGCCGTGCTGCTAATGCTGGCGGGAGATGGGTTCACGGCCCTGGTCCTGCTGTTCGCGATGGCCTCCATGAGCCTCGCACTCGTCCTCCTCGTGCGAGAGCTGCGCGGTGCGTTCGTGAAAACAAGGTGGCGAACGGCGTCGGGAGCCGCCTCCGTGACGGGCAAGGCCCGCCTCGCGCCGCCCTCAAACCTCCAGCAAAGTTACTTTAGGGAGCCCCCCGTCACCTGACCTGACAAGATCCGAAGAATCTGCCGGCGCCGAGCGCGATGCGCTCAAAAGCGGCGTGGCAACACACAGGGCGAAAGTCGCCCCACGAACATCACCCATGCAACGAGTTCGCCTGGAATCCAGGCGGCCTGGCATTTCACACTCCTGAGAGATTTAGATGATACGAAACGAAACAAGACATGACAGAGATTGGTACGGAATTCTGAGAACGCCTGCGCACACCGGGAGATCCCTGGGCGGCGCAGTGGCCCACGAGGCAGCGGTTCCCCGCGAAGTGCCTCCCGAAGACCTCACCCCCGAAGAGCAGCTGCTCGAAGAGGTGGGCGGCCTGGAGGCCTGCGCGACGCAGTACGAAGACCTCGAGGCGGCGGCGCGTGCGGTGACGGCGCTTGCGTGCCTCAAGGAGCGCATCCCGGTCGACCTGCGGGGGCACGTCGTGACGACGTGCCTCTTCCTTGCTTCAAGGCGCCGGGAAGACGACGAGCGGCCCGCACTTCTCGAACGACGCGAACGCGCGCGGGCCGCACTGCGAACGCTGCGCGACATCGCGCCGCGTGAACTAGTCTGGGAGATCGACGAGCTGCTCGCCACCGGCGAGTGGAATCTGTCGAAGCGCTTTCCGCGCGCGGCGTAAGGTCCGGCCTCTAAAGCACCGCGCCCGGCCGGTCGAGCCGCTCGGGGCACCCCTCGCGCCTCGAGCAGTTCGCGCACTTGCCCGGCCGGTCGTGGTTGCGGTGCACGTCCTCGGTGACGAGCGCCTCGCGCATTTTCCCGAGCATGCCCTCGAGGAGCTGCTTCTGCTCTTCGCCGTATTCGACCTCGAACTCCGCGGCCTGCCCATACTTGACGATCCCGAAGGGCGGGGCCTTCCCGTATTTCTCCTCGACGAGCGCGCAGTAGGCGATGACCTGCAGGACGTGGGAGAAGAACGGCCCCTTGGGGGCGCGGCCGGTCTTTAGCTCGACGGGGATGAACGTCCCCTCGCGCTCGACCACCGAATCGGGCGCGCCCACGAGCCCCAGCCGGTGCGAGAACAGCGCGGGGTCCTCGTCGATGGTCGTGCCCTCCCCGACGTAGACGACCTCGCCCTCCGTCGCCTTCATCGCGTCGCGGCGCGCGCGCGCCCGGGCGCGGTAGCGCAGCCCCAGGCGGAACAGCAGCACGGCCGTGAGGATCCACACAAGCGAGATCGCCATGGGGATGAGCGCGACCGGCCAGCCCTCAAGGCCGTAGGCCGTGAGCGCGAACCCGAAGAGCGCGATCCCGGTGCCGATCGCGGAGAAACGCCAGATGTACATCTCGCTCTCCACGACGACCTGCTCCTCGGAGCGGATCTCCCTCAGGGCCTCGCCCTCCTCCACATGCTTCTCGTGGCCTTCCTTCAGCTGCTTCGCCGAATCGACCGCGAGCGGGGCCTGAACGGGCTGGGGCTTGGGCTCCTCCTCCGAGAGCCACCACGAAAGCGGGCAGTAGCCGAACTTCTCGAGGTCGCCTGCCGAAATCACGGGCAGGTCGCTCGCCATCGGCGCGGTGCGCGGCGGGGTGACCTGCAGGGTCGCCTTCGGCGCCCCCATCTCGGGCCACCACGCCTTCGGGTCGTCCCGGGCCATCATGTGTCGAGCGCGCGGGCTGATTGATAAAAGATAGGGCCCCGCTTTTACGCGGGGGAAGGATCAGAAAGGGGTTTCGTGGGCGCTAGTACCGCTTGCGCTCGCGCCGCTTGTCGTCGCCGCCGCCACCCGAGCCGCCGCCGCGGTCTCCGCCGCCGCCGCCCCGGTAACCGCCGCCACCGCCACCGCCGCCGCCACCCGAGCCGCCGCCGCCGCTTCCGCCGCGGTCACCGCCACCGCCACCCGTGCGTGGGTAGTAGTCGCTCATGCCGCTGTAGCGCGTGAAGCCCGTCCCCACGCGGCCGCGCCGCTCGGGGGTCGGGTACTCCTTGGCCGACATGTTGTTCTCGGTGTTGACCGTCATGATCGCGTCCTTGGCCTTGCCGAACTTGCCGTACTTCCCGATGTTCAGGCGCATGTTGCCCCGGACAATCGTGATGTAGCCGTTCTCGATGGCCACGGTGTCGCCCTCGTTGGCGAGGTTCACCTGGTCTTCCCACAGGGTCATGACGACCGTGCCGGTGTCGTCGCCCACCGTGAATTCCTTGAGCCGGCGGTTTCCGCCGAACTTCGATGCGATCTCCCGCTCTTCTCCGGCGGACACCACTTTGACATTGATGTTTACGCTCTTCGAATCCTGGGTCAGTTCCTTCACTTTGCTCCACACTACTGGGCGCTCGTCTGGCATATTGGTCGCTTCCTTGGTTTACAGGTCAGGTGCCCCTTTTGAGGGCAGGATTCGAGCGAGGCCGTGGCTCTACTTAAACCCTCTTCGCCGAGCACATCGTGTGAAAGGGCCGGGTCGCGGCCGCTTTCGGACTCATTTGCCGCCGGCGACGGCGTGCGCGACGGCTTTGTCGATGTGCGCGGCGCTCACGCGCCTGCCAAAGGGCACCTTGACTTTCGTGACATCTTCGTCGCCGTCGGGGACGCCGGTGAGGAGCACGGGCACCGACCGGTACCGCTTCTGCATCGTGATCCACGCGGCGCACTCGCGGCCGCTCGGCGCTCCCTTGGAGAGGTCGACGACGACGCAATCGAGCTGGGTCATTGCGCGCAGCGCGAGGCGGAAGTCGGGGTCCTTGGGCTCGCTGAGGACCACGCGGTGGCCGGCCTTCTCGAGCGGCGGCACCAACTCGTCCCTCGCGCCGTCTTTGAACGCGAGCAGCATGATTACGGCCACGCTAATCGTCCCCGCTATCGCCCGGATGGACCGCAAGGCGGCTTCGCTCATCCGGACAGGAAGGGCCGGGACCGGGAGTTGAACCCGGGTCTAGGGATCCACAGTCCCCAAGGATGACCACTACCCCACCCCGGCCACTGTAGGTCGCGCGCAGTAGGATGGTTGCATTTCAACGTTATGGGGGCGGCGTCAGTGGGGGGCCGCCAGGCTGCTCACGCTTGCGGCGGCGCAAAACGACGACGGCCGCGGCGGCGGCGCCAGCGACTCCGATTGCGACGATGATCAATGGCAGGGTACTCGAAGTGAGCGATTCCGACGCGAGCGGCAGCACGATGATGCTAAGCGAACGGTTCCCCTCGTTGCCCGCGTCGTCCTTGACGCGGAGGGTCACGCGGTAGGTGCCCGGCTCGGTGAAGCGGAACGAGGGCTTCGACCCCGAAAGCGTCGTGGTGGTGCCGTTCCCTGTGATGGTCCAGCTGAACGCGGCCTCGTCCTCGATGAGCGCGCCCGAATCTAGGGCCGTCCCGACGAAGCGCACGACATCCCCCGCATGCACCGTGGACGGGTCCGCATAGAGGTCAACCGACGGAGGCGAGAAGTCGCGCTTCACGATCTTCACGATGAAGGTGCGCGTGACCGTGTTGCCTGCTGCATCGGCAACGACGAGTGTCAGGTTGTAGGTGCCCGCGTATTCGAAGGCGAAATCCAAGTCGCCCGGCAGGCTAACGGGCGACCCATTGTATTGGAAGTTCCACCGGATCGAGCCCGGTCCGGGGAAGGCGGGGTCGTTGTCGGTCGCGTTGGAATCGAAGGTCACGGTATCGCCGACGTAAGCGATCAAGTCCCCGCGGCTAGGGACGACGGGACTTTCCGTATCGCGCACCACGACCTCGCGCTCGTCCGTGCCGACGTTGCCCCAACCGTCGCGCGCCGACAGGACCGCCCTGTAGGTCCCCGGGATCACAAATCCAAAAGCGAAGTCCGTGCCGGAGATGTTGTAGTTGGTGCCGTTGTACGAAAAGCGCCACCAAAATGCCGCCCCCGTGGGGAACGACGGGTCGTTGTCGGTTGCACTCCCCGCGAAGCTCACCGTTGTGCCCTGGTTCACGTCTGCGTCGGGCCCCGCGGAAACCACCGGCGCCTGCTTGTCCGGGCGCTCGATTGTGAGGACCATCGTACTCTCCCCGAGGTTTCCCCAGAAGTCGACGCAATAGAAGCGGACGTCGTAGGCTCCCTCGACCCAAAAGACGAACGAAGCGTTCGACCCCGTTAGATTCTGGGCAGAGCCGTTGTAATCGAAGGTCCACCCGCAGGTCGCACCCAGCGGGAAGGTGGGGTCGTCGTCCGTCGCGGTGCCGTTGAAGGGGACGGGGACGCCGGCAACGGCCGTCGTGTTCACCCCGGCAACGGCGGCCGGAGCAATCGTGTCTGGCGGCACGATGATGATGTTAAGCGTGGCCGAGGCGACGTTGCCCGACAAGTCGCTCGCGTTGATTGCGACCGAGTAATTCCCGACGACCCAAAACGTGAAGGTGGTGTGGCGATAGGTGAGCACCGTGGTCGTGCCGTTGTAGAGGAATGTCCAATTCTGGTAGGGCGAATAGGGCCACCGCGCGTCGTCGTCGTAGGTGTCGGCGTCGATGTGGACGAGCTGGCCGCCGAAGGCGGAGAAGTCCCCGTGGAGGACGATGGTCGGAGGGACCACGTCGCGGACATCCAGGTTGAAGGAATCGTTGGCGATGTTCCCCGCGGCGTCGACCAACACGAGGCTGACCGCGTAAACGCCGGGGACATGGAACACGAAGGTCGAGCCTTGCCCGTAGAGGACCTTGTCCGGAGATTGGTAGTAGGAAAATGTCCAGATGAACGAGAGCCGCAGGGGGAAGCTGGGATGGGTGTCATTGAACGTGGCGATGAAGAAGACGGTCTCGTCAAGGACGGCCCCGCGATTGGGTCCGGCGTCGACCGTTGGGGGATCGTAGTCGAATGGCGGGAGGCTGAACGTGGCGCGCAGGTCGTCGCCGTAGGTGCGCCACAGGACGACGGCGCGCGCGGCGCCTGCGGCGCTGGCGCTCCCTCCGTACTTTTGGGCAAAGCCGTCTCCTGGTATCACCGTCCATTCGAGCCAGCCGCGGTCGCGCGCGAACCAGCGGACGCCGGGAGCATAGCCCTCGTGGCGCCAAAAGACGAGGAAATTGCCCGCGCCGTCGGCCACGACGCCTCCAACATCGCCCCCGTAGCCCGGGGCGCTTGCAATGACCGGCGGCGCCCATCCTGAAGTTGGGTTGTACATGGCGGCCTGAACGGTGGCGGCGCCCGCGCCCTGCGTCCACACGACCGTCACATTCCCGCCCGGCTCGACGGCTAGAGATGGATAGAAAGCCCAGTCGGAGGCGTTTGGCGGGAGAACCTCGGCGGCGCTCCAGCCGGATCCGGGCCTAAGGAGGAGGACTCGAAGGGTCTGAATCGTCGAGTTGCGGACGGTGAACCCAAGCGCTCCTGCGCCAGCCGCATTGATCGCAAGGTGGAGGTCGCCGACGGAGTCGGTGCCTGCGCTGTACATGGAAGACGCGTTTGACCAGCCCGCCCCCGGCATGCGGGACCGCGTCCACACGGTAGTGGTGGAGTTGGTCGCGTTGGTCTGATACCACGCGAGGAGAACTCCGCCCGCCCCGTCCGGCACGGCCGCGCCGCCGAAGGCGTCATCGGTCGTGTTCGAGACCGAATCCGCCGACGCCCAACCGCTTCCGTTAATGTACTGTCGTAGCCAAACCGAACGCGATCCTGGGTCCCCGACGGTGTAAACGAGCGTGGCATTCCCCCCGGGATCTGCCAGCAGACCGACCCAGTGCACGATGGGACGATCCTGGTCGACGGCAACATCCTCGATCGACCAGCCCACGCCCCTCGAGTAATGCCTCACCCAGACGTCGTAGCCCCGTTGCCAGAAAACAAAAAGGGTATTTCGATCAGAGACCCCCATTCCATATTCGCCGATGCTACCGGCGCCCGTGCTCACTTGGGTCTGGCCAGCCCAGCCAGTCAAGGGGTCGTACTCCCTGACCCAAATTTCGCCTTGATTCCAGACAGCGAACGTCGTGCCGTCGTCGAGGATTGCGGTGCCCCCCCCGCCGTTAACACCTACATTTTGTGCCACCATGCTTGAGTTGCCCCACCCCGTACCCCACCCGGCCTGGGCCGGTGCCGCAAACAACGCAAGCACTGCGGCGAAGAGCGCGGACGTAGCAGACCACAGGAGTAAGTTACGGAATTCCATCGTGCGCAGAAGCGATGTGGGTGAGCCGGATATAAGGCTCTGGTGACATTGCTCGTGCCCACCACAGGGGAAAAGGCCGTGCTAACGGCGCCTGGGGGCTGGTTAGAACCGCGCCCGACCGGAACACCCGATGACGGTGCCCCCGTTCGGTTGCCGTCCAGGGAGCCTATTTTATCCCCGCCCCCCAGATGGTTCGCCAGATGGCCGGAGAGGAGGGTCCCCCGAAGTCGGGCATCAAGGCGTTCCTCGACAAGCTCGACACGCGGGTCGACGCGCTGCTCAACCGCACGTTCGACCCCACGAAGCCCGTGCTTGCCACCGCCGAAACGAAGCGGGCCGGGCGCTTTGCCCTGTCTTCTTTCCGCAGGGGCTCCAAGCCCGCGGGCAAGGCTGCGCGCCACCTGTCGCGCCTCGAGCGGCGCGGCCGCCTCTACCTCATCGAACTCGCGCTCATGGAGGGCCGCAAGTCCCCGGTCGAGCGCGTCGTGCGCCACCCGCGCCTCGTGGTCGCGACGTGCATCCTCGTGTCGCTGATCTTGTCGGCCCCGGCCGTGTTCATCTTCGGCGCCCCGCAGCTTGGCATCCACAGCGGCATGCGCGCCGACCTCGACGTGTTCCTCCCCCAGGACGACCCCGCGACGCAGATCATGGCGCAGATCCGCCAGAACTATTCGACCGACCTCATGATCGCCCTGTTTGACCTCTACATCGAAGGCAACATCACCGAGTACCGTTGGCTGTCGCAGGTCTCGGACTTCGAAGGCGACGTGCGCGCGGTGGGCTCCGACGGGGAGCTGAGGAGCGTGGACTGGCGCTTAGACGACGTGGGGTCGATCGACGGGGTCAACTGGACGCTCTCGGCCCCGACGATCGTCAAGGTCGCCCATGTGACGACCTCGAACGTGGGGCACGCGTTGAACGCCATCTATGGCGTCCCGCCTGAGGCGCTGATTCCAAACGCCACGTACTCGCTCCCGTCGGACCAGAACGAGATCGACCAGGTCATCGACAGCATCGACCCCGAGCAGCGCGCGTCGATGCTGGTCAACCGCGACAGCGGGAGCAACGGGACGTACAACCGGCTGGTCGTGCTCTTCGGCCTCTCGAAGGACCTCGCGCTCCAGGATTCCGTGCTCAAGCGGGCCGAAGCGCTCGCGGCCGCGATCAACGCGCAGAACGGCGGCAACCTCGTGGTCCGGATCAGCGGCCCCGTGATTGTGTTCCGCGACCTCCAACAGGGGGTCTCGAAGGAGCTTGTCCGCGCGCTGCCGCTCATCATCCTGGGGCTCGTCGGGGTGCTGTACTTCTGGCACCGCAACTGGCGCGTGTGGGTGCTCACGCTGCTGCCGGTCATGCTCGCCTCGGGCATCGCGTACGGCCTCACGGGCCTTGCCCATGAGTTAGCTCCCGACACCGTGATCTTAGCGCCGCAAGTCGTGCTTGCCGCCCCCATGCTGCTTTCGATCGGCGTCTCCTACGGCCTCTACGTCATCAACCGCTATGTCGAGGAGGTCGGCGAGACCCGCGAGGAGCGCGTCGCGCACGCGGTCATCCGCATCAACCCCGCGATCTTCCTCTCGGCGGTGGCCACGGGCATCGGGTTCTTCGCGCTCATGATCGGCACGCTCCCGCCGATCTGGACGCTCGGCCTTGCGCTCACGATCGGCATCACGTTCACGTACATCTTCACCTACGCGCTCATCCCCGCGCTGATCGTGATCCTGGGCTACAAGAAGAAAGTCGCCTTCCAAGACATGAAGCGCGTCGCGGAGGTCCCCGGTCGGAAAAAGGGCCTAATCATTTTCGTGGCATTCCTGATGGTCGCCGGGTCGCTCGGCACGCTGGCGGCCGGCAAGATCTCGTTTGACGTGGACTACCTCACGATGTCCCCGGCAGGCTCGCCCTCGGTGGAGGCGATGCGCGACTACTCCGCGACGATGGGCGGGGGCCAGATGGGCATCGTGCTTGTGCGCGGCAACTTCAACCAAGTGGCGACCTTAGACGAGTTAGACCGGGCGCAGACTGCCATCTCGGCACTGAACGACCCGAAGGCCCCGGTCATCCAAACGATCTCGATCATCACGGTGATGAAGCTCGTCAAGAGCCCCGACCAGGTGAGCATCGGCGGGTTCAACGTGAGCCTGCCGGCCAACGCCACCCTGTGGGACCTGATCCACCAGGCCCCTACGGAGACGAGCGCGCAGCAGATGCTCGCGATCTTCTATGGGTCGGTCCCGGTCGAGCTGCGCTCCATGCTCGTGGACCCGGCGCTCAAGTCGGCGGTGGTCTACCTGCTCATGCCTTTCCTCGCCATCGACAGGACGCGCGAGATCGTCGCGGGGATCAACGGCGCCATCGACGACGGCGCGCGGGCGCGGACGAACACCGAGATCCTCCACATGGCGGGAGTTCAAACGGTCACGCTGGCGGTGAACGACCTCATCATCAAGGGGCAGCTCATCTCGCTTGCCGTCGCGCTCTTCCTCACTTTCATGCACATTTGGCTCGTGTTCGGCGACCTGCGCGTGGCGCTGCTCACGATGGTGCCGGTGACCGTCGTGTGCATGATGGAGCCGCTGATCCTCGTGTTGCTGAATATCCCGTTATCGACGGTCACTGTCATGATTGGGTCGATTGCCGTGGGGACGGGCGTCGACTTCGCGGTGCAGATCACGCAGCGCATGCGCCTGGAGGGCTACACGGCCAAGTCGATCACGAACGCGGTGGAGAAGGCGGGCATCTCGTTCCTCGAAGCGACGAGCACGATGGTGATGGGCTTTGCGGGGATGTTTGCGATGAACATCGCGTCGATCCAGCAGTTCGTGGGGATGATCATCATCCTGCTCGTGATGAACATGGTGATGGCGATGTTCCTGTTCCCGGCGCTTGCGCTGGTGTGGGTGAAGAGGCGGAAGCACCCGCCGCCGCCGGAGGGCGTGTATGTGGCCTGGATGAAGCGGATCCAGAAGAACCTCAAGTTCGGCCCGCCGGCAAAGCCCGCGGCGGCGGGGCCCGAATCGGTCGCGCCGGCCGACGCGCCGCGCTGATGCCCCCCGAAAGGGCTTTAACCGGCCTTCGGGTTCGCGAATTCCCTCTGGCGCCGCGAGGGCGCTCCCGTAGTGTAGCGGCCAATCATCCCAGCCTCTCGAGCTGGGGACTCGGGTTCAAATCCCGGCGGGAGCATCCCTATCACGGTTCAAAACCGTCAAATACGTGGGCAATTAGTCGGTCTATTGTGCCAAAACGTGAACGCGGGCGACACAAGAGACTCCTCGAAGACGAGGACGTCCGCCGGTGGAATGAGAATGTGGCGCGGGGCGCGCAGGCCACGGCGGACAACTACCTGCGCATCCTGGGGCTATTCCTTGAGGAGTACAACCTAAGCCCGGCCGCCTTCGCGAAGATGAACGGAAAGAAGCGCGACGACCTCCTCTCGGACCACGTCACGAAGATGCAAAAGGAGGGCAAGGCTGGCTCCTACGCTGCGGTCGTCAAGAAAGCCGCCGTTTCGTGGCTCGATCACAACGGCAAAAAGCTAACACGGAACATCAAGATCGAGGACGCACAAGCAACCCCGACGCTCAGCGATGAGCGCGTGCCCACGCAGGACGAGTTGCGTCGAATCTTCCTCGCGGCCTCGCCGCGCGACCGCGTCTCGTGCGCGTTTGTGGCCCATTCCGGTATCCGGCTCGAGGTGATCGGCAACTACCGAGGGGACGATGGCTTGCGGATCCGCGACCTGCCGGAGTTACAGATCAACGGCAACGAGGTCAAATTCGAGAAGGTCCCCACGCGCGTGGTCGTCCGGCCCGAGCTGTCGAAGGCGGGCCACCGCTACTTCACGTTTCTTGGTGAGGAAGGGTCCGGTTACCTCAAGGAATACCTCGAGGCCCGCCTTCGGGCGGGGGAGAGCCTTGGATCGGATACGGACCTCGTGTCGCCCGCGAAGGCGGATAAGCAATTCATCCGTACGCTGAACATCGGCGACGGGATCCGGAAGGCGATCCGGGACGCCGGCTTCCGATGGCGCCCCTATGTGCTCCGGGCGTTCTTTGACACGCAGCTCCTCTACGGCGAAAGCAAGGGCAAGGTGGCTCACGACTACCGGGTGTTCTGGATGGGGCACACGGGCAGCATGGAAGCGAGATACACGACGAACAAGGGGCGGCTTCCGAAGGAGATGGTCGAGGACATGCGGGAGGCGTACGGTAGGTGCGAGGAATTCCTGTCTACGATACCCACGCGGCATCAGGCGGACACCCAAGCGAATGTCGCCAAGGTGATGTTGATTGGTCTCGGCTACACCGAAGAGGAATTGGCAAAAGTCAGCTTCGAGGACCTGGATCCCAAGGCATTCCAGGAGCTGGTTCGAAAGAAGATGGGGGCCGGGTCATCTAACGGATCGAGGCAAAAGGTGGTTGGGCTTGATGATGTGCCGAGATACCTCGAACAGGGGTGGACCGTCGCAATGCCACTGAACCACAGTCAGGCGGTGCTCAACCCGCCGGCTTTCGGGCCGCAGTGAGGCCCCCTTGTGGGGCGTATTGGGGCACTCCTTGCTGTTTCAGCGAGCTGCCGAACGACAGTCCCGGCGAACCCCACGATAAGGGGCTGATTTTTCCGCAACCACAGCCCAAACCTCCTGTTGGCACCACAGCCCCTAGATGACCAAGCCGACAAAGGGTATCCTGAGATTCCTTCATGGAAGGGCGCCCGCCGGAGGAGGTTCGCAAACGGTGGTTTCGGCCTTTTTTCCACGGGGACAAATGGGCATGGACGAGAGCGGCGGCCTCAAGCGCCTCAGCGAATGCGTTACCTGGCCCCAATGAGGCCCGGAAGGGGGCTTACGAGTCCCTCCCGGCACCTTGTGAAAACGAGCCACGAGGCTCGACCGCCCGCGCACCCCGTCCGTAGGCGCCCTTCAGGGTTTGGGCGGCGGATCGCGAGGAGGCGGGGCGCCCCGCACACCCTTCGGCGCGTGTCCGGCACGCACGAGCGCGGCTGCGCCCGCGGCGACGCCGGCGACTCCAATGATCATCGCCAGCGGCTGTGGGGGGATGTCTACCGCACGAAGCACGCGGTGAACTGGCTCGAGTTCTTGCAGCGCGAACGTGCGAAGTACCCGCGCGCGCAGCTCGTCTATTGGATCCAGGACGGGGGCAGCAACCATTGGACGCCGGAGATCCGTAAGTGGGCGCGGAAAAATCGTGTGCGGCTCGTGGCCACGGCCACGAGCGCGAGCTGGATGAACCCCGTGGAATCCCACGCGGGAGACCTTCAGGAGCTGGCGTTGGCGGGGACGCAGTTCACGACGCCGGACGAGGTGAAGGCGGCGATGGACGCCGCCGTGACGTACCGAAATGAGGAGCGAAAGGATCGGGGCAAGACATACGGTGACACGCAGCGGGACAGGCGAAGGAGGACAAAGAAACCGATCTGGAGGCGGCCAACCTAATGTCGGCCAGCCTTCATGGCCGCGCCACTGGCGCTCGAGCGACCTGCCGCAACGGCGGGAGGGCCACGCCCTCCCCCGCCTCGGCTCGCAGTGTCGATAGGAACGCGTACGCGAGCAACTTGAGGAGGCCAAGGCCCGCGTAAACTCGTTGAAAGGGGAGCTTGATGGGTCCACCGGCGCCAAGCGAGCCGATGTCGACATCCGAATCCGCCCTGAGTACCGGAGGAGGGCGTGGTGCGAATTCGCCGTTGCAGCCCTAGCAGCGGCGCGGGCCCGAATCTCCGCGGACCCGCAGCTCTGGGAAGAGGCGAAGACCTGGGCGAAGCGAGCCGCTGGGTCGATGTCAGATGCTTACGATTCGTCTGGGCGAGAGATGATCACCGACACGGCAAAGACCTGGTCGTAGTCGGATCCGGCGTTGGGAACCGGCACCTTAACGTGGGCTCGGTCGGTCCTCTATCCGTCTGGATGAGTTACCTTCGAGGGGCGCCGGCAACGAAACCAGCCGAAGTGAAACCCCTTCGGGCGGGCGGCCGTCCGCGACGGGGTTTGGGGACACGCGGTTTCGACTTTTTCCCCAACACCCAATTCGCCCATTGCGCGCCGGTTCAATCCTGGTTGGGAGCAAACCCGCAGATGATACGTTCAGATCTCGCCCTATTTGTCGCCGCTGGCCCGGATCAATTGAAACCAAACAACGACCTTAACGCAGTACTCGCCCCGGGGCAGCGCGTCGGCCTCTTGGAGAATCAGCTCCCGGGCCAGATTGCCTGCGGGTAGCTGCCGGGCCACGCGCTTTAGGGGACCCAGGTCGATGTTGGGCTCGCCGATGTTCCCTTCGGGCGCCGGAAGGCGGCGGGCGGGCTTGCGGGGGGCGGCCGGCCCACCGGGCACCCGCAACTCTCGCCTCCAAGAGAGGTCACGCCCATCCTGCGGAGTGGGGGCCGTCCCGATGGGTGACCTCTTCGTCGATCTCAAAGCGATATGCCCCGCGTCCCGGATCGTTGCTACTCTCTGGCGGAGATATGGCGATGGCGGCCACAGCTCGGTCGGAGACCGGTCAATTTCGGCCAGAGAATCTTGGAGAATGGGTCGTCCGAAGCAGGGCGAGCCCCTTAACCAACCCGAAGACGGCGCCAATCCGCCCGGCGCGCCAAGCCGGAGGTCTTCCAAACCCGTCATTGCGGCGGTCAAACCCCTATCGGAGACCCCGAAACTCGTGTCCGCGAGCAAGAACTGTCCGCGCAATGGTGAAAACCCTCTTCTTGCGTGGTCAAACCCCTGCTACCACCGCGAAAACTCTTGCTCGATCTGACGTAACCGGGGGTGAAAAGGGTCATTTACCCCGCCAATCCCCCGTGCATTCGCCTTAAATCGAGCCCGCGGTTCCGCTTTTCTACCCCCATCTCATGCACATACCGCATTGGAGGCATTAGGTTGCCACCCAAAATCGACGTAGCGACGCGAGAATTGATCATCCAAAGGTACCTGGAGGGCCGGTCCAACTCCGAAATCGCGAAAGAGTGCAAAGTCTCCGAGGCATTCGTGAACGAGCTTGAGCAGCAATTGAGGGAGGGCAAATTTCGTGGCCTTGAATTTGCGGGGGATTACCTCAAGGAATTCTGGGCTCTCTTCAATGAACTTACCAGGAGCCGCGCCAACGCGACAGAGGCACTCTTCGGGGCCGGGCTCCTAAGACGGTTGCTCGAAATTGGAGTGAAGCTAGGTGAGCTAGATCTCGCAGTCAAGACTCTCGTGCGCCTCCGAGATCCGATGTTCTCACCGAAGGAATTCCTGAGCATCGGCACGAGGCTCGCGGCGCTCGAGGAAGCGCGAGGGGTCAAATTTGAGAAGCTCATCGAGGACTACGAGCACACAGATCAAGCGGTGCGGGATCTCCAGCTACTCGCGGATCGACTCAGGCGCGAGGTCGAGGATTCCGGGAGACGAGCCGAGGCGGTCAATGCTCTCCTCAGGACGCGCCTCAAGACCGCAAAGGATCTGCGTCGCCTCGGCGTCACGGTCCAGAACCTGAAAGCTCTTGTCAGGGCCGCTGCCAGGTTGAAGGGGCGGGGACACGACCCAGAGGGGCTCATCGCCGCTCTGGCACTTCGGTCGAAGGCCGAAGATAACGGACTCACATTGGACAGGGCGGCTTACCTGTTCTCGTTTTTCGACGAGGCTGCTAAGTGGGGCCTTAGCAATGACCTACTCGAGCAAATCGCCCTTAGCCTCGCCAGTTACGGCGAGCATGTAAGCGACAGGGCCGACAAACTCCGTGACGCGATCGCATCCTGGAGCACTCTCGAGGCGGCCGTGAACAGAAAGAGGGTTGAACTTCGCGAGGTGGATGCGGAACTCGCGCCAAAGGGCACTGAGTTACGGCTTTTCAGGGATTCTCGGCGGTACTTGATAATGGAAACGGAAGCGGTCGCGAAGAAACTCGCGGAGATGGAAGCGGAGGAGCTCCGGTTGCGGGCGGTGACGAAGGAGAGGCAAAGTGAAGATAGCCAGGTCGCGCGGTTAAAGGAGCGGAAGGACGCTCTCGAAAGCGAAACCAACGCCCTAGACGGTCGGCTATCACCGGTGCGCGACGCGGAGCAGAGGATTCCAAGCGCAACCTATGGGATCCCGAGGCCGAATCTCCGAAGCCGTGTAACGCAGAAGTATCTCATTCCAACAGGCCAGAGGCGGAGTAATCCCCGGCCGATGCGCCGGCGGCTACACGGTCAGGGAGCCGAAGAATCGCCTACAACATCTCGGAAACCCGATTTGGATCAAGGATTTGGGCCTAAAGAGGGATGATAGTATCGCCACCATTCGGCGGGACGACCTTTGCGAAGGTTGGGTCGAAGGCGTCCTGACGCGCACGACTGCTGGGTCAAGTCGGTAGCAGGCAGCCGCCTCTCTCTCTCGGCGGCGGGCAGGGAGTGCGCTCTGCAGCGGAAATGAAGGCGGCCCTGCTTACCCTTTCACGCCTTCCATACGTAACGGAGGGGGCCCCCGGACGGCGAACGTCCCTGCCGAAAGGAATATACGTGGCTCGCCTGCATAACCTTGGGGATGCCGATGTCTATTCGCGAGCGGAGACTAATGACGTCGCTCGCGTGGTTCATCGACCACGATGGAGCAGGTGCTATAGAGGCCGAACGTTACATTGCTAACGAGTTTGGCCTTTCTCTCGAGACGGCCAAGGAGTACGTCCAGGACCTTGAGGGGAGGGGCCTTGTCGAGTTCCGGTACGGCCACCTCCACCTGACAAGGGAGGGAGAGGCGCGGCTCGCCCGGGGGGCGGAGCCACCCGGGGTGGGTGCAGATGGGTAGGGCCCACTGGCCCATGCCGATCCACGCGAGAGAGTTGATGGATCCGTGTTAGGGAAAGGCCCCGCAAAGCCCATATCTTGGGCGAACTCCATGTACTGAACAGTGACCAACGTAAAGCCGCGCGACGGGAGGCGGACGTCGCTCCCGAGGATACCACGGTGCCCAATCGACGCGCCCAACGCCGTCTATGAGGCCCTTGGGCAGAACGATCGGTCGCTTTATGTGGGCGGAACCACGCGGGATGTGAACAAACGACTGAACGAGCACGAACGAAATGCGGCGCCTTGGATTCCCCTCACCCGAAGACTTGTGCGGGACTGCTATCGTTCCGAGCAAACAATGTGGTTCATCGAACAACTCAAGATTGCATCGAAGTGTCCGGAGTTTAATGAGCGTGACAAGCCGTCCTCTTGCCCCACCGACTTGGGCTTGCGTGAACTGCTCGGTGAAGACTACTACAGGTGACGTCTCCCGGTCCACCCGGGAATGCGCCTCATTCGACCAAGAGGCGGTGCGTTTCTAAGGCGTTTGTCGGGTTGCGATTTTTTCTCTACATCGAGTACCGTCCGGCGATCCGAAACGACGTTGATGACTGCGGAGATTCGGCTAGGCCTCGGGCCGGAGTCCTTCAGGGGGTAAGTCGAAAATCATCACGGCCGGATCGCTATCACTTCTTGGACTTGACCGTTAGCTTGCCCGGCTCGATGTAGATCCGATGGTCATCCCTGAAAAAGAGAATGTAGTCCCCCCTGCTGACCCCCAGGATATCCTTCACCTTCTTGGGCAGCGTGAGTTGAGCCTTCGACGTCAGGCGGGCCTCGGCAAAGTGTGTTCCTGGCATGCGGTTGGGATTCGGGAATGCCGATTTGTACGAGACCAAGGGATCACGGAAGTAAGGAAACATTCATCTTGCTGTTCCCCTGATTCCACAAACGGTGTGGAGCATGGAAAAAAAATTGAAGCTGCGTGACGAGGACCGGACATCGTACCCGTGGGGGGAGGGGCAGCGTAGGGCCCGGACCCGACAGGGTTCGGCGATGATGTTCCTCGTTGTCGCCGTTGTCCTCCCTACCCTTGCTGTCGCTCCCTCCGTTCAGGCCGCCTCTACACAGGTTGCTTACACCACTCCGGAGATCTATGGAGTCAGCGCTTCCATAGGCCTGGATGTAAAGTACGACCCAGCCGCCATGATCGTCAGGCCGGGCAGCGTCACGGCGATCACCTTCGCCCCCGGGCCCTCTCCCATGCAACTCATTGTGAACCTTTTACGTCTCCTCGATGCAGCCAACGCGTCTGTCGATTCGTCGATCACGGCGGCCGTCAACGACTCCGCCGCCATCCTCGGCATTGCGGAGCCCTGGAACATCACCGTACATGTTACCGACACGCCCATCGGCGCCTACCAAGTAGCGTCCTTGGTCGTGTTTTCTGCCCCCGGCGTCACGGTCTTCCTCGATGTCAACCTGGTCGGTCAGGTGCACGGGTCGGTATCGGCGGACTCGGGATCCCTGAACCGATCTTTCCTCGAGTGGATGGGTTGGGGGGGCGAAGAGGTCTCGTTCACGGCCCCCGCGGAGTCCCGCGTGAGCATCATCACGGCGAGTTTCAGCTACCTCGTCTCCTGCGCGTTTTCGGTCAGATTTAGCATTCCGGGGGTAACGGACCTTTTGACGGCGGTCGGCCTTCCTGTGGACTTCGCGGTGGCGAGCTTCCCCTTGGGGGAGGCTCCCTTCGCCCAACCGGCCGCCGTGCGGGTGGAGACCGTCGATGTGGATGGTTTCTTGCTGAGGCAGGCGACCTTAGAGTCATCACTTGCTGCGGAGCAGGCGCATTCTGCAGCGGTGTCGACCGAACTCGCTTCGACAAAGGCCCTCTTGCAATCGCAAGCCACCCTCGATGCATCAATCGCCGCTGAGCAGGCGCACTCCGCAGCGCTCTCCGGCGAACTCAATGTGACCAAGGCTCAGCTTGGCGCCACGAACACAAGCCTTGCCGAGAGCCGAAGTGATCTAGCCATTGCGGAGTCGTTAGCGAGCGGTTCGCTCTCCTTGCCGCTGGTTGGCGCGCTGGCGGTTGCAGGCATTGGGGGAGGCACCGCAGTTGGTTGGTTGGCTGGAAGGCGAAGGAAGGCCTAAGGGGCCCCAATTCGACCCCTCAGGTTTATTGGGTAAACTTCCGCCAGGCAGCACGCCTCGCGAACACCCTGTGGCCTAATGGGTATGGCATGGGCCGGCCCAGGTTCTGGGATCCCCTGGATGCATCCGGCTCGAGCTGGGTTCACATCCAAGAGGGAGTGTCCCGCCCGCCTTTGCTCCCCCGAACGCCCTTTTGGATGCCATCGCCCGCCTTTGTACGTGGCGGCGTGGAATTGACGAAAAGTGGCGGCCTCGTCTCCCACTGGAGAAGCGCGTCCATAGCAAGGTCACCCGGCCCTTCCAAGGCTCCAGGTTGCGCGGCTCCTGCTCCACCCGGCCCGCCTTTTCCACACCCTCCACTTTCTCAAGCGCGAATTCGAATCCGCCGGAGATGCGGCGTGGCTGAATGAGAAAAAGAGGCGTCAACCAAGCTAGTGGTTAGCCGATACTATTGCTAATGAACGCTTGCGTCTTGAACCGCGCGCGCCTGTGAGGGCACCGAAGGCGGTTGATAGGGCGGCGCCGTTTGCAGGGCCTCCAAATCCATCACATCGCGTTGCTCAAATGAGCACGCGTCGGCGCGGGGAGTCTCTTCATCTGGCACGGGTAATGATCGCGGATGTCGCGGAAGAGTCCTCGCGCCGACACCCGCGGGCGGGCTACGCATGGCTAATTTACACCGGGTCCTGTCTAGGGGGTTGGACGGGAATGGGAACTCCATCCGCCCTTGTTAGGGATCATTGAGCTGACATTCAATTAGGGACAAGAAAGGCTTTATTCGAGCGTGCTCGTCCTCCGTTCGTGGCAAAAGATCAAGTGGACGTTCTTGCCAGGGAAATCACCCGCGAGTTCGTGAGACGGCGGCAGCTAGGGAGCGAGGCGAGCCTGGAAATCATCTGGGAGGAAACCCAGAAGCGCCTCAAGCGCGGCGAACGCCCTCGCGTGGCGGCCAGCGAGCCTCTTTCGTTCGTTGGCCTCGATCCGACGGTCGAGGTGCTCGTGGTAGTCATCATTCCGCTTGTGCTGAACGTGGTCGGCGGCCTGATGACGCGGGAAATCTGGGACGGAATGAAGAGGAACCGCCAATCAATCTCAAAGAGCGTATCGGAGCTCCTCGAGAAGTCGGCGGAAGGGTCGAAGCTGACGAAGCGAGATAGGAAAGCCCTCCAGCAGGCGATCTTGAACCAACTTCAATCGCTTATGGACAAGGACGGAGCGTGACCGGGGCGGATCTAACCCAACTCGAATGGCCCTCCATTATCGGCATCATAGCGATCGCTTACCGGATCGTGCTTCGACGAGCGTCCAGAGCGGCGGAGGCCCCAGGATCCCTTGAGGCTAGAATTCGCATCACTGTTGCGATATCGCTTTACCTTTCGCTTGGTTTGGTTTGCCTCGTAATTGGGGCTCTCGCGTCGATTAACGAGGCGCAGGCAGTCATTAGTGGAGCCGGACGCGTGCTTCTCGCGGCGCTGGTCGTGGCGCTCTTTCTGCCCGTTGTTTTCTTCTTCAGCCTGTTTTTCTTCTTCGACCATTTCTTTCGATGGCGCTACCAATGCACGCCCGAAAAAATCGATCCGCCTGTTTCGGAGCTCATTGATACACTTTCCCAATCCATGGGCATTCGCAAACCGGCGCTCCTTGTTTCCGAAACGCTGGCCGCGCCGCGGACCTTTTCGCGCCTAAAGTCGACGCCTCAACTCGCCCTTCCCCGGCGCAACGTTTCCTTGACGCCACCAGCGGTTTTCATCCACGAGTTGGCCCACATCAAAAACGGGGACGCCACGTTTGTCGCCTGGACCGAGGCACTCTCGTGGTTTCTTAAGTATTGGATTCTCGCCGTGCTTGGGATCGAGGGGCTCGTGGTTGTCAATTACTTGGTCCAGGGTCCCATCGAACCCGATTTTCTTGCTACGGGTATAGGGGGACTTTCGTCCCTAATGTGGCTCCTGATCGTCTGCTGGATGGGAATTGTTCTCGTCAATTTATCCGTGGCGCGCGAGCGGGAAACAGCGGCCGACTTGGCTGTTGTAAACCATCTCGGGCGCGACAAGGCGATCCTTGAAATCACTCGAGCCCAAGTTGACCAGCACTTCCAGGGGTCATCGCGAGAAAAAGAATCCAGGCCTGCTCTAAGAATGTCGATAAGCCGATGGCCTCTCCTACGGAAGACATCCCTCCAGTCACTCCTTCTCGACCATCCCTCGTTGGAAGCGAGGAGGAGGGCCATCGAGGTTTCGGGGCAAGGAAGCAATGGGCCCTCCAAGGGAACCATTCGATGGGTAGGCGTTTCCTCATCCATTTGGTTGCTAGTATCCCTGTTTGCCTTTGGCCCCGTATTCCTCTTGCTAACGCGTACGTCTAACCAGCCACTCGTTTCCTTCGCGATAGACGTAGGCTTTTCCGCCCTATTGTTCGGCGCGCCCCTAATCTCGATTACATTGCCTTTTGCCGTTTCAGCCAAGTCCAACCTCAAGGCCTTCGGCCCCAGAGATTGGTTCTGGCCGTACATCAAGGGCTTCTTCTCGGCCTACCTATACTCTGCCTTGTTTGTCACTTTGATTTTCGCCCCGGTCGTTTGGGATGTGGGAGTCGTGCTCACGCTTTCGCTTGGCATCCTTCCCCTTCTCTACCTCATTTCGGTTTTCGCCTGGCTTCTGACCATTATGCACCCGGCCCTCAGCATGGATCGGTAGCCGTGCGTCCTTCGCCTTTGCCACCGCATGCGCCTCGTCGTTAGGACGGTGGCGGACCCGCAGCGACGCGCGGAGGATTGGCGAACAATCGGGGGTTTCGTGTGCGCAGCGAGTTTGACCTGCCGAGAGGCCTTGCATCAAACGGGCGGAGGGCAAATCACCCTCTACGGTCAGGGGGTTTGGCGAATCCGTCGACGCAGGCGTCGGTCCCTGAAAGGGAATAAGGGTCACCGTGACTCCTGCGGTACCCGGGGGCGTTGGCGACGGCAAACCCTTGCGAAGCGGGCCGGAAAAAATGGAGAAGGGCAGAATCATCAGGAACGGGGAGCGGCCGATTCGTGTTATCTTGAAGTGCCGCAGCCTAGATTCATGATGTGGAGCCCCCGCTATCAAAGACGTCCGTTGGGGTCTTCCCCGTCCTCCGTTCCCGCACGGTTGGGGCCGCCGATGGACGGCCCGACGTGCTCGCGATACGCGTTGTAAATGGCGGAAAACACGGTTCGGGCAACGTCCTCTTCATCGGCCTCCGAAAGGAGCGCCTGCTTGAGCCCGGGGACGACGAAGACTCTCGCGCGTCTGGCCCAGAGATTGAATGCGTCCTTGATAGCGCCGCCCATCGTCGAGAAACTCTCAAAAGCGTAGGTGCCGCCCGTCCGCCCCATGGCATAGCTGTTGATCCGGCTTCTCACGCTAGTCGCGGCCTCATCAAACCTCCCCAACGGCGCTTGACGCCTTCGCTGGAGGAGCGCGGCAAACGAGGGGCGATCGACTACGAAGAGATTCTTCACCTGATCTTTGGTACCATAGGGGATGTCCAAGAAGACCGACAATTCGTCCGGCTCAACCGAACCGGCAATTCCGCGGAGGAGCGGCTTTAGTTGCTTGCTTACGGTGTCGACTATTTCCTTGCGCACAGCCGCATACCGCTCTGGCTTAAGCCTATTGAGATCGATGTGCATCTCGAAGATTTCTTCTAACCGCATTCTTTGGCCCTCATCCCGGAACCCCGCCCCAATCAGCTGGCCGGGCCCGGCATCGAGGACGGGCTCTGGGAGATTGCTCCGAGATCGGAGGGCCTCGACCAGGGCCTGAAGACGAGAGCGGACGGACGCTTCAGCTCTCGCGTTCCTTTCTAGCACGGCCTTTTCAAGCCATCGAATCGCCTCGTCATCCTCGCGATCCCGAAACTCGGTGAGGAGGATTGAGCGGTATTGCAACCAGTCATTCTTCTCGGGCTCTACCCCGATGGGCTGCAGGTAGCGCCAGATCAGGTACTGGAGGAGAACTGTGGAAGACCGGGCGCGGGGATGCCAATAAAGCGACGCAAACGATTGGTACCGGGCCAGAAGAAGCGACTCCACGGGCAACACCCCTTTTCGGGTGACTGCAATGGTAGGTCTGAATTCTAGCGCATCGCCCCCGGGGGAGTGAATGGCGACTGTCAACCCCTGGAGGAACCGATCTACGTCGGCTCCGAGCGCGTAGTCGAGACCGGAGTGATGCCCGTCCCTTCTTAGGTAGTCGAGCTTGTCGCCATCGATGACTCCATCAAGAATTGAATGCAAGACGAATAGCGCCGTGGCATCAGATTGCTTGCGATCGCTTAGATCTAAGCCCTCTTCGCTCTCAAAGTATGGCCTCAGTGACGTCGGAGGCCTCAGAATGTCCGCAGCTCGAATCAGGAACGCTTTCGCCTCCCGGTTGGTCCAGCCCATCTTTGCGGCCTCGACCAGCCCCAGATGATCCGAGGCGATGTCCGGCGACGCGGAGCCGCTGGCGAACAGGTTCGGATCATTCCTGAGTACTGCCTGCACGTAGTCCTCGTGGCTGCAACCGCCGAAAAGGGCTTTGCACTCTTCGAGGTAATGCGCGAAGGCGTAATGACCCGCATCGTGCAGGAGCGACGCGAAAAGCAGGGCGTCTATGTCGTCCTTGTCCGCAAGCAATCGAAAGAAAGGGCTCGGGAGGTCGGAAATTAGCGCGCTCACGTAATCCATCGTAATGCCGAAGACACCAAGGGAGTGTTCAAACCGCGAATGCGTAGCGCCCGGGTAAACGTAATGGGTCAAGCCCAGCTGGCGGTGTTTCTTGAGTCTCTGGATGAGCCGGAGATCAATTACCTCCCTCGTGCGTCGGGTATGTGGAAGGTTCCTCGAAACCGGCAATCTCACTACGTGCTGCGGAATTGAAAGGAGCTCTGTGACTCCCTCGGCAGGACCCAAATCGGTGCGGATCTTCGAAATCTGTTCTGACACTTCCAGGGCAGAGGAATAAAAGCATGTCTCCTCAGGATTTGACTGAAAATGATCGGATAACTCGGGAGTCAACCGCAAGTGGATGAACCACAGAAAATGCAAACACATTTGGGCGAACTCGTCCTCCGGTTGGAATGAGCTCGACAACCTCTTGCTGATGATTTCCGGATCTTCGGAATAATCGTCGCGAAAGAACCCCAGCAGCCGCCCGAACATTTGACCGAACATCCATAGGTCCAGCCAGGGCCGATCAAGGCAAAAGGCGCCCGAACGCAAGTGGACAGGCATTCGGTTCGATGCGCCCTCTTCGCCAACGAACAGCGATTTCAAAAGCCCCGGTGCGTTTTGCTTCGACGTATAAGCGCGGTGATCGCCCGAGTATTTGGATAAATGTGGAGCCATCTTTTGTGAGTTCCCGATATCCATCAATTTGACGATTCCCTCGTCCGTAACGAAACAGTTGTCGGCCTTCAGATCCCAGTGGACGAGGCCTTGGCTATGTACATGATGCAGCGCCGAGAGAACCTCCGCCAATAGCCTGGCAATCTCCCTGGCCGGGGCAGGCGCCCCACTCTCTCTGCGATGCTCTAGGTAGGCGGGAAGCGGTACACCGCGAACCCATTCGAAGAGCATCACCCAGACAGGAACTCGCAGGCCGGAGGGAATTCGTACGGTAAGTTCCGACGTGCCAATAAGGTGGGCCGTATTAGGATGGGAAAGCTTCGCCGATTGGATGATTTCGAAATGTTCGTGGTCCTGTTCCGTGGCCGTCGTTTTCGCATCCACGTTCGCGAGCAACGATGGTCGTTGAAACTTAATTGCGTAGAATTTCTCGCCGAGTTTGGTATGTCGACAACGGAATACAACGCCACGCCCTCCTCCATGAATCGGGGCCCGTCCCAACTTGTCGTCATCGCAAATGAGTAGCGGCGGCAAGCCGTGGAGGTTCATTGGTAGGCTTACCTTGGGGACAAAACGTTTGAAATCCGGATCAACGAGATCGTCGACCAACTCCCGATCGGTCAAAGCGCGAAGGATAATCCGGACGTCTTCTTCGAATAACTGTCGTTCCAGGTCCTTCGGGTTTGCGCCTCCGAGCCTTTCCTGGTGCATAATGCACGACGAATTACAATTCACTGGTAATAAGTCGATCGCCGGCAGGGGGCAAATGGCCGCAAATGTCCTCCAACCAAACGCGTTGCAATCCGCCAGCCAGAACAGGCGGCGCCGGGCGGGCAACCGAACCCGAGGGAATTCCCGATCCCGAGAGGGCCGCCCGAAACCGGTTTTCGGGTAGCGTTTGAGATCGTTGGGGCTCCACTTCGTTGGTCGCTTTGACGCGCAGGGCCGAACCAGTTCGCTTGTTCATGCCCTTCAGATGTGGAGTTTACCGGATGCCTCCAGGCGGTTCGGGCCCATCAGCGTCAATGGGCGGTGCGGTTCGCTCCCAAAAGGAATTGAACCCCCGCCGGCACTTCCTGGCTGGGGCGGCCAAGATCCCGTCTCCATGGACGGCCCTCGTTGGCTTTCGCGTGACGGTTGTCCCTCGGATCGGCAGTCCAGGCGAAGAGTTTTTGGGAAACTGAACCCTTCGTCCTTCATAGGGTGATTAAAGCTTTCGAAGCGGTTTCGCCTCATGGGCGATTGCCCGTGTGGTCACCGAATCCTCGGGCTTCTCCCGTAGGGCTCATATGGCAAGCTCGCCGGCCCATTCGCGAGTGCGCGTCCACGCATGCGCGGACGGTCTCGGCGAGCGGTGCTTCAAGACTTCCCCGCTAGGGGGCCGTCAATTTTTGAGAACGACACATCACCGCAATTTTCGCAGCGGAACTTGTCGACCCGTTTCAATTGGCGGTGACAGTTCGGGCAACCCGGGACTCCCTGAATCGCGTGGATCTTGGTAACGAAAACCACGGGGGCAATGGACGCTCCGTTGATGAACAGGTACGAGAAGGCGAACATCTTCATGAACGGAACCGCTGCCAAATTCACGAGCCCGTAGTAATCGAGGCTCAGCACGACCGCCAGGAACGGAACGGCGTACTCGCCCGCTGCCAGCGAATACCGCCAGAACACCTTGCTCTTTGCCATAGGTTCACTCGTCCACAGGGCGGCCACAACTACGGCACCGCCTGTCAAGGGGCCAGATCGTCGCGTTGCACTTGGGGCACTTCGGCCCGAACACTTTGTAGAGGAGTGCGCCGAGGGCGACCCCCGCGACCGCGCCGACGACAGCCCCGGCTACCTTGTCCTCCTCCGGCATCGCTTCGTGCTTGCCTCTGCGGGAGGAAAAAACCATCGGCCGCTTCCAACCCGCGCGTCGCGATCGATGAACGCAAAAGGCGTCGCTCTCCGCGAAGGTGGGGCCGCACGGGCGACGCAAGCCGGGAGTCATCGCCTGATTTTTGTCGTGAGGGCAAAAATGTGACCGTCAGGGCGAGTTCGCGCAAAAGGACCACCCTTCCACGGTCGGGCCGCCGCCGAAAACCGATTCACCAATGCCTATGCGACTGTGCCACGATGCCGGCAGGAAGGCGGAGGTCGGCCCGGGCCGAGGCCGATCTCCGATGCGAATCGTGAATGGCCCCGGGAAACGTTCATACGAACCCCTGCAGACTTGGGCGCGATCTCCATGCGGATCCCCAACCTGGCGCTCGCGGCTCTCCTCGTCGCCACGCTCTCCTGCGCGCTCGCCCCCACCGCGGCGGCAAGCCACTGGTGCGGACAAACCACCTTCGACTTCACCCCCTCCGCTCCCGTGGCGGGGCGCGCGATCACCTTCGTGGTCACGATCCACAACACGGGGGTCGACAACACCCAGCTCAACGCAGTGGAGATGAAATTCTCGTGGGAGGGCACCTGGCGAAATGCGGGCGCTGGCACCGTCCTCGCGGGGCAGTCGGGGAGCTACTCTGTGCAGGCCACGCCGCCCTCGGCCGGAAGTTACAGCGTGGAGATCAAGGCCACCGGTACCAGCAGCGGGGACTGGCTGCACGAGGTCACAGACTGCTCGAGCACCGCGTCGATCACGGCGACCGCCGCGCCGGCGCCGGGGTTTGAGGGGGCGCTCGGCGTGGTTGCAATCGCGGCGGCGGGAATCGTTTTGGCGCTGCGGCGGCAGGTCTGAGGCCTCTCCCCCCGTATCGCAACGCCCGAACCTGCAACGGCTTGATCGTGAAAGTACTCGGAGGAAAGGAGATGATTCGCCAGCCGGTGAACTCGAGCAACATTCGGTCAATCGGGTATGACGCCCGCTCGGAGACATTGGAGATCGAATTCCACGGTGGCGGCGTCTACCAGTACCGAGGAGTTCCCGCGACAATTCATGCTGCCCTGATGACGGCCCGGTCGCACGGAGGATTCTTCCACCAGCACATCAAGGGGCGGTTCCCCGACGAAAGAATCATCTGAGCAAACGGGGGCCGACAACCTGAAGATTGAATCGGTACAAATCCGCAACTTTCGTTCCATTAAGGAGCAGACCATCGACATGGCCGATTATACCGCCTTGGTCGGACCCAACGGTGGTGGAAAATCAACAATTCTTCACGCGCTCAACGTCTTCTTTGGGGAGGGCGCGGTCCCCGGACTTAACCCACGCTCGCTCGTCGCGGAGGATTTCCATGGGAAAAACACCGACGACCCGGTCGAGATAACCATCACGTTTGGTGAGCTTTCGGCGGAGGCGGCATCGGATCTCGTGCACTACGTGCGGCAGGGCAAACTCATTGTTACCGCAAAAGCGGTCTTCGACCCCACAGCCGGCAGCGCGGCTGTAAACCAGTTCGGAAGCCGGCTCGGGATGCCAGACTTTGCTGCCTTCTTCGCAGCGGAAAAGGACGGGGAGAAGGCCGTTCGACTCAAGGAAATCTATGGAAACCTAAGGACGGCGTTTCCCGATCTCCCGCCGGGTACGACCAAGGAGCAAATGGGAGGGGCTCTTCATCAATACGAGGAGGGGCATCCCGAGCAATGCGTTCCGCTCCCAAGCGGGGATGAATTCTACGGGGTGACCAGAGGAACGAACATCCTAGAGAAGCATCTCCAGTGGGTGTACCTGCCCGCGGTAAAGGATGCAGCGTCGGAGCAGACCGAGGAAAAGAACACCGCCCTCGGCAAGCTGCTTGAACGAACAGTTCGTTCAAAGGTGGACTTTGACGCGCCCCTAGAGGCGATTCGCCAGGATGCTCTAGCGAAATACGGACAACTGCTGGCCGAACGTCAAGGCCACCTCGACGAGGTTTCGGCCGGGCTAAGCACGCTGTTTGTGCAGTGGGCGCACGACGGCGCCAGGCTGCGGCTTTCATGGCACCAAGACCCTGAACAATCCGTGCGAATGGACGAGCCGGTGGCCCGTGCAACGCTCGGCGAGGAGGGCTTCGACGGCGGGCTGACGCAATTCGGGCACGGCCTCCAGCGGTCATTCCTCTTCGCCCTCCTCCAAGAGCTCTCCGGCACAAACACAACCGGAGCGCCGACCTTGATTCTCGGCTGCGAAGAGCCGGAGCTGTACCAGCACCCTCCGCAGTCTCGGCATCTCTACTCGGTGCTATTGGGGCTCAGCGAGGGGGGCGCACAGGTTATCGCGACGACGCACAGCCCGTACTTCGTGTCCGGCGAGGCGTTTGAAAGCGTTAGAGTGGTCCGAAAAGCCAAAGGAGCGACCGTTGTTTCGAGGGCGACTCTCCCGGAGGTCGCCGCGACGATCGCCGCCGCGAAGGGGACAAGACCTGCGAAACCAGCGGGCCAATTGGCAAAGATTCACCAAGCTCTCCAACCCGGCCTTAGCGAGATGTTTTTCGCCTCTCGAATTGTGTTCGTGGAAGGGCTCGAGGACGTCGCCTACATCACCACCTACCTTCACCTGTCCGGACTTTGGAATGAGTTCCGCCGCCTCGGTTGTCACATCGTGCACGCCAACGGAAAGACCGCGCTCATCGAACCCTTGGCCGTGGCCAAGACCCTGGGGATCCCCTTCTTTGTGGTCATTGACGCCGACGGCGAAAAGCCGGATCGGGGAGGAAGTCGGAACAAGCACCAGAAAGACAACGAGGCCATCCTGCGCCTGTGCGGGGTGGCGAACCCGGTGGCCTTCCCACCCGGCACATTCTGGGGGGATCGGGTCGTGATGTGGCCGACGGACATCACGCAAACGATCCCGAGCGAGTACAACAGCGTAACTTGGGGGGGCTACACTGCCCGTGCTGACGCCGAGTATGGGCACGTGGGCGAACTAGGGAAGAATGCGCTCCACATCGCGTTCGTTCTGAGTCTCGCTTGGGGGGACAATTCGAAATCGCCGTCGCTCGATCGGCTGTGCAGCTCGATCCTTGCATTTGCACGCAGCACTGGCTAGCAGCCCCGGTGAGGCGCGCACGGCAGCGCAACCGATGCGGGACAGTGAAGCGGCAGTTGCGCTCGGCGCCCGCATTTTCGCACTCGCAGGCGTGGAAAAGCGCCCCGTCCACGTCGCCGACCCCCGCGGGCGCGCGATGTTTTCGGAAATGAAGAAGGAATATTCCCGGGCCAATCATTATCCCTCGCGTAGCCCGCCCTCGCGACGTGGCACCTGGCCGTATCCCCCGCATCCTCATCGTAGAGGACGAGGAGTTCCTCCAGGAGATGTACAAGGACCTGCTCCCGCCCCAGGGGTTCCAAATTGTAGGGATGGTCGCAGACGGCGACCACGTCCTGCCGGAAATCTCCGCGATGGCGGAATCACCCGACCTCGTCATCCTTGACCACCGGCTACCAGGGAAATGCGGGCTCGATGTTATGGTGGAGATCGCGGAGCGGTTCCCCCAAATGAAGGTCATGATGATTTCGGCCGACACGGCCATCTGCGAAGCTGCCCTGAAAGCAGGGACCGCAAGATTTCTGGCGAAGCCGTTCCATTTGGGTGACCTGTTCTTGGCGATGCATGAAGTACTGGATCCAGAGCGGTGAGCGGGGCGGGGATTTCGGCGGGGCTTGAAGGTGGGCACGGCGCGACCCCGTGCCGCCGCTCGCTTGCGGGCTCCGCGAAGGGCCGACGCGCGTTCTGCGTGCCTCGGGACCGCAGCGGGGCCATTTTGGCTATGACGGCGAAAATCTCGGAACCATCCATACACACGGGGTTATTCGGCTCGAGAGGCCCCAATACTTATCACGCGCATCCTGCAATCTACACGTCGTGGCGCAGAGGGATCGCACAAAAACTAAGACGGGGCCGGTTTTGAGCTTCAAAGCCCGTTGCTCTAGCGCGTCCGCACGTTAAGCGGAGACCTCCAGAATCGCGAAAGGATGACGCTTGGAAACGATCGTAGCACACGCCCCGGACGAGGAGGAAACTCAATGTCGGTCGAGGACGGAAAATTCGCCGCCGTCGTGGTCGGCTCCGGCTTTGGCGGGAGCGTTGCCGCCCTCACGTATTGGAATTTGTTCCGCGAGGCCAACGCCGGGAAGACGCCCGACACGTGGGAGCGTGTTTGCATCCTGGAGCGGGGGCAGTGGTGGATCAGCCACGAGATCCCCGCAACGGCGAAGACCGACCGCGACCCCGGCGCCGCCCGGAACATGCGTGAGTTCCTGCAGGAAGAGGGCCGGCCGTTCGGGAATTGGGCGCACCCCGACAATGTGAAGGGGCTCACCGCGTTGCTGGCGATGGCGCGCCAAGTCAACCCCCGCGGCCTCTACGACTTCCGGTCAATCGGCCCCGACGGGAAGCTCACCGTGTTCTGCGCGAGCGGGGTCGGCGGGGGGTCGCTCATCTACTCGAACGTGACCGTCGCCCCGCCCGACAAGGTGTGGCAGGACTGGGCTACGGAGGGGCCGGGGAGCGACCTCGGGAAGTACCTCGCGCCCGCAGAGAGCATGATCGGCACGAACCCCATCACGACCGTCGCGGGCCTGACGGGCCAGAAGTTGCAGCGCTCCGCGATGTTCCATAACGCCGGCCAAAAACTGTTCGACGAAATGGGGCTCGGCCTGACGGGCGACCTCGTGGTGATGAACGAACACAAAGTGTCGGGCAACAAAGACAAGATCAATACCGACCTGCCTCTATCGATTACCAACATCGGAACCGAAGTGTTCACGGCGCCCGGGCCCGCGCGCGACCAGGTCGAAAAATACCGCAGCCCCATCCAGCAGAACGTCTGCGAGCGCCAGGCTCGGTGCGTGCTCGGCTGCCTCCCCGGCGCCCGGCACACACTCAACAAGCGCCTGTTCATGGCGCTCGAAAAGGAGCCCACGCTCCTCCCTGCCGAAAAGACCCTCGAGGTGAGGGCCCTTTGCGAAGCGTACCGGGTAACGTACGACGCCGTGCAGGAATACCCCTACGCCGTCGAGTACCTCCAAAGGAGCGAAGGCGCAGGAGCCGCGCAGAAACACGTGCGTGCAAAGCGGCTTGTCCTCGCGGGCGGGACCGTCGGGACGAACGAGCTATTGCTGAAGAGCGCCCCGGGCTTGGAGCTCAGCGACCAGCGCGGAGGGAAGTTCTCCAACGACGGCGACCTGATCGCGTATATGCGGCTGAACCAGAAGAGCCTCGACAACACGCGCGGCCCCATCAACACCTCGCACGTCCTCATCGGGAAGAACGAGAACCCCGGGGACCCCGCGCACCCCAAGAACCGCTATGTTTGCAGCGTGGAGGACACCGCATTTCCCCCCATGGTGGCCCCGGCCTTCGCCACGTTCCTCGAGGTGGACGAGGAAGCCTCGGGGACGGGCGGCGGCGGCTGGTGGGCGCGCGTCCGGCGCAGGCTCCGGGTGCTCCGCCGGTACCCCGTCTTGGGGTTCGGGATGCTTTTCGGGGGCCTTGACCTCCACAGCCTCGAGAGGCTGGCAGCCAAGCTCCTGAAGGACAAGGCGCTGCGCGGGATCATCAATCGCGTCGTCCCGAAAGCACCGATGACGGGGGCGGAGCTGCGCGCGCCCGAGCCCGATGACAGCCGGCTCGAGCGGAGGCTCCACAAATTCCTGAACTCGCTCTTCACGAACCGCGATGACCCGATGGCGTCGCCGGCCAAGCGCCTGGAGCGCTTCTTCATCTTCTCTATCATGGGGATGGATACGGCCGCGGGGCGGCTCGACTTGCGTCCCGGGTGGCAGCAGGCGGAGCAGGCCGAGCTCGCGAACATCAACGCCCCCCCTGCCGAGAAGCTCGACCTGCTCGACTGGACGCCGGCGTCCGACGAGCAGTCCTTCCAAGAGACCCTCGACGGCGTAAGGGCCCTCGCAAAACGCGTCGAGCCTACTGCCCGGGTGCGCGCGCCGACCTGGGACGAGAACGACCCGGAGAAACGCAGCCTTTACGTCCTCCACCCGCTCGGAGGCTGCCGCATGGGCGTCAACATCAACGACGGCGTCGTGGACAAGTACGGGCGCGTCTTCAAAAAAACGCGGGGCGACCCCATGGCCGTGTACCCCGACTTCCGGATCATGGACGGCTCGATCGTGCCGGGGCCGCTTGGGATCAACTCGTCGCTCACGATCACGGCGCTTTCGCTGCGCTGCATGGAAGACGCGATCAAGGCGGAGCTGCAGCTGCAGGAGCGCGCTGCGCTCTCCAACCGCGACCCGCGAGAGTTCTGGCCCATAAACTGGGCCTCCGCCGTCGTGGATGTTGCGCCGGTTTTTGCCGGAACGCAAGCAAAGGCGGTTCCTTTCAAGCCGTTCCCCGACCAGGTCGAGCGGGTCCTCCCCGTCGTCAAGGTGGCACAAGGAGCGCAACACTTCCCGAGGGCGCAGTATGCCCAGGGGCTGGTGGTCCTTTGGCAGGTGCCGCCCAATCCCCCCCCAACCACAGGCCTCGAACCGCAAATCCCGATGAACCTCCCCGTGCGCCCGGTCAAGGGTGCGACGGCGGACATCACCGACGACGAAGCGAAGGCATGGCCGAAGGGGGTCGTCCTTTGGTTCGTGTGATAGGAGAAATGACCCCGCGGGGCGAAGTAGGGAGCCGCGGCGGCTCTTCGACGGGGGCCCCCCCCGGCGGATGTCGCCGCTGTCCTTGTTGACGACCAGATCAAGGGCTGCAGACCGGTCTTGCAAGGGGTGTCGAATTGGAACGCGGAGCGGGGCACCGGAAAGATGCGGAGCCGCCGGAGCTCTCTGAGAAGGGGAGCATCATCGTAATCGCCGATACGCATTTGGGGCTGCACCCCAACCGGATCACGCGTCCGCGCCCCGACGAGCAGACGCGGGATGCCGACCCCGCAGCGGTCCACGACTTCTTAGCGTGGCTCATGCGTTTGCCGACCACGGTGGGCGCATGGGACGAGGCGACAGGCAAAGTGGACCAGGTCGAACTCCGCAAGCCAGAATTCGTGGTGCTGCTCGGCGACATCTTTGAGCTGTGGGACGGCCCCGAAGAATCCTTGTACTTCAGCATGGCCACGACGTTCTCTTTGCTGAAGGACATCGGCTGCAAGGTCGTCTACCTGCTTGGGAACCATGACGGCCTGCTTGGCGCCGACGCGGGGGGCGCCCTGTCGCGGTGGGACAACCTCAGCGTGCTCGAGGGGACGTGGCCGTCGATCAAGGGGCGCGGGGAGAGCATGACCCCCGCGAGCCAGGTCACGACGATCAAGGCGGGAACCAAAAAATACCTGTTCCTGCACGGGCACCAATTCGACAAGAATTTCCAGGATCACAAGGAGGCGGCCGGGCTCCCGCCGCACTTGCGGCGGGCGGCAAGGCTCGGGCTTTACCAGTGGTCGTTCGCCGCGGCGCTGGCCGCGCTCGTCGTGCTGACGCTGGTTTCCGGAGCGGCGCTCGACGCCACGTGGGTAATCATGGTTGTCGTGCTGACGCTGTTCACCATACCAACCGTTTACCTCTCGTTTGGGCGCCGCTTGTGGGAGTGGCGGTACAACGTGCGCTTCAGCACGCTCGGGGCAACCTGCGGGTTCCTGCGGTGGTGGGCCAGCCAAACGGGGCAGGCCGCAGGCGACCGCATGCGTTTGGGGGGGCTCAAGGACTTGGTGGTGGTGTTCGGCCACACGCACATCCTGAATGTGATCGGGGGCGACGTCGAGCCCTCGGGCTCGGTGGATCGTTACCTCAGATGGAGGGTTTCGCCCGCCCCCCTCCTGCTGAATGTCCCGTCGTGGATCAAGCACCCCGTGGAGGGGCCCGACCGCGCCACCTTTTTGTACATCGACACCGCCCGACATGGGTTCTTCAAGTTGGACGGGGCAGGCAAGCCCTATCATGTGCCGGACGTGATCATCCGCAAGCACCAGCTCCTTTGGGCCACCTCCGCCTCAGGCGATTCACCGGGCGCGCCGTTCGAACTCCCTTCGGCTTTGGGATGGCCGGAGGATTTCCGCGCGCTAATGGCCCAGCCGCCGAAGTACTACCGCGACGACCTGCTGTCGAGGCTCTTGGAAAGTAAGATGGCGACGTTGCTGAAAGAGTGGGAGGACGCGAATCCCCGCTCGTGAGCCGTTCGGGATCTCGCGCTGGACGCGTTGGACAGCGCGCACGCGCGTTCACCGCAGGCGGCGGCCGCCGCTCGGTCCGATTGAATTGATTTTTTTCGCCTTAGACGTGACAAACCCTTTTCGACGCCTGCAGGCAATGCCAGAAACTCCGGGTTTCTCGGCGCCTGGCATGACCTTCCTCCCGGCGAAGAGCCCCGCGACCTGGTTATCGGGCCGGGTTCGAATCCAAAGGGGAGCACTCCGTTCGCGTCGCGCCCGCGGTGGCGGGCGCCGTTTAACGATGAACCCTGCCGCTCGATGGAACAACCGCAGCGCCGCGGCTATTTCCGCTGGCTAAGCCGGTTTGAGGTGCTCTGGCGGGTCCGGTTCGGGAGACTTGAAGGGATAGCCAAGGCGCGTGAGCAAATTCTCCACCCCTTGGTAGCCGTAGAAGCGGATGAAGGACCGGAATGCGCGGCGCAGATCGTCAGGCTTTTGGTCACGGGCCCGGCCACTAATTACTTGCAGCCAGTACCCAAGATACGGGCCGACCTCATGGTCCGAGATCAGTCCCGATTCGACGAATTGGTCGAACCTGTCAAGTTCGTCGAAGAAAGTGCAAAAGGCGTCTCGAACGGCAACCTCTTCAGGCTCGAAAGTGTGGTCCGGCGAGGAGGGGGGGGTTAGCGCCGAAGCAATGACCTCGTCGGTAACCTCGACGAACCGATCCGCCTCGTTCCTTGCACTCGGAAAAAATTCCACCCGGCGCGTGTGATAGTCAAGCATGAGCATCGAATTCACTACGGCCGGCTTTGACTCGAACTCCTTGATCAGATCAGCCACGAATCGAGCCCGTGCCCATTTTTGGTCCCGCAGATACTGTGGAACTGCAAGAACGACCGCAGAAACCGCGGCCGCTGCGCCCGCGATAGCGGCAAGATCCGAAACGTCCAAGGGCAGTGGTCTCCCGTTGTGATGACTCCCGTTCCCAGGCCGCCGATTCCTTAGGTGTCCACCCGTCGATTTTGGGATTCAAGGCGGGGCCCGCGTAGCCGCCGTCTTCGCTGTCTCTTCCGTTTGAGCCCGGAAATCTTCGTTGAGGTGGGTCGGCAAGAGTGCGGCGACTCCAGCCAATCCCGTATATCCTGCCGCGATCAATTTGCCCACTCCCGACGCATCCCATTCGCCCGTGGCGAGAAATGGCGTGATTCCGCCCAGTGCGTACCATATGGCGCCCGCCGCGAACCCAACGGCTACCCGTTGCACAAACGCCAAAGGCCCGTCGGGCCTTTTGGGCATCGCCCACCAGACTATTCCCCCGATCGCCCCCCAAGCACCCGCTGCAAATGTGATAGCCATCGTTGTGACAATGTCGCCCACTGGATCCTCCGATCCGCACCGTCGTAACCCCAAGTGTATAATTGTTGGCCTTCGTGGCCTTCATTGACCAGAAGCTTTCTCCGAGGTACCCTGCCTGAACCGGAACCTCGTGGTTCCTGCCAAAAAGAGGGTGCGAGGAATGGTCTTCCACGGAAACGTGTCGTCCGAAATTGCGAAAGGCATCAAAGAACTGCGCCGAAGGATCAACGGGAAAATCCCCCCGATGACGCTAGACGAGACCCTCAACATCGCCACCTGGAACATCCGTGAATTCGGCAAGAAGCGGCGCAGCGAGGCGGCGATCCATTTCATCGCCGAAATCATCTGGCAATTCAGCCTAGTGGCAATCGTAGAGTTGCGAGACAACCTCGAGGACCTCCGGCGTGTCATGACGCTCCTCGGTCCCAACTGGGAAGTGCTCTTCTCCGACTTCAACGCCGACCCGCAGGGAAACAGGGAGCGCATCGGCTACCTCTACGACACCCGTGCGGTAACACCAACGGGACTCGCCGCCGAGGCCGATCCGCCTCGGATCCAGGACCCGGTCACGAAGGAATACGTGCCGAAGATCACCTTCTGGCGCAGTCCCTACCTCGCAACCTTCCGCTGCGGCACATTCGATTTCATGCTTCTTGCGGCCCACGTTCGTTGGGACAACAACGAAGCCGCGTCGCGGCTTCGGGAATTGGACGCCTTGGCAAGTTGGATCCACGACCGTGACGCAGAGAAATATGTGGAGGACAAAGACATCATCGTCCTTGGCGACTTCAACATCCCCGACACCCAAGGGCCCATGTTCAAGGCCATCACGAAGTACGGGCTTCAGATGCCGCGTGCGCTAATCGGGGCGCACGGAAGCAACCTAGAGCAGAACAAGCGCTACGATCAGATCCTGCATCAGCGCAAGTACCCCACGAGCCCGGACAAGGGCGGCGTCCTCGACTTCTACACCGGCGACTGGACGGCCCTCTTCCAAGGAAAGGAATTCCGAGCCACGACACACGAGGAATTTACGTTCCAGATGTCGGACCACTTGCCCTTGTGGATACACCTCGACACATGGGTCGCCGACGCGAAGCTCGATGAAATCATCACGCGGGGCAGGCGAACGTAGGTCCTGCGGGTGTCGGGAAAGCCCCACCCCCCTTGCCGTCCGTTCTTGCTCCTCGGCAACCAAGTCCAGTTAGAGCCAGGTTCCTGGGCTAGGGTTCATTAGCGGTGAACCCAGGTCTTATAGTCCGGCCGGTGCGGAATGTTGCGTCCCCATGAGGCGGTGCGTCTTCTCAGCGAACCAACTGAGTGCCTAAAGCTCCTGGAATTCCTCACGTCGCACCCATCTACTTCTTCTGTCAACTGCTGCGAGGAGTTGCACATCTCCTTGCGCACCTGGTACTCGGCCGTGGATCGTCTTGACGAGCTCGAACTCGTGCACATCCAGCGGGTTCCGGGCGGAAGCAGGATCCGCCGCATCGAGGTCACGCCGCACGGACGTGCTGTCCTAAAGCTCCTTGAGGGGCTACCTGGGCTCATCGGCCATTCACCGGCGGGCTTGGGCCGGGAGCTTTCCCTGCATGCGAAGGGAATCGGACCCGGGATTACCGCAGAAAGCCTATGCCGGCTCATCGAGCACGCGCACCGACGCGGAGAAGTAGAGTCCCTGAAGGACATCAAGGCCCGGGCACTGGCAGCGAACCGGCCAGGAGAGGCCGCCCTTGCTCTCGCAGTGGCATCCTACCTCCGTGGTGACATGCGCGCGGCAAATGACCGTTTCGAATCTTCCATGCGGCTAATGGAGAACGAACCCGAATCTCGATCCTTCCGCCGCGCACTTTACTTCCACGGATTTACGTTGGACGCGATTGGAAGAGGAAAGGAAGCCTACGAGGCGCTCACCCGCCTTCGGCGTTTGGCTCGTGAGGCGCATGATGTGACCTTGGAGGGGGACGCACGGATGGGGATTGGGATTCTGAAGGCCAGGCGGGGCCAATTCGAGGATGCCGCAAGGCACTTGGAAAAGGCCCTCGAGTGCGGGCAAAGGGCGGGGTCCTTACACCGGCAGGCAACGGTGCTCACGACGCTCTGCATGGTCGACTTCTTCCTTGACCACGGGCGGGGCCTCGCGCGCTCCGAGGAGGCGCTTGCCGCCGCTCGGCGGTCGGGCGGTCAGGTGCTGCTCATGCACGTCCATTCCAACCGGGCCTTGATGCTCGCCGTCCTCGGCCGAAAGGCGGAAGCCTTGGGGGAGCTTACGATGTCGAGGAAACTCTCCCGAATCGTTGGCCACGAGCGCGGCCATGCAATGCTCGAGGAGTGGGCGGCGCTCGTCAGACGAATACTACGGCAACGCCAGCCGGGTAATCTAGGAGATTGGCGGGATCAAGCGATACGGATACTTCAGAAGCCCCCGTCACAATCGCCGGAAGAACTGCTGGAATCCCCACCGGGTCGTGCCCCGTCGCAATCAGGATGATGCCGTCATCGAAGTCGGCTGCACGAATCGTGTAGGTGCCCGGGCTGCGGTGTTGCACGGGGAGCTCGCGGTCGGTGAAGAAGGTGTCCACGGGGCGGACGCCCGCCGAGGTTGCATTGGCCCATTCGGGAACATTCGGATTGCAGAGTGCGGTCGACATTGCTTCACGGAGTGGGAGCAGCCATATGAGGGCCGCCCGGTTTTGCACTCAGGGGCTGGCACACGCTGGCCGCTGCCGTTGCATGACGCGAATCTCGGCCGTTTTGTCCCCCCGGCGATCCGGTGGCCCCTGCTGGACGGAGTCACGACGGGTTTTTTGCTCATACGGCAAAAAATGTGGCACGAGATTCGACGACCCCAAGGCGACGCCGCCCCTTGCTGGAAGGGCGGCTCTTCCCGGGACCTTCGCGAGCGACGCAAGCGCGATGGTGGCTCATGGAGCCTGTTCGGGCAACTTTATGAGCATTCACCCCAACGTCTGAGCCTGGCTATGCCCTCCCCCCGTCGTTTGGTTCTCATTCCCTTCTGTCTAGCAGCGGTGGGTCTTTTCGTGGCGTGCGCCCCCGCTTCCGCCTCCACCCTCGCCCTCGAGGAGCGCCCCCTCCCCTTCGACCTGCCCCTGACGCACGAGCAGACAGACGTCCGCGTCGTGGACGCCGTGGCCGGGAGCAACGGGACCGCCCACCTCATCGTGTGGGCGGGGTTCAACGATATGCACTACCTGTGGTTGAATGCCTCAACCGGCGCCGTCCTCGACGACGGGTCGATCGTCGACCCCAACGAGCAACCGGGGTGCGGGACCTGGGCCTGCGCGCGCGTGTGGGTCGAATCGGGCCACGTCGTGGTGTACCGCACGATCGAGAACCGCGTCCTCGGTGTGCGGATCTTCGACGAAGGCAGCTTCGCAAGCGGGGTCGTTACGAGCGTGCCGCTGCCCGACCCGATCGGCACCGACCCATACTACGACTATGAGCCCACCGTCCTTGAAATGGCGCGGAATGCGTCGGATGGCCTGCGGCCGTCCATCGTCGTTGTCAACGCCGGGTACATAGGTTATCCAGTGGCCTTTTCGGCGGTGGAAGCCGTCCTGTTTCCACTCGACCTCCGCAACGGCACCGTGGGGGCCTTGCGTCGCCTCGGCCAGGTCGATGGCTTGTGGCCCGGCTATTCGGACCTATACCCCACTGTCTGGGGCGTCAGCAGCTGGTGGAACGAATGGTGGTCCGAACAAAGCCGATATGGGTGCGGGGTGACGCTCGCGACCGGCGAAACATGGGTCTTCGCGCCGCTCGCGACGGGGTTGTTCGCGTTTAGCAGCGGCGCGCCGCCGACCAAGCTGTTCACGACGAGCCCCTCCGCGAACATGTGGGTTGACTGCGCGATTGGGCCCGACGGGAGCGCCGCCGCCTTCCTCGTCGCCACGAACCGGCCGAACACTTCGAACATCACCGTCGCGTGGGCGCGCGCGGTCGCCGGAAACGCGACGATGGGCTTCCTCCAAAACGTGACGGGCGGGCCCATGGCGTTTGCGCGGGCGCGCGCGGACGCTTCAGGGCTGGCCCTGCTCGTGGGCCGCGTGGCGTCGGACACGGCCGGCCCCTCGGTGCTCGTTGACACGTTCACGGGGTGGCCCGCGAACGGGTCGGCCGCGGCGTCCGGCAAGATCCCAGGCTTCGTGGTGGCCGGATTCGTGCTCGAAGGCGGAGCCGCGCCGCTTTTGGCCGTCGACGTCCCTCGCAACCCCGTTAACACCTCCGGCACGGGGGCAGCGACCCTTCTCCCGCAAATCGCGTTCAACGGTTCTTGGCCCGCGCTCGTGCGGGTTTCGCCCGCGGGGTCAACCTGGACCGAAGTTGGCGATTGGAAGCCGCTCGTCGACGCCCCGGTGCGCTCGGTCGCGATCGTTTCCACAACAAGCGGGGCGCAACTTGGCGGCATCGTGACACGCGACAACGGCACTGGACGGCTCCACTTGCTCCGAGCCGATGCCGGCAAGGGGCGGTTCGACGTGCTCGACGGGCCTGCGCTTCCGGGCGAGGCCGTGTCGGTGCAGGCGGTCCCCTTCGGCGCCGGAGCGATCCTTGTCGTCCAGACGGCGGCCGGGCACCCGAGCGACCGCAACTACGGCTACCCGGCGTGGAACAATGCAATCAGCTCGTACCTCTTTTTCACGATGGACGTAAGCGGCTTCGTTTCAACCCCCGTCTGCCCAGGGCCGTACGCAATGCAGAGCTGTTTCGGCGGCTACAACAACGGGCCAGCGCCGTTCGGGCTCTTCGAGGACGTCCCGTTCCCCCTGCTCTCGGTTCCCACGGGCCTCTTCGCGCTTGACCCCGCCAATGCCACCGTGTCGCTACTGCAGCAGGATGGTGATTATGCGATAAGCCAACCGACGCCGATGCTCCGGAACCTCACGAGGATCAACGGGTTGGAACAAATTCCGCCGCGGTTTTGGTCGACGTCGAGCGCCGCTCTCAGCCAATACCCGATTGAGTGGTGGACAGAGGGCGGTGCAACATGGGCGGCCTACCCGCTCAGCCTAGGATCTGCCCCCAACACGACGCTTGGCTTCAGGATCGCCCGCATCGGGCCGGGCACCGCGCTTACATGGTTCAACGCCAGCCTTTCGACGGGAGCGGCAAACGACACGATCTCTTTCCAAATGGTGGCCGACCTGCGCGCGCAGCGCTCGCCGGCCGGCGCGCGCGCGTTCACGGTGGTTGCCGATCAACTCCATATGTGGCAGCGGACATTCTCGATTCGGTTCTCCACGTCGAACCTAACCTTCGAAGAGGTTCGCCTTCTTTCTGAGGGGCCTTCGGAATCGTTCGGCTACCTCGTCCAGGTTCTGGCTCCCTGGCAGGGGCACGTCGCGCACCTGCGGACGCGTGAGATGGAGGCCAACGGGTACACGCTCGCCCGCGTCATGACGCTTGAGGCGCTCGTGTTCAACGGCTCCGCGGTTGAGCGCCTCGCGATGCCGCAGGTGAACTTTTCCTGCGGGTGGGAAGACTCGGGATCCGTTATTTGTCCCACGTGGGCGCCGCTAACAATCGCGGGCGAGTTTGCGGCGTTGGTGGGATTCGGGGGCCCCCTCCGGTTCTTCGGCCTGAACCATTTGCCGACGCCGCCCCGGCTGCTTGCGCCGGCGAACGGCTCTCTTCTCGGCAACGCCAGCGTCCTCTTCACCGTCGCGCCGTCGACCGACGGTGACGGAGACCGCCTCACGTACCACTTCTCCCTCTACGACGTCAGCGGCGCCCTCGTCCGCCAAGCGTGGGTGTCCGACCCTGATTGGAGCGCCACGCTCCCCGACGGTGACTACCGTTGGACGGCCGAAGTTGGCGACGGGAGCGCCTGGGTGGCAAGCCCCGACGTTTTCGTTTTTACCCTCGACGCAACTGCGCCGCGCGCCGATGCCGGCGGCCCGTACATCCTGCGCTATGGGGGGTCGCTCATGTTGAATGGGTCTAACTCGCGCGACAACCGCGGCGTGGTCGGCTGGCAGTGGGCCGTGGGCCCCATTGGTGCGGGCGAGCTCACCGCAACGGGCCCCACGCCGCAACTGTCATGGTCGGCGCTCCTCGACCTCTTCGCGGCGAACGGCGCAACACTGTCGATCCGGCTGACGGTGGTTGACGCGGCGGGCCACACCGACACCGACTACACGGTGGTCACGCTGAACGCCACGGCGGTCCCCATCGTCGAGCCCGTAGTCCTCCGGACCGCCTTCGAAGGGTCGCCGGTCGACCTCGCGACCAATGTCACCTGGGAGGGCACCGATTACCTGTGGCCAGACCCCGCTTTGTTCGACGGCGTGTTCTCTATTCTGTGGAGTTTCCCCGACGGGGTGGGGCTCGCGGGGCCGCGCGTCAGTTACGTTCCGCCGGACTCCGGCGTCGTCCACGTGGTCGTGTTCGTGATTCCGCGCCTCGGCCCCGCCGGCCGGGCGGAATTTGACCTCCACGTCCTGAATGTCGCGCCCGCAGCCGCCATTGACGGGCCCGCCTCGCTCGGGGAGGGCGAAACGGCGTCCTATCATGTCCTGATGGGCGACCCTTCGGCCGCCGACAACGCATCGCTCACGGTCGAGTGGTCGGCGGGCGCGGGTCTGGTTGTTGTTTCGGCTGTCGGAGGAGAGTTCCAGGTCAGAGGCTCGAGCGACGGTCCCACACAGATCACCGTGGTCGTCCGCGACAAGGACGGCGGCAACACGACGGCGACGTTCAATGTGAGCGTGACCGAGACGGTATTGCCGGTGGCGGGGCTGCGGATCGCGCTCAACAACACAACCTGGGTCGACCTTCAGTGGAACCCTTCGCTCGAAGAGGACTTCGTGGCCTACGAAATTACCGCGAGGTTCGTTTCGAACGGCTCGCGCGCGGGCGCTGCCATCCAGGTCAAGCGCCAGAGCGATGGGGCCGTGCGGGTGGAGGGCCTTGCCGCCTCGACCGAGTACACCTTTACGGTGGTGGTCGTCGGGAAGGGCGGGACACGCTCCGCGCCGGCCGTGGCGGCAGGATCGACGACGTCATTGCCGGCCCCGCCGCCAACTTCGGGGAATCCGCCGGGGGGGCAACCGCCGCCGGGTGGCAACGGCGAGTCGCTGACAGCGGGGGTGAACCCGGCGTGGATCGTCGTGCTCGTTCTCGCCGGGTGCGCGTCGGTCGTCGTGGTGCTGTTCGCTCGGCAGCGGCGGCGGGCGGGCTGAGGCGCGGCGTTCATTCGCCGACCGCGCTCCGATCGCCGATTCCTGGCAAGTCGGATGAGCGGAAGATGCCCGAAGGCGTTCCGGAAGGACCCGCGGGAGGCTCCCCGACTAGCCCCACCACACCGAGATGTCGCCGCTCACCACGCCGTGCCCGAAGTGAGGCTGCGGCCCAAAGATCGCCCATTGCATCGGCGACGTAGTAGAGTTGTACTCCGGGTGCAGTTGCACCTGGTCACCGACGGGACCCGGCCCTGCATCGAAGAAATCGGCTTCGAAGGGCACGGTGGCGTCTTCGAAGTCAGTCCCGACCTTCGTGATGGACCTAATCGTCCCGTTGATCTGCGCCCAAGTGGCATTTTTCATCGTGACCGACGTGACGGTCACGGCGTCCATCGCCATGTAAAGCGCGTTCTTCGGGATCGTCGCGTTTCCCATGTTGAAAGTCGGCATCACGAATTCGTAGTCGTTCGTCGGAATGACGCAGTGGAAAATCGTGTCGTTGACGGCGAAGAAGGAAGTCAAGTTGAAGGGGGTTCCCGAACTGGAGACGGGCCGGTCGATGATCTCGAATCCCATTCCTCGCACGTGTTGCGAAAGCACAACCGGGGGCGCAGGCGGCGTGGGCGGTGGGTTCGTGCAACCGGCGAGGCTTAGCGACAGCATGGAGCAGACGAGTAGGATTCCGATTGCAGTTCGGTTGTGCAAGTGAGGTTGTTAGACCGTCCTCCCCATTTAAGGAGGCGCCCCGCCGGAGGTGAAAACGTGGAACCCGAACGAAGCGGCAGGGCCGCCGCTTGAGCGAGCACGACCCCCCGAACATCGTTACACGCGGTCCACGAACCTAGAAATCCCGTCCCAGGCAGCGCGGGCGCCTTAACGCGATTCGAATCGATCCTGGCCGCCGGGGGGGTTCGCGGCGCTATGGTGAAGGGCGCGGCGCCTGATTCGCCCGGGATTCCGATTCAATTGCAGTTATTTGTCGCCTGAGCAAAAAACTGCGTGTGGCCCTTCGGGGCGACCGCCCCGCGCCCGGCGAGCCCTCTAATCCCAGATGAGGGCGAGGCCGCAACCCTCGCAGCGGGGGGCGAGGTTCGCGATGGGCCTCGAGCATTGGGGGCACGCTGGCCTCGCCGGAGCTGCCGGGGGAGCGGTCGGGGGCGGCGCGTTTGCCGTTCGTTCACCCGGGCCAGTGGTTACCGCGGGGGGCCCGGCCCGCGTTGCGTCAGAGGCCGAGCGCATGCTCGCGCGGCGGCGACGCAATACGACAAGGGCAACCACGAGGAGCGCGGCAACGGCGCCAGCAATGGCTACCAGCCCAACGGGGAACGCCGAGGTCGGCGGCGGTCCAACCACGGGGCCCCACTGGGCCACCAAGTGCTTGGGGCCGGTCATCCCGAGGGTCACGTTGGGGCCGGCGCTCGCTGACGCGCCTGTCCACCCATCGAATTTGAATGTCCCATTCGGCCCTTCCACCGTGGTCTGCTGCAAGCGGATGGTCGCAGCCGTTCCGGCGTCGTACCACCCGGCGCCGGAAACTGATCCGTACTCGGTGTCCGCAGTGAGCTCATATTGCGTCACCCAGACCGCTGTGACCGTGGCCGGGCCACTAATCAGGATCGATTCGTTGAGGTCGTTGCCCAGGAAGTCGCCGTTCCACCCGCCGAAGCGGTAGCGTGTCCCCGGGGGGCCCGCGCTGAGGTTGGCCGTTCCGAACGAGGCAAGCGACCCGGCAGCGTACCAGCAGTCCGCGATGTCGCACTGCGCGGCCGCCCGGTCGGTAAGGAGCTCCAAGCGGTACTCGATCCGATAGAACGCGGTCAAATTGACCGGGCCGTCCGCCGAGACGTTGAGCGTGTCCATTGTCGTGGATCCCCACCCGGTCAGCGCGTAGCGCGTCAGTGCGGCGCCGGGCGAGCTGGGGGGCGCTGAGATTGAATGCCGGGAGCCATCGGGCCACCAGCGGGCGACCGGCGTGGTGACCATCGACCCGTCGACGGTAATCGCCACGGCGATCGGCTCGGAGCGCAGTTCAACTCGCCACTCGCTGGAGTAGGACGCGACGAGCGCAAAGGGTCCCGCGACAACAATGGCGTGGGTCGAGGCCCCCGCGTCGCTCCATTGGGCGAAGAGGTACCGGGCGTTGGCTCCCGATTGGAGCGCCGCGACGCTTACCGAAATGGAGGTGCCATCCTTCACCCATTGCGACCAATTCCCAGTAGAGTTGACGCCATCGACGGTTGCCACGAGTCCCGGTGGGTTGGTGGCGACACTTACGTTGAACTCCATCGCGAAGTGGGCCTCGAACGTGGCGGGGCCCGAGGTTTGGACGCTCCGATTCGGTCCCCCGCCGTCTGTCCAGCCGTCGAAAATCGACCGCGAGAGGGGCGTTTCGTTCTGCGGCGTGCGCGCGGTGACCGCGTGGGTCGAGCCGTCCTGCCACCAGAGCACGGCGCCGTCTGTCTGGTTTGTTCCGTCGACTTCGATGAGGTTCTCGGCCGGCAGGGCCCCGAATGTTTGTCGGAACTCCCGCAGCAGCGCAACCGTGAGGTTCGACGGCGCGTTCGCGAGAGTTGGGTGGGCCGCGCTTCCGCCGTCGGACCAGGATGAATACACGTAGCGCTCGTCGGCGGACACGTACTGGGGGCCCTCGTAGGAAATGTTGTGCACGCTTCCCGCCGCCCACCAGAGGGTAAGGGGGGCCACTTGAGGCAACCCGTCGACCGTGACGTTGAATCCAACCGGAGTTGAACGGATTGAGGTTTTGTACTGCAGTTCGAAGGAAGCCGTGAGCGTGAGCCCCGGGACGCAGGTAATGTTGTGCGCGCGAGGGAGGCCGTCCGACCAGGAGGAAAACACGTAGCGCTGGGACGCCGACGGCGCCGGGTCGGTGGCGTCGATGCTCACGTTCGTCGAGGCGGCGCAGGGAACCGCGGACGGCGCTGTCAGTAGGTATCCCCCAACCGTTAGCCTGAACCCCGGGGGATTTGTATCGTAAGCGATTTTGAACACGCGGGTATCGATCCGCACAAAGAAGCCGTCACTGAAGCCGGTGAAAGTCGAGTCAAAGGCGCTTGACGTTGTCGGGAAATCGGCGGCAAAGGTCTGTCCGAAAACGACAGCGGTGTCGTTTGCCACGACGACCAAACCGTAGCCCTGGTCCGTGGATGAGCTGCCGATGAACGTTGAATAGGGGAGCGTTGAGCCGTTGCCGGAGAGTTTAACCAAGAAGGCATCGCCGAACCCGCCCCCCGGTCCGTTGAAAGATTCGTCGAAAGCAGCGCCCGTCGTCGGGAAGTCGCCCGTGGCCGTGGTTCCCGCCACGTAAATGTCGCCGCCCGGGTCGACACCCATACCGCCGACATCATCGCGCCCCGTCCCGCCCACGAACGTCGAAAACAGCAGGTTGGATCCCGTTGCATCGAGCCGGGCGATGAAGACGTCGTACGCACCGCCGTTGTAGGAACGGTCGAAGGCGCCTACGGTGGTGGGGAAAGTAGAGGCATCCGTCTGGCCCGCAACCAGCACATCCCCGTTGGCGGCCAGCGCAATCGAGATTCCATTGTCGAGCTGTGTCGTGCCTCCCAAATACGTGGCGAAGAGGAGCGCGCTCCCGTTCGCGGAAATCCTCGCCACGAAGGCATCGCCGGTTCCGCTAATGGACGGTTGGTAGGCCCCGGCCGAAACGGGGAGGTCGGTGGAACCCGTTTGGCCCGTGATGAAGACATTGCCGGCGCTGTCAAGCGCCATCGAAGAGGCGCCATCGCCGCCGCTCCCCCCGAAAAACGTGGAGGCCAAGATTGTGGTTCCGTCGCTTGAAAGCCAAGTGACGAAGGCATCGGCCCCGCCGCCAAGGGTCCGGTCAAATGCGCCGGTCGTGTTGGGGAAATCAGACGATTGGGTGGATCCAGCGAGAACGATGGAGCCGGCCGGGCCGGGGGCGATCCCTTGGACGCCGTCGCCCTGGGCGCCGCCGAGATATGTCGAAAAGACGACCAGGCCCGTGCTGGTGTTGATCTTGACAACAAACGCGTCCGCCGATCCGTTCAGGGAAGTGTCGAGGGCGCCGGGGCTTACCGGGAAGTTGGAGGAGGCCGTGGACCCTGCGACGAGGAGGTTCCCGGCTCCGTCGAGCGCGATTGCCCCTGGCCGGTCGATATTGTCTCCGCCGAAGAAGGTCGCATAGACGAGGGTGCCGGCGCTGTTGATCCGCGCTGCGAACGCATCCACGATCCCGCCGAAACTCGAGACGTTTGCAAGGGGGAAATCGGGCGACTGCGTGTCGCCCGCGAGATAGAAGCCGCCGGCCCCGTCCTCAACGGCAACCCGGACTATGTCCTGGCCCTGGCCTCCTACAAACGTGGAGTAGAGCAGGGGGTCGATGGTGAGGGCGTGCGCGCGGTTCCACTTGGGGCATGAGAATCCAACTGCATCGGCAGCCCGCAATTCAAAGGCGCAACCGACTGCGGCGTGCGTCTCGTCCTCGGCGAGCGGGGCCTGATCGATGAGCGAAAGGGCGCCCGCGTGGATCTCGAGTCCCCCGTCATCCCGGATTGCCATGTGCGTGGCGCCCTCTACGACGAACAAAAAAGCATCCAGGGACGCGCCGGGCTCCAGTTCAAGGTCGTATTTCAGACCCGAGCTCGCGGCCGAAAACACGAGATCGATGCCCGGCTGGACGTCGGCGTAGCGCACCGTCGCCGCGGCCTGCCAAGAATCCGATGCCGAGGTGGCTCCTGGCGTATACCAATTGACGCGTTCATCCGGCCCTGCAACGGCGGTGGGCGTCGCCTGCTCCGCGCCTGCCAAGCGGATCGTAATCGCGGCTGCGCCATCATGCGCCGTCGACACCGACAGCGCCCCTGGCTGGAACTGCGCACTCCAATGTCCGTCGCTCCACGCAATGCGCGCGGGTTCACCGGGCGCTCGTCCCTCGTGGTAGAGGATCGGATGGGAGGCGAACGGTAGCGCCAGGCGCGCCTCTCGTCCCCGAACCTCAAGGCCGCCCTCGTTTGATCCCGCGGGTTCCGAGCCGCGTGGGTTGTGCGCAATGGACGGCTCAGTGGGGGTGCCGCTTTGGCGGCCGGAGCCTTCAACGGGCGGCTCAAGGTGGCCCAAAGGGACCCCGGCAAGGCCTGCAGCCGCGGCCGCCGCAATGGCCAAACTCACAAACGTTCGGACTCTCGGCGACATCACAGTTGTTGATTCCGGGCGCGCAATTAATGGTTCCTCTCAATTGCGCTGCAACGGCTCGACGGCGATGTTGAGGTCATGTATCCCGCCCTAGCGTCCGCGTTTGCGCAGGGTTCTCACGGACACCCCAGCAACGGCGATGGCAACGATTCCGATGGCCCCATACAGTGGCCAAGGCGAGGCGCCACGCACGTTCACCACGATCGCGGCCGATTGCGCTCCTGGAATCACAGAGCCGTTTCCATCAACGAGGGACAGCCGGATTTCGTGAGTGCCGGGCATTAAGCCAGAGATTTCCACCTGCATCCCGCTTGCAATGCCGCGCGAAGCATTGTCCACGAGCACCAAGAGGTGGGCGGTATCGACGGTTGCGTTCGTCCGGGGGTCCACGAGATCCATTCCCTCGGTTCTCAGCTTGATCTGAAACGCCGACCCCTCAATCGTCGTTCCGGTCGGGGGGTCCGCGATGGCGACGGTTGGCGGCGACACGACGAAAACGTTCACCGATGGCTCCTCGACCGGGTACCGGACGTGGCCCGGCGGCGAAAGCCCGACCGACAGTGTGTGCAGGCCGGCGGAGAGGGGGGTTGTTGTGTAACTTTCGACGGGGATCATCGCTTGGTTGATGCCGTCCACATAGTAGTCGACGTGGCCGTCGGCGAGCTCCGAGAGGGTGAAGTTTTCGACGATCACGGACATGTTCACGACGCTGCCCCAGTGCAGGGTGCCATTCAAGGGCGATGCAAGGCGAATCCTGGGCACCAGCCCGAGCCCCTCGACCGCAACCTCGTCCCACACGCGAGGGCTTAGCGGGATTCCAGCGGAATCCGTAAATTCGGCGGCGATGCGGTGGGGACCGGCGAAAAGGCCCGCCGCAATCCCGATGGGATCGGTTCCAAACCCGGTTTCCACCCCGTCCACGAGGATCCTGTACTTGCCCTGCCCTGGCCGTGGATCTAACCTGGGCGTGAGGGAAAAATTCTGCGTCTGCACGAAGAGCAGCGCCCAAACGAACCGAACCGTGTCACCCTGCGCGGGAAATGAGATCCGCAGATATGGCGATCCATGTTCAAGCTCGAAGGTAACTTCATCCCAGACTGCTGGCGAGAGCACCGACTCATTGGCGGCAAGGAGCTCGGCTCTCAGAGTATGCGATCCGGCCGCAAGCGCGGTCAGATTGGAGGCCGTCGAATTGTCGGTGCCCGCCTGGCGGCCGTCGATAGACCAGCGAACCCAAGGCGACGGGTCGGGCACCCCGCGGTTCTCGCCGTACACGCTCGCCTCAAGGCTGCTGGAATTGATCACAGCGCCCTGGGCGGGGCTGAGGATTGCCAGTCGCGGGGTGCCGGCGGCCACCGAAAAATTGGACGCTGCCGGCTCACCGATCGGGCTTCCGTTGTTGAGGTAAAGTTGCACGCTGAGCGCGTGGAGGCCGGCCGAAAGGTTGGAGAACCAGCTCGAGGGCGTTGACATAGTTTTGGAAAAGGACCCGTCGAGCGTCGCAAGCGCGAAGCCGGTCGCTCCCGACCCGCTCACGTTGGAGTCCGACAAAACAAACCCGGCGACTTCGAGGGCCACCGGCACAGTCCCCGAGGCAGACACCGAGCCGTCTGAGGGCTCGAGGATTAAGACCGAGGCGCCCGAGGCGGACCCGATCATCAAGAGCGCGCAAAATGCGAACAGCAGGCCCAACAGAGAACCGAAGCCGAGCGACCCGCGCGTGGTCTACACCCCATCGTGTCCCGCAGCCAGTCGGAGGGCCGCACCGACGCGGAAGTGCCCACTCCAAAGGAGGCCAACGGCGGCGCGCGGGCCCGAGAAGCGCGGGCCTAGGAATTGAATGTGAATAGCTCGCCTTCCTTTGTCCAGGCGAAATGATATACGGTGTGGGGGGGTTGGGGATCGGTCCAATCGACCTGCTGCTCGGGCATGTACGCGCCCAGCACCACGTAGTTCTTGCTATTCGCTTCGTTCTCGCTCACCAGCGCGGGGGAGGAGTACAACAGCCAATCGGTGAGCCCTTCGCCATTCACGTGTATCGCGGAGAAGGACTGCGCCAAAGTGAAGCCCTTCTGCCCCGGGACGCCGGTTTTGAGCCAAGCCCAGTCTATCCACAGCAACCCAACATGGGGGCCGTTGTTGTCCTGGTCGCGCACGCCGATGTAATAGTGCCGTTGACCGTTTTCTCCAGAATTGTCGTAAAGGCCCGATGCGGTAACAAGGTCACGGCCACGGTGAATGATCACGCCGTTCACGACTGTCACCCCGTCGCGGTCAAGTTGGTACACCTTGTTGTTCGTGCCTTGGAAAGTCAGAGTCGCGAATTTCTTGGCCGGGGTTTGCACCGCCGCACCGAGGTCGACGATGTCAATCTTCAATGTGTTGACCGGGATGGCTGGGTTACCTACTTTCGTTTGGTCGGACCACGGCGCAATGATGTGGCCGTCCGCAAACGAGGGCGTCGACCGAATCGCCGAGGGCGTGTTTACGTCTAGGGCGACGTAATCAATGTGCGGGGTGGCCGTCATGATGTTGGAGACGATCGCCAGGTTGCCATCCTCGAGGCCGAGGCTCGCGATCGGGTCGACGGCCCAATACCCACCCAAACCGCCCGCGGGGGGGTGCCAGAAGACGGCGTTATCCGAAGCGGCGACGGCGCTGTTGGAAACGGCCTGGATCGGCACGTCCCACTTCATCGGGTACTCAGTGTTTCCGTTGATCAAGTGGTTCGTATCAATGTCGAAGGCCGTTAGCATTGGGGTAGGTGGGTTAGTGGAGTCGTCGACCGTGACGAGGAGCATATAGACATTCACGGTCGCCGGGACGAGGACAAACCCGACAGCCGGGGGCCACTGGGGCACGGGGTTGACCCAAGAAGGTCCATCAAACACCGGGGCCCCGAAGGGGTTGTTGGGATTCGGCTTCCACGGGTGCGGGGTAATGCCCGGGTCGGGGGAGCCCGGCTGGATTTGCCAGCCGAACGCATGCGTTACAATGGCCGGCGTCGACATCGTAAAGTGGCGGTCAACCAGGGCTTGGGTCCCGTAGCGTGGAACCTGATTTAGCACCGTTTCGTGAAGGTCGTAGCTGCGCACTGACAGAACGTGCTTGCCCCCCACGTTGAGATGATCCTGCGGGACGAAGGCGTAATCGTCCGGCATGGCCGGTACGTCATTGTCGGGGCCGTCCCCCCAGTAGGGGTCCCTGTAAATGACGGGGGATATGACGGGATACGAGGTGGTGTGGAGCACGCCGAACATGTTGAGGTCGGTGTACTGGTTGAGGGCGTCGTGCTGCGGCGCGCCGCCGACCATCTTGAGTCTGTCAATGCGCAATGCGCCCCCCTCGGAAAGCGTCACGATACGGGTGGTGTCGACCCGTTGGTCATCCAGCGCGAAGACCGCGGGCGTGCTCGTAATGTCATCCTGTGCTGCTCCCCAGATCTCCCGATTTGCCCAGCCGAAGACCATTGCGTTCCACGGCGAGTCAGCGGTGGCGAATTTTCCATAATTCAACTCGATTCGGCCATTGTTCGCCTGGTCGAAGGCAGCCTCGCAGGCGCTCTGCCCCCACACGATGAATTGCATTTTGCCGCCCTGGTTCGGCAACTCCTCATTCCAGGCGACGGGCGAGCCGTACGCCTCGCAATTGATCCCGCACCGGTTGCCGCCTTTGGTTGCAACGACAGCTCCGTTCAGCGTGTAGAGACCACCCATGTGGTCCTGATCCGCTTGGAATTGGAAGAAATTTTGGAACGCGGCACTTGCAAGGGGGGAAAAGACGAATGCGACGCACACAGCAATTGCAGCGATTGAGCGAGCGTACTTCATGGTGCTTACCGTTCGCAAACACTTCCGATCCAAGTATAAGAGAATCATTCCCCGAACGGGAAGAAGCAATTGTGGTGCGAGGCCAGCGCGCGGAGGGCAAGGGGTCGCCCGTGCTTGCAGCCGGCAAGCATTCCGATAGGGATAATTCGGGGCCCGAGGCACATCCAGGATGCCGGCGAGGGCGGATTGAAGACGCTGGGGCCGACCTTCGGATGAGTTCCCGCTGACCGGCAGAATTGGCTCCTTCTCCTTGTGTGAAACGCGGAAGTCAGCCCTGAGTCTTTGCCCCCTCGGCAAAGATCGAGGCTCGGCGGTGAGAATCATGGTGGTGAGGGACCGCGACCTGGTTGAGGCACCGGCGAGCTCCGGCTAAGCTGGGTCGACACGGGCGCCGTGGCGATTGCGCAGTCGGCCCCAGCCACCACCACGTACCAGGGCTTCGCCCTGAGTTGCGCGCCGGACCGGGCGAACCGCGTGGCGTGCAGCAGTTCGTGGATCACGGCATCGGGCGTTGCGACTTTGGAAGACGAATTTGCCAACGACGAGTTTTACATCGGGGTCGAAGACCTCGGCAATGCGAACCAAAACAACCCCCACGCGGGATTGCTCGAAATGACGGTCAATTCGATTATCAACAACAACCCCCTATCCTACGCCGACGCGGGCGGCCACGCCTGGCAAATGACCTGGGACTCCCGTCGAAACCTCCTCAACCTCACAGATCCGCTCTCCAACCGCCAGCGGTTCAATTGGACAACCACCGACGACGGCACAACCTACATCTCGTTGCTCGCAAACAGCACTGACTACCGCGGCAACAAATGGGAGTTCACGTACGACGCCAACGGCAACCTAAACCGGACGACCGACCCGTACACCAATTACACCGAACGCCACTACGACAGCTACGGGTTCCAGACCTACTTCCGCGACTTCCGCGGAAACATCACGAGCTGGTCCTACGACAGCCACGGATACGCGCTAAACATGACGGACGCGACCGCGAACATAACGTTCTATGGACGCGATTTCGTCGGCCGGATGGTTAACATGACAACGCCGCTCGGTTACTTGTGGAATTACACGTACGATGCGCTCGACCGACTCGTGAACGCGACCGACCCGCTGCTCAACTCCACCTTCTATACCTACGATGCGCGCGGCGGCATAGTGAGCGTACGGGACGCGCGCGGGCAATACGCTAACAGTTCACAGAACGTCACGAACGGAAAGGTTGCGAACATGACGAACGCCCTTGGCGAGATGTCCACGAATGACTACGACCTTGTTGGCAACGTGGTCGCGGTCACGGATCGACTCGGTCACCAGACTTCTTACACCTACGACGGTTGGAACCGGGTGACGAAGGTCACAGATCCTGGAGGCAACGAGACGAAGTACGCCTACAACGCGGATGGGACGATGCACAACAAGACGGATCGCCGCGGATACACATGGACCTATGGCTACGACGCGAAGCATCGGCTGGTGAACGTAACAGATCCGCTTGGGAACTATGCGCTCTACGGACACGACGCGGACAACCACGGGGTTAATCTGACGAACGCGCGGGGGTACAAGTGGAGCTACACGTACGATGCCTTGGGCCATCTGGTCACGACGACGGATCCTTACGGCAATTCCACAAATAGGAGTTACGATCAGAACGGTAATCTGGCGAATCTCACGGATTCGAACGATTTCTCCACGACGTTCGGGTACGACGCGCTTAACCGCAGAACGATTACCACGAACTCCTTGGGGCTTGCGACGAACGAGTCCTACTCGAAGGACTCGAGGGTTTCGAGTTTTCAGGATCAAGGCGGCAATTTCACGAATTCTTCATTCGACCAGCTCGACCGGCTGACACAAACGATTGATGCGATGAGCAATACGTCCAACCTCACGTATGACGCGGTAGGCAAAGTTTTGAATGTCACGGACGCGAGCGGTCACGTTACCAACCGCACATACGACTCCCTCAACCGACTCACGCAGGAGCAGTCGCCGCTCGGCTACAACACGAACTACACCTACGATGCGCACGATCGGCTGATCACCCGGCAGGACGCGAAGGATCAATTCACGAACTACACCTACGACCAGAACAACCGGTTGATCCAGGTGGATCTGCCCGACGCCGTACAACTTTTATTCAGGTACGACGCCGAGGGCAACCGGATAGACGCGAGCGGCTACGGCTTTTCACGCAACGACACGTACGACGCGCTCGGCCGGGTCGTGAGCATCAGGTTCAACTACGCGACATTCCAGAAGACCGTCAACTATTCCTACGATGCCGCCGGCAACCGCCTGAGCATGCAGTACGATGACGGCAAGTGGCTGAACTACACGTATGATGCCTTGAATCGCGTTATCTCGGAGAAGTACGAAACAGATTCTCCCTGGACCTTCACGTATGACGCGGCCTCGAGGCTCGTCCAGATCGGGTACCCGTCGGGCATGACGACGGAATACCAGTACAATGGGGCCAACTGGATAACTGCCTATTACACGAATACGTCGTCCCATTTGGTGATCGACTCGGCGGCGTACGCCTACGACCTGCAAGGCAATCGGCTGAGTTTCACGGACAACCGGAACCAAAAGACGGAATACAGCTACAATAAGAGGTATCGCTTGCTCACGGAGCAAGACGAAGCGAACAACCCGTCGACAAAGACAACGTACACGTACGACGGAGTAGGAAACCGCCTCTCCCAAAAAACCGGGAGCGCTCCGCAGATCGACTACTCCTACGACGCTGAAAACCGGATGACGGCAAGGGGTTCAACGTCGTACAGCTACGATTTGAACGGCAATCTTATCCAAGTCGGCGCAACCCCGCCATGGACGCTGTATGAGTGGGACGCGGAGAACCACCTGACAAAGGTGACGCTACCGAACGGGACGGCGGTGTCGTACGAGTACACGACGGAAGGACAGCGGATCTCGTGGCGGCAAGGTTTGGGGCCGAAGACATGGTACGGGTATGACTTCAAAGGCACGGGCGGGTACGACGACCTCATTGCGGAGTACAGTGACGCGGGCACGATGGTCGTTCGTTACGTCCACGGTCCGGGGCTGGACCAGCCGCTGGCGCGGATGCTCGAAGGGAGCGGAACGACCTACCACTACACCTTCGATGCGCTCGGATCCGTCACGCGGATGATGACTACCACGCAGATCGAAAACGCAAAATACCGATACAAGGCGTTCGGGGGAGCGCGCGAAACGACGGAAGGCGCGATCAACCCGTACCGGTTCACCGCCAGGGAACTCGACACGGTGTCAGGGCTCTTCGACTACCGGGCAAGGTACTACGACACGGGTACGGGGAGGTTCTTCGGCCAGGATCCCATTGGGCTTCAGGGGGGGCCGAATTTGTACGCGTACGTAGGAGCAAACCCGGTGATGAGGGTCGACCCATCGGGCCTGCGGCGGATGGATGACAATGCGGGCAGCCGAAGCGGGAGCGACCCCGGCCCCGTATGGGTTACAATTCCGATAACGATGGGCGGCAAGTGCACCGACGAGTGGTGTAAGAGTCCGAACAAGAGTGAAATTAACGTGGTTGTAAAGACGCCGGCGTTCATGGGATTTTCGAATCCAGGGGGCGATTGTGGAGCAGACGTCAAGAAGGAAATAGAACGATTGTATCCGGACACCAGTAAAATTGGAGACAAGTTTCGTCACTGCATGTGGGGATGTTTGGCGGTCCGCTATTGTGGAGGTTTTGTAACCAAGTCATCGGCTTGCCAGACGGCCAAAGATTGGGAATTCTGGACCCTCTTCTCGGACATTTTTGTTATCAGGACCCATCCCGACCCGAAAGCAAGACAAGCCGACAATGCCAGGGACATCGAGGCGACTTGCGATGGGGCAAATCGAGGGTCCGATTTCAGTGTCTCCTGCAATGGAGTCAAACGCGCGGTGAGTTGCGAGAATTTTTGTATCGGCTATTATGGGTGGTATTATGAGGATTACGGTATGCCAAGTCTTTATAGGTGTTCCAGACCGACGCGTTAGTCATAGACAACCTTCACGAAATGAGCCTAGTGATCTCGAATACCACCTCAGTTCATTGAGGGCGTCCCCAACCATCTGGTGTATCACGGAATCGCACGTGCCATGCGACAACACGAGCGTCAGGACAACCTCCAAACGCGCGCCCTGATCCAGCTGCTCGATAGAAAGGTCCACGGTTCCAATCGTCCTCTCAGACGGCGCCAGTTTCGAAGATGTCCACATGCTAAGGTCCGCATTCCCTCCAGGGAAGTGCTCGTTGATCGGAAGGGGCCAACCATCGCTGAGCTGTTCCTTCGAGACCCAGTTCAACGTTACGGATCCTCGTGCCAGAACGCGTAGGCCGAGGCCTCTCGCAGTCTCTACGACCTGGAATGAGTCAACCTGGCCGCCAATGTTTGGTGCCGTGCGCATTACGCTGGCAAGTGACCCGTCTGGGTTTATGGGGATCGGAAGTAAAAGCACGACCACCGAATTCGCAACGTCTTGATGAATCTCAACGTTGTATCGCACAAAAGGCACTTGCGGCGAAAAGAAAATCGAGAACGACAAGACAAATGCAAGCGCCACCACTACAGCCACCAGGGCAAATAGAGGCTTCTTCTTTGCAATTCCAGCCTTGGCCTTCATCCACACCATGCTCCCGATCGATGTCCGTTCGGCCGATAGGACGCGCCACCAGTTACGGGATTGACGCGTTCCTCTTGGTTGGGCCTAATGCTGATTGCACGGCACTCGCACGCGGCATTCCATTCTGTTCGTCCGTTATAATATGTGCGTGTTTGGCTTGGGCACGAATTCCGCCGACACGGCTCCTGCGAAGTGATTCCTTGAGAAGGCTCCCCACTGTTTCTTGCCGCTGTCGCAGGTACCAGGATAACAAACGGTAAGGGGTGATTGTGAGGACGGATGAACCCTCCTCCTTCTACCGATTGTCCACCACTGGGCGCACCACATCGCAAGTTTCGAATCCGAAAAAGGGTGTCGAATCCGCCGGGGGGGGGCTAGAACTACTCTGTGCCTTGGGTCGACAACGTTTTGAGGCACGCTGGCCAGATGTTGCTGGGGATGTACTCTGCATTCTGCCAACTTACGTCGCGTGCCGCGTGGATTCGAAAAACTCTTCCGTAGCTTTGAAGGTGAATTGGCCAAATCGTCTGCGGGTTACGGGTCGTCCCGCGGCCTGAATAACGCCCCCTCGGGGCGCGCCTATGTGCGCGCCCTGCTCTCTCCTGGGGAGCGAAAAAGCATGGAGCCGCTCTCTCGCAGGGCCGGGCTCGACCCTAACGTTTTCCAGAACTACATCTCGGACGCGCCGTGGAGCGGCGTTAAGATCCAACGGATCAACGCTCGCGCGCTGCATGAAGAGAATCTTACCGATCGGAACGCAGTCATCGCATTCGACGACACGGGCTTCCCGAAGCAGGGCTCAAAGAGCCCGGGGGTCGGCCGCCACTATTCGGGAACCATCGACCGCGTGGGCAATTGCAAGGTCGCGGTCGCCGGATTTTACATCGTGCCCGGAAAGGCGAAGAACCGCAACGCGCTCCGGTGGCCGTTGGGCGGAAGGCTCTACCTTCGCAAGGATTGGATCGAGGATCGCGCGCGGCGTCGGCGCGCCGCGAACCCCGACGATGTGGTGTTCAAGACGACGTTGGAACTCGCGCTCGACATACCCGACCAGGCCCGCGCGGAGCACATCCCCCACCGCTGCGTAACGGCCGACGAGATACATGGCAACGGCCGGGAATTCCGCGGGGGGCTGCGCGCCCGCCACGAGCCGTCCGCGCTCGCCGTTTCCGCCGACACGTCGGGCTTGATCCCCGAGGCAACGCCCGTCGCGGTTCCTCCTCACGGACGCGGTCCGTCTGCCCGGTACGCCCGATACCCGGAGGGCGTTCGCGCTCGCTCGCCACGCGATTGGGCGACTTCGCTTCGCAGGCGTGACTGGAAATCGTTCGCGTGGAGCGAGGGGACCAAGGGAAAACTGAAGGGCCGGTTCGCGTGCGTCCGCGTTCGTCAGTTCGGATTCGCCGCTTCACTTGATCTACGGCGAGCTTGTCCTAGGGCCGACGGGTGGCGACCTGCTCATGACGGCGAGCAGCGAGGATGATGCCGGAATTGGACGGTGCTCGTGCGATGAAGCGACCCCTAGGGGGTTTAGACGCTTGCAAACGTCTCCCTGGCGGTGATCCGCCCGCCGCACGCCCCGCGACTTGTCCGAGCCTTGCCGCCCTCCGGCGCGCAGGCGATCCGGGTGCCGGAGGGATCCAGCATCGCGCTCGAGGCCCTTTTTCCCGACGCAGACGGGGGCGTCCTAACCGATGTTGGGACACTCGACGGGGTCCCCCTGGGCGGCGCGGGAACGAACGCAACGACGCCGCGGTTCGACTTTGAATCGGCTGGCCCGCACCCATCCTTGACAGTTCGTTCGTGAACTCGTCCATTCGTGCGGCGCTCACGTGATCTGTCGAATCCCATCCCCGTCTCAGGCGACCGTGCCTCCGAAATCACGTCAACCCGCGAACTTCGCGCCCCTCGACATTTTGATACGTTGAGCCATGCACCCTCCGCGCGGGATGCACTTGAGCCAAGCCCGCTCCTCAACGGTCGAATTCGGAAACGTCGACGCCCTCTTCCAGGTCGCCAAAAAGATCGGCCTCGTCGAGGCGATCAACCGCGCCGCCCCCAAGCGCTCGGGGCTCCCCGTCGGCCAGCTCGTCCTCATC
>JBGPJF010000008.1:0-69575 GCA_041485285.1 Thermoplasmata archaeon | reverse complement strand
TCGGAGTTTTCCACGAGTTGTTCACTCCTCGTGTACGCATCGCGAGGGTCTATTATAACGGCTGACCCCCATGGTTCGTTCATGCACGTCTTCGCGTTTCAGGACGGACATGGAATGAGAGCGGCACCGGCCGCCGCCTGCGCGGGCCGGCGGAGGCTGTATGGATAGCCTCTTTGCAGACAGCGGCCTCGGGTTTTGGCACATCGTCATCCGCCCGGATTCGCGGCTTTGGTCGTTCCGCCTCTCGGGCGGGATGAGCGTGCGCACGTTCATGCGGACGCTCGCGCCTCCCGAGCCCGAGCCTGAAGAATGACCGCCCTTTCCCGGCCGTTTGCGCGGCCGGCTTGCGCACCCCCGCAAACGTTCAAGTGCGCTCCAAAGGCTTTCTTGGCCGCCGCACGGGGTGGCTCGACTGGACTTCGACCTCACGGAAGAACAGCAGATGGTGCGCAAGGTCGCGCGCGCCTTTGCAGACACCCATGTGAAGCCCATTGCCGCGGAAATTGACCGCACGGGCCGTTGGCCGACGGAGTCGGTGAAGGGGCTTGCCGACCTCGGGCTCCTGGGCATGATGGTCCCCTCGGAGTACGGCGGCGCGGGCGCTGACTATGTGAGTTACGTCGGCGTCGTGGAGGAGCTCTCGCGCGCCTGCGCCTCGACGGGGGTCATCCTCTCCGTGAACAACTCGCTGTTCGCCTACCCGGTCTCGTCGTTTGGCACCCACGAACAGAAGGAGAAGTACCTCCGGCCGATCGGCGAGGGCAAGAAGCTCGGCGCCTACGCGCTCTCGGAGCCCGGCGCCGGGTCCGACCCGGGGTCGCTGAAGACGACGGCCAAGCCCGAGGGCGACTTCTATGTGCTGAACGGCACGAAGCACTTCATCACAAACGGGCCGGCCTCCGACCTCGTCGTGGTCTACGCCAATGAGGACCTCGCGAAGGGCCACCGCGGCATCTCCGCATTCATCCTGGAGAAGGGGATCAAGGGCTTCGAGGTGGGCGCCGAGGAGGACAAACTCGGCATCCGCGCCTCGGGCTCGTGCGAAATGGTGTTCCAGGACTGCGCGGTGCCGAAGGAAAACCGGCTCGGGCCCTCGGGGGAGGGGTTCAAGATCGCACTGAAGACGCTCGACGCCGGGCGCATCGGGATTGCCGCGCAGGGGACGGGGATTGCGCAGGGCGCGCTCGAGGCCGCCCTCGAGTACGCGAAGAACCGCGCGCAGTTCGGCCAGAAGATCGGCTCCTTCCAAGCGATCCAATGGAAGCTTGCCGACATGGCCGTCAACATCGAAGCCGCGCGCGTGCTCACGATGCGGGCGGCGTGGCTCAAGGACCAGGGCCAGCCCCACAGCCTCGAGGCCTCGTGCGCGAAGCTCTTCGCCTCGAACACGGCGATGCGGGCGGCCACCGACGCGGTGCAGATCTTCGGCGGCGTGGGGTACACGAAGGACTACCCCGCCGAGCGGTTCTACCGCGACGCGAAGATCACGGAGATTTACGAGGGCACGAGCGAGGTCCAGCACATTGTGATCTCGCGGGCGATGCTGAAGTGACCGTGTCCGGTCACCCCCCTTACACGTTCATGACGCATGCGCGCGTGATAAGGGCGGTGGGTGGGGGCTCGAAGGAGGGGGAGCGTGGAACACTACCGCGAAGGCGACCTTATCATGGTGCGGCTCGACCGCGGGGAGGACGTCATCCCGTCGCTGCTTGCCGCGCTGAAGGCCGAAGGCGCCCGCGGCGCGGTCATGGTCACAGCGCTCGGCGCTTTCACGGAGGTCGAGTTCGCCTACTATGACCCGGCCTTGAAGGCCTACGACCGGAAGAGACTTCCGACCTCGCACGAGCTCCTGGCATTATCGGGGATCGTCGCCACCGGCCCCGACGGCACCTTCCAGCCTCACTTCCATGTCACGCTTGGGGCGCCTGACCACACAGCCGTTGGCGGCCATCTGTTTGGCGCGCGCGTCTCGGTGTTGGCGGAATTTGCCCTGCGCGCGGTCGGCAACCCGAAGATGCGCCGCGAAAGGGAGCCGGAGTTCGGGCTGAACGCCCTTCGCCTGCGTTAGAACGCGTTTCTCCCGCCAAGCCATGGCGGGGGCTGCCTTTGCGTCCGCCGCAACCTCTTGCACCCTCCGCCACGCCCGCCGCAGGGTATGGCCCTGCAACCCGCTCGCCCCGCGACCTGCGCGCGACCGGCCGCCAAACCCGCGGGCCGGCGATGGAGCCGCCAGGTTCAATGCGCAACCCCCATTGCGCGCGCCGGGGACGAGGACACGTTTTTGCTGCTCGCCGGCTTTGCCTTGTTCCTTTCGGGCGGGGCGCTGGCCCTCGTCCTCCACCGGAACCAACGGCTTTCAGGCGCCGCGGGCGCCCTCGGGTCGGTGCTTGGAGGCGCCGCGGGCCTTGCGGAATCGCTCACGGCCCTTGCATCTGGCTCGACCGACTCGGTCCGGTTCGCGTGGGGGTTCCCCGGGAGCAGCTTTTACATGGAGGTCGACGCCCTCTCCGCGTTCTTCCTCGCGGTCCTGTTCACCGTCACCATCGCGGCCGCGGCGTTCGGCGCCCCGTACTTGCGTGCCCACGCCGGAGGTCGGCCTGTAGGGGCCGCATGGTTCCACTTCAACGCTCTCGTGCTTTCGATGGCGCTCGTCATCGTCGCCCGCAACGGCATCCTGTTCCTCATCGCGTGGGAGTCGATGGCGCTCACCTCGTTCCTCCTCGTCATGTTCGACGCGCACGAGCCCAAGGTGCGCGCGGCCGGCTGGACGTACCTGGTCGCCTCCCACCTGGGCACGGGCTGCGTGCTCGTGTTCTTCGCCGTGGTCGGCGGGATGGCCGGCTCGCTCGACTTCGACCGGATCGCGGCGGTCGCGCCGCTCCCGCAGCCCACCTCGTCGCTCTTGTTCCTTCTTGCCATCGCGGGGTTCGGTACGAAGGCCGGGTTCATCCCGCTTCACGTTTGGCTGCCCGAGGCCCATCCGGCCGCCCCGGCCCACGTATCGGCCCTGATGTCCGGCGCAATGATCAAGCTTGGAATCTACGGAATCTTGCGAGCGCTTACGTTCCTTGGACCTCCCGACGTGTGGTGGGGTTGGCTGCTCGTGCTGATCGGCACCTCCTCGGGAGTCCTCGGAGTGCTGTTCGCCCTTGCCCAACATGACCTGAAGAGGCTGCTTGCCTACCACAGCGTAGAGAACATCGGCATCATTGCGCTCGGGCTCGGCGTAGGGTTGCTCGGCATTGCCGCGCAGGCCCCCGCGGTCGCATTCTTCGGGTTCGCCGGTGCCCTCCTGCACGTCCTCAACCACGCCGCCTTCAAGGCGCTCCTCTTCCTCGGGGCCGGCGCGGTTTCGACGGCCACCCACACGCTCAACCTCGAACGGCTCGGCGGGCTCCTGCGCCGCATGCCGCGCACCGGCGCGTCGTTTCTCGTCGGCTCGGCGGCCATCACCGGCCTTCCTCCGCTCAACGGGTTTGTAAGCGAGTTCCTCATCTTCGCCGGATCCCTCTCGGGTGCCGCAACGCTTGGGCCCTCCTTTGCCATCCCGCTTGCCGCCGCTGCAGGAGCGCTCGCGCTCATCGGCGGGCTTGCGGCGGCCTGCTTCGTCAAGGCAGCGGGGGTGGCGTTCCTCGGTGAGCCGCGGAGCCCCGAAGCGGCCGCCGCGCGCGAAGTGGGGCCGATGATGATTGCCCCGCAACTTGCGCTCGCCGCACTCTGCATTGCGCTCGGCCTGGCGGGGCCTCTTACCCTTGCCCTCGTCGCCCCCGCGGTGGGGGTGGCTGCCGGCGCGGGGGCAGCCGCCTCGGCCGGCGACCTGGCTGCGGCAACGGGGCTGCTCGAAAGCCTCACCCTCGCCTTTGCCGTCGTTCTCGCGCTCTTTGCGGGACTCACCCTCGCGCGCCGCGGCCTTGGCGCGGGCCGCACGGCGGCAGCGGCGCCGACTTGGGACTGCGGCTTCGCGGGGGCAACGCCCCGGATGCAGTACACGGCGTCGTCCTTCGCCGCGCCGCTCACCGAGTATTTCCGCAACTCCCTTCGGACGCACGTCGAGGCCCTTGCTCCCGCCGGCCCATTCCCCACCCGTGCTTCGCTCAACACCGAAACGCCTGATGTCTTCCTGCAGGGCGGCTTCGCGGTCGTAGCCGTCGGCACCAAGCGGGCGCTCCAGGCGGTGCTGCGCTTCCAGAACGGCCGCACTCAGTCCTACGTCCTCTACATCGTGGCCACGCTGATCGCCTTGCTCATCTGGAGGCTGGCGTGACCATGGACGCCACCTCGCTCCTCCAGCCGACCCTTGCCGCCGCGCTCGCCCCGTTGATGCTCGCCATCGTCAACCGCGTGAAGGCGCGGTTCGCCGGGCGCACGGGACCCCCGCTCATGCAGCCTTACTTCGACATTGCCAAGCTGTTGCGCAAGGGCTCCGTGTACAGCGCGACGACCACGTGGGTCTTCAAAGCGGGGCCCGCCGTCGGTCTTGCGGCCGTGTTCGTCGCGGTGCTCCTGCTCCCGCTCGGCCCCTCCCGCGCGCCCCTGGCGTTTGAAGGCGACCTGTTCCTCCTCGCCGGCCTCTTTGCCCTCCAGCGGTTTGCCCTCATGCTGGCGGCACTCGACACCGGCTCAAGCTTCGAGGGGATGGGCGCAAGCCGCGAGGCGTTCTTCGCGGCCCTCGGCGAACCGGCGCTCATCGTCGGGCTCGTCGTGGCCGCCCGCGGCGCGGCAAGCCTTTCGCTCTCCGGCCTGCTCGGCGCGACCACGCTTGCCAGCGTCGCGGCGGCCGGCCCGGCGCTCCTGCTTGTCGTTGTGGCGCTTTTCCTCCTCATGCTTTCGGAGAACGCGAGGATCCCGGTCGACGACCCCAACACGCACCTCGAACTCACGATGGTCCACGAGGTCATGGTGCTCGACCACTCCGGGGTGGACCTCGCGTACATCTCCTACGCCGCGGCGCTGAAGTTCTGGGTGTTCGCGGCGCTCATCGTGGGCCTTCTCGTGCCCACGGGCGGCCTGCCCGTCGAGGCCGCCGTCCCCGTGTTCCTCGCCTCGATGGTCGGCCTCGCCGCCGCCGTCGGCGTCGTGGAATCGACGATGGCCAGGGTGCGGATGGCCCGCGTGCCGCGGCTCCTCGTGGCCGCCGGCGGGCTCACGGCCCTGGCGCTGTTGCTCACGGTGTTCTGAAGGAGGCCGCCGGTGATGTCCACGCTTGCCGACTTTGCGCTGGTTGCAATCGTGCTCACGAACCTCGCGATGCTCGGCACCAACAACCTCACCAATTCGATCCGCCTCCTCGCCCTCCAAGGCCTCGCGCTCAGCGCCCTCGTGCTCCTGCTCGAACCCGAACTCTCGCTGCGCGGGCTGCTGCTTGCCGCCGGCGTCGCCGCGCTCAAGGGGTTCGTGTACCCGTGGGCGCTTGGGCGCGTGCTTCGCAAGATCAAGGTCGCAAGCGAGGACCAGCCCCTCGTGGGGTACACGGCGACGTTCATCACCGGGATCCTCGCGCTCGGCGTCGCCTTCGTCGTGGCGCCACGGCTTGCCCCCGCCGGCCCGGCGCCCCCCGTCTTGGCGCTGCCCGTCGCGCTGGCCACGATGATCGCGGGCCTCACGCTCACAGTCACGCGGCGCACCGCCCTTGCGCAGGTGCTCGGGTATGTCGTGCTCGAGAACGGCATCTTCCTCTTCGCCCTCATCCTCGTCGGGGGCCTGCCGCTCCTGCTCGAGATGGGCGGCCTGCTCGAGGTGTTCTTTGGGGTGTTCGTGATGGGAATCGCCGTCGACCGAATCAGCCGCGAGTTCGCGACGGTGGACGTCGACAAGCTCGACCAACTGAGGGGGTGATGGGCTGGACGGGTCCCTCGAGTTCCTGCTCCTGCTGGGCTTGCCCCTGGGGGGAGCCGGCGCGTCGGCCTTTGTTGGCGACCCGCGGCGGGTGCTCGCACTCAGCGTTGCGTGGGTCGGCGCCTGGACCGCCGTGGCCGTCGAGGCTGCCTCGCGCGTGCTGTCGGGCGGCCCGCTTGAGGCAGGGTCCGGCTGGCTGCTGCTCGACGCCCTCTCGGCGTACCACCTGTGCGTGATGGCCCTCGTGTTCGCCCTTTCGACCTCCTTTGCCTACGGCTACTTCGGGCGCGAAGTCGACGCGGGGAAGCTCCCCCCACGGATCGCCCGGCGCTTCGGCGTCCTGTGGGCGGGTGCCCTCTTCTCCATGACGCTCGTGCTTACTTCCAACAACCTCGGCGTGATGTGGGCCGGCGTCGAGCTGACCACGCTTTCGACCGCATTCCTCATCCGCCTCCATGTCACCCGCGCGTCCCTCGAAGCGACCTGGAAGTACCTCGTGATCTGCTCCGTCGGGGTTGCCCTTGCGTTCCTCGGCGTCGTGTTCATGGCGGCGTCGGCGCGCGGGGTGCTCCCCGGCGGCGACGAACCGACGATGTGGAGGAGCCTGCTTGCCGTCTCGGGCCAGCTCGACCCCGGGCTTGCCAAAGCGGGCTTCCTCTTCGTCCTTGTCGGGTTCGGCACCAAGGCCGGACTTGCGCCCATGCACACGTGGCTTCCCGACGCGCACAGCCAGGCTCCGGCGCCGGTTTCGGCGGTGTTCTCCGGGTCGCTGCTGAACGCCGCCCTCTACTGCATCATGCGCTACCTCCCCATTGTTGAGGGCGCGACCGGCCGTTCGGGCTGGGCCCTGTCGCTGCTCGTCGTCTTCGGGCTCGGGTCGGTGCTCGTTGCGGCCGCGTTCATTGTGTTCCAACGCGACGTGAAGCGCCTGCTTGCTTACTCGAGTGTCGAGCACATCGGGATCATCACGCTGGGCTTGGGCCTTGGCCCGGCCGGTACTTTCGCGGCGCTCTTCCATGTGCTCAACCACTCGGCGTCGAAGTCGGTCGCTTTCTTCGCCGCGGGGCGGCTAAGCGAGGCCTACGGGGGCACTGAGATCGCCCGGCTGCGGGGCGCCGCCCGCGCGGTGCCGCTGTGGGGGGGCGCCCTCGTGGCGAGCCTCGCGTCGCTTATGGGCGCCGCCCCTTTTGCCATCTTCGTGAGCGAGTTCCTCGTCCTCCAGGCCGCCGCGGCAAGCGGCGCTTGGGCGGTTGTGGGCTTGCTCGTCCTCGGGCTTGGAGTCGTCTTTGCTGGCGCGCTGACCCACCTCATGGGCATTGGCTGGGGGGAGCCGCTTGCCGTGCCGAAAGCGGCGCGCGCGGGCCCCGGCGAGGCCGCCCTGGTGATCGCTCCCCTCGTCGCGCTCGTGGTCCTCGGCGTGTTCATGCCCGCGCCGCTGCGCGACGCCCTCGAACAGGCCGCGCGTGTCGTGGGGGGAGGCGCCTAATGCCGTCGCAGACCGCCGTCCTGCGATCCGCGCTTCCCCTCGGCAATGGCCAGGCGGCACGGCTGGCGGAGGTGCCGGTCCTCGAATTTTGCGACTTCCGCGACCTTGTCCTCTCGGGCGTTGAGGCCGGCGGCCGGGTCTCGGCGCTGTTTGCCCGCCGAGGTCGAGACGGCGGCGCCCGGCTCACGGTGGTGCTCGGTCTCGGCGGCGAGGGGGTGCTTGGCGTGGCGTCGGCCCCCGTTGGACCGACCTTCCCCTCGATGACGCCCGAAGTGCCGCAGGTCCACCTGTTCGAGCGGGAGGTCGCGGAGGGGGGGCTGACCGCGCCGGTCGGCCACCCGTGGCTGAAGCCCGTCCGGAAGCTTCCAGGCGCAGGGGGCGTGCCATTCTTCCGCGTCGAGGGCGAGGAGGTCCACGAGGTCGCGGTGGGCCCGGTGCACGCGGGGGTCATCGAGCCCGGCCACTTCCGCTTTCAAGCCCATGGGGAGACCGTCCACCACCTCGAAATCGCCCTGGGGTACCAGCACCGGGGCGTCGAGCGGGCGATGGTCGGCGGTCCCGACGCACGCACCGCGCTCATCGCCGAGACGCTTTCGGGGGATTCAAGCGTGGCGCACGCGACGGCCTACGCACGCGCGCTGGAGGCGCTTGCCCACAGCACGAATTCCCCTCGCGCGCGGGCGCTGCGCGGCGTCGCGCTCGAACTCGAGCGGATGGCCAACCACACGGGCGACCTCGGGGCGCTTGCCGGCGACATCGGCTTCCTGCCCACCGCTTCGTACGCGGGGCGCGTGCGCGGTGATTTCCTCAACCTCACGACCGCGCTCACGGGGAGCCGAATGGGCCGGGGGTTCGTCGTCCCTGGCGGCACCCACGACGATGTCGACGACCGGCTCGGCCAGGAGCTCCAGGAGGGCACCCGGCTTGCGCTGGGGGCCGCCCGCGAAGCGGCCGACTTGCTCTGGCAATCGGCCTCCGCGCGCGCGCGCTTCGACGGGATCGGGACGCTCACGCGGCACGATTGCGAGCAGCTGGGCATCGTCGGCCCCGCGGCCCGCGCTTCGGGGCTGCCGCGCGATGTGCGCCGCGAATTTCCGTGGGGCGTATTCCTCGACCGGGCCATCGAAGCCCGGCTGTGGCCCACGGGCGATGTGTACGCGCGGGCGCGGCTCCGTTGGATGGAGGTCGAACAGTCCGCCGGGTGGGTGGATGCGTTGCTGTCCAAGCTTCCGCCGGGCGCGCCGCGCCACCCGCATGGTCCCCTTTCGCCCGATGCGATCGCAGTCTCCCTGGTCGAGGGCTGGCGGGGCGAGATCTGCCACGTCGCGGAGACCGACGGCGACGGCCGGTTCTCCGGGTACAAAGTCGTCGACCCCTCGTTCCACAACTGGATGGGGCTCGCGCTTGCCGTGCGCGGGGCGGCCATCTCGGACTTCCCGCTCATCAACAAGAGTTTCAACCTTTCCTATGCCGGACACGACCTTTGAGGGACGACCATGCTTCGTATCCTGCGTGCTCGGCGCGGCCAAGGCCACCGGACGATCCCGTTCCCCGACAGCGCCGCACCGTTGCCCGTTCGGTTCCGCGGCTTGCCCGTCATCAACCCGGGCGCCGTCGGCCCCGGCTGCAGCGCGAGCGTTGACGCGTGCCCCACGCGCGCGCTCACGCTCGACCAAGGCAAGCTGGCGCTCGACCTTGGCAAGTGCATCTTCTGCGGCGACTGCGCCGCGGCGGGCCCGGCGGGTGCCATCACCTTGAGCCGCGGTTTCTCGTTGTCCGCGAGGACGCGCGAGGGCCTCACGGTCACCGGGGGAGAGGGGCCGCGCGTGGAGGCCCTTGACGCGGTCGCCCGGCGAATGTTTGGCCGTTCGCTCCGGCTGCGACAGGTAAGCGCGGGCGGCTGCAACGGCTGCGAGGTCGAGGCCGCCGCGCTGCAGAACGTGGTGTTCGACTTCAGCCGCTTCGGCATTCAGTTCGTGGCGTCTCCCCGCCACGCCGACGGGCTCCTCATCACCGGCCCGGTCACCCGAAACATGGAGCTGGCGCTTGCCAAAACGTACGCCGCCGTGCCCGCTCCCAAGATCGTGGTGGCGGCGGGCGCCTGCGCGATTTCGGGCGGCCCATTTTCCGGCCACCGGGAGGTGCTTGGAGGCGCGGCGGCCGCGGGCCTGCCCGTGGACCTGTTCATCGCCGGCTGTCCGCCGCACCCGCTCACGATGCTCGACGGGCTCCTCAGGCTGCTCGGCCGCATCGAAGCGGAGGCGTCGCGATCGCCTTGAGCGCCGGCCCCTCAGAATTCGAGCGGCGCGGCGTACTCACGGAACGACTTTAGGATCACAATGACTTCCTCGTCCTTCAGGCGCAGTTTCGAAAGCCCGTTTTCGAGGAACGCCTGGAGGTCCTCGAAGTCCTTGGCCGCGACCAGGAAGACGAGCCGCTTTCCCCCGCTGGTGTGGTGCACTTGGAGCACGTTGGGCATCTCGAGGAGGGCCTTGGTCACCTCACCGACCCTGTCGTTTTCGACGGCGGCGACCACAAACGCGCTGCAGGCAAGGCCGAGCGCCGTGCGGTCGAGGATGGCGGTGTACCCGCGGATGATGCCGGCGGCCTCGAGCTTCTTGATTCGGTCGCGGACGGTGGACTCCGGCTTGCCGATCTTGGTCGCGATCTCTTTGTAGGTCATGCGCGCGTTCTTTCGAAGGAGCCCGAGGATCTGCTTGGTCGTCGTGTCAGCCTTCAACCTGACCGCCCTCCCGTAAGGGGTGCAACGAAGGCCGCGCCGAAAAGGCCTTGCCTGGCGGGGCTGCGCGCGGGGCGGGCCCCGGGGGACACAAGACGGGGCCAAAGTTCCCCGCCCGGGGCAAAGACATTAGGGGCCCCCTGCCATCGGCCCCCCACAACGGGGGCGGACGGCTCTGAAACTCCACTCCAATGGGCTGCAATTGGTCATGCACCTGTACGAAGGGGACGACCTCATCGACTCGATCGAGCAGGCAATGAAAGGGGCCTACACCCGGAAACGGCGCCGTTGATTTCGGGACCGGCTCGCTATCGTACGTCGAGGTGGGAACGCTCCCCAAGCGAGGGGCCCCACAAACGGAACAAGGTCGCCGGCCCGGTCGGGCTCGTCTTGCTCACGGGGCCCATCGTGGGGCATAATGCCTCCGGCCCTTACAGCGGCCACTTACACGCGGCGGTCGCCGACGCGGACGGACGGATGCGAGGGGGGCACCTCTTCAAGGCAACGGTGGGCGCCGTTGCAGAGGTCGGGCTGTCGTCCGTCCAAGACCCGCGCTTGAAGCGCACCCACGATACCGAGCGGCAAATCGACGTGCTGGAACTGTGAGGGGCCGGGGCGCGTTGCGCCGCCCAGAAGGCTGCCAGCCTCAGCCTTATTGCGGGGGCGCCTATTGTCATTGAGGTCTGCAAACGGGGACGGAGCGCCAGGTCAGCGGCATCGTCCTTGCAGGCGTGCTCGACTATTATGCCAAGGTCTGGGGGCGCATCGCGGAGGCCGACCTCAAGGAGCGGATGGAGCTTGGCGACATCTTCGTCGGCTCGTGGTACCCCCTTGACAAGCTGGAGGCCGTCCTCGAGCGCATCTGGCAGGAGACGCCAACGCGCATGCGCCTTGCCGGCGAGCACACCTCGAAGCTCATCGGCGACGAGCGGCGCTACGACCGCAAGTTCTACACGCCCGAGCAGATGCTGCAGGAGACGCGCGAGGCGTGGCAGCACTCGTTCTCGTTTGGGGAGCCCGATGTGCAGCTCGTCCCGGGGCAGACGACGATTTCGGTCCCGCGCGCGGGGTTTGCCAAGCCCTACTGGGAAGAGTTCCTGAAGGGCGGGGTCTCGGGGATGCTTTCGCTCTCGAAGGCCATCGAGGGCGACATCCAGATCGAGAGCCGCGTGGACGAAGACGACGACCAATTCGTGTTTGTGTTCCGGCCGAAGAAGCGCGAGCGCTGATGGCACCTAGACGACGCCCATCTCGGCGAGTTTCTCGGGAAGGTACTTGTCCGTCACGAAGTCGAGGCCGTACTTGGCAAGCGCCTGCTGTTCGGCCTTCTTGTTGAGCTGGAGCTGCAGCTGGATCTCGTCGTGCCAAAACGAGTCCTTGAAGCGCGGGTCGGTGAGCTCCGCCTTGAGCGCCTTTACGTCCTGGTCGTTCAGCTTGTCGGCGGGCAGGTCGTAGTTCACGATGTCCGAGGGCGTCACGCCCAGGTACTGCGCGGTCGGGCAGGCCAGGTACTCCGAGATGTGGGCCGTCTTGATCGCGCCGTAGGCCACGGAGGCGAAAATGCGAAACGACCATGGGTCGCCGTCGGTGAAGCAGACGACCGGCAGCTTGCACTCCTCGTTGAGGCGCTTGATGAAGCGCCGCGTGGAGCGCGCCGGCTGGCCTTTGAGGTGGACGAGCACGGCGTCGAACTTCTCGTCGAAGCCGTTCTCCACGAGCCGGTCGAACATCCCGCCGGTCTCGATGGCGCAGATGAATTTCGCATCGAAGTCTTTGATCTGGATTTTCTCCTTCTCGACATTGAACGGCAGGGCGTAGCCGGAGTCGCCGACGTCGTCCCTGCAGTTGATCGTCTTAAGCTCGCCCTTGCGGTTGCGCTCGACGATCGTGACATTCCCGATCACCGACGCGCCGTTTTCCTCGGGGCGCAGCTTGAAGTCCTCGCGCATCGCCTTGCTGATGATCTCGAGGTCCTCCGCGACATTGTTCGACTCGTCCTGGGTCTCGAATTTCGCAAGGTCCCACCCCTCCGAGATGTAGTACATCTCACGCAGCGTGGACGACTTGTTCTCGCTGATCATCGTCTTGATGAACTCGATCATGTACATCGTCTTCAGCAGGCTGTAGGCCCCCGCCTTCGTCTTGGCCGACTTGATGCTCTGGGTCGGGCCGTACTTGTACACGTGCAGCCGCGGGTGGAACACGATGTTCTGCTTCGTGCGCGAGGGGATCTTGACGCCCGGGATTTTCCCGGACATCAGTTCGTTGTAGACTTCGGAGGCAATGCGCTCCAGTTCCTTTTCTGCCTGGCGCTGCGAAGCGGGGATGGATCCGCGCTCCAGCGGCTTCTCGCCCTTCACGCTGCGTTTCGCCAAGCCGTCTTCCCCCGCTTACCACTCATCGGCCGCGATCTTCGCCTGCCGGCCCTTGCCTTTCCCGCGCGGTGCGGGCGTGTCGTCGTCATCGTCGAGCGCCTCCGCAGCCTCTTCGAGGGCGCCACCATCGGCGGCCTCGTCGTCGTCCTCCTCTTCGGGCGAGGGCGGCTCGCCAAGCTGAGTGCCGTCGGCCGCAAACGTCTTGATCTGGAGTTCCTTTTCTTCGTCAGCGAGCTTTCCGGCCGCCGCGCGCCAGGCGTCTTCGTCCCACTTCTCGGCCCCCGACACGATCTCGGGGTCGATGCCGTAGACATAGAGGTCATTCTCGTCGTAGTCGTCTTTGGCAAGGCCTTTGAAGCCGAACTTCACGATGAGCTGCTCGGAGGAGTTGATCGACTTGAGGTCCCACGAGAGGATTTTTCCCTCCGCGAGCGTGGGCTTCGGGTCGGCGTTGAGCGCCGGCCACCCCTCCGGGAGCACGGCGATGAGCCGGAACTTCTTGCGCGTGCGCGTGTAGTTCGAGAGGATGAGCGTCACGGCGTGCGCCCGCTTCTTGTCGTCGTACTCGATCTTGTCTTCGATGAGCACCGTATTCATGATCCGCGAGATGATCGACTCGATGTCCGGCACCGGCTTGCCGATGATTGCGGCGCTCTTGGCGGCGATCATCGGGATGACCTTCCGGATGATCGTCTCCTTCTCGTGCATCCGCTGGAACTTCCCCTTCTTGTGGATGTGGGTGAGCATCTTGCGCGCGCAGTCGCGCACGGCGAGCATCGCTTCCTCGACCATCTCGGGGACTTCGGCCACGGCCTCCTTCGACTCGGAGGTGAAGGGGACTTTTGTCGCGGCGACGTGGACCATCACGGCGACCGGCCCGTAGGGCAGGCCTTTCCCGCCCCGCTGGTCGAGCTTGTAGTGGCGCCAGTTGATCGATTCGATGGCCTCGGTGATGGCGCACGACCCTTGCTGGTACAGGAGGGGCACGCGGTTGGCGAACCGCAGGACCTGCACCTGGTCCTCGGGGTTCAGCGAACCTCCGTACACGAGGCCCGCTTCGACCTGGAAGGGCGTGCCCGAGTACACCGTCGGGGCGCGCGTCGCCGTCACGACGAACTCCGCGTTCGACGCGTGCTTGAGCCCCTTCTTCACGAGGATCTCGCCGATGGGCGAAAGACAGTCCATCGCGGGGGCCATGATCTTGACCTTCGCGAAGGTCTCGACGACCCGTTCGCACTGCTCGCGGTCCAGGTCCGAGGGCCGCGTCATCTCGTCGAGGCTGGCGGCCTCGCAGATCTCTTTGGCGACGCGCGACGACACACGGGAGAAGTCGTTCTCCAGGAAGCCCTTCAGGCGCGGCTCCTTCGTCGCCTTGGCCATCTTCATGAGTTCGCCAAGCTGCATGCCCTTCGGGTGGGGCTTGATCTCCTTCGTGATTTCGGGCAGCTTGTCGGTGACGCGCTCGAAAACCGTTTTCGTCCCGTCGGGCTCGATGAACGTGAACTGCGCGTGCGGGTTCACGATCGCGGTGAGCCGCAAGTACTCGTAGGCCGACTGCTTGCCCTTTACGTAGCGCCCGTCGAACACGACCTCCACACGCGTGCCCTGCGCCTTTTCCGGCCACGAGATCGGCTCCTCGCGCAGCACTTCGGGCGCGTTTTTCTTGAGGTCGATGCGAAGCTCGAGCTCCCATGCGGCCTCGTCCTTGCCGATTTTTGAGCGGATAAGCGCCGGGCGGCCGGTCGTCAACTGGCCGTACATCACCACGGCCGAGATCCCGATCCCCTGTTGGCCGCGCGACTGGCGGATGGCGTGGAACCTGGAACCGTAGAGGAGCTTCGCGAAGATCGGCGGGATCTGCTTCGGCACAATTCCCGGGCCGTTGTCCTCGACCATCATCTTGTAGCGGCTCTTGGCTTTGTCGAACTCCTCGATCTTGACGACAACCTCCGGCAGGATGCCGGCTTCCTCGCAGGCGTCGAGCGCGTTGTCCACCGCTTCCTTTACCGCGGTCACGAACGCCTTCGTGGGGCTGTCGAACCCGAGGAGCTGCTTGTTGCGCTCGAAGAACTCCGCGACGGAGATCTCCTTCTGCTTCTTGGCAAGCTCCTCCGCGATTAACGTCATCCGCATCCCATCCAGCGGCGGTGCGCGGCCAAGCGCGCCTTTCGCCTTGGAATTGCGATCGGACGATTCGGATTTAACCCCATCGCCGCGCGGGGGGGGCCGGCCGGATGCAATTCGCCTGCCCAACGATCGGCGCCTTCGTGCGAACCTGCGCGCCGGTGATTTTCAAATGATTCACGGATTGCCAAACGAATCGTTCTCAGCGGGCCGCGCCGCCCTTCGAGCGTGTCTGACCCATTGAGCGAATGCGGAACGCTTATTAGGGGTCATCTAAATCGGCGCGACTTGAACTGACCTGGCCAGAGGCTTCGCTATGAAGGGAAGATACCGACTTGCTGCCGTGCTGTCAACCGCCCTCATGATGGCCTCCACCTTGGCGGTGCTCGTGGCCGCGCCGGTAGCCGCCACGTCCGGCCGGGATTCCCCGGCGACGGCGATGGACGCCAACCTCGGGCCCTTTCTCGGACTCACCGGCGGCACCAGTTCCCCGTTCGTCAACCCCAACCCGCTTGCTGAAGACTGGTACAAGATTCCCGTGGTCCCGGGTCAGATGCTCCAAGTCGCGCTCCTCGCGCTTGCGGGCAACCGCGTAACCCTGTACCATCCCGACGGGTGCACCGCCACCAGCTGCCCGAACCAGATTGGCTTCTCGCAAACCGGCAACGACTGCGGCCAGTACGGGTTTGCCGACTACGATATGTTCATCGACAAAGCCGAAACCCTTTACATGAAGATCAGCCCGGCCGCGAACCCCACCGGCAACCAGCCCTACAACCTCGCGGTGAAGGCCTACGACCTCACGGAGATCACTTCGGGCCAATCGTATTCGCCAACACCTGCCAACGACTCGATTCACGGCTGGGCGTACGCGTGGGTAATCGGCGGGACTTGCGGCGCCGGCGGCGGCACGATCTTCGCGCCGATGCAATTCGTATCCGACTACTACTGGATCAACGTCAGCGACTCGGCGGGCCCGAACCACCAAAACTACCATGTGCAGCTCTCGTGGACATGCCAGACGGCGATCTACGACCTCCTGCTCTACCAGTCCGTCAACAACGACAACCAGGTCATCACGCTCCTCAACCACTCGCTCGGGTACCAGCGGCGCGAGGACCGCGCGGCGGCCTCGACGATCCCCGCGCAGCTCGACTTTGCGCCCGCCCTCTATGACGGCCGGTACCTCGCACAGGTCATTGCCGAAGAGAACGGCTCCTTCTCGCTTGGCAGCACGGCCCGCTACAACTACCAGCTTTCGGTCAATGGGGTCGGCGGGTACGCGAAAGACAACAATGACCGCCCCGACGCCGGTGCCTGGGTCAACACCAGCATGAAGACGACCGGCCGCATTGATGGGCGCGACGACAGCGGCGACTGGTACCGCTTCTCGTTGAACCAGAACGACTCGGCCACGATGAGCGTGAACCTCTTCCGCGAGAACAACGAGATCAACACGTGGGGCCAGCGCTACCGCGCGCTGATCTTCAGCCCCAATGGCACGCTCATCGAGGACCACTTGAACTGGGGCTATTCCGGCAACAACCCGTACTTCAACCCGTACCTCACGGTGCCGAGCTTCACGGCCCCCGACACCGGGACGTTCACCTTGCTCCTGCAGACCGCCGACGGCGGGCTCAACTACCGCTTCAACAACAATCAGCCGCAGCTCACCGGCTACACCGGGCGCAACTGGGCGGACTACGAGATCAACTGGGTGCTGCCGAACCGCAAGCCGGTTCAGAACGAGATCCCGCTGATCAACATGACTATGTTGGAGGACACCGCCAGCCTCCCCAAAAACCTCGGAGCGGCGTTTACCGACCCCGAGGGGAAGTACGGGTACCCCACCTTCGGCATCGGCAGCAGCCCCAACTTCACGTTCAGCACCGATGTGACGGGCAGGAACCTCACGGCGATGCCCAAGCCCGACTACTGCGGGGTTGACACGATCAGCATCACGGTGCGCGACGATGTCCCGGCCAACTCCTATGCGGTCCCCCTCATCCTGAAGGTGGACTGCGTGAATGACGCGCCCCGCGTCTACCAGGGCGCGTCGGCCGACTGGTCGATGGTGAGCCTGCCGGAGGACGCCGAGACGACGGTGCCCCTGCGCTCGATCTTCTACGACGTCGACGACATCGACCTGAACTTCACCGCCAACGGCGTGTCGGGCGGCCACCTCACCGTCCAGATCAACGAGGTCTCGAAGATCGTGACCATCGGGGCGCAGCCCAACTGGAACGGCTGCCAAGACCTGGTGTGGACAGCCCGCGACCCACAGACGGCGCTCACGGACTTCACCACGAACGTGTGCGTGACGGCGCTGAACGACCCGCCGCGGGCGACCGACCGGCGCCTCGACCGCATCGTGTTCAACGAAGGCGGGGAGGCCACCGTGGACCTGTCAGGCGAATTCTACGACCTCGACCAGGGCGACCACCTCTACTACTACGGCGTCATCGACGACCCGGTCGTGGCGCAGTATGTGCGCATCAACAACTCGCTCCTCGACCCCAAGGACCCCTACATGCGGGTATACGTCATCGACTCGGCGCGCGCCGACTACTTCACCGACGGGCCCGTCCAGGTGCGCTTCATGGTGTTCGACCGGCCGATGGGTGACCCGGCGGCCAACTGGGACCCGGCCACGGGCACGAACCTCCAGGTCGAAAAGACGACCTTCCTCGAAGTGCTGAACGTGAATGACCCGCCGATCCTCGACGAATACACGCCCACCCCCGAAGAAGTCGATCAACCCGACCAGTGGCACGAGGGCGACACCATCACGTTCTCGGTCACCGACATGAAGGACCCCGACCACGAGCAGCAGTTCTTCTACAAGTGGTTCGTGAACGACAATGAGGTCCCGCAGGAAGTTTCGCCGACGTTCGTGTTCCGCACGGTGCTCGACCAGACCCGGCCCGGCCAGTACGCCGCGGGCACCTACACCGTGAAGGTGCAGGTGTTCGACGCGTCGCAGGCCAAGGCCATCGTCGAGCCGGTCTGGACCTTCACGGTCGACAAGACGAACCGGAAGCCCACCGTCACGATCCTGCGCCCCACGAACCCGACCTTCGAGGAGGGCCAGAACATCCAATTCCAGGCGCTTGCCAGCGACGAGGACCCCGAGGACGCCGCGAACCTTGAGCAGAACATCACTTGGAGCTACACGGACGCGGCGGGCGCGCGGCACAGCTTCGGCTCGGGCGACCGCGCAGAGCGCTACCTCGACCCCGGCACCTACGAGATCACGGTGAGCGCCTTTGACGGCAGCGAATACTCGAACTCGACGATCACGCTGACGGTCACCGAGCACAAGCTGAACACGCCGGGCTTCGGGTCGGCGGGGGCGGCGGCCGGGTTGCTCATCGCGGCCGTGGCCGTCGCGTCGCGGCGCAGGCGAAAGCCGTAAGGACGCGGGCGCTTCACGCCGGTGGGCCCCGGGCAGCGGACTCCGCGCCCTCGTCCCCCTCGCTGGCGGCGAGCGCGAGCGAAGGCTTCAGGGCCTCCATGGCCTCCTGGAGGCGCCGCCGAAGCGCAGCATTCTCTCCCCCGCTCGACTCGAGGAGGTTGGCGCTCTTCCAGTAACGGTTGAACGCCTTGCGCGGCAGCCCGCGGTCGCGGTAGAGGTCGCCCAACAGTTCGTCGATCTGGGCGGACACGGCGGTCATCCCCGCGCGCTCGAAGATCCCCGCGGCATTCTCAAAGAAGCGGGCCGCCCGTGCGTGCTCCCCGCGCGTTCGGAAGTAGTCGGCGATCTTGGAGAGCGCGGCGGCAAGCCCGGGCACGTCGCGCCGCTTGTGGAGGTGCGCGAGGAACTCGGCGATCTCTTTCTCGGACACGGAGGTGTTTGGGTCGGCAAGGTAGGCGGAGATGAGCTTGCCCACGAGCACGTCCTTGCGCACCTCGTAGACCTGGTCGTCGTCGGCGGTTTCGCCCGGCTTCCTCGCCGTGAGGAGGCCCTCGTTCATCGCGTAAGCCTCCTTGAAGTACCGCTTGGCGTTGGCCGTGTTCATCTGGGCAAACGCGATGTCGCCGAGGGCTTCGAGCGATGCGCCCAGGCAGTCGGCGTCGAAGATGCGCTTGGCAAGCAGCGCGGAGTTGTTGAAGCACGAGACGGCCCGGTCCTTGAGGTCCTTGCTGAGGAACACGCGGCCCATGTCGTAGTAGATGCGCATGCGCAGGTCGGCGTCGCGCTCCTCGGGGGTGAGGGGCAGAGCGCGGCGCAGCCACTCGAGGGCCTCGTCGGGCTGGCCCTTGGCCTCGAGGATGCGCCCGAGCTCGTGGGCGATCTGGGCCTGGGCCCACTCGTCGCGCAGGATCTCGAAGAGCTCGAAGGCGTCGCGCATCATCTCGAAGGCCCGGTCGGTCTCGCCATGCTTCTTGAAGAAAAGGCTGGCGTCGCGCAGGATCGGCGCAAGGAAGGCGGGGTCGGCGGTCTTGGCCGCGGCGGCAAGCGCCTGCTCGAAGAAGACGGCCGCGTGCTTGTCCTTCGCAAGGAGGTGGAGGGTCTCGGCGACCTCCGCCAGGGTAAAGGCGACCTCGTTGTGCTGGTTGGAGGCGCGGAAGATGTTCACGGCCTCGACGTAGGTCTGGAGGGCCTCGTCGACCTCGCCGCGGCTCGCCCTGCTCCTCGCCTGTGCGCGGAGGATCCTACCCTTGGAGTCAGGTTCAGCCAATCCGGCACCCGTTTTCGCGCGATCGGGGGCCGCTTATTTAGGATTTGGGGGGTCAGTACGCGTGGCGATCTCACCGCGCGCATGGAGGGCGTCGATGGTCGCAGAACCGTCCGGGCGCTCATCCAACCTTGCACGCAGCGTGCCGTAGGGCGGCGCTTGGCCGGTGAGGACGAGCGGGTGCGCGTTGTAGAGGAGCACCGCTTGGTCGACTTGCCTGCGCGTGTCGTGGGCCGCGCCGGGGGCGTTGAGGGCCCCATCGATTTCGGCAAGGCGGAGGCCCATGGTCGAAAACCGCGCGCGCTCGAGCGGCCGGCCCGATTCGCGCGAGAAGGCGACGATCGAGAGGGCAAGGGCCTCGCGCAGCCGCGCGACCGCGTCGGCGATCCGGCCGTCCTGCGCGTAGAGCCCCGCCAGCCCGAGGGCGACGATCTCGCGCTCGTGGGGGCGGCCCGCGCGCTCCGCGGCGCGGGCGGCTAGTTCGTAGGAGGCTACGGCGCTTGCGCGGTCGCCCCCCAGGAAGGCGAGGCGCCCGACATTGATCTCGAGGCGCACGACCATCGAGGGGTCGGCGGAAGGCGGGAGCGCCTTCGCGCGCGAAAGGAGGGCGCCGGCTTCCGCTGTGCGGCTGGCGCCCAGGTAGATCTCGCTCAGGTCAACGAGCGCCTGGAGCGCCGACTCGTGGCGCGACGAGTACTCGAGCCGTTCGAGGGCTCGGTCAAAGCACACGGCCGCCTCGTCGAACTGGCCGCGGGCCTTGTAGAGGGCGCCGAACCCGCGGTACACCTCGCCCTTGAGCTCCTCGGCGTTAAGCTCGCGGGCAAGGTCGCGGGCCCGTTCCAGGTACCGCATCGCCTCGAGGTATTCGCCCATGGAGGCAAACGAGCGGCCGCAGTCGACCAGCAGGTCGCCCATCGTGGTGCGCTCGTCGAGCGACTGCGCAAGCAGCGCCGCCTTGAGGCGCAGCGCAAGCGCGCCTTGCCGGTCGCCTTCGCCCTCGCTTTCGAACGCGGCCTTGCCGAGGGCCGTGATCTTGTCGCGCAGCGCCTGCGGGTCGGCCGGCGGGCCGCTTGCCCCGTACAACCCCCAGCCTCAAGACGGGAGGGGGCGCGACTTCGTGATAACCCTTGCGGCACAGGCGGGCGCCGGGGCCATTATTCGCGCCGCGAGAATTCGACCATCCGGTCGACGCTGCGCCGCGCCCTCGCGATCGTGTCCTCGTCGAGCAGCACCTCGGGCGTGAAGGTCTCCATCGTGTCGAGCACCTTGCGGATCGTGATCTTCTTGTGCGTCGGACAGATCGCGCGGGGCAGCGTGTAGAACTGCTTCCCCGGGTTCTCGCGCTTGAGGCCGAAGGTGAGTTCGCGCTCCGTGGCGACGATGAATTCGCTCCCGGCCGACCCCCGGCAGTGGCGCAGCATCCCTGAAGTCGAGAACACGTGGTCGGCAAGGTCGATGACATCCGGGGGGCACTCGGGGTGGACGAGCACTTCGGCCGCGGGGTGCGCCCGCTTGAGGTCGAGGACCGCCTCGGCCGTCATGTTCTGATGGACGTGGCAATAGCCGGGCCAGATCACGATCTTCTTGCCAGGAAGCTTGCGCTGGACGTACTGCCCGAGGTTCTGGTCGGGCGTGAAGATGATCGTCTTGGCGTCGAGGTTCTCGCACACGTTCACGGCGTTCGCGCTCGTGCAGCACACATCGGCGATGGCCTTCACATCCGCGCGCGTGTTCACATACGCGACAATCGCGGCGTCCGTGTAGCGCTCCTTGGCAAGGAGCAGGCCCTCGACATCGGTCATCGCGGCCATCGGGCAGTGGGCCTTGGTGTCGGGGATGAACACGCGCTTGGCGGGGTTCAGGATCTTGGCCGTCTCGGCCATGAAATCGACGCCGCAGAAGACGATGTTGGCCTGCGGCACCTTGGTGGCAGCCACCGAAAGCTCGAGGGAGTCGCCGCGGATGTCGGCGACGGCCTGGATCTCCGGGTACTGGTAGTTGTGCGCGAGCACGACGATGTCGCGCTGCGCCTTGAGCGCATCGATGCGCGCGGCGATGGCCGCAAGCACGCCGGCCGGTTCGGGGGCATCGGTCGTTTCAGCGCTTCGGCGAATTACGGTTAGGGACATTGCAGTTCAGGCCATGGGGACAGGAGTTAAGGGGGGCTCGATTCCGGCCGATTCTGCCGGTATTTCGGTCATTCCAAGCGTGGTCAAGCGTGGCCGAAGGCCTTTTCCATCCGCAGGGCGGCGGTTTTGAGGTTTTCTTGTGAGGTCGCGTACGAGATGCGCAGCGAGCCTTCGCCGCCCGGGAACAGGTGGCCGGGGATTACCTGGACGCCGGCGGCGAGGAGCTTGTCGAAGACGGCCTGCGAGGAAAGGCCGGTGCCGCGGATGTCGGGGAAGGCGTAGAAGGCCCCCTCGGGCTCGGGGCAGCGCCACCCCTTGACGCGGTTCATCGCGGCGTGGATGATCGTGCGGCGCCGGTCGTACTCCGCGGCCATCGCGCGCACATCGGCCGCGCACTTGAGGAGGGCCACGGAGGCCGCGCGGTGCTCGAAGGCCGCCGGGTGGGTGACCGCGTGCATGTGGACGCGGCGCATCGGGATGGCGAGTTCTTTGGGGGCCGCCGTGTACCCGAGGCGCCAGCCCGTCATCGCAAACGCCTTCGAGAACCCATTGATGGTCACGGTGCGCTCGAAGGCCCCCGGGAACGAGGCGAGCGCATAGTGCTTGCGCCCGCCGTAGATGAGGTGCTCGTAGATTTCGTCGCTGATGATGAAGAGGTCCTTGTCGGAGGCGAGGTCGGCAAGCGCCTTGAGGTCGCTCTTGCCGTAGACGGCACCTGTTGGGTTGTTCGGGGAGTTGACCAGGATGGCCTTGCTTCTCTTGGTGACGGCCTTCTTCAGCGCTTCTTGGTCGAGGTGCATCGCGTGCGGCTCGGTGGGCACTTGGACGGTCCGGGCGCCCGCGAAGGCCGCGATCGCGTCGTAGGAGGGCCAGTAGGGGGCGGGGATGAGCACCTCGTCGCCGGGGTCGAGGAGGGCGAGCGACGCGTCCACGAGCGCTTCCTTGGCGCCCACGGTGACCGTGATCTCGTCGGTCGCGTAGTTGAGGCCGTTGTCCTTGCGCAGCTTCTCTTGGATCGCCTCGAGGAGGACCTGCTTGCCCGCGGTGGCGATGTAGTGCGTATCTCCCGCGTCGAGGTCTTGCTTGGCCGCCTCCACGACCGCCTTCGGGGTCGGGAAGTCAGGCTCACCGACGGTGAGGCGGATGCACCCCTCCGGGGCGCCTTTGAAGAACGCCTCGAAGCCCTGCGAGATTCCAGCGTTGCGTTTGGCGGGGGCGGGCATAAGCGAAACTCTTGGCCCAAAACGCCGGGCCCCCTTTTGAAGGCTTGGCGGAATCCGCCAGGAGCCTTCGGGGATCGCCGGTTGCGCCATAACTTTCAAAGGCCCGGCCCCAAAGGGATGATGCATGGGGTCCTACTGTGTGCCGCCCTTCCCAAGGCGCGCCATCCGCACCGCGGGCGACGCGCGAGCCGCCTTCGCCTTGATCGCGCTCGCGGCGTTCCTGATCCTCCTATTCCCCGGGCCCTCCTGCACGGAGGGGGGCGCGACGTCTGGCCGTCCCATCACCTACTATTCGGCCTGCAACGATGGGGATGGGACGAACCCAACGGAGTGGAGGTCCTCGTCCGCTCTTGTTGCGGACTTCGCGTTCTGGGGGCTGGTGGTCGTGGGCCTTGCGTACACGTGGAACCGCAGGTCCGTGCTTCGGCGCGCGGAGGCTACGCCGGCGGCGCCTCCGGAACCGGGGCCGCCGCAGATGCCTCCGTCGCCGTAAGGTACTCGTGAATCTTGAGCGCCGCGTTCTTGCCCGCCGCAACGGCGTCGATGAGGTCGCCCGGCCCCGTCGTCGCCTCTCCCGACGCGAACACGCCGTCGAGCCGCGTCTTGAACGACCCTTCCTCGACCGCGATCGAATTCCAGCGGGTGATCCCGATCACCTCGGGCTCGGCAAACGCGTCGAGCTCGGGCGTCTGCGAGATGGCGACGACCACGCTGTCGACCTCGAACACCTCCGTCTGGCCCTCGACGGGCACCGGCCGCCGCCTTCCTGAGGCGTCGGGCTCTCCAAGCGCCATGACTTGGAGCTCCATCGCGCCCACCGCCCCGTCCTTTCCGGCAATGAAGCGGTTCGGGTTGCGCAGGCACAGGTACTTCACGCCTTCTTCCTGCGACTGGACAACCTCCTCTTTGATGGCGGGCATCTCTTCGAACGACCGCCGGTAGATCAGCGTGACTTCCTTACCGAGCCGCGCGAGCGTGCGCACGCAGTCCATGGCAACGTTGCCCGCGCCGATGACGGCCACGCGCTTGCCCATCTCCGCCCACTTGTCGAGGTTGAAGTCGAGGTTGACCTCGCGCAGGAACGGCGTGGCGTGGTAGATCCGCTCGAGGTCCTCGCCCTCGATGCCCATATGGCGCGGCTTGAACGCCCCAATGGCAACGAGCGTGGCGTCGTACTCCGTTTGGAGCGACTCTACGGTGATGTCGCGCCCGACGCGCGCGCCCGTCCTCACCTCAACGCCGAGCCGGAGTACGCGCCCGACGTCTTGCATCAGCGCTTCGCGCGGCAGCCGGTACGGCGGGATGCCGTAGCGCAGCGCCCCGCCGAGCTCGGGCATCTCCTCGAACACCGTGCACTGGTGGCCCTTGAGCTGGAGGTACATCGCCGCCGTGAGCCCCGACGGGCCGCCGCCGACGATCGCCACGCGCTTGCCCGTCGAGGGCGCGCACTCCGGAAGGTAGTCCGAGTGGTCGGACGCGAACCGTTTCAGCCACGCGATCGCGATCGGCTCGCCCTTGATGCCGAGGACGCACACGGATTCGCATGGGTGGGAGCACACGCGCCCGCAGGAGGCCGCGAACGGATTGTCTTCGAGGATGACCTTCATGGCGCCGAGCAGGTCCATGTCCTTGATTTTCATCAGGTACTCGGGCGCGCGCTGGCGCGTCGGGCACGCAATCTGGCAGGGCTTGTGCCGGCAGTTGAGGCACCGGGCCGCCTCGCGCTGCGCCTCCTCGGGCGTGTAGCCGAGGTCGACCTCTTCGAAATTCGAGGTGCGCACCTCGGGGGTGAGGTGCGCCATCTTGATGCGGGTGCCGCGGTCCTTGGTGGCCAGGCTTTGCCCCCCCCGGCGAAAGATCGGGGGGGCGGCATTAAGGGTTTGGCGGGAGGAGCCAGCCCGCGCGCAAGATCAGTCGCACTGGGCCACACCCTTGAGGATGCGCTCGTGGGTGCGCTGGATGCTCTCGCCTTGCGCGCCGGTGTTGAAGATTACGCATTTGGCCACGCGCATCTCCTCCCGGAAAAAGCGCTCCTGCCGGTCGTCGTCGCGGACGAGCAGGTACGGGTTGTACCAGGGCTCGTAGCCGTACGTGCCCCACTTTTCCTTGGGGCCCGCGCCGGGGCGGATGAGCGTCTTGCCTTCGCGCAGGATCTTGATGGCCTCGTCGGGGGTCAGCCACTGTTCGGCGGGCGACTCGTGGTTGCGCCGCAGCAGCACGATGAGCTTGAGGGGCGCGGAGTCCGACACCTTGTTGGGGCCCTTCATCCACTCGCGCGGGAGCAACGCCCGCGAGTTGCCAAACGACCAATAGCAGACCGGGCGGCCCTCGTCGAACACGCACTTGCGCTCGCCCTTGGCGATCTTGGCCTTGCACTCGTCGTTGTCGCAGTCGGCGTACTTTTCGACCACGTTCTCGACCATGCACCGGTCAAACAGGGGGCGCAGCCACGGCTCGGCCTCCTCGTTTTCCGTGCGCACATAGAGCATGCGCTCGGGCTGGGTGACGACGAGGTTCGGGTGCTCGTCGGGGGCCCGTCGCGGCGGGTGGCGGATGTAGACCCAGTCGTCGCCAAGCACGCGCCCGTTCGGGTGGAGGAAGAGCCGGTTGACCTGCGTGGTCTTGCCCGTCCCGGTGGGCGCAATCATGACCACCCCCTTGCCGTCGACGTCGGCACACGCGCCGTGGATCGAGTGCGTGTTGTAGTGGCGCTCGAGGGCGGCGGCGGCCATCCCGAGGGCCCAGGACTTGCACTGGCCGTAGTACTCGGTGTTGATAAAAATCGAGGTGTTGTTGGCGGGGCAGTAGTACGCGAACGGCTTGTGGTTGGCGACGCCCTTCACGGAGTAAATGAACGCCTGGGCGAGCGTCGTGTGGTTGTTGGGGGCGGGCCACCAGTTGCCGACCCAGAACTGGTACTGGTGGAGGGAATTGCCGACGTACCGCACGATGATGCCGTTGATGTTGGCGTCCCAGGTATAGGTCTCATCAAAGGCGAGGTTGGGCCTTACAAACCCTTCAAAGACCTCGTTGAACTTGGCAAGCGAGATGTTCTTGTCGGAGTCGATGCGGGCCTTGACCTCGGTCTGATAGTTGTCGATCCCATGCGGTTCGGAGAGCATCGTAGAACCCCCGGCGTGGCCGCGCGCGGGCGGCCTAAGGAGCGCAGAAAAACCGTCAGGATAGTTAAGGGTTCGCTGGCGGGAAGGGCGATGGCCAGAGCGCCCTGACGTGGCAAGGTTCATGGCGCGGCCGGCCGCCTTGCGGGAGTTGGAGGGGGGAGCACCGTGGAAGGGCTGCAGGGGGCGGTGGACAGCGACCCGGAGGTGGGGGCGGCCGTGGCCGCCGCGGTGGCCGAATCGGGGGGGCGCATCCCGTACACGCGCTTCCTCGAGATCTGCCTGTACCACCCCGAGCGGGGCTACTACGCGTCGTTTGGCCTAGCGGGCGCAGAGGGGGCCAAGGCGCCGGAGTCCGACTACTTCACCTCGGTCGACCTCCACCCGGCGTTCGGCCGCATCCTTTCGCGCGAAGTGGGCGGGCACCTCGACCGCGTGCTTGCCGAGGGGGCGGGCCTTGCGTGGGTGGTGGAAATTGGCGCGGGGCGCGGGCTGCTTGCGCGCGACATCCTGCAGGCGCTTGCGGCAGAGCAAGCCGACCTGCTGCCGCGCGTGCGTTACGTGATTGTGGAACCGAACGCGGGCTGGGCAGCGATCCAAAGGAAGAACCTCTTGCCGGACTTCGAGGGGACGGTCCGGTGGGTCCGTTCGCGGGGCCCGTCGCTCGCGCTTCGCCGGGTGCGCGGCGCGATCGTGTCGAATGAGCTCTTCGACGCGCTTCCGTTTCACGTCGTCGAAGGCGGGCCTGACCTTGTGGAGGTGTTCGTGGCGAGCGGGGGCGGGGGGTTTGTCGAGGAGAAAGGGGCGCTCTCCGACGCCCGGATCGGCGAGCGGCTCACCGACGAAGGCATCCGGCTTTCCCCCGGCCAGCGCGCCGAGGTGTGCCTGGGGGCCGATGCGCTTGCGCGCGAAATGGCGCGTGCGCTTGCCAAGGGCACCATCCTCGTGGTCGACTATGGGGACCAGGCGGCCGCGCTCTACGACCCGAGGACGCGCCCGGAGGGCACGATGCGGTGCTTCTACCACCACCGCCGGAACGACGAGCCGCTCAGCCGCCTCGGCCGCCAGGACATCACGGCCAGTGTTGACTTCACCGCGCTTGCGCGCGCGCTTGAAGATGGCGGCGCGAAGGTGCGCCGCGTGGAGCGGCAGGGCGAATTCCTGGCAAGGCACGGGCTCGACGGCCTGCGCGCAAAACTGGAACGCGACGGCCCGGGCCTGCCGCGCGAAGTCTATGTCCGGCATCGGCGCGCGCTTGAAGCGCTCGCCGACCCCAAAGGGCTCGGCTCGAACTTGGTGCTCGTGGCCTGGCGGTAGGGGTCACGGGGGGGGCGAAGGCCCGCGCGGTCCCTTCGGGCCGCGCTGCTGGCCGACCGAGGGGCTCTCGTAATTCTGGGTGCTGCCGGCGACGGTCGTTGGCGCCATTGCATCCGCCGAGTCCACCTCGTCGCGCGCCTTCGACTTGCCGGCGATCACGAACCCGGCCGCAAGGCCTCCGGCGGCGCCAAGGACGAGGAACAGGATTCCGCCGAGGCCCTCGCCCGGCGTGTTGACGGCGGCGGTCGTCGCCTTGCGGGTCACGCTCACGGTGGCGCTCGCCGAGTTGCCAAGCGCGTCCATGGACACGGCCGTGATGGTCGTGGTAACGCCCGCGGGGACTTGCACCGTGGTCGTAAAGCCCGTCCCGGAAATGCTCACGCGCACGCCGTTCACGGTCACGTTGGCCCCGGATTCGGAAACCCCCGAAACCTGCGTGCTGTCGAATTCGATCGCGGCGCCCTCGGCGGGAGTCGCGATCGTTACCAGGGGTGGCGTCGTGTCGCGGTAAAGCCCAAGGGTGCGCGGCGCTCCGGTGTTGCCCGCCAGGTCGAGGAACGAGATTGAGATCGTGTTCAGCCCCTCGTGGAGGGTGACGTTGAAGTTGTTGGCGCCGGCGGTCACGGCGCGCGTCTCGCCGGCCACCGTCGCCGTCCCGTCTTCCGTAAGGACGAGCGCCACGGTGACGAAGTCGCCGTGGCTGTAGAGGCTCTCGCCGATCGTGACGAGCGGAGCGTCGGCCTGCTCGAGCGAAGAGACGCCAAGGGGGGCCGTGCTGTCCCGCACCACGTGGAGGGTCTTCACCGCCACGTTGCCCGCCTGGTCGGTCGCGCTGATGCGGATTTCGGTGTCCCCTTCGCCGACGGGGAGCGACACGAGGAACGCGTGGCTGCCGTCAAGGACGTACGCGGTCCCGTTGATCGTGACGAGCGCGATCGCGGTCGTGGCGTCGGTGATCGTGCCCGTGATCGGCACCGAGCCCACGCGCGTCACGGGGATGCCCCCGGGCGTCACGTTGCCCGTGTCAATCGAGGCCTGGATGACCGGCAAGTCCGCGTCGGAGACCGCTTGTCCGAACCATACCGCGCGGTTGCCCGCGGGGTCGGTCGCCGTCACGGTGACCGTGGTTACGCCGGGCGTGAGCGGCAACTGGATCGTAAACGCGCTCCCGCCGCGGGAAACGCTGAGCCCGTTGACCAAGACTGTCGCGTCGCCCTCCGAGAGCCCCGAGATCTCGACCCAATTCTGGGGCGTGACCATGTACTGAGGCTGGTCGACGAGCAGCGACGGGGCCACCGTGTCCACCGTGATGTTCCGCTGCAGAGCGAAGGAGTTGCCCGCCGCGTCGACCGCGGTGACCCACAGCGTGTTGTGCCCTTCGCTCAGCGCAATGTTCGGGAACGTGAAATTTCCATCCGCCCCGGCCACGGTCGTGACCGGCTGGGCGGCCCCGAGCACATAGGTGATGCTCGCAAAGGCCTCCGAGGCCCCCGAGATGTTGAGCTGGAAATCGGTGGTGAAGTTCACGAGGTCGGGGATGGTGAGGGTGGGCGCCGTGAGGTCGATGCGCAGGCCCGTCACCGACCGGTAGGTCGCAAGCCCCGTGCGGTCGACGGCCCGCAAGTAGAGCGTGTAGCCCCCATCGGTGAGGCCCGAGGCGGACACGCGCCAGTCCATCGGCCCGGGGCCGAGCGTAACCGGGCCCCACGAGGTGTTGTCGAGCGACCACTCGAAGGTGTTGATGCCGGAACCGAATTCGCTGCCCGACCCGTTGCCCACCAGCGTCGAGGAGTTCTGCAGCCAATTGGCCGTGGGCTTGACGATCGTGATCGTAGGCGGCAGGTTGTCGGTGCACACGATGGACAAAAGGCTCATGGGGGAGGTGACCAAAAACGGCGAGGGCGCGCAGGCCAAGACATGCCCGCCGTCGTCGATCTCCGGGCGCAGGTCGCGGTTGTCGACTTGGGGTGAGTTGTAGTAGCGGCCCCACCAGACGATGTCGTGGGCCGTCCAGTTCTGCGGGTCCATCGTCAGGCTGACGTTCCCCGTGGCCTCGCGCAGGAGCACGAGGTCGTTGGTGATCGTGATGCTGTTTTGCCAGCGGGCCCCGTCGACATTGAGGAACGCGTAATGCTCGACGCTTGCCCCCGTCTGCATGACCGAAACGCCCGAGAGCGCGCGGTCAATGGTGTCCCAGACCTTGATGTGGCCGTTCTGCTCGGACTGGTACTGCGTGTCGTTCGAGCGCATGCTGATCGTGGAGTTGCGCACTTCCCAGGTAGCCTCGTTGGCCACAACCCCTACATCGGGGTTACCGCTGGGGGCAGCCCGGATGATGGTCATGTTTTCGACCGTGCCCACGATCCCTCCGCCGATGGCGCCGAACATCCGCAGGCCGCGGTTGGGCTCGGTGATTCTGATGTTCCAGATGCGGACAATCCCGCCGAAGCGGTCGCCCGTCGCGCCGTCCCCGATCTCCACGGCGGTGCTGCCGGGGGCGCCGAACACGTCGTCGTGGATGAGGTAGGTCGTGCTCGACGAGGAGGAGCCGAAGTGGATGTGGTCGTTGCCGTCGGTGAAGTTGTTGTCGTGGATGTCGAAGGTCACGGCCCCCGAGTGGAGCGCGTTGGTGATGACAAGCGCGTCCGTGCGGTCGAACCCGCCGAACCCGACGCCCATCTGGAAGCGGTTGTTGGAGATGTCGATGGTTGCGTCGCTTGAGATCGTGGGCAGTTCGTAGCTCAGCTGGCCGCGCCGCCCGATGAAATTGTTGCGGAAGTCCATGATCACGCGGACATGGACCTGCCACTCCACCTGGTTGAACCCCCCGACGAAGTAGTCCCAGCGGACGTTGTACAGGTTGACGCTCGAGTTCGTGATAACCGTGCCCGAGAGGCCGCCGCCGGTGTTGCGTGACGCATTGTGGATATTGACATTGTTCAGGTCCGCGCCCGAGCGCAGGTAAAAGAACCAGTTGGGGCCCCGGATCGTGCTGTTGTCAACGGCGAGGTACCCTTGGTTGTCGAGCGTGCGGTTGTTGGGGAAAATCAGGGTGATGTTGGAGAGGTGGAGTTCGCCGCCGGGCAGGATGTAAAGGTTGCCCTGCGACCCGTTCGTGTTGATCTGGATGGTGTCGTTGGCGTAGGACTCGACCCCCGAGACCACCCAATCGCCGGTGATGATGGTAAGCGCGGAGGCCGGTTGGGCCAAGGCGGCCACGCAGATGGCAAAAAGCAGTCCCGCGGCTGAGCCCAAGAGCAGCGCTTTGACGCGCATCTGGCAACCCCCCAATAAGGCGCAGCCAGCAGGGCCGCGCTACCCCCGGCCATCCGGGGGGGGCTATTTCAAGCATTTTGGTTCGGGCCAATGAAGGTCAACCCCCATCCAAGCGGCGAGCGGGGACTGTTCGAGGACTGTCTGAGATCGTTCGAAGCATGTTCGAGACCCTTCGACTGGCGTCTGAGAGCGGTTAAGAGGGCTGGAGGGCGAGGCGCCTGCGTGCGCCGACCGTCCGCGGGACAGCCTGCATTCCCAAGGGAGCAGAATCTACGCCTGCCGGCGGTAGCGCACGCGGCACCAGGACGGACGCATGGGGCCGGAAAGCCGGTGGATTGGTGTTGAACATGAACAAAAGACGGACTGTTGGAGCTGGACTGTTGATCGCCCTGCTTGCCCTTGCGCCCGCGGCAAGCGCCTTTGACCCGACCGACCCGCTTGATGGAATGCGGGACGCCGACGGCGATGGTCTCTCGAATTACGAGGAGTTCCTCCAAGGAACCGACCCCTCGAACCCCGACTCGGATGGCGGGGGGGCAAACGATGGGTGGGAAACGCACTTCGGCCTGAACCCGGCCGACCGCGCGGACGACTACCTCGACACCGACAACGACGGGTGGGACAACTACCGCGAGTATGTCGCGGGCACCGACCCGACGAACCCGGACACCGACGATGATGGCATCATGGACTCGACGGACCCGAACCCGCTCTTCCCCGACCAGGTTCCGCCGTGCGTTCCAACGGCAGAAGGCGGCTGCGGAGGCGTCGGCCCCGGACAGGAACCCGGCGGCCCCGGCGTGCCCGGCGGCGGCGGCCAGGGCAGCGGCACGGGCAACGGCCAGGGCAACGGCCAAGGCAACGGCCAGGGCCAGGGCGCCGGTCAGGGCGCGGGCTCCTCCACCGGCAACGGCCAGGGCAGCGGCCAGAACGGCGGCGGCCAGGGCACGCCGGCCGATTCTGATGGCGACGGGATCTACGACGCGGGCTCCGTGAGCGTGCGCGTTTCGCTCATGCCGGCGAGGGCGGCCGCGCTCGCGTAGGAAGGCGGCGAGGGAACGCGGCCCCGGGAGCTTTGCGCCCCCGGGGTCGCCAATCGTGAAATAAGCGCGCGCCCTTTTCAAGGTGCATGGCCGAGCGCAGGCGCATGGTAGTGCCGCGCTCGCCGCGCGGGCTCAACCTTTCATGCAAGGGGTGGCGCCAAGAGGCCATCCTGCGCATGCTGCACAACAACCTCGAGAACGCGGAGATCCCCGAGGAACTCATCATCTACGGCGGGACGGGCCGCGCGGCGCGCAGTTGGAAGGACTTCGACGCGATCGTCGGGGCGCTGCGCGACCTCGAGGTGGACGAGACGCTCCTCATCCAGTCGGGGCGCGCGGTCGGCGTGTTCAAGACGCACGAAGACGCGCCGCGCGTGCTGATCGCAAATGCGCACTTGGTGCCCCGCTGGTCGAACTGGGAGTATTTCCGCGAGCTCGAGAAGGCGGGGCTCACGATGTACGGGCAGATGACGGCCGGCTCGTGGGCCTACATCGGCACGCAGGGGATCATCCAGGGGACCTTCGAGACGTTCGCGGCGGTGGCGCGCAAGCACTTCAACGGCACGCTCGCGGGGCGGTTCGTGCTCTCGGGCGGCCTCGGCGGGATGGGCGGAGCCCAGCCGCTCGCGGTCACCATGAACGGGGGCGCCGCGCTCATCGTGGAGGTCGACCGGGCGCGCGCCGAGCGCCGGCAGTCGCGCGGGTTCGTGCAGGTCGTCACGGAGGACTTGGACGAGGCGCTCGAGGTCGTGCAGGGCGCCAAAAAGGAGAAGTCGGCGGTGAGCGTGGGGCTGGTGGCCAACGCGGCCGAGGTGTCCGGGGAACTCCTGGCGCGCGGCGCCATCCCCGACGTCGTGACGGACCAGACGAGCGCCCATGACGAGCTCAATGGGTATGTCCCAACGGGCCTTACCCCGAAGGAAGCCGCGAGTTTGCGCAAGAGCGACCCGCGCGCCTATGTGCGCCGCTCGATGGCGTCGATGGCGCTCCACTGCAAGGCGATCCTCGCGATGCAAAAGCGCGGGGCCGTCGCCTTCGACTACGGGAACAACTTGCGCGGCCAGGCCGAGAAGGCTGGGGTCACGGGGGCATTTGGCTACCCCGGTTTCGTGGTGGCCTACATCCGGCCGATGTTCTGCGAGGGGCGCGGGCCGTTCCGGTGGGTCGCGGTCTCGGGCGACCCCGAGGACATCCGCGAGAGCGAGGACGTGGTGCTCGAAATGTTCCCGAAGAACAAGCAGCTTGCAACATGGATCCGCCTTGCGCGCAAGCACCTGCCGTGGGAAGGGCTTCCCGCGCGCGTGTGCTGGCTGGGCCTCGGCGAGCGCGCCAAGTTCGGCAAGGAAATCAACGGGCTGGTGAAGGACGGCACCATTGCCGCGCCGATTGTGATCACGCGCGACCACCTCGACTGCGGGTCGGTGGCCTCGCCTTACCGCGAGACGGAGGGGATGGCCGACGGGTCGGACGCGGTGGCCGACTGGCCGATGTTGAATGCCCTGCTGAACACGGCGGCGGGGGCCGATATGGTGTCCTTGCACAACGGCGGCGGCGTGGGGATCGGGCTTTCCACGCACGCGGGGATGCACGCGATTGCCGACGGCACCAACGAGGCCGACCGCCGGCTTGCGCGCGTGCTGCATACCGACCCCGCCATCGGCGTGGTGCGCCACGCGGATGCCGGGTACAAGGAAGCGATCGCGGTCGCCAAGCGCGAGCGGCTGAATATGCCGGCCCTTGCTGGCGGCCGGCGTTCGCCCGCGCGCAAACGGATGCTGCACTAGCGCGCGCCTACTGCGGCGGCGAAGGCCCGCGCGGGCCCTTCGGGCCGCGCTGCTGGCCGACCGCGGGGCTCTGGTAAGTCTTCGCGCTGGCGGCGAGGGGTTCGGGGGCAGGCGGCCCTTCTGCCGGTGCGCTCGCGCGAGCGCGCCGCCCCATGGACATCCCTGCGCCGGCGCCGATTGCCAGCCCGACAACCAGCAGGACCATGCTCTCCACGCCGAGGCCGCCTGAGGTGGTACTGATGGTTGCAGGCGGCGGGGCGGTGCGCGTAACGGTCCGGTTCGCCGAGGCCAAATTGCCAAGGGCGTCCTGTGCCTCGACGTGCAGGGTGTTGCTGCCAAGCGCGAGCGGCACCGTCGTGCGGAACTCTCCGGTGGCCGAGACCGCCGCGACCTGGCCGTTCACGTGCACGACCGAGAAGGGGTCGGTGGAGCCGACGACCTCGACGACCGCCGTGTCCACGGACGCGTCGGCAAGCGGCGAGCTCAACGTGAGCGACGGGGGACTGCTCTTGCGCTCGATGACGATGCTCGCCGGGAAGGCGGGGTTGCCTGCAAGGTCGACGAAGGTCACGGTGAAGGAGTTGCGGCCCTCGGCGAGGTCCACGATAAAGGCGTTCTCGCCCGCAACGACCGCGTGGGCCACCCGCCCGAAGGTCGCAGCGCCCGCCTCGGAGGCGACGACGATGAGCTTGACGGTGGCGCCGGCCGTGTAGTTCTCGCCGCCGGCGACGACCACGGGCGATCCATCCGCGTCGAGGGCCAGGGCAACGCTGGGGGCCGTCGCGTCGCGCAGGACATGGACCGTGATCGAGGCGGTATTGCCAACGGCGTCCGAGGCGGTCACGACCAGCACGTTGTCCCCCTCAAGCACCGCCACGACCGTCGAGTAGCGGCCCGCGCCGTCCACGGCCACCGCCTGCCCGTTTACGATGAGCGACGCAATCCCTGAGTCGCCGTCCTGCGCGGTCCCGGCAAACGAGGCCGAGCCCGACCGCGTAACGACGGTCCCGCCCGAGGCAGCGGGCACCCCATTGACCTCCAACGTCAGGGTGGGGACGCCGTCGTCGTAGTAGGCGAACCCGAACCACTCCGCGCGATTGCCCGCCGCGTCGACGGCCACGACCGTGAGGTTCGTAAGTCCGCGCGGCAAGGTCAGGTCGAAGGTGAAAGCGGCGCCTGTCCGTGTTGCCAGCTGGCCGTTCACGGCCACCTCGGCGCCGACCTCGGCCGTTCCCCCGACGCGCACCGTCGGCGCCGCCTCACGGGCCGTCGTCTGGGCCTCGCCATCGAGCAGGACCGCAAGGGCCGGCGGGCGCGTATCGACAAGCAGCGAGGCGGAAAGCGAGAAGCCGTTGCCTGCCGCGTCGCGCGCCGTCAGCGTATAGGAGTTGAGCCCTTCCTCGAGCAGGACGCCGATGGCAAACCGGCCGTTTCCCCCCGAGAAGGTGCTGTTCGAGAAGCCTCCGGCACGCGCCACCACGACGCTCGTGTTCGGCTCGGTGTCGCCGGTGAACGTGTAGTTGGACGAAGCCGCAACCGTTGGCGGCGGCGGGTCGAACGAGAGCCCGGGGGCCACCGTGTCGACGACATAGCGTCCGCTCATCACGACGCGCGCGTTGCCCGTGCGGTCCATGGCCCTCAGGGTGACCGTGTACGTGCCGTCGGGCATAGGTGCCCGCGAGAACGTGAAATTGCGCGTCTCCCCAGGGGCAAAGGTCACGGGCCCGAAGGCGGAGCCGTCCAGCGAGAACTCGACCGTGTTGAGCCCGGAGCCGGCCTCGTCCACGCGCGCCGTCCCGTTGATCGTTGAGGAATTCTGGATCCGGGGGAACGCGGGCGACACAAAGACGATGGTCGGGGGGGCGTTGTCGTTGCAGGTGACGGAGGTGAGCGCCATCCCCGGGGTCACGAAGAACGCCGACGGCGTGCAGTTGAACGTCGTGCCGCCGTCTTGGATGACCGGCCGCACCTGCCGGTTGTCGACGCGCGCATTGTTGGGGTACATCCCCCACCATACGATTTCTTGGGGCGTCCAGGTCGACGCGTTCACGAGCATCCCAGGGACGCCGTTCGAGTCGAGCAGGGTGACGAGGTTGCCGATGATCGGGATGGCGTTCTGCCATGTCGGGGCGGCCATTTCGAGGCGGATGAAGTGCTCGATGCTGGCCCCGGCGCTGGGGGCGTCGGAGAGGAACGCGCTGTCCGCGCTGTCCCAGATCTTGATGTGGCCGTTGGGCCCCGCGGCAAACTGCGGGGATGGGCTCAGCACGGTCGCGTTGTGGATGATCCAGGTCGCATCTTCGGCGTAGATGCTGTCGGTGGTGCCGTTCACGTAGATGTTGTCGATGTACCCGACGACGGTGCCCGCCGCGATGCCGTTAATGCGCGCGGCGCGCAGCACGCCCTCAAAGCTGCACTGCCAGATGCGCAGGAGCGCCTGGGTCGAGTCCGCGCGGATGGCCGCCGACCCGGTGTACGCGAAGGAGCTGTCATGAATCCAAACCGTGGTCGTGTTGGCGGTGGCGCCGATGTAGATCCCCCAGCCTGACCCCGTGTTGTTGATCGTGAGGTTGTGGAGCTCGAAGCGCACGTTCCCGGTGTGCGACGAGTCGCCGAAGGTGATCCCCGTGGCCCCGCTCGCGTTGAGGATGGTGAGCCGCGTGTACTCGATGTTCTTGTTGACCGTGAGGGTCGCAAGCTCGATCGACATCGAGCAGCCCTCCTTCAGGAGGTGGTCGCGGAAGTCGATGGGCCGCTTGATGTGGATGACTCCGTTCGAGTTGCCGCCACAGTCCCAGGTCAGGTTGTCGAACACGCTGTTTGCGTTTTCGATCGAGGTGCCGCCATAGGTGGCATTGACGAACCTGTCGCGGACGAACACCGAGTCGTTGCGGACCCACAGCTTCCAGGTCTCGCCGACGATCGTCGAGTTGCCGAAGTCGGCGCGCCCCTGGATGTCGAGGGTGGACTGGAAAGGCAGCACGAGCGTGACGTTTTGGAACGTGAGCGAAGCGCCGGGGAGAATCGTCACGTTTCCCCAGAGCGTGGCGTTTCCCATCCCGTCGGTCTCATTGGAGAGCGTGATCACTTGGTTCGAGTAGGTCTCGGGGCCCGTGATGTTCCAGTCGCCCGTGGCGGGCGGGGCGGCAGCGGCCGGTGCCGCAAGGATCGCGGCGATCGCGACGAGCCCAAAGGCGCCTGCAATTGCCGCGACCGCTCCCCAACGTGGAACCATACGCACGACCCCCAAAACGGCCCTCGCCGGGCCGTTGCCAAAGGCCAGGTGCCTGAGCCTATTTCAAAACTTAGCCGTAGCACAGCGGAAAGTGAACGGGCGCGAGGGCCCGTGGCCAGGCGCGCAGGCCGGTTGGCTACGGCGCGCCCTTGCTTTTCTTGTCGGCTTCCCTGCGGGCGGCCTCTTTGGCCTCAAGCGCCGCGGGCTTCGTGATGTCAGGCTCGCGGCCCGCCTGGATGTCCTTGACCGCTTTGAGGTACTTCTCGCACGCGAGCTTCACGCTCGGGTTGCCTTCGACGGCGTCGAGCTGCTTGATGATCTCGAAGTATTTGATTCCGACATCGTAGTTGGTGACGATGAGGGTCTGCAGGAGGCGCACCGCGTCGTAGCGCTCGTGGCCCTCCACCGACTCGAGCCGCTTCATGAAGTGGCCGAGGATCGGCATCATCGCGTCCGGGTGGCGCTCGCCCACGCGCAGGATCGTGATTGCCGCCATGTTGCGCGGCATGTGGTGGCGGTCGTCAAGCAGCTCGGCGATCTTCGGGATATGGGGAATGAGCACCTCGGCCTTGATCCGCGTGATGTGGTCGAGCACTTCGACGATGCCCCACCGCAGGCGGAAGTCCTTTTCGTGGAGGTGGTCGACGAGCGCCTGGAGGAACTCGGGGTTCGAGGTGGCGTCGCGCGACACCTCGACGAGCTTGGGGTTCTCGCGGAGCAGCAGCTGCTTCTTCAGCTCGTCGTCCCACTTGGCCCAGCCCGCGCGGACCTTGAACATGCCAGGGCCGGCGGACATCGGGGGACGCTCCTTGGGGTTCGAGGCGTGAGGGAGTAGAAAAAAGGGAGGGCGGGGGGAAAGACCCCCCGGAAAGGCGGCTTGGCGCCGCTTTAGGTGTGGATGTCCTCTTCGGAGCCGCCGTTCACCGCAGCGTACTCCTTGAAGGTCATCGCGAACTTCGACTCGATCTCCGTGCGGAAGGTCGGGCCCGTGTTGTACGCGCAGAACGGGATGATGCGCCCGTCCGGGGTCGCGTAGTGCACGATGCACCGCTTGACGCGGTCGATGTCGTAGTTGTAGCGGTCCATGAAGTGCATCGCGCCGATGAACAGCGTGTTCCAGTGGAACTCGCTGAGGCCGGCCTTGCCGCCGTCGTAGAACACGCCGCGCAGGAGGTCGGCGACCTTGTCGACGCCCTTCGGGGCCTTCTCGAGGTCGACGTACTTGAGCAGGCGGCGGGCCTTGATCAGCGCGCGCACCTTCGAGGCCTTGAGCCCCTGGGTCTCCTCGGCAATCTGCAGCGCCTCGTTGTAGAGGCCGTCGATGTCGATGAACTGCGAGACGCCCATGTGCCGGCCGTCCTCGCCGCGGATGACGTACGCGCCTATGCCGCACGCGGGGTGGCAGGTGAAGGCGAGCTTGCCTTCGCCGTGGATGACGGACACGACCTCGGAGATCGCGGCCGCGACGGGCACCGGGTAGAAGTCTTCCTTCGTGAGGAACCCGGTCTGTTCGACCGCGTCGGCCACGAGGTCCGACTGGGTGTAGCGCCCGCGCATGCGGTCTTCGGTCTCCATCCGTCCCGAGAACGAGACGGGCTGGAAGTTGACCGAGCGCACGACGTCGAGGTTGTTGAGCGCGAACCGGATGATGTCGCCGACCTCGTCGTTGTTGAGGTTCTTGACGATTACCGGCACGAGGGTGACGGCGAGCGGCTTGGGGCGCACGCGCCGGCAGTTCTCGATGGCCTGGAACTTCTCCTTGAGGAAGCCGGGCCGCTTGCGCGCGCGGATGTACGACTCGTCGCGGAAGCCGTCGAACTGGAGGTAGATCATGTGGCCGCCGTTGTCGACGAACTTCTGGGCGAAGTCGGGTTCCTTGGCGAGCCGGATGGCGTTCGTGGCCACCTGGATCTGGGGGAAGCCGAGGTCGGAGCCGGCCTTGACCGCGTCAAAGAAGCGCGGGTAGATCGTGGGCTCTCCGCCGGCGAACTGGATCGCCTGGACGGGGACGGGCTTGAGGTCGCGCAGGTTGCGCATCATGGCGACGACGTCTTCGAAGGGGGGCTCGAATACGAAGCCCGCCGAGTTCGCGTTGGCAAAGCAGATCGGGCACTTGAGGTTGCAGCGGTTGGTGAGGTCGACGTTGACGATGCCCGGGTGCGAGGTGTGCGCGTTGCACAGCCCGCAGTCGTAGGGGCAGCCCGAGGTGAGCTGCGTGTGGGGGTTGTCGATGCCGACGCCGTCAATGGCGTAGCCTTCGAACTTCATGAACAGGTCGACATCCGAGTAGTAGACGTCGACGAACTCCCCGTGGTCCGGGCAGTTCTTCTTGAGCATGACGCGGCCCTTGTCTTCGTAGATGACGCCCATGATGGTGCGGATGCACTCGGGGCAGAGGGAGCCGATCTTGCGGGGGAGCTTGGTCTTGATGCCGGTCGGCTGAATGACCGTGAGCTTCCGGGTGATCCCGGCGTTGGGCGCGTTGACAATGTCGCGCTCCGGTGCGGTCACATCGTAGCCAAGCAGCTTCGCTTCAGCGGGGGCCAATTACTCCACCTTCGTTTCCCGGTCAGAGCCCGGCAGTTTATAAGCGTTTTGTCGTGGCCGAGGCGACATCAAAGGGGGGGCCGATCCGGAAGGGGGGGGCCCCCAGGGGGTCGGCTGAGCGCGAATTGCCTCGCGCGCGTGCGTGTGAGGCCCAGATCGGAAAGTAGCGATCAAAGTAACTTCCAAAGGGCGTTTGCGCGCTCCGGGGGCGAGGTTTGAGCGCGCGGCCGCTCCCCTCCCCGCGGGGCAATCGAAGCGCCGGACGGGGACGGGGCCCCGTTTCGGTCGAGGATCGGCCTTCGTTTTGACAGATCCAGGACGAAGGTGTCCCTTTGGGTGTGTCATTGTTCGACTCCCATGAAAACCGGCCAACCGTTATATATGGACGCACGAAGTCGGCGCGCCGTGGTTCGGGGGGCTTTCCAGCACCCCAAACCCGGAGGGGGCCCAATGAGTGAAAGTCGTCGCCGCAGCACCCCCGTGTTGGTGGCCGCCCTCTTCGCGGTGCCCCTCATGGCTTCGATTGTGTTCCCCGTAAGCCTGGCCGCCAGCACCCCGCCCGCCATGGGCGATTGGGTGGTCGCCGAGGACACGGTCATCACGGCGCCGGTCACGATCCATGGCAACGTGACCGTGAGCGCGGGCAAGGCGCTCACCTTCAACGGCGCGATCCTTTACATGGCCGACGACGCGACGTGGATCCACCTGATGGACGGCGCGTCGCTCCGCTTCAATGGCGGGTCGCTGCAGGACAATCAAAACGACCCGGACGACGGCAGCGCGCAGGACTGGACCTACGCGGTCGTCCTCGACACTGAGGCAACCTTCGAGCTCACCGGGGCGACTTGGCAAGGCTCATCCGGGCTCACGGCGAGCGACGCCGTCGTGCGGATGGTCGACTCGACGGTCAAGATGCACAGGGGGCCCATCGAGCTCTACTTGGCCTCGAACTTGCGCGCGACGAACACGACATTCACCCAGAATGTCGCCCCGCTGTTTTTCCTGCGCGAGACGGCGATGGCAGAGGTCGCGGGCAAGGGGGTCCCGACCTACGATGTCGGTCCTGCAGCTTCCTTGTCCTATTCGTCCTTCCTTTGGGTCAAAGTCAACGACACTTCGGGCAAGCCGCTGATCGGCGCGGAATGGGGCGTTGAGACCAGCGCGGGCCTGGTTGCCGGTTCGAAGATGATGGGCGGGATGCAACCCACCACGCGGCTTGACATGGAAGGCCACCCGGTCCCTGTGTGGGTCAAGGCGCCCTACCTCCAGGTCATGGGCGCGTCGACCTCGCTAGCGGGCGTGATTGTCCGCGCGAGGGTGGCGGAGTGGTCCGATGCGCGCTTTGTCAACACTTCGATGGACAGCAACGTCTCCTTCACCGCGATGAACCGCGGCGTCGTGCTCGAAGACGCGTCGACGCAGGCAATGCTGGATGTGTACCACGGCATGGACATGATGGGCGGCATGGGGATGGGCGACATGGGCGGGAACTTGTCGATGGGCGCAAACATGTCGATGGGTGGCGGGATGACCATGGGCGGCGGCATGTCGATGGACGGCCGGGAAATGATGGGCCCCATGATGACCCAGGGCCCCGGCTCTGCCTGGGGCGACTTCAACGGCGATGGGCATGTCGATGTTGTCGTGACGGCCGCGCCGGAGACCGACGAAATGATGCTGATGGACATGAACTTGAGTGTCACCGACTACCCCGCGCCCGTGCTGTTTCTTGGGATGGGGGACGGGATGTTCCAGATGGAACCCATGTCGGGTCTCGAGACGGCGGCGGGCGCCCAGGGCGTTTCGGCGGGCGATTTCAACGGCGACGGCGCGCTCGACCTCTTCGTCGCGCGCTACGGCAACGTCGGGACGGCAATGGAAGACGCGCAGATGCACATGACCTTCAAGGACGGCAAGCCGCTCACCTCGATGATCTTCGAGAACGACGGCCACGGGATGTTCATGGACGCAACCGCGATGGTCGGGTTCACGATGCCCGCGCGCTACACGACCGGCGGCATTTGGAACGATTACAACCGCGACGGCTGCCTCGACCTCTACGTCGTCAACATGGGGCAGATGGCCACGGCGATGATGGAAGGCGCAAGCTCCTCCGACATGATGATGATGGACATGGCGATGAACTTCGTGAAGCCCCAAGCCAACTACCTGTTCAAGAACGACTGCAACGGCCGCCTCACCGATGTCACGGCAGCGGCCGGGTCACCGACCGGCGGGCTTGCCCCCGGCGGCGAGACGGACTGGCAGTCCCTCGTGATGGACCCCGTGCAGCGGTATTGGTACGCGTCCTCGACGGGCCGCGACCTCAGCGGTTCGGGCGTGTCGTACACGGCCGCGTTCTTCGACGCCGACGAAGACGGGTGGCCCGACCTGCTCGTGGGCAACGACTTCGGCATCTCGCCCCTCTACCACAACAACGGCGACGGGACGTTCACGCAGCGAACGGCCGCGTCGGGCTTCGACAAGATCGGCTCCGCGATGGGCTTCGCGGTCGCGGACTTCAACCGCGACAACCACCTCGACGTGTTCCAGTCGAACTTCAATGAGGACTACCTGTGGATGGCCAACGGCGACGGGACGTTCACGGAGCGCGCGCAGGCGTACGGCGTCGACGACATGGCCGTGGGCTGGGGCGTTGGCGCGCCCGACCTGAACAACGACGGGTGGCCCGACCTCGCGATCTCCACGGGCTACATGTCGATGATGATGAAGGCGTCCGAGCGCTCGTCGGTTTACATCAACGGCGGCGGCACGCGATTCTGGGACGGCTCGGCCGGCTCGGGAATCGACAAGGACCCCGCGCTTGGCATCTCGCTTGCCACGGCCGATGTCGACGAGGACGGCAAGCTCGACCTGTTCCTTGGCAAAACCACGGGCATGAACAAGCTCTACCTCAACCGCGAGGGCGGGGGCAGCCACCTGCGCATCGACCTCCACGGCATCGACTCGAACAGCTATGGGGTCGGCGCCGAGGTGACGGCGATGGTGGGCGGCCTGCCGTTTCGCGCGGTCGTCCAGCCCGGCGGCGAGTATGCCTCGTCGAACGAGCCGGGCGTGTTCATCGGGCTCGGCGCCCAGATGGAGGCCAAGTCGGTGATGGTCAAGTGGCCGTCGGGGATCCTCCAGCCGCTCGGCGACCTGATGGCCGGATCGCGCACCACGGCGCGCGAACTCGTGCAGGCGCATGTGGACGCAGGCCCCGACGGGACCGCCAACACGACCGTCCCCGTCGAGCTGATGGGCACCGTCATGGGCGCGGAACTGACGGGCGGCCACTACGCGTGGACCTTCCACGGCCCCGCGGGCGCGCAGACCGTCGAGGGGAAGGACGCGATGTTCACGCCAAACGCGCCGGGCGTCTACACGGCAGAGTTCACGGTGAAGGACCGCTTCGGCGCGGACTTCGGCTCGGACTTCTGCGTCATGACGGTCACGGACACTTCGGTGCCGAAAATCAACGTCACGATGCCTGCCACGATCACGGCGTCGGGCAAGCCCGTGTTCGACGCGTCGGGGACCACGGACAACGACCCCGCGTTCAAGGTGGGCGGAATCTACGAGTGGACGTTCCGCAACGGGGCGCTGGAGTTCAAGGCGACGGGCGTCAAGCCGACCGTGCAGCTGCCCAAGGCTGGCATTTGGAATATCACGCTCAAGGTCACCGACCCCAGCAACAACTCGATCAGCCAGTCCTTCGACGCCAAGGTCACGGGCGCCGGCCCTGCCTCCGTCACGCAGGACATGGTGGTCCTCGCGATTGCCGCAACGACCATCTCGATCCTCGGCGTGGCGATCCTGTCCAGCCGCGTGTGGCGCCGGCCGGAAGACGAGCTTGCCCCGGAGCACTTCAGCGAGCTCCAGCCCCACGAGATTGTGGTGGCCGACGAGGCCGGCAGCGACGCGCCGCCGTTCCCCTTCAGGCCCGACCGCAAGGAGGAGGAGGAGTAAGCCATGGCACCCACGACGACCAAGCCCTCGCGCAGACCCAAGAAGGCCATCGAGGTGAAGGGTGCGCGCGCGCCCGCGTACTCGCGGTTCCCGCGCGCGCAGGGCAGCGGAGCCAAGCGCGTCCCCCGACCCACCGATCGAATCCTCGAGAAGCTGCGCGGCCCCCGGTCGCTCGGCTACTTCCTCGTGTTCCTCGGCATCGGGCTGGTCATCCAGGGGCTCCACACCATGGAGCACATCGCCCAGACCATGCAGATCTACGTCTTCGGCGTGCCGAAGCCGCAGGCCGGCGGACTGCTCGGGTCGGCGGTCGATTTCCCGATCGTCCACTTCGTGTACAACTTCGCGTTCTTCCTGTTCCTCCTTTGGTCGGTGGCCTGGGCCTACGGCCTCGGGGGCTTCCGGAAACTCGACCGCAGCGCGATGTGGCTGCTGATCATCGCCGCAGGCATCCAGACCTACCACGCGGCCGAGCACGTCATCCAGATCTCGCAGGAAGCCGCCGTGGGCACCCCGCGGCCGCCGGGCTTCATCGGGCTCTTCCAAGACAACGTGGTCGTGCACCTGGCGCTGAACTTCATCGTATGGATCCTGCCGTTCTACGCGTTCGTCCGCCTCGGCGGCATCGGCGTCATGAAGCAGTGGCTGTTCACGCGGCAAGTGCGCCTGCCTGCTTCGGCGTGAGACCGACGCGGGGCGGGGGCGGCCGCGCCTACGATCCACGGGCCCTCCCAAACGCTTTATAGCGTCCCGCTGGCTCGCGAATACGTGGTTTCCTACGGCATAGCCAGGCGGCCATTTTCGGCGGGCCTTTCGGTGGCCCTTTTGGCCTCCCAGACGTTTTTCGCCGCATTCCTGGTCTCGATCACGTTGCCGTTTGGCCCGGCGGCCCCGGCGTCCGCCCACGGCGGAACCACCGACAATTTCACCGCGTCGGGCGCCGTTTACACGGTGGCGTGGAGCAACGACGGCCTCTTCTTTGCCGCCGGCACGGACACCGGGAACATCACGATCTACGACGGGACGCTCCACTTCGAGATGGCGCGGTGGCACGGCCACGACGGGCCGATCAACCAGGTCGTGTTCTCGCCGGACGGGACCCGCATCGCGTCCGTGTCGGGTGCCTACCGCAGCAACGTGACCGAAAAGACGCTGAAAGTGTGGAACCTGACCGGGACGCTCCTCCTCAACATCACCAACCACTTCGACTGGGTAACCTCGGTCGCCTGGTCGCCCGACGGCACGATGATCGCTTCATCGTCGGGCGTGGACAACCACGTGGACACGGACAAGATCTACGGGGAGGTCAAGTTCTGGAACGCGAACACCGGCGCGCTCATCTGGAACGCGACGGCGCACACCCCGCAGTTCGCGGAGAACAACTCGTACCCCGCGCGCATCGCGTGGGCCCCCGACGGCCACGCCGTGGCGGCGGTCGGCCACTTGAACGACGTCTGGCTGCTCTACCCGTACGAACAGCCGCGGCGCATGGAGGAGATCAACCACTCCTACCGCGACATCATCGGCCACGCGTCCCACGGGTGGGCGATCGCGTGGTCGCCCGACTCGAGGCTGCTCGTGGGCGGCTTCTCCTACGACTTCACGCGCCCCTCCGCCCAGTCGGCCGACTTCAACCCGGACGGGTCGACGGACTCGGGGCCGGTGATCGTGTTCGACCCGTCGCGGCGCAACTCCGAGGGGTTTGCCATCCAGACGATGCGGGCGGAGATCCATTCCAAGCCCGCGGAGTGGGTGTCGTGGGACAGCCAAGGGCAGTACATCGCCTCGTGCAGCGGGGCCGACCTCATTGATGCCAGCGGGCCGCAGGCCATCGCGGGCCAGGACGGCTACATCGACGCGGGCGAGCTCGTCGTCTACAACTACACGAACAGCACCGGCACGCGCCTGCGGCCGGAGAACGTGTGGATTTTCGGCCGCTCCTGGTGCTCGGCCGCCGCATTCAAGCCCGGAAACCAGACGGTGCTCGCGGGCAACGCCGACGGGACGGTGAAGCTGTATGTGTTCGATTATGACGGCGACAAGTGCATGGCGTGGGAGGATGCGGCGCCCGCTGACCCGACCATCTGCGCCCCGCCGGGGGCCTCGTCTTCGAATTTCCTCGACGCGTGGGGACTGCCGATCCTGCTCCTTGTGGGCGCCGTGGCGGCCGCCGCAGCGCTGATCGTCGTGCGCAGGAGCGGCCGCGCCGACGACCCCGAGCCGGCGCGCAGGCGCGACGGCCGGGACGCCGGTCGCCCCGCGGGCCGCTCGCGCTCCGTGCGGCGCCGCTGAGGGTTCTCCTTTGCGAAAGGGCTTCACCACGCGCGGGAATTCCGCGCGGACGCACCGGCACGGTTTATCTCTGGCGGCGGGTTGCCTGCCCCATGCACGGAAACACGCGGCTTGCGATTGCCATCGGACTGCTTGCGGCGGCGGCCGCCATCGGCGCGGCAGGTGGGGCGTCTGCCGCCACCGTCACCGTCCACATCCAAAATGCGGAGTTCAAGCCCAGCACCGTGAACGCCAACGTCAATGACACGGTTGTTTTCATCAACGACGACTCGTTCGACCACGACGTCCTCTTCGAGGCGGGTTTCGGCACGGGGGCCGCCGGCTCGCTCCACGCAGGCGCGAACTATACGCACGTGTTCGCGGCCAACGGCTCCTTCCGCTTCCGGTGCCAGACGCATTCAACCTCGTTCGACACCGGGATGGTCGGCCAGGTCGTGGTGGCGCAGCCGGGCGCTAACCCGCCGCCCGCCAAATCGCCCGGGTTCGAGCTGCCGCTTGCCCTTGCCGCCGTGGGGGCCGTCGCCTTGGTGGCGCGGCGCTTCCGTTCGGCGTGAGCTCGTCGCGATGGCGCCTGCCGGGCCCCGCGCGCTTCAGCGCAGCCCGCAAACATCTTGACCCTTCAGCGGGTAACGGCACGCGAAGCAGGCGGGATCGCGCCCCTCTCGACCCCTCACTTCCACCGCCCCCCGCGCGCCGCCTGCCGCCGCAACCGATGCGCGGAGGACGACCGTTTGGGGACCAACGACCTCGCCCCGGCCTCGGGGGGCCGATAGATGGCAGGCCAACACCCTCAAAACTCCCACTCGGGCTGGTCGCCCCGCGGGCGCATGTTCGCCCTTTCCGTCATGTCGATCGGGATCGTCTTTGGCGACATCGGGACGAGCCCGCTCTACGCCATCCGCGAGAGCTTCTCGGGGCACTTCGGCGTGACCCCGACCCCCGACAACGTGCTCGGGATCCTGTCGCTCGTGACCTGGGCCCTTGTGATCATTGTCTCGATCAAGTACGTCCAGTTCCTCACCCGCGTCGACAACGGCGGCGAGGGCGGCGTGCTTGCGCTCACCGCGCTTGTCGAGGCCAAGGGCGACGAGGAAGAGGCCAGCGGGCGCAAGCGCAAGCGCAGCCGCTCCGTGTTCGTGTTCATCGGGCTTTTCGGGGCGGCCCTGCTCTTCGGCGACGCGATCCTCACGCCGGCCATCTCGGTCATGGGCGGGGTCGAGGGGCTCACGGTCGCCACGCCCTCGCTTGCGCCCTTCGTCGTGCCGATTTCGGTGGCCGTATTGGCGGGCCTCTTCCTCGTGCAGCGGCGGGGGACCTCGGGGGTGGGGAAGGTGTTCGGCCCCGTGATGCTCGTGTGGTTCATCGTGATCGCGCTGCTCGGCCTGCGCGGGATCGCGATGGCGCCGCAGATCCTGCTTGCGCTCAACCCGATGTACGGGCTCGTGTTCCTCGTGCGGAACGGCACGCTCGGCGTCCTCGCGCTCGGGGCCGTGTTCCTCGCGGTGACCGGCGCCGAGGCCCTCTACGCCGACCTCGGCCACTTCGGCCGCGCGCCGATCCGCGCGATGTGGTTCGCCCTCGCGTTCCCGTGCCTCATGATGAATTATTACGGCCAGGGGGCGCTGGTGCTCAGCAACCCCGCCGCCGTTCAGGCGCCGTTCTTCCTGCTCGCCCCCGAAGGGTGGGCGCTCCCGCTCACCGCGCTTGCCACCGTGGCTGCGATCATCGCCTCGCAGGCCGTCATCACGGGGATGTACTCGCTCGCCCTCCAAGTCACCCAGCTCGGGTATTGGCCGCGCATCAACATCCGCCACACTAGCGCGACCGAGTTCGGACAGATTTACGTCCCGCCCGTCAACGCCGTCCTCGCGGTCTCCACGATCGCGGTCGTGATCGCCTTCGGCTCGTCGTCGGCCCTTGCCGCCGCCTATGGAGTCGCGATTGTGTCGACGATGGTCGTCACCACGTTGCTCCTCTTCCATGTCGCACCCTCGCGGCTCGGGTGGAGCCGCGGGCACACCTGGCTCTACCTCGGCGGCTTCCTGCTTGTGGAGGGCACGTTCCTCGTTGCCAACGTGCTCAAGATCCACGAAGGCGGGTGGCTGCCGCTCGTCATCGCGGTTGGGCTCCTCACCGCCGCGCTCTCGTGGCGCCACGGGCGCGACTACCTCGCCGCCCGCATCGTCCCGGGGCTCGAGCCGATCGCGGACTTCATCAGCGGGCTTTCGAAGCGCGCCGTCGTGCGCGTGCCCGGGGCCGCCGTGTTCATGACGCGCGACAACCGAGTGACGCCGACCGCCATGCTGCGCGCCGTCGAGCACCTCAAAGCGCTCCACGAGCAGGTCGTGCTCCTCACGATCAAGATCGAGCGGCTCCCGCGCGTGCGCACCAGCCAGCGGGTCGTGGTCGAACCCCTTGCGCAGGGGTTCGTGCGCGTCACCGCCCGCTACGGCTACATGGAGCAGCCGAACATTCCCACGATGCTGGAGCGCGCCAAGGAATTCGGGGTCACGCTCGACCTCAAGCACACCACCTACTTCCTCGGGCGCGAGCGCCTCTTGACGGGCTCCCGCCCCTTTTTCGCGCGAGCGTGGGTCGCGCTGTACTCGTTCCTCGACCGCAACTCGCAGCGCGCGTGGGCGTTCTACCGCATCCCCCACGACCGCGTCGTCGAGATCGGCTCCCAGTACGAGGTGTAGGCAATCCCCCACCGTGCGACCGAGTCTTTTTAGGCCCGCAGGGGGACATTTGCCCTCAAAGTGCGGGGAGAACTCTCATGGCAGACCACGAAACGAAGGCGGCTGGCAGTCGAATACGCGGGGTGTCCGAGGTGTTGGCGGCGCGCCCGGCCATCGAGGGCGCGGGCGTCCACCTGCGCCGCGCGTTTGGCAACGCGACCCCGAAGCTGGACCCGTTCCTGCTCTTGGACGACTTCCGCTCCGAGAACCCCGCGGAATTCGGGGCGGGGTTCCCTTGGCACCCGCACCGCGGGATCGAGACGGTCACCTACATGCTGGACGGCCGGGTCGAGCACGGCGACAGCATCGGCAACGAGGGCGTCATTGGCCCCGGGGATGTGCAGTGGATGAGCGCGGGCAGCGGCATCATCCACCAGGAGATGCCGAAGGGGATCGAAGGGAAGATGGGCGGCTTCCAACTCTGGATCAACATGCCGAGGGCGCGCAAGATGAGCGACCCGCGGTACCAAGAGGTGAAAAGCGGCGCGATCCCCGAGGCGACGGTCGGCAAGGGCGCGCGCGCCCGCGTCATCGCCGGCAAGGTGGGGGAGGTGGCCGGGCCCGTCCAGGACCCCACCGTGCTCCCCGAGTACCTCGATGTGGCCTTGGAGCCGGGCGTGCGCCTCGAGCACGCGGTGCCCGAGGGCCACAACTACTTCGCCTATGTGGTCGGGGGGAAGGCCGCCTTCGACCGCGAAGGCGAAGATTTCGTCGATTCCGAACACCTCGTGATGCTCGCCGACGGCACCGCGCTCCGCGCGAAGGCCGGCGCCGATGGCGCCCGCTTCCTGCTCGTGGGCGGCAAGCCGCTGCGCGAGCCGGTCGCGTGGTACGGGCCCATGGTCATGAACACGCGCGAGGAAATCGAGACGGCGATCCACGAGTACCAGGAAGGCACCTTCATCAAAAAGGGAAAGGACCGCCGGCACATCACGCGGACGCCTTGAGCATTCGCCCGAACGTCCGCCCGAAAGGGAAAGGGCGGGGCCCGCTCACAGCGGCGCGCCAGCCCGGCCTGAGCCGGACCCGTCCGCTCGCGTGGCCCCTGCCGGGGGAGGCCCCCGGGAAGGTCTGCCAAGGTCCCCGGCGCCTAGAATTTGCCGGTCTTGAGGTCGTAGGTGAACGAGTTCGAGAGGCTCGAGTCGGCGCCCACATACGAGAATTCGATCTTCGCGAAGCTGATCGAGATCGATTCCATCGGCAGCGAGTCGCTCCCGGAGTTGCCGCTCACCTGGTAGCTCGAGATCAGGCAGTCGGAGAGCGTGATCTTCAGGTAGATCGTCTCGTTGCCCTTCTTGGTCGCCGCGCTGAAGTCGTGGAAGATCACCCGCTTGATGTGTTCGCCGTTTGCGACCCGCTTGGCAATCTGCGGAGAGAACTGCGAGAGGTGGGTCGTGAAGTGGAAGTCCTGGAACTCCACCTTGCCCGTGCCGCCGCCCGAGGTGTCAATCGACTGGCTGACGCCCCACGAGAACGACATGACTTCGATCCACTCGCCGGAGCCCGTGATGTCCTCAATCCAAATGCGGTTCGCCTGCGCGAAGTCCGTGGGCAGCTCGGGGCCAATGATGCCGGCGGGTTTGCCGCCAACGCCTCCGGCTGCGGCGACCGCGCCCAGCATCGTCAAGGCGACGAGGGCCCCAATGGCCCACCGCCGGTTCGTTCGGTTTTCACGAGGCAACGCATCGCTGTTTCGTTTCATCTGATTCCTCCAAGGCGGGGTCGCGCCCGCTTCGGCCGCAGACAAGCGGCCGTGGAAGCGGGGCCCGACCCTCCGGCGGGAAGGTGCTGCGGCCTCATAAAGAACCGGGGCCGATCAACGTTCGAGGCGGGGCGCAAGCCGGCCTTGGGCGGCGGCAGGGGGGCCCCCACGCGCCGCCCTTGCCTGCCTACGGGTCCTTCTTGGAGCCCCGCTTCTTCATGATGAAGAAGCCTGCAGCCGCCGCGGCCACCACGGCCGCGCCAACACCGATGAGCAAGGTCGAAGACCCGCCCGGCTGAACCGCGACACTCGCGGTCCCGCTCGAGGTGGCCCCGTCAAAGTCGACCGTGGCCGAGATTGTGCACGAGCCGGAAGCGGGCGCCGTGAAGGTCACGGTCTTGCCGCTTCCTGTGACGCTCCCGCAGGTCGAGGTCCAGGTGACCGCGCTTGCGTCGACGGGGTTGCCCACGGCGTCGGTAACGTTCACCTGGACCTGCTGTGCTGAGCCGCCGTTTGCGGTTGGGGTAGCCGCCGAGATCTGGACCGAGAAGGGACGCGCGTAAAGGACGCGCACGTCCACGGTCTTGGTGGCCGTGCCGATCGTCGCGGTCACATGGCAGGTGCTCCCGGCCGCGTTGTTGGCTGCAAGCACATTGACCGAGGCTCCGGCGGCCGGCGAAACGCCTGCGCAGTCCGTCGTCCACTGGACGTCGTGGCCCGGCAGCGCGTGGCCGTAGGTGTCCTTGGGCACCGCCGTGCCGGTCGCGGCGCGGCCGGCTTCCAGGTCACTCACGGTCACGTCCAGGGAGACCGGGGGCGCATGTTGGACGAGCACGCTTGAGCGCAGGGTGAGCGTGCCGCCGGACGCCGAAACGGTGCATTGCAGGCCCGCGGCGCCAACGGCGGCGGCGAAGGTCGTGTTCGGCCCCTCGAGCGGCGAGAGCGACCCGCACGCCAAAGGCGAGAGCGACCAGGGCACGGACACCGCCTGGCCGTTGGCGTCATGGACGGTGAAGTCAAGGCTCTTGCCCTCCTCAACGACGGCGTTCACGGGCGCAATGGTGCCCGAGCTCCAGTCGTTCGTGACATTCACGGCGGCGCCCTTGGCGACCCCGCCCACCGAGCCGGTGACCGTGCAGGCGAGGCCGCCGGCCGTGACTGCGCTCGAGAATGTGGTCTCGGATCCGGTGGGTGGCGCAACGGCCCCGCAGCCTGCGGGAGCCACCGACCAGGACGCGTCGATCGAGTGGCCGAACTTGTCGACGATGGAGAGGTGCACGCTCTGGCCCTCCACAAGCAGCGCGTGCGAGGGCGTGATGGACAGCTCCGAAAGGTCGTGGAGCACGCTGATGTCGATGCCGGCTGAGGCAAGCTCGCCCTGCGCAGTAATCCGGCATGCCTTCCCGCCCTCGGTCGTCGCCGTGAACGTGGATTCGTAGCCCGAGCCGGGGTCGACGCGGCCGCAGGAGGCCGTCCACCCGACCGACAGAGGGTGGCCAAAGGTGTCGAAGGCGCGGACCTGCACGCCCTGCGACTCGACGACGCTGGTCGCCGAGGCGGTCACCGACGGCAGCGTGGCGTCGTGCTGGACCTCAACGGTCGCGGTCCCCACATGCCCCTGCATGCTCGCCGACACGGTGCAGAAAAGGCCGCCTGCCTCGGTGCTGGAGTTGAACACGAGGGCGTTGCCCTCGTAGGCGACCTCCCCGCAAGCCGGCGGGTCCACGCCGAGATCAAAGACCAGTTGGTGGCCGCGCACGTCGAAGGCGGAGAAGACCACGGATTGGCCCTCGGTCGCCACGGCGTGCGGGGGCGTGATCGTGATCACCGAGACGTCGTGGTCGACCGTGATGGCGGCCGAATTCGCGACGCACGTAAAGCCGAGGCGGTCGCGCGCCGTCACGGTCACGCTGTAGCCGCCCGCCTCATCAAAGGAGTGCGAAGGGGCCCCCGCGGTCGAGGTCTTGCCGTCGCCGAAGTCCCACGCCCAAGTGAGCGGGAGCAACCCGCCGCCGGTGGCGGGGGAGAAGAGGAAGTCCGTCGCGCCCTCGATGCCGGTGGGAGGCGAGACCCCGATTGAGCAAGTCAGTTTCCCGACGCTCCCAACGAAGCGCACATTGTCGACGTAGGCGCCTTCGGCGCGGGAGGCGTCGTCGCTCACGAACCGGAACCCGAGGCGCGTGCTGTTGACCGGCACCTCGGCCGTACCCGCCGCCCATCCCCCGCTTGCGCCGTCGTGGAGGTCGGTGTAGTGCCACATGTCGGTGTAGTAGGCCACCTGCAGGGAGTCGTGCCCCGCCTCGCTGTCAATCCAGTAGTCGTAGTCGACATGCGCCCATGTGTACCCGGCGAAGTCGGCCGAGCGGCTCATCGTCGTGTCCATGCCGTCGTCGTAAAGGTGGGAAGCGCTGTTGAAGACGCGCGTGTTTCCGTAGAAGGAGACGTCGTCGACGTACACGCCCGTGGCCAGCGTGTAGTCGTCGGAGTAGAAGTAAAACCCAACTTGGGTGGCCGTTGGCGGGATGGAAACCGCATCGTGCGCCCAACCGCCGCTGCTCCCGTCGCGCTGGGCGAGGTGATTCCAGCCGCCCCCGTCGAAGTACGCGACGTAGAAGTAGTCGTAGCCGGACTCGGTATCCATCCAGTACCAAAAGTCCAGGGTAGCGCTCGACCAGCCGGTGAGGTCCACCGACTGCACGAGGTAGGTTTCCATGCCGCTGTCGTACTCGCCGTATTCGGTGTTGTAGCAATAGCACTCGTTGTCATTGAAACCGTACTGGGCGTTCCAGAAGCTGTAGCTACCCGAGTGGGCCTGCACATCGGAAAGGCCCCAATAGTCGTCGCCCCAGCTGCTCTGCGCGTCATAGCTCGACCACGAGAAGCCCCCGGTCTCGAAGTCCTCCGTAAACCCGGTAACGTTCTCCGTGCGGTTGCCGGCCTGCGCGGCCCACGCGCTCCGCGTCCCGGTGCTTGAGCGGTAATTCGTGGTGGACCACTGGTCGGCGCCAAAGGCCGGGTCGGAGTCGCTCACGGTCCAAACCCCGCCGGGGAAGGAGCCCTCGAAACCCTCGGTGACGAGCGGGGAATCCTCGCGCTGGTCGGCGGGCGGGAGCGGGCCGGCGGCCATCGCCGGTGAAGCAGCAGTCAACACGGAGAGTAGCCCAAAGAGAATCCCTGCGGCCGCCGCGAACACAAGGCGCGCGGTGGGCGCTTCAAAACTGAGACGCAAAGTTACGACCCCGTTGCGGGCCAGCGCTACACCCCGTTTAAGCGGATGGGTATGGCACACGCTTGGGTGTCCGTTGGGCCAGACGCGAGCACAGGCGATCATCAAACAAGTGCACAACGCAACCTAAAGACCTACAGGCGAAGCGCCCTCGGCCGGGCGAAAAACGCGTCCGGGTCTGTGCGCCATGTTTCGGGCTGCACGTCGATGTAGAGTTCGATTTCGTTGCCGTCGGGGTCTTTGATGTACAGGCTGTGCGTCACGCCGTGGTCGGTGGCGCCGACCACCTCGACGCGCGCTTCCTTCAGCTTCGCGAGCATTTCGCGGAGTTCCGCGTCGGTCGTGCCGACCTTGAGGCCGAAGTGGTAGAGGCCGGTGTGCATTCCGCGCGGCGGCGGGGTGGCCGTGGGCCCGACTTCGATGAGCAGGAGCTCGTGGTGGGTGCGCCCGGACGAGAACGCCGCGGCGGGCATTCCTGGCGGGGCGCCGAGTTCCTTCCACCCGAGGGTGTCGCGGTAAAATCGGCGCGAGCGTTCGAGATCCCTCACGTAGAGGACGATGTGGCCAAGCTCATAGACGGTCATCTGGGCACTTCCGGCAAAGGAATCCCTCGAAGGGGCGTATGATGACTGCGTCGAAGGGTCGTGTCCGCTCCTGCAGATTGGCCCCGCGCCTAGCCCCGCTTTCTCTTCACGGCGCCCACCGCAATCAGCACGAGGCCGACGAGCACCGCGGGCATCGAAACGACCAGCTGGTAAAGCCCGAAGACGCGCCCCCCGTACGAACTCGAGAGGAGAATGACCAACCCGAGGATCAGGATTGCGACGCCCGCCGTCAACGTGCCGTTTTTCTGTTTCCGCCTCGGTTGCGAACCCGGGGGGGATTGGGCGTACTGCCCCGCCGGAATCTCAAAGGTCGTTTGCATGCGCGCGCGCACCCGGCGCCGAAGCGGCGGCGGCGCCTAATGATGGTACCGGTCGGCCCACTACTTTTTTCGCGGGGCTTTCCTGGCCGCGGCGCGCGCCTGGTTGTCGGCGAGCCGCACCTTGACGATCTTGCGCACGAGGCTCGCGGGGATCGGCCTCTCCGGGGAAAATTGGAGCGTCCCCTTCCCGGACTTGAAGGGTTTCATTTCCTTGGCAAACTGCGGCCAATGGGCGTGGCTCCCTGGAAAGAAGCTGCAGTGGGTCTCGAACGCGGCAAAGCTCACGAGCATCCCGTCTTGCTTGAAGGTCGGGATCTGGTAGCTGATTCCTTCCTCCGCCTCAGGAGCGGCGCTCCGGATCGTCTTGCGGAGGGCCTTGAGCGCCGCCCGCTGTTTCGGGGGGACGCGTGCGAGGTATTCGTCGACCGACTTCGCGGGCGTGTGGAGGGGGGTGCCCATGCGGGGTCCAAGGGGCTGCCGTCCGAAAAAGCTTCGGCCGACCCGAGGCCGCATATGGCCGCGGCGCCGATGTTCTCCCCCGCCTCAAGGGGGGCTGCTTTGGCGCTTGCGAAGAACCTCAACCTCAAGCCCGGCATGAAAATGCACGTTATCGGAAAGCCGGGGGATGTGGACCTGGGGGATGTGGATCGGGGGGATGTGGACCTGGGGGATGTCGAGACGACAACGGCAGCGTCCGCCGACGCCGTGCTCATCTTCGTGAAGACCCTTGCCGAAGTGGGCGCAAAGTGCGGCCCCGCGGTGCAAGCTGCCAAGGCCGACCGCCTATCTGAGATCGCGTACCCGAAGGGGGGGCAGCTTGGCACCGACCTCAACCGCGACATCTTGTGGCGGCACCTGCTGAAGGAAGAGAAGATTCAGGGCGTCCGGCAGGTCGCCATCGACGATGTTTGGAGCGCGCTGCGCTTCCGGCCCGCGAAGTGAGGCGCGGGGCTTGCCCGCTCATGGCGCCTTCGGAGACTCGGGGGGCGCCGCGGCGGGCGTTTCGGGGGTGGGTGAGGGCGCAGGTGCAGCCGAAGGCGGGCCGGGTTTCTTTCGCGTCCGCAACATGAGTAGGCCGCCGACGGCTGCGGCGACGAGCAGCAGGAGGACGATCGGGACAACAGGGGAGGACGGCGCAGGACACTGGAGGCTTGTACCGCACTGGTCGCCCGTGCCATTGCCGCCGCCGTTGCCTCCGGTGGTGCTCGCGGGCGCGACCCCGATCGTTTGGGTCACCGGGTCGCTCTCCGTGCCGTCGTTGTCGCGCACGCGGATGGTCGCCGTGTAGCTGCCCGCAGAGGCGTAGGAGTGCGTTACCGTCTGCGTCGTGACCCACCCGGAGTCCGCGCCATCGCCAAACACGAAGTAGTACCCGGCAATCGACCCATCCGGGTCGCTCGAGCCCACCGCGGAAATCGTGACCGCCTCGCCCGCGTGCGCCCCCGTCGAGGCGTTGCCGGCCGCCAGCGGCTTGAGGTTCGCCGGCGGAGGCGGCGGGGGGGTGCTTATGGAGAGGTTGCCGTGGTTGTTGTTCTCGTTTTCCTCAGGGACTGAGTTGGTGGAATCGGCAAACGCGTTGAAGGTCGTGGCACCCGCCAGCGCCGTCCAGCTGAACGAGGCGACGGTCGAGCCCGCGACGGTCATGTCGATGATGGCCGTATAGTTCGCACGTCCGTCGCTAAGCGACACGGCGAAGGTCACCGCGACCGGGGCCCCCACATTGACCACATTCACCTGAACCGAAACCTGGGCCCCTTCGAGGGGCGCGGAGTTGTTCACCACGATCCCTGCCACGCCTATGACAAAGTCCGGGATGTGCAGCCGCGCATGGAGGACGACGCTCGCGTTGGTTTGACCGTCCATGGAGCGGAGGGTGACCGTCGCGTTCAGCCGGGGTTCCCACGTCACCGAGCCGGGGAGGCGGACCTCGACGGTAAATGTCCAGGGTTGGCCGCCAGCGAGGGTGAGCGACATGGTCGAGGGGAGCACTTGCCACCCGCTCGGCGCGGCAGGGAAGCTCAGCGAGAAGGTGTCGCGGTTGTTCCCCAGGTTGCGAAGCGTGAGGTGGAACGACACGACGTCGTTGTTCTCCCCCATGACCTCGCTCTCGGCGACCTTGAGGTTCATCCCGAAGATCTGTGCGCTGACGGTCGCGCGCATTTCGAGGTACGTGATTCGGAGGGAGTTGCGCTGCGAGGTCGCGCTCAGGTTGATGAGGTCGATGGTCCCCGCCGAGGTGTTCTCGGGGATCGCGACGGTGACCGTCAGGGTCGCGTTTTCGCGCGGCTCGAGCGTTGCATCGGGGATGCTGAGCCAGAGCGGCCATGACTCGTTTCCCTGGGCGTAGAACGTGAAGGTGTCCGGGTTGTTGCCGTCGTTGCGCACCGCCAAGGTGTACTGGACGGACGTGTTTTGGTCCGCGGTGCGGATGAGGGCGGTTCCCTCCACCGCCGGGTGGTAGTCGCCGGGCGGGCGGAAGTCGTGGTCGTAGTACCAGTATTCGCACGCACCGTCGGTATAGTCGAAGTACACGAACGCGCCGTAGGTGCCGTTGGGGTCGGTCGTGTTGAAGAGGGTGAACGTGAAGCCGTCGTACGTGTACGTGGTGTCGGACGCGTAGTGGTTGTTATTGTATTGCGCGGCGACCGAACCGTTGGGCCAAAGGACCGTGACGTTGAACCAGGCTTCCTGGAAAAAAGAGGGGGGGAAATCCGCGTTGATTTGCCATTGGTCGTCGAAGCCGTCGAGGTCCGTGTCGTAGTAGGCGATCGACACTTCCGGGATCGGGAAATTGCTGCTGCAGGGCTTGCCCCCGCCGCCGGCAGCGGCGCCAATGCCTGCCACGGCCGCGGCCGCAAAGAGGGACGAAAGCACGAGCGCAGACACCGTGCAGACCGTTTGTGGGGAGCGCATAGATACGCGCGCGCTCGACCCCGCGGCCGGATTATCAATGCTATGGTGCCCCCCTCGCGCTTGGCGGAGAGGGCGGGGGGCGCTACGTCCAGCCTGTCGCGCCCGTCAGCCGCTCCGACGCTTCCCACAGCCTCCGGCGCGCGGCGGGGTCCGACCCTTGGCCGGGCGTGGGCCACTCTTTGCGTTTGCACCACATCTTTCCGGTCTCGTTGGCCGTTTCTGGCGCGGTGGCCAGCCACACGACCGTGTCGGCGCCGACCTCGGGGCTCTTGCCGAACATGTTCGTGAGGAATCTGAAGAATCCCCCGGTTTCGTTGAGCAGCTGCGTCCCCTTCACGAGGCCCGGGTGAAGCGTGTTCGCCACCACGCCCGTGCCCTTGAGCCGCTCGGCAAGTTCCTGCGTGAAGAGGACACGCATGACCATCGTGGCTGAAACGGAACGGAAAACCGTGTACTTGCGGGTCTTCAGCTGGAAGTCGTCGAAGTCGATCGCGACCTTGCCATAGCGGGACGAGACGTTCACGATCCGCGAGGGTGCGGCGGCTTTGAGGGCCGGCAAGAGTTCGTGGGTGAGCAGGAAGTATGCCAGGTAGTTGGTTGCGATCGTCCTCTCGATGCCTTCGCCCGTCTCCAGCCGCTCGGGGAGGAACACGCCGGCGCAGTTCACGAGGACATCGAGGCGCGCGTGGTCTTGCAAGTGCGAGGCCGCGCCCTCGCGGATCGACTTCTGCGAGGAAAGGTCGATGAGCAGCAGGTCGAGCTTGGCCTCGGGCGCGGCGCGCTGGATCTCGCCGATGGCGGCCTGGCCCTTCTCGGCGTTTCGCACGACGAGCGTCACGTCAAAGCCCGCCTTTGCGATCCCCGTGGCCGCCGCTTTTCCGATCCCCGATCCTGCGCCCGTCACGACCGCCGTCTTGCGCTGCCCGCCGCCTGCATTTTCCATTGAGGTCCCTCCGACGTCGGGTCGCCGCCGGAGGCCCTGCCTCCAGCCGCGCTCCGGCCTACGCGCAACCGGCGCGCGGGCATTAACCTTCGCGATTACAAAGGTTACAAACTCGCTCGCGTCAGGTCGAGGGCGGGGGCCGCTGCGGCGCCCAAAACCGGTCGATCGCCCCGGGGAACATGAAGTAGAGGGGCACGAGCGCGAACAGCGCGAGGCTGAGCCTCGTGTCCAAGAAGGCGGCGCCCATCCCGGCTGCGATAATGCCCATCCCGAGCACGATCCGCTGGGCCCCGAGCTTCACGCGCGCGGCCGGCAAGTCGGGGTCCACGAGCCGGCGGCCCCTCGTGGCGTAGATCCAGAGGAACAGCAGGCTAAGGCCCCCTCCAAAGAAATTCGCGCCGTAGAGGGCGACAGCGCCCGGGTCGCCAAGGTGGCGCGAGAGGGTGGCCGTCGAGTACGGGATGAGCACGATGGACATGAGGAACAGGATGTTGATCCAGTGGAAGATGCGGTCCGTCCTGCGGACGGCCTCGAACTGCGTGTGGTGCCCGACCCAGAACACACCGAGGTTCGCGAAGCTGAGGACGTACGCGAGGAACGTCGGCCCCTGTCCGGAAAGGTACCCGCCAAGGTCGGTCACTTCGGGGCCGGGTGGACGCAGGTCGAGGACGAGGAGCGTCATCGCGATGGCGAAGACGCCGTCCACGAGCGTCTCGATGCGGGCTTTCGCGAGGCCGCCGGGGCGCGGCGGAGGTTCGTCGGCCAACGGGACGGAAACGAGCGGTCGGGGACATAAGGGGGACGGCCGCGGCCTGCGTGGCAGTCCTCCACGGGGGGCGCCGAGAAGGGCCCAGGGTATCGGCCCTTGATTCGCGGGAACTAGCATTCTAATATCTCCGCAAACAGCACGGACGGGCGCTTCATGAGTTGGGATGCACCGCATGCGGCGAACGCGCGCCTCGGCATGACCCGCCTCGCGCTGGCTATGCTCACGGCCGCAGTGGCGCTCCCGGCCAGCGCGGCCGCCGACGTGTCGGCCCTCGACACCATTTCCGGCTTCGTTTTCGGGGCAGCCGGCGACTTCGGCTACAGCAACGCGACCCAGGCCACGTTTGCAACCGCTGGCGGCGCCGGCCTCGACTTCTTCCTCGCGGTGGGGGATACGACCTACAATGACACCACCGAGGCGACGTGGTGCAGCGCGTTTCGAGCGCAAGTCCCCCACGTCTTGATTGAAGCGGGCAACCACGACACGGGCGAAAACACGGGGGCGGGGCTTTCCACGCTCCTGGCTGATTGCCCCTACGACCTGAATGAAACGATGACAGGCCGCTACGGCCGCGAGTGGTACTTCGACTACCCGGGTACGGCGCCGCTTGCGCGGTTCATCCTCACGGGGTGCGGAGTGTCCTTCGTCGCGGACAATGAGTCAACGTGGTCGTGCGCAACGGGCGGCTCGCACTTCCAGTTTGTTTCCGACGCCATCGAAAGCGCCCGCGCCTCGGGGATCCATTGGATCATCGTGGGGATGCACAAGAATTGCATCTCGGCCGGCGACAAGACGTGCGAAATTGGGGCTACCTTCATGGACATGCTTCTCGACAAGCGGGTCGACCTGATTCTTCAGGGCCACGACCACCTCTACCAACGGAGCAAGCAGCTGACCTGCGCGACCCCGGGCGTCTACCGAGCCGCGTGCGTCGCCGACGACGGGTCCGACGGCCAATATGGGAAGGGCAACGGGACCGTATTCATGATCCAGGGGACCGGAGGCAAGTCGCACTATTCGTGGAACGCGTCGGACGCCGAGGCCGCGTACTTTGCAAAGGGCTTCTCGACGACTTACGGGTTCACCAAGTACACGGTCAACTTCACGGCGCTCAAGGTAGAATTCCTGCGCTCCGCGGGCGGCAGCGACAACGACTCGTTCGTGATCGAAACGCCGCCGCTCGTCCTGCCGCCTCACCCCCAGCCGTTTATGCCCGGATTTGAAGCAGGGGCGTGCGCGTTGGCCGTTGCGGCCTGCGCAGTTGTAAGGCCGCGCGGGCGGCGCCCTGGGAAGTGAGCCGCGACCGGCCCGTGGACGCGCGGGACCACGCGGCGCATGGGGGCGCTCACTTCGGCGGCTCGCCTTCGACCTCCCCTTCCGCCTTTTGCTCGGATGCGGCAGGCGCAGCGCTCCCGAAATCTTCTTCCCTCGCGCGAGCGTCGAGGCCATGCGCCGAGGCCCTCTCATGATCAAAGGAATCCACGGGCTGCTCTACTCGTCCGAACCGGAGAAAACGCGGCGGTTTTTCAAGGACACCATGAAGCTCCCTGGCACCGACATCGGCGACGGCTGGTGGATCTTCGACTTCAAGGAGGGGGACCTCGGGGTGCACCCGATCTACAAGCCGGGCGAGGCGGGCAAGCACGATGTCTCGTTCTACTGCGACGACATCCACGGCACGGTCGCCGACCTCAAGTCGCGCGGCGTGAAGTTCCTCGGTGAAGTCGAGGACCACGGCTACGGGTTCGTCACCCACTTCACGGCGCCGGGCGGGATCACCATTCAGCTTTACGAGCCGAAGTACCGCAAGGGGCGCGCGCGTCCAGCACCGAAGAAGGCCGCCAAGCGGCGCCCTGCCGCGAAGAAAGCCGCCAAGCGGGGCTCCCGCTGATCGTTCGCGGGTGCCGGGCGGGGCCCGCAGGCCCTTTTCGTCCTGCCCCTAGCATGGGCCGGGGGCCGACGATCCCCGTCTACGCGTTTTCAAGCAGCAGCGCAACGCCGCGGATCGCGATCTTGTCCGCCGTGTCTCCGAAGTTCAGCCGCAGCGAGAGCAGCAGCGCTCCGGTGGTCGGGTCGACCGAGGTCGCGGTCGTGTCGACGCACACGGGGCCAACGTCCGTCTGGTTTGTCGCATCATCGAGGAGCACACTGGCCGAGCTCGGCGGGTTGTCGACTTGCGCCAGGCGCACCTGGTTGATGTAGCTCCCGTTGCTGGTGAGCTCGTAGCAGACGCGCACGCCGGCCACCGTGAAGCCTGAGGGGACTTCGACCGCCATCTGCACGACCTTGTTGCCGCCGTCTCCAAACACATCGCCGGTCGTTTCGGACTGAATGACGAGCGCGGTGAGGCCGCCGCCCACGCCCGACGAGGTCGACGCGTAGGTGGTGATCAGTTCGTCATCGCCCGCAAGCAGGTCGAAGTGGTTGAGCCACAGGACCGCCGAGGTCGTCCCGCAGTCGAGGCCCTGTGCCCCGGCTTCGGCAGCAAGCGCGTCGATGAGCGCGAGGATTGCGTCCTCGAGGGCCTGTTGGGCGGTGGCATCAATGACCCAGTCGGGGGGCGAGCCCTCGCCGTCGGTCTTCTTCAGCAGGTCATTGGTGAGCTTGTCGACCGCGTCGCAGAGGCTGTCGCCGTCGATCTGATTCGAGACGGCGTTGAGCTTGTTGAGGAAGGTGTTCTTGTGGTTCTTGTTCGAGAACACGCTCGGGTCGAGGCTGGCGACCAGGTCTTGGAGGTCGGCCAAGGAACCGGCGACGCTCTCTTCGAGGAGCAGCGCGACGCCCCGGATGACGATCTTGTCGGCCGTGTCGCTGAAGTTGACGCGCAGCGAGAGCAGGAGAGCGCCGACGCTCGGGCTTACGGTCGTCGCGGAGCTGTCCGTGCAAGAGGGGCCGACATCCGTAAGGTCGGTCCCGTCGTCGAGCATGACCAGCGCGGTGCTGGGCGTGCTCTGGACTTGCGCGAGCCGGACTTGGGAGATGACGCTCGCGTTGCTCGTCAGCTCGTAGCAGACGCGCACGCCGCTCACGGTGAACCCGGGGGGGACGGACACGGCCATCTGCACGACCTTGCTCCCGCCGTCGGCGAATTCCTCGCCCGTGGAGGACGATTCGATCACGAGGCCCGTGAGGCCGCCGCCCACCCCGGAGCTCGTCGACGCGTAGCTCGTGGTGAGCTCATCGCCGCCCGGCAGCAGGTCGAAGTGGTTGGTCCAAAGGACATTCTCCGTGGACGCCTCCACCAGGTGGAGGGCTACGCCGCGCACCGCAACCTTGTCGGCGGTGTCGCCGAAGTTGAACCGCAAGTCGAGGAGGAGCGCGCCGGCGCTGGGGTCAATCGGAGAGCCTGTCGAGGCGCTGTCCACGCAGATCGGGCCGAGATCCGTGAGGTTCGTGGCATCGTCGAGCAGGACCGTCGCCGACGAGGGCGGGTTCTGCACCTGCGCGAGGCGGATCTGGGACACGAAGCTCGTGTTGGCGGTGAGCTCGTAGCAGAGCTGTACGCCGGTCACGCCGTAGCCCGGGGGCACGCTGACGGCCATTTGGACGACCTTGTTTCCACCGTCCGAGAACACATCGCCCGTGGTGGAGGATTCGACGACAAGGGCTGTGAGGCCGCCGCCGACGCCCGAACTTGTCGAGGCGTAGCTCGTGGTGAGTTCGTCGCCGCCGGGCAGCAAGTCGAAGTGGTTGAGCCAAAACAGGGGGTCGTCGTTGCTGGCGGCGCCGGCCCCTTCGCCCCCTTCACTTGAAGGGCCGCTCGGCGCAAAGTCGCTTGCAAGCTGCAACGTCGCGATTGAGGGCGAAGGGGTTCCCCCCGGCGCCGCCGAAAGGGACACGCCAAACAGCGCAACGGTCGTAAGCAGTCCAGCCAAACCCAAAGCCGCGAAAGTCCGCATCATGCTTCTCACTCCGTCAAAAATGTGCCCGGTGCCCCAACAACTCCAAGCCTGTCCCCAAAGGCCCCCGGCTATTTCTAGCCCGGGCTCGTTCAATTGCTAAAGTGAGCGGGCCCTTGCGGACCGCGGGGCCGGGAAAAGGGCAAGCGGGGTCGTTTCTTTGGGGGTCGTTACCCGCGGCGGCCCGATACCATTATTCGCTTCCCCGCGATCATGGACGGCTGACCGCCGAACCGACATCCAGCGAGCGACAAGGAACGAGGCGGAAAAGGAGGCAACAACGTGAAACGACAAGCACTTGCAATTTCGCTGTTGGGAACGGTACTGATGGTCGCGGTCGGTGGCCTTGCGGCTTCGGCCCAAGCCGACCCGTGCCATGTTACGGGGACAGCCCCCGGCGGCCACGCCGTCGACCATACGATGGGATCGAGTGGGGTCGAGAACGCCTTCGGGCACATGACCGATGCGGGATGGACAGACCTCACCTACGACTGCAAATGACGCTTCCCCATTGGCCCCCCGAGCAGCCGGCGCGTCCCCTTCCGGCGCCGATCGTCGAAGCCTTCCGCTAAGGCCGTCGATTGCCGCTTGAGCGGCGCGACTGCCGCGCACCCCCCCTCGCCGCGCTCGGTTCAAACCCCGAGGCGCGCTTCGTGCGGCGATGGACGCGCGCGAATTCCAGGTGGAAGCCGACCCGCGCGGTGCGCGAGCGCTCCCCGCTCAGGCATTTACGAGCGAGGCTTTCCTCGCGCGCGAGCTTGCCACCCTCTTCGCGACGCACTGGACGCTCTTGCCCCCCCGGGCGAGCACGACCTGCGCGAAGACCCGCGCACGGCTTCGATCCGGGCGTGCTCGACCCGCGGTTTGAGCATTCGCAGCAGCGTGTGTTCGCCGAGCGGTGGCTCGTCTTCCCGAACCTCACGCTCAACTTCTACCCGTGGGGCCTCAGCATCAACCTCTACCCCCGGTGCCCGGCAAACCGCAGCGCACGCTCTTCCAGTGGTACCACCTGGTGGCCCACCCCGCGAAGTACGCGAACCGCGATGAGGTCTGGATGATGCAGGAGGTCGACGACGAGGACGTCGACGCGCTCACGCGGGTCGCGCGCGGCGTGCGGTCGGGCTTCGCGCCGCGCGGGCGCTTTGCCGCTGAGAGCGAGAAGGGTCCGCACTGGTTCCACCGGCACGTCTACGAGGCCGTGTTCGGCGCGTGAGCGCCCGGCATCGTGGAACCGCGTGCACCACTCGGGGTCGTCGAGCGCCGCCGGAAACGCTTAAGCCGTCCGCTGACGTGCGAAGCCTTCATGGTTGCGAAGAAGGCGACGAAGGTTTTCACCGCCGAGGAACGAGCCGCGATGCGGGAGCGCGCCCAAGAGATGAAGGCGGCCACCGGCAAGGCGGACGGGGAACGCGACGTGCGCGCGAAGATCGCTGCGATGCCTGCAGCGGATCGCGCCATGGCAGAGCGGATCCACGCAATCATCAAAGCCGCCGCGCCAACCCTAACGGTGCGGACATGGTATGGGATGCCCGCCTATGCCAAGGACGGCGAAGTCGTCTGCTTCTTCCAAAACGCGGGCAAATTCAAAGCAAGGTACTCGACGCTGGGCTTCAGCGACAAGGCGAACCTCGACGAGGGTCACATGTGGTCGACCGGCTTCGCGATTACGGAGCTTACCCCCGCCGACGAGGCAAGGATCGCCGCGCTCGTGAAGAAGGCGGCAAGTTAGGGAGGCAATTGGCGGGGCGCCTTCATGGCCCCGCGGGTGGCGCGTCCGCTCGGGCAAGTGGGGGCCGGGCGAGGCTCCTCAAGCCCCCTTCTGTTTGACTGGCGGCATTCGACTCAAGCGTCCGACCTTCGGCTGCCCTCGCAGGGTCATCCCCGACGTTTGGATTTGCTCGCGTCGCGCGTCCGGCGATCCTCGGGACCGGATCTCCCTGGTGGCGAGGGGCCGCTCTCCGTCATAGGGACGATTTCATAGACTCCCTTAATTCATTGCTTTATCCTTGGCAAGCTCCGGGACTCCTTTTCCGCCGCGGATGGACAAGCAGGGGCCCACCCTCGCGACCCTACCCATGGTGGAGCGGCTCCTGCGCAAGTCCGATGTGCCGCTTAGCCTCAACAAGATAAAGCTACGACTCCCGCGAAAGGTCGCCCATCGCACACTGCGCGAGGCCATCGAGCACTACAAGCGGCTGGGATGCGTCGTGGAGGGGTCGAAGGGTGTGATGTGGGTGCACAATAACGACCCTGAGTTCTGGAAAGTGGTCGATTCGTGGGAGCGAGTGTGAACGGGTGCCGCTCGCCGCGCTTGAAGCGCGCGTGAGGGAGCGCCGATCTCATCGACGCCCCGCCCCCTTAGCCTTGTCCAGCAGTTGCACGTAGAGCCGCGGGCTGAGGTGGTAACCCTCCGAAAGAAGTTGGTCAAGAGAGGCACGAAATCCGGTGGCCTCCATCTTGCCCCCCCCGACAGCTTCGAGGAGGAGGAACGGCGTCGAGAGCACCTGGATGCCGTTTCGGCGCGCTGCTCGGATTGCCGCAAGGTCGTCCACGATGGCTATCGTGCCCACCGCCCGCGAAGCCAATCGGAGAACCGTGAGTTCACCGCCGTCCACTTCGAGCCCGGGGATCGGACTTGCGGAGACCTTGCGGATGTGGAGGCGACCGGCTTCGACCTCTCTCCGGACGGCGAGGATTTCGGGGTGGCCCCGCTCGAGGCCCTGTTCGACCTCGGCGATAACAACCTGCGTTGTCAAGACCGGTTTGAACAGACCAAGCACCCTAAGCAGGTCGAGTTTCGCAAGAAACACGAGGGGCGAGGCGTTAACGACGGCGCCGGGCACGGCCGAATTCCTCCAGTTGCCGCTCGAGCAATTCCTCGTCGGTCCGGAAGGGGACTCCCCGCTTCTTCATCTCGTCCATAAACACGAGGAGGTTGAACCCCGCTTCGCGGGCGCAAAACCAAGCGGTGCCCTCGCCCCGTTGGTAGCGCGCGAGCGCCTCCTTGAGAAGGATCTCGCGGACCCCGGCGTCAAGCGCCTGGCGAATGACGGTGGAGCGGTCAACTTTCAGCCGCTCCGCAAGCCTGCGAAGGCGTGCGAGGTCGTCCGACGGAATGCGAACGGTTGTCACGGTGCTCTGGGCCATCAAATAATACACTCGAACACGTTGTAATAAGCCTTTGGCAATCACGGGTATGGCCAAGAGCCCTTACGGAAGGCAAGGGAGGAAAGGTGCCGGGTGAGGCTCGAAAGCCCCCTTCTGTTTCCTGGCGGCAGCGACTTTCGCATCCGACCTTCGGGTCCCCAAGCAGGGTCATCCCCGACGTTTGGATTTGGCTCCAGCGCCTCCGGCTCGTTTCACCAAATCCCCGGGAATCTCCGCGCCTTGCGCTTAACTCATGCCCCAAAGCTGTGCCGTTTGTGCTCCGGATTTCGGGGCTCTCGCCGTGGCTCTGCCTGGCGTCTTTCCGTCACGCGCCTCGTCCCTACTTCACATACGCCATCCATATAGGCGGCCCTTTGCGCTAGGGTTCGAATTAGGTGAACCCCCCATGAATCCCCGCATGCTCTCGCCCGCCCTCTGCTCCTTGCTGATCACCGCCCTTCTGCTGCTTGCCGCCACGCCCTCTGCTGCAACGGCGCCCGGCGCCTGGGGCAATGCGGAGCCCATCGAGACGGACAACGTTGGGAATGCCACCTCCCCGCAGGTGGCCCTCGACGCGGGCGGGAACGCGGTCGCGGTGTGGTATCAGTCCGACGGAATTCGAAGCAACATCTGGTCGAACCGGTACGTCCCGGACGGCGGATGGGGCACCTCGGAGCTCATCGAGACCGGCAATGGAACCGCGGATTACCCGCATGTGGCCGTAGACGGAAGCGGGAACGCGTTCGCCGTCTGGTCCCAGTCCGACGGCGCCCGGACGAACATCCTCGCGAACCGGTACGTCGCGGGCACGGGCCCGGGCACCGGTTGGGGCGCTGCGGCACTCGTCGAGACGAACAACTCGGGCGGAGCCATTCGCCCCAAGGTCTCGGTCGATGCGAGCGGCAACGCCATTGCCGTCTGGTCCCAGTCCGACGGGACACGCTACAACATCTGGGCGAACCGGTACACCGCGGGCGCCGGGTGGGGCGCGGCGTCGCTCATCGAGACGGACGACGCCGGCGATGCGTATTCCCCCCAGGTGGCGGCCTACGGGAACGGGAGCGCCATCGCCGTTTGGTACCAACATGACGGGACGCGGTACAATGTGTTAGCGAACGGGTATGCCGCGGGCGCCGGGTGGGGCGCGGCGTCGCTCCTCGAAACGGACAACGCCGGCGATGCCGTGTTCGCCCAAGTGGCGGTCGACGGGAGCGGGAACGCGCTTGCGGTTTGGCATGCGTGGGACGGGGGCCGGAACAACGTGTGGGCGAACCGTTACGCCGCAGGGATGGGTTGGGGCGCGCCCGGGCTCATCCAGACTGGCAACGCGTTCAGCGCCGTGTTCCCCCAGGTGGCGTTTGACGGGAGCGGGAATGCAATCGCCGTCTGGTCGCAGTGGGACGGGAGCCGCTACGACACCTGGGGGAATCGCTACGTCGCGGGGGCGGGCTGGGGCAACGGTACGGTCCTCCAGACGGTAAGCCTGGGGGCCTCCTATGGCCAGCAGGTGGCGGTCGACCGCAGCGGGAACGCGGTTGTGGTCTGGCAACAGAGCGATTACACCCGCAACAACATCTGGGCCACCCGGTACATTGCCGGCACGGGCCCCGGCACGGGTTGGGGCCTTGCGGCGCTCATCGAAACGGACAACGCGGGGTCCGCGCAAGTCCCGGGCGTGGCTGTCGACGGGAGCGGGGACGCGGTCGCGGTCTGGATGCAAAACGACGGAACCCGGTTCAACATCGTCGCGAACCGGTTCGTTGAGGACTACCCGCCCGCGCTTACCCTCTCCGGTTTCGTCCGTGGCGCCTCCACCAACGTTTCGACGGCATGGGTGGCGGGCGTGACCGAGCCGGGGGCTGCGGTCTCTGTGAACGGCGTGGCGGTGACCGTGGCTCCGAACGGTTCGTTCGGAGTCCAGCTGGCGCTGGCGCCCGGCCCGAACGTGATCAACGTGTCGGCCTGGGACGCGTTGGGCAACCGGGCAAGGGCTTACGGGGCCATCACATTCAACGACCCGGTGCCTGCCCTGACGCAGGGCCTCGCCGCCGCCGAGACGAACCTCACGGCGGCGCAGGCGGCGCTCGCGTCCACGCAGGCGTCGCTGGCAACCACCCAGTCGTCGCTGGCGGCCGCGGTCCACGACCTGGACAACGCGGAGGCACGCGTGAGCGCGCTCGAGGCCGACGCCAATGCAACGCAGGCGCAGCTCGGTGCCGCGCAGGCCAACCTCACGGCGGCCCAAGCGCAAGTGGTTTCCCTCCAGGCGGCCGCGAGCGCGAACCAGGCCGAAGTGCGGGCCGCGCGCGCGGACCTCGCCAACGCGCAGGCAAGAATGGTGGCCATGGACGCAAGACAGAACGCGACGCAGGCGGACCTCGCGGCCGCCGAAGCCCAAAGCGCGTCGGCGTCCGCGCAAGCAGCCGGGGCCTCCGGGCAGGTGGGCACGGCGTTGCTCGTGGGCTTGGCCGGCGTGGCCTTGGGTGCTGTGGGGCTCGCCCTCGGGCTCCGGGGGAGAGGTCGGACCGCCCTGAAGGATCCATCCGGCTCGCACCCCGCCGAACCCAAGCTAGAGCCCCCGAAGTAGACCGCGGTGGGAGCGGCGCCCCCGAGGCGCTTCGAGCCTGCCGCCTCTTGCCTGGGATGCCGGGCGAGGCTCCTCCAGCCCCCTTCTGTTTCTTGGCGGCAGCGACTTTCGCGTCCGACCTTCGGGTGCCCTCGCAGGGTCATCCCCGACGTTTGGACTTGGCTGCGCGCCTCCGGCTCGTTTCACCACATCCGGGGGAATCTCCGCGGCAACCGCTTCACTCCTGCCCCACGACTGTGCCATTTCTGCTCCGGATATCGGGGCTCTCGCCCCGGCAGCTCACTCTGATAGCCTTGCGGCCCCACTTTCACTGCGCGCATCCCTCTTTGGAAAGGGGACGTCCCTAACCGCCTGGGGAACGGCGCCGTAGGCATGCCCTGGGGGTGGGCTTGAAGAAGCCTTTATTGCACACGACCCCCGAGTCAGGCCTGATGCCATTGATCACGCCCGCCCAAGCCAAGCGGCGGTATCCCAATGAATGGGTGCTGATGGAAGTTGCAAAGGAGTCCCCGTCCGGGGAGGTTCTCCGAGGCAAGATAATTGCCCATTCTCCTGACCGAGATAAAATCTACGACGCCCAGCTGGGTCGCCGCGAGTACCTGTACGTCTTCTTTGCCGGATCGATTCCCAAACCCGGATACGCGTTCGGCTTCTGAGCGCTCATCGGAGGTGCGCGGTTGGCCACGATCCGGTTCGACCCCAGCCATGGCGTGGTCGTCGCGGAGGCGATGATTCGCGGCCCGGTAGCGTCGCGCAAGATTCTCGTCGCCATCGATACCGGTGCCGCCTATTGCGTGATTCCTCCTGAATACGCCCTTGCTATCGGCATTCAGCCCGGCTTGAACCCCAGAATGGTTTCCATCACAACTGCAAGCGGAGTTCTACACGTGCCCGTTGTCGAGATGCCAAGGATTGCCGTGGGTCCGGTGGAGGCGCAAGAGGTTTCATGCGCACTTCATTCGCTGCCCGCGTCATCGCGGATCGACGGCCTGATTGGGATCAGCTTTCTGCGTCGGTTTCAGGTCTTCCTCGATTTCGAGGCGGGAGTGCTCAAGATGGAAGCGCGGCCGCGGAAGCGAGTCTAAGGCTCCGCCAGGGCGACAGGGGTGCCGGGTGAGGCTCGTAAGCCCCCTTCGGGGGCTCGAATGAGGCTCGTAAAGAACTCGCAAAAGAGCTTGAGGCCGTTGCTCTCGTCCGTCCCCATTCGCCCGCCCCCGAAAGGGGGCGGGCTCTTCCTCCTTTTCTTCCATCAGGGGAGCACTCGAGGGAACCCTTTCTGAAAGGAAGCCTGACGCGATGCCCCCGCTTCCATAGGGCGATGAGGCCTGAAAACGGTCATTTGATTGTTGCCGCTCTCATTCGGGTCGAGCCATGCGTTGTTATTGAGTCCAAACGCTTTCATGGCAATAGACTGCACGACCCACTAAGTTGCGTTCATGGGTGCATCCGTAAGGCGCTTGGAAAGGGCTCCTCACCCGGTTATGGTCGGGCATTGGTCACACCACCCAGCGACCTCCGAGTTGGTGAGCATGGAGGAAATGTGCGGGGCCATG
>JBGPJF010000007.1:0-73148 GCA_041485285.1 Thermoplasmata archaeon | reverse complement strand
TACCCCGGCTCCCCCTCCAGCCCGCTCCACTTCACCAACCTCGCGAACCTCTTCATCGTCCCCACCACGCTCGCCTCCTTCACCGAGTGGGGGCCGGTGCTCGAGGCGCTGAAGTGGCGCGCCTTCGAGTTGTACGGGTACCGGGGGCCGGCGCAAGGGCGGCCGAAGAAGCCCGCCGTCCTGCCGAAGCGGTGGCGGGCGCCGGTGCGGTTGGATCGCAAGGCCTTCCCCCGCGTTATCGAGCACCTCAAAGAGGCGCGGCGGGAGCGGCCGATGTACAGCCAGCCGCGGAGCGCGGAGTTGCTGCCATCGCCTCCCTCGTTTCCTGAAGGCGAAGACATGCCGTGGTGGAGGTGGGCTCGAGACGAGCGGCTCACGGTCGCGCAATCAAGATCGCCTGCACCCGGCGCGGTCGATCTGGAGCTGCAGTTCTGGCTTGAGCTATACGACGATCCCAAACTGATGGGCCTGTTCGTCGCGTGGGTGGTGCGCCACACGTATTTCGCGCCCCCCGAGGTCGTTGCGGCGGTGCCAAACCCGTTCCCGATGACGCGCCGCTTCCACCCCTCGCAGGGCGAGCGCGAGGGCGAGGTGATCGACGGCGTCACCATGTGCGTGAACAAGCCTGCGCGCGCAGCGCTGATCGTAGCGGTCGGCCACTCGATTCCTCGAACGCTCGGGGCGCTCGTCGACCACCTCTGGGCCGAGGCGGTGTTTCTGCCCGCTCACTTCGCGCACCTTGGCGGGTTGGTGATCGTGCCGCGAGCGCTCGGGACCGTTGTGGATGCCGAGCCCATTCGGGCGATCCTTCAGCGGCACGCGTTCGAGCGGACGGGGTACGGGGGGCCGAGCGGCGTTGAGCCGCCGAGGCCGAAGGACATGCCGGACCCGTGGCCCGAGAATCTTGTGCTCTCGCCGCTGAAACAAGCCCGTGCGATCGCCAAGCTGGGACGGTACCTCCGCGAGATCCCCGGGTTCTACCGCAAGTGGCATCCGGGGGGGCCGGGGCGGAAGCCGCGGCGGGCGGCCCACCGAGCGTTAGCGATCTTGCCGGCCGCGGCCCCGAGCAAAGCTGAGGAATACGCCCACCCCGCCCACGACGAGCCCGAAGAACGCGACGCCCATCGACGTCCCCGCGGCGCCCGAGGCGCGCGACGCCTCGGTGCTCGCCGCCGCCGCCGCGTTCTGGGCCTCGACCAGCTCGACCTGGTTTCCCTGCAACTCTAGCCCGATCGCGTCCACGCGAGCCTGGGCCTCCGCCAAGTCGGCCCGCGTCTCGTTCAGGTCGGCCCGACTGTCGGTTAACGTCGCCCAAGTCTCGGTCCGGTTGGCCTGCGCTTCAGCCATCTGTGCTTGGAGCTCCACAATGTCGGACTGCGCCCGAATCAAGGCCGCTTGCGCGTCAAGGAGATCGCCTCGCAACTCAAGCATCGCGGCCTCCGAGATTGACCCATTTGCAACCGCATCGTCAAGCGCTGCCTGCAGCTGCGCGATTTCCCCATCAAACCTCGTGGTCGCGGCCAGAAGATCCGCAATCTCCGCCTGCGCCTCGGCAAGCTGGTCCTCCGTGAAGCTCAGCTCCGCGTTCGTGGCATTGATCTCGGCGTTCGCGTCGGCGAGGTCGCCCACCACCCCCCACAGCGGATTCGTGAACGTCACATTAACCGACGCCGCCGTTTCGTTCCCGCCGTCGTCCCATGCACGTGCGACAACGTTGTTGGGCCCCTCGCCCAAGGCCAGCCGCACGGCCCACGACCCGTTGCCGTCCACGAAAGCGAGCAATCCGTCGACCTGGACCTTGGCCCCCGGGGAGACGGTGCCGGACACGTTGACCGTCGGGATGTCGAAGTCGCTGCCTTCGGCCGGCGCGAGGATATCGATGGTGAGGTTGCCCGCGGCTCCGGCCCCGTTCCCGACGACGGCAAGCGCCGCCACCAGCCCGATCCAGGCGGCACCCACGGCAACCCTCGACAGTCGCACCGCGAGCGCCTCGTCATCTTCGATCTTCATGGTCTTCTCCCCCGGCGTTGTCCGCCTCTTGCCCGCGAGGTGGATCGGCGCCCTGCCGGATGGCTTTGTCGGGCGGAACGGTGGGGGCGGCTACACGGTCTGCAACCCACGGCTCGGCCGCCCCTTCCCTTCGGTTCCCACCCGGCAGCGCGGCGGTGTCCATCATCTCGTCGGCCCCCTCCTCCTCAGCAAGGCGCCGGCGCAGGTACTCCCGCCGCGCCCCCTCGACGAAGTAAATCGTCTTTCGGTCCTCGCGCCGTGACGAAATGAGTCCTTTCTCGCGGGCGAGGACGTTCAAATGGTACCCGAGGTTTGTGCCCGTGACAGCATGGCCGGCCGCGCTTAGGGCCGCCGAGACCTCCGCGAAGGTCACGTCATCGCGTTCGACCATCACCTCGAGGATCCGCCGCTGAAAGTAGGCAAGGGGCGGCAGGGCTTCTGCGTCGAACCGGTAGTCGGGGCCGTAAAAGCGCACGCCGGCCCCTCGAACGACGCGCCGAACGTTACCATGCCTCTCCAGCACCCGCAAGTGGTAGGCGCACGCGCCATTCGACAGGCCGAGCTTCCGGCGAACCTGGATGTAGCTCGCGCCAGGGTTGTCCTCGATGAATTGCAGGAGCCGGCCGCGCGTGAACTGGTTGCGGACCTCGTCCTTGCGCAGCCGTGTAAACAGAGGGATCGCCATCGCTCCGAGCACCAACCCCCCGCGCGGCGATCGAATGAATACGATGAAGGCGGCTCCCGCCGCGGCCACCGCGGCGATGGCCGCGGGGATGGGGCCAATTGCTGGCGGAGCACCGACGCGAGCCCACGTCGCGGTGAGCGTTTTTGGCCCATCGATGGTGACGAGAATGACGCGCTTGCTCGTCGTTATCGACCCGGTCCACCCCGTAAACTGCCACCGCTCGCCGTTGACTTCCACCTCGGCGGCGTCTGGCGCCACCTGCACGACGGTCCCCGCGTCGTGCCAATCGGACGACGGGACAGAACCTTTGCCCGCGTTGATCGCGAGGAAAAACTGAGGGACCCAAAGGGCCGTGAGGTTCGCCGGCCCCTGAGCTGCAAACGAGACTTCCCCCGTGGCCGCCTCGAAATCGCCCCTCCAGCCCGCGTGGCGCCACCGGGTTTCGCCCTCAAGCACCTGTGACGAGACGACCGACACGGTAACCGGGGCGCCATCCCGGTACCAGCCTCCTCCCGCAGGGACGCCATGGCCGCCCTCGACTGTCACGAAAAAAGATGTGTTCCACCGGGCGACCCCGACCTTGGGTCCGTCCATCAGCACCGCAAACGACGGCGCCGGTGCCAGCACATTCCCTGTCCAGCCCGCGAAATCCCACCTGACCCCTGGCGGAGCCGGCGCGGAGCTGAAGGAGAAGTTGTGGAGGGTCCCCTCGTCGTACCACTCGACCGTGCTCGCCGTTCCATGCCCGAAATCCAGGCTTAGCCGGTACTGGGTCGCCCACGATGCCGCGATGTTCATCGGCCCCCGCGCGGTGAACGCCATGTCCGGCGCCGTCGAGTTCTCGTCGCCGCTCCACGCGACGAAGCGGTGCCGGGTGCTGTTCGTTTCATTCGCTACGGCTTCGACCGACAGGTGGATGGTCCCCCCCAAGTCATTCCAACCGCCGCCGCGTAGGTTCCCGTAGGCCGACACCGCCTCCACCCAAACCTGCGTCCGCCACATGGCAACCAGGTGCTTGGGCCCGTCCATCGTGAGGGGGCTCGAAACCGTCGCGTTGCTGGGTTGCAGCAGCCATCCGTCGAAGAGGTACCGAATCCCGCTCTCCGGCCCCGGAACGCCAGCGATCGCAAAGGTCGCCGTGTCCCCGTCGCCGTACCAACAGGGCACCGGCGTGCAGACCGCCGCGCCGTGCGCCGTCTCGAGCACCAGCATGTACTCCGTGAGAAAGGCGGCCACGAGCGAGATCGGCCCGCCCGCCGTTACCGTGTGGTTCGGCGCGCCGCCGTCGCTCCAGCCCGTCTTGAAAAGGCGAACGTCCGGCGCGGGGTACTGGACCTCCACGGCGTAGACGACATGCGCGGAGACGGCGCGCCACCACCCCTTGTACGGGGCGGCCGCCCGCACACCGTCGACTTCGATCTCCAGGCCCGCTGGAATGGTGGAGACCGTCACCCGGTACTCCGTTTCGAAGGACGCCACGATTGCCGCCCCCTGGCTTGCGTTGACGGTGTGGTTGGCGGAGCCTGCGTCCGACCAACTCGTGAACATGTACCGCACGTCGCCGAACGCCTGCAACACCGGGGCCTCCACCGCGTGCGGCGAGCCGTCCGTCCACTCAAAAGTCGCCGGCGAAAGGACCGTCACGCCGTCGACTACAATGGAAAGGCCCGCGGGCTGCGTCCTCACGGTCACGTTGGCCGTGGCCATCGGAGTGATCGCGAGGGGCTCCCGTCGCGGCTCGTCGCCAGCGTCGGCCTCCACGCCCGGCGCCATAGCCCCGAGGCAGGCGAGAAAGGCCACACCCATGAGCGCCGCCAGGCAACCCACATAGCTTGCCAACGAACCCCCCCGGGGACCGCCCTCTCCAGCGCGAGTGCGAACATGACGCTGCAGTTCGGACGCTTCGAGCATCCCTCCTCGCAGAACAACTATTAAGGCAATCGGAAACGCGGCCGTTCACCTATTTGGCCGGTGCGGTGCGCACAGGATGTTCGTCGCCCTTCCGATTCTCCAAATAGGAGGACGGCCCGGTTCTCAATGCGCTTATCATAGGGGCCAACAACTTGCCTTCGGCGGAAGCGGATGCAAGGCCGGATTGTCGCAATTCTGGCGGGGACGGCCCTCCTGCTTCCCTCGTTGGCGGCCTTGTCCGTTTCATCGGACCCAACACCCATCCTGTGCGGCGGCGCGGTCGCCACCATAGTCGGCACGGAGGGCCCGGATACGCTGTTCGGCTCGGCAGCCAACGACGTGATCGCCGGCCTGGGTGGAAATGACACCCTTTACGGGCTCGGCGGCAACGACGTGATCTGCGGCGGCCCCGGCAACGACGTGCTGTACGGCAACCGGGGCGACGACGAGCTTTATGGCGATTGGCTGGTCGGAACCGACAGCGACGATGTTCTCGCAGGCGGCGACGACACCCTGTTCGGCGGCCCGGGCATGGATTACATGCTCGGCGACGGGATCCTCGGCCGTGGCGGCAACGACCTGCTTACCGGCGGCAACGACCTCCTCATCTCAGGCCCCGGTGGCACTCCCACCAAACCGCCAACGCGAGCCGAGTTCATCCAGTACGGCGGAGGCGACGGGATTCTCGGGGAGAAAGGCAACGACACCCTGATCGGAGGAAACGACCGCATCTACGGCGGCAGCGGAAGCGACACGCTGGGCGGCGACATCCTGGGCGGCGGCGACGACAATGACAGCGTTACCGGCGGAAACGACATTCTCTTCGGCGGGGCAGGCAACGACACCCTCATAGGCGAGAACATCGGCGGATCCACCGGCACGGACACCTTCGTTGCTGGGGACGACAGCCTATACGGCGGACCCGGCGACGACCAGCTTGCGGGCGACCGCATCAACGCCGGCGCCGGAGACGACTTCATCGTTTGCGGCGACGACCTCCTGGACGGCGGCGCCGGCAACGATCTCCTGCTAGGCGACGCCGTCTCGGGCGACAACACCTTTGGAGGCGGCGTCGGCAACGACACGATCAGCTATGGCTCGGACACCCTCCTTGGCCGCACAGGCAACGATACGCTCGTCGGCGAATCCGCCATCGATACGGAGTTCCTTTCGGACGGGACCGACCGCATGGACGGGGGGGACGGCTTCGATTCTTGTGACGGTGAGTTCGGTCTCGATGCCGCGCGCAGGTGCGAGGCAATCACAAATGTCGAGCTGCGCAGCGATCGCCCGTGATCGCCGACCCGGCCCAGTCGCGTTACCAATTGCGTTTTGTACCCGCCCGGCCCCGTTCTCATCCAACTTATGCCCTCCCGGCCATTCCTTGGGGGCCGGGAAACCCCATGAGCACCTCGAAGAACCACTTGCTAGCGTCTGTGATCGCCATCGCCCTCCTGGGCGCGGTGGGCTCGGCGGCCCTCGCGGGCGCCGAGACGGCTGTAACCTGCGGCGGGGCGACCGCGACCATCGTCGGAACCGAATCGGATGACGTGCTCACGGGCACGGATGGTGCGGATGTGATTGCCGGCCTCGGCGGCAACGACACGGTCTACGGGATGGAGGGCAATGACGTCCTCTGCGGAGGAACCGGCGACGACCTGATCTACGGCGGTGACGGCGACGATGAACTCTACGGCGACTGGCTTGTGGGGGCTGCTGCCGACGACCTGATCGAGGGCGGCAACGATTTCCTCGACGGTGGCGAGGGCCGCGATTACTTCCTGGGCGATGGGATTCTCGGCGGGGCGGGCAACGACACGCTCACGGGCGGGAACGACACGCTTGTTTCCGGCCCCGGCGGCAACCCGGCGGCGCCGGCACCGCGCTCGGGCTTCATCACTTTCGGAGGTGGCGACGGGATCCAGGGAGGGACCGGCAACGACCTCCTCACGGGCGGATGGGACGCCATCGAGGGCGGCGACGGCGCCGACACGATGGCCGGCGACAACCTCGCGGGCAACGACGGTGACGACGTGCTGGCGGCGGGGGACGACACGCTTTATGGGGGCGACGGAAACGATACGCTGCTCGGCGACCTCGAATTCGGTGGCGCGGGCGTCGACTCGGTCGTGTCCGGCAACGACACGCTCTTGGCGGGCGAAGGGGACGACTTCTTGCTGGGCGACCGGATCGTCGGAGGTCCGGGCAATGACACCATGTATGGCGGCGACGACCACCTTTGGGCGGGGCCGGGCAACGATCGCGTCCAAGGCGAAGGCGCCAACGGCGATGCCGACCCCCCGACGGGCGTCGGAGGCTTCGACACCGTCTACTTCGGCAGCGACCACATCGACGGCGGCGACGGGAACGACAACCTCTCCGGCGACCGCAGCATCGATGTCGAGATCGGGTACGGCGGGGACGACCACATCGACGCGGGGGACGGCGACGACCTCGCAATGGGGGACGACCTCAATGGGACCAGCGGCGCCGACTACTTCGTGGGTGGCAATGACCACATCCGCGGCGGCGCGGGGGTCGACGACCTGCGCGGCGACTGGCTGCTCGGCAACAACGGGAACGACACACTGATCGGCGGGGACGATCACGTTTCGGGCGGCGACGACGGAGACCTCTTCCTTACGGGCGACTCGCTCCAAGGCGGCGCGGGCAATGATTACCTCAAGGGCGGAGACAACGACGTCGATGGGAACGATGGCGATGACATCCTCGTCAACGGCGCCGGGTTCAGGGGCGAGGCGGGCGATGACACGATCATCAGCGGCAACAGCACCGTGGACGGCGGCGAAGGCAACGACATCGTGCGAGGCTCGGGCATCGGCGGCGGCCCCGGAAACGACACGGCGGTGTTCGGAAACGACCGCGTTGGCGGGGGCCCGGGCGACGACCAGCTTTGGGGCGACTTCGACCAAGGTGACGTGGAGTTCTTTTCGTCGATGGGCGACGACCACCTCGACGGCGGATCCGGGAACGACACGCTGTGGGGCGGTGGCGGCAACGACCGACTCGACGGCGGGGCGGGCGACGACATCCTAAACGGTGACGACGGCGACGACCGACTCGATGGCGGGTCCGGAGACGACACGGCCGACGGCGGCGCGGGGACAGACACGGCGAAGCACTGCGAGACGGTCGTCAACGTGCCCTGATTGCAATCGAAACCCCCCGGGTGGGCCGCTTGCGGGCGGCCCACCCAAACCGGGCGCCCGCCATCGCCACGCTCGAGCGCTACCTGCGCGAGATCCCCGGGTTCTACCGCAAGTGGCATCCGGGGGGGCCCGGCCGCCCTCCCAGGGCGCCGAAACGGATCGCCTGACCCCCCACCACCACCGCCGCCTCGGGGGCGTGCCAACCACCCTTTTTGACCACGCCAGCGCGGTTTCTCGTGGCTCGAACACATTTCCCATCTCGCGCTTGCAAGCCATTACCACAGGCTTATGCCCTGGCTCCCCGCACCCTTATGTAGGCATATTTCCTGCCATCCAGCAGGGGGCCCCGGCATGGCGTATCCTGAACCAATCCCGGTCATCCGGCGCAAGGCCGACGTCGAGGAGTTCCGCCGGCGTCTCAAGAACTTCAAGCTGACCGCCGATCAGAAAAAACTCTACGAAGAGGCCATCGTGCGCTACCAGCGCAAGCACCGAAAGGGTGCCGCGTCCCCCCTCGAGTGATTTCAGGGGAGCCGGCGGCGTGACGAGATTCACGCACAAGTCCGAGGTGGATTCCTCCAAATTCCGGGTCGAGCCTTTCCACGAGACGCAGCGCGTCAAGGGGTTTACCTGCGGCAACAAGGAGCTTGACGATTTTCCCAATACGAAGGAAGTTCAGGAATTCGACGAAGCGGGGCTCGGCAAAACCTACCTCGTCTTCTATGACGGGGAGCTCATCGCCTATTACACCATTACCAACGACGGTCTCCGCGCGGAGTACCTGAAAACGGTGAAGTCATTTTCGAAGACGGCGGAGGAAAAGGTCGACGCGTTTCCGGCGGTGAAGATTGGCCGGCTTGCGGTCGCGAAGGAATGGCAGAGCCGGGGAGTCGGGCGGCACCTGCTTGGGGACATCGTGGCTGAGGCCCTTTTCCAGGGGCAACGGTCTGGCGTCCGCCTCCTCATCCTCGAGGCCAAGCCCGAAGCCATTCCTTTTTACGAAAAGTGTGGGTTCAAACTGACGCGCGAGACAAAACGCGAACGAAACCGGGCAAATCGAACAATGTTCCTCGACCTCCAAGCCTTGGGCGATTTCCTGGACTGATCCTTGACTGCCGCGCCGCGGCCATGGACGCGCGAACAAGGCTTACGCCACAGGCCGCACCTTGTATCTCACGTGCGTAACTAGAGGCGAATCTGTAGCTTCCTCGACCTCCAAGTGAACCCGCTTCCTGTCCACCCCATCCCACAACCTCAGCCCCTCCCCAAGGATCATCGGCGAAATCGCCAACTCCACCGCATCGACAAGCCCCGCATTCAGGTACTGCTGCACCACATTCGCCCCGCCCGAAATCCTGACATCCTTCGCGCCCGCGGCCTTCTTCGCCCGCTTGAGCGCGTCGTCGATGCCCCCGTTTACGAAGTAGAAGGTCGTCCCGCCCGGCCGCACCCAGGCCGCGCGCTTCTCCTTGGTGAGCACAAACACCGAGTTGTGGAACGGCGCCTCCTCGGGCCAGTTGGCCTCCCCCTCTTCGAACATCCGCTTCCCCATGACGTTTGCGCCGATACGCGCGACGGTGCGCTTGATGCGGTCGTTGTCGGGGCCAGTCTCGCCTTTTCCGGAGAGCTTGAGGTTGTCGAGGAACGCCTGCTGATGGAACATCCACTCGTGCACCTGCATCCCCTGGTCGCCGAGCGGATTTCTGGGGCCGCGGTTGGGGCCCGCGATGTAGCCGTCGAGGGAGATTCCCATATTGACAAAGACGGTGGGCATGGGCGGGGCTCCCTCACCGGTCGCGGCCTTTGAGGCTTGCGGGTTCGCGCGCCTCGCCCTTCTCCGCCGTCTCCGCGTCCGCCCCGCCCCTTGCAGGCGCGGGGTCCTTGACGCTCGCCACGCCGGGGCGCGTCCTCATGATCGCCGTCACCAGCCCGGCGCCCCCGAGCGCGATTCCGACCGCGCCGAGCAGCACGGCCATCGACGTGTCGGCTGGCGGGGCCCTCGTGCTATTGGTTGCATTCAACTGCGCGCGGGTGGCGGACAGCTACCCGCGCGTCGCGGTTAGCGTCTGTTCGAGCGCGTCGATCCTCGACCGGGCCGCAGCAAGGGCCGCCGCATCGGTGGCCTGCGCCGACTGCAGCGCCGCGACTTGGGCTTGCGCCGCCGTGACGTTGTCGCGCGCACCTGCAAGGTCCGCGTCCGTGGCGTCCCCTGACTCCTCGATGGCCGACAGCGCCGCCTGCGCCGCCGAAAGGTCCAGACGCGCGGCTGTCAAGTTGGCTTCCGTCGAGGAAAGCTGCGCCTCAAGTGCCGGCACCCGGTCGACCACCGTCACGGCGACCGTTCGATTAGCGGAGTTCTCCCACGAATCCCAGGCACGGATTTCGATCGTGTGTGGGCCGGGCGCTACGGCGACCAGGAGCCCGAATGAACCGTCCGGTGCAAGCGCGGCGCCCACGCCGTCCACCGACACCGAGGACCCCGGCTCCGCCGTCCCGGCGACCCACACGGCCGTGCCGTTGATGACCGCGCCCTGCGCGGGAGCGGTGACCGAAAGCGAAGGCGCCGTGATGTCCGGGGCTACGAAGTTGTTCCCCCAAACGTTCCATGTCAGTTGGTCAGACTGCTTCCAAACGGCGACCGCGTTGCCGCCCGCGTCGATCCCGACGTCGGCCTCCCCGGCGTACCAGGCATTGTCTGTCTCGATGAGCTCCGGCGCCTGCCACTTCCCCCCAAGGGTGGTGCGGCTCGCCCAAACGTCCGAGCGGCCCCCCACGTCTTGCCCCCACACGGCCACCGCATCGCCTGCCGCGTCGGCAGCAAGGCTGGCGCCCGAGGCGTCGTAATCGGTGCGCTCGACCGGCGCCGCCCCGCTCCAGGTCCCACCCGACGGCATCGAGCTTGCCCAAATGCTGTAGCGAATGCCGTCGGACTGCAACCAGATCGCGACCGCGTCCCCCGCTGCATCCACATCGACCTTCGGCTTCGAAGCAACCCCCGTGTCATCGTGCTCGAGGAGCCCCACACGCTCCCAACCGCGGCCGTGGATGAAAGCGCCCGCGCTGACGTTTTGATTGCCGAAGTTGTTGTAGTGGGCCCAGACCACGACGCCATTTCCGTTGGGGTCGAGCGCAACATCGGCGTCCATCTCGGCGCCACCTGCGTCTTGGTCTTCGACCATCGTGGGCCGGCCCCACCCCGCGCCCCCCACGTACTCGGACGAGTAGACCCGCGACTCGATAGCCGGGTCGTGGTACTGCTGCCAGATCGCCAGCGCGGTTCCGCCTCCGCTTGCGGCCACACGCAGCGTAAAGACGATCCCGTCCTGCGCTTCGACCATCACCGCCCCTTCCCAGCCGCCCTCCGGCGTGAAATGGTTCGCCCACACATCGTCGAAGCTCCCTCGCTGCAGCCACACCGCCGCCGCGCTGCCATCGGCGCCAACGGCGACCTCGATACCCACGGCATCCGTGTCATTGGTCTCGAGCGCTACCGGGCCCGACCACCCGACACCCGCAGCGTAGCGCGCGGCGTAGGCGTTGAGGTGCGATTCCTCCTGAATCCAAACCGCGACAGCGTTTCCCTCCGCGTCGACCCCCACGCGGGGCGAAAACGCATTCGAGGCCGCGTTGAAGTCGATCATCGTGGCAACGCCCCACCCGTGGCCCGGCACGAAGTGGTTCGCCCAGATGTCGGTGTGCCCCACGCCTTCCTCATACCATACCGCCATGGCCGTCCCATCGGGCGCGACGGCGACGCTGGGGTTGTACGCGAACCCGTCGTGGTCCGCATCGATGTGCTCAGCGATGGACCAGCCGGACGCCGGGGCCGATAGGGCCGGGGCGGCAAGAAGGGCCGGGAGGATCAAGGAGGCGCAAAGTAGGAGGCAGGCGGTGCGGGGGGTGCGGGCGTTGATTGGGGCCATCGGGATTCACCTGACAAAGGTGCGCGAGGGGGGCCGTGATGATATGTAGGTTGGCGGGGGGCGCGGGGGCAATCGCGCGTGGAGGTCGCCGGGGCCCTTACCGGATCTATGGACCCTTCGGCGGCTCCACCCTCGGAGGCTCTGCCGCTGGCGACCTACCCTGTCCCTTGCGCCTCCTCATGATCACGACCGCCACCAGGGCCGCCACTGCCACAATCGCAACGACCGCGATCACGATCACGCCGCCCGTGTCAACCCCCTGGGCCGCCGGCCCGCCCGAGTTCAACGTGCCCGACCCGCCAACCCCCTCGATCGTGACGAACTTCGTCCCCGCGGGCCGGTCAAACGTAAGGACGACCCTGTCGCCCTCGACCGTTTTCGTGAACGGCACCACCGCGCCGTCCGCACGCACCACCACATCGCCCGTCACCGAAGCGCTCGGGAGCACCACGCGGGCGGGGCCGCTTGCGCCCGCGCCGGCCGCCTTCAAGGCCAGCACGTCCCCCGCTGGGGCCGACATTGCAAATTCAACGCCTGAAAGCGGCACCTCGACATCGACCGTCCCCTTCCCCGTCTCCACCGACCAGACCACGGCCGACGCGCTCGACATCGACTTGAACGTCCCCACACTCCACGGGAATTTCTTCGCGTAATCGTCCTTCACGCCGAACACCATCCCCGAAATCGCCTGGCCCTGCGCCGCCGTCCCGGTGTTGTTCGTTTCGTCCACGATCGTCCCCGAACTGTCCGCCACGCTTGCCGTGAGCGTGTAGCCCCCCGCACCCGTCCCGACCCCCGACACCGTGTAGTTGCCTGCGTTCCCGCCGCCCGCGAAGATCTGAATCACCTGCGGCTCGCTGCCCGGCCCGCTGTAGAACGCGTGGCTCTCTCCGATGTCATTCACTGTCGCGTTCGTCCCCGGGTCAAACCCCACCTTGTTCCCGTAGGGGTCCGTCACGAGGAAGTTGATCGGCGACTTCCCCTCGAAGGTAATGGTCGCCTCCCCCGGGCCCGTCCCCAGGAACTTGCACTTGTCCACCCCAAACGGGTTGTCGCCGACCCAGTCCCAGTGCGGGCGATCCTTGTCGCGGTACGGCCTGCAGAACCCGTACATCGCCCCCACCCAGTCGAGCGAGTCGTTGCTGTCGCCCGGGATGCTGAGGTCGACGGCCCGCTCGTCGACATGCGGGCAGTTCGTCAGCGGGTCGCTGTAGCAGACAAACGGCACCGGGATCACCGTCGAGCCCGCCGTCAGGTCCGTCCCCTTGATCGCGTGCTTGGCCACCTCCGCCTTCAGCCGCGCGACCGAGGTCGTGAGGAACGGCTCGATGTCCGGGTCGCTGCGGATGTTGTTGGCAAGCTCGAGCGCGCACCTGCGCAGGTCGGCAAAGTGCCCCTGGTAGGTGATCGGGCGGAATGCCGAGTTGATGGACGCGCTGAATCCCCAAGTCCGCAGGCCCGCGATGAACGTGTCCACCTTTTCCTTGAATCCACCCGCGGCGAGCTGCGCGTCGGTCCACTGCAGGGACTCGCCCCCCTCCATGCGCTTTGCGCGCGCAATGTCGTCGTCGAGGCGGGTGGCGTCGCTCACGTAGCGGACGCCCAGCTCTTCGAAGGTCAGGATCGGGCAGTCTTTGCGCGCCATGGCGACATCCTCCTGGAAGTTGTACTTCAACGAGCAGTTGACCCACGTGCCGTTTTCGTCCGTGTCGTACCTCCAAAACTCCCCCGTGTAGTCGCCGATGATGTCAATCGCCGTGAAATTCGCGAAGAACTTTGTCTCCCAGAGCGCGGAGGTCCCGCAGTCGGTGACGAGCTTTGAATCTGCGTCGTCGCACCGCTGCGTCGTGCCTTCGATGTAGGTCCCGTCGAAGGTGCCCTTGATCACGAAGTCGCGCGGGCCGCCCGTGCAGTCGTCCTTGAGCACCGTGGAATCAAAAGAGGTGCCGTCGACCGTGATTTCGAAGATCGCGCCGTCGTCGGTGGCCCACACGCCCGCGAGGTTGGGCGTCGGGGTGCCCGCCGCCGGGGCGGCGGCTATGGCCGGGGGCGCGGCGAGGAGGGGGAGGAGGGGAAAGATCAGACTCCACGAAAGCAAAACCGTGGCAGACCGCAGGGGGCCGCGCATGGGCCTTTCTAAGGCCCTGAACACGGAAATAAGTTGGGGCAAAGCGGGCGGCCCCAGTCGGGCCGCCCCCCTGCCGCCTAGGGCCGATTCACCGTGCTTGCATCAAGCGTGACCGCGCCAATCCGTGCGAGCGCCCTGCCCTGCAGGACCGCGCCGGTGTCAAGCGAGATCGACTGGTCAGCCATGATCGTGCCCACGAAGGTCGAGTTGGTCCCCAAGGAGGCCGAGGTGCCGACCTGCCAGAAGACGTTCGATGCACGCGCGCCACCTGCAAGGATTACGGCGCGGCCTTCGGTCGTCGTGAGGGTCGACGCCATCTGGAAGATCCAAACTGCGTTCACATTGCCCTTCGCGTCGAGCGTGAGGTCACCCGAAGTGACTTCGAGGCCCGAGGTGGATTTGTACAGGCCCGGAGCGAGCGTTTGCCCGCCGAGGTTCCCCGCCGTGGTGATGGGGCAGAGCGTGCGTCCGGCGGCGCCGTTGTAGGCGACCGTCAAGTCGCCAATGGCCGCCGCGGCGGTCGTGTCCGTCACATGCTGCGTGCCAGACACGGTTCCCGGCGGGAACCCTTCAACCGCGCTTCCCGGGCTCACGCCGAGGTCCCCGTGGATGATCGTCGGACCCGTGCTGGTCACCGTCGACCCCGCAAGGACCGCGAAATTCGATGCCGCGCCGAGGCTCACTGCGCTAAGCGCACATGGGCCCGCGGCCGACGGACTCGATTGCAGTACCACATATCCAGCTCCAAACACAACCGCCGCGATCGCAATCGCGGAGATTACCATGACCATTCTTCGCCTTACCATGTTCTTACCTTCTATCGGTTGGAAGGCGTCCTTGCTAGTTGGCATGCCCCCTCAGCCGGTCGGCTCCAGCAGACAAGTTCGGGGCCCCATGTCCGAAACGGGGACGGGGCCTTGGCCTTGTGGACGCTCCTCGACTTGGAGCCCCGTGTCGATTATGCGGTCGCGGCTTGGGGGCCGTTCCTAATAGCCACCGCAACATTGACATGACATGCCTGAACCGAAACGCAAAGTTCCGCGCCAGAACTTTGGACTTGGGTTCAGTAGAACCGAGGCCTTCCAGGTCGCCGTCGGCGTCCCGGTCATGACGCTCGCCTTTGCCCTCGCCTACATCGGCGGAGCGCGCCACCTCCTCGACTACTTCCAGCTCGGCGGCGCGTCCCTTGTCCTGCTCATCATCACGGGCTCCTTCGTGGCCGTTTCGACCGCTTTCTTCTCCCACGAACTCGCGCACAAGGCGGTCGCCCAGCGCTACGGCGCGGTTGCCGAGTACCGCTACTTTCCAGCGGGCTTGCTCGTTGGAGTAGCAAGCGCTGGCGCAGGGTGGATGCTCGCCTTCCCTGGCACCACCGAGGTCTCCGGCAAGATCACGCCCAAGCAGCACCTCCGGATCAGTGCGGCCGGCCCGGCAACCAACCTCGCCTGCGCAACCGTCTTCATCGGCCTCTCCGTCCTGTTCGGCACGACCCCGGGACGGTTCCGGGACCCCATCGCCGTGATTATCGGCGCCATCGCGTTTGTGAACGTCCTGCTCGCGGGGTTCAACCTCATCCCGCTCCCCACCATTGGAATCAAAGTGAAAATCGCGCGGCAGATCCCCTTAACGTTCGCGTTCCCCGCCAGCGACGGCTTGGTGATGCTGAAGGCCAGCAAGCCCGCTTGGGTTGCGACCGTGGTCGCCCTCTTCGCGGTGGGCTTATGGGGCCACACCTTGGGCGTGTTCTAGCGCGCCCTCTTTGTCGTCGACCGCCGGGCGCACCGCCCTCGCCAAGAGGCCGACGACCGCGTTGACCGCAGCTGCACCAAGCGCGACTGCTGTTTCGATAGCGAACACGGAACCCACCTGCAAACGACTGTCCGAGATTCCACGGTGAGCGGCCGTTACTTTACCTTGATGATGCCCATCAGCAGCATCACGACAATGGCCAAGATGACTGCGCCAAGCAGCCCGAACAAGAACCAGCCCACCAGAAACGCGAGCACCGAGCCTATGCCCATCCGTGACCAGTTTACGGTGACGCCCATGGTGTCAGCCTCACAGGGGTCCCATCACGGTCGGCAAGCCGATGCTCACGAGGGCCGCTGCAACCCACACGACCAGCGCGGTCGCGCCGGCCTTCAACCAGCTCATGTCGTAGAGGCTCCCGAGCGCCGCCAGCCAGACGAATCCCGCGATGATGCTTGCAAAGAGTCCTTGACCAATGAAGAAAAACGCCAGGCCGTAGATGATGGCGCCCACCAGGGCTGCCGGCACCGCCGTGTCTATGCCTTCGCGTTCTCCGAACAACTTCGTCACCAGGTAGATGATGACCGACGAAACGATGAGCCCGACGATCAAAAAGACCACGAGCCCCATTAGGGTGGATGTCATTTTTTTCACTCCTTGTTTGCTTACTGTCTTCACCCGTAGAGGGCGCCCTTGCTAGTTGATGTGCTTCCTCAGCGCGGTGGCCGCGTCAGACAGATTCCACACGCCATGTCCGGTTCACCCACCGGCCCTCGAGCATGTGGCCTTCGCTGGGGCGCGAGAGATCCGCAGATCGGGCTGCAACGTGTGGTGCCCGGGTTGGTTCATTGGAGCTCGAGCCCACCCGAAGGAGTTCGTGGGTTCCCGCCAAAGAGCCGGAAAAGAATTTCCCCTGGGGAATTTGGGGGTTGACTTTGCCCCCAGGGGCGTCACCTGCGCCGTTTAGCGCAGGGGTGACTTGAAGGAGGCGGCCTTACGGCCGCCTCGAAAGTGCGCTGCGGGGGGAAAACCCCCCGCAAGGCGAAATCACGATTTCATGATCCGTTTGCCCACGGTCCGCTTCTTAACGAGACCGCGTCCGCCCGGTGATTTCGCTGCACGACTCTTCGCTGCGGTCATACGACCGCCCCTGCTTTTCTTTGCCATGTTTTTTCCTCCATGTTTGATTTTTCCCGTCGCTTGCCGCCCCTTGCCTTCACGGAGAAGGCTTGGTAACGATGCAGGCGTCGAGTGAAACCCCGCCAATGCGGGCAAGCGCGCGGCCTTCGAGGTTCGCGCGGGTGCCAAGCGAGATGGACTGGTCCGCCATGATCGTCCCGGCGAAGGTCGAGTCGGTGCCGAGCGTAGCCGAGGTGCCGACTTGCCAGAAGACGTTCGACGCCTTGGTGCCGTTCACGAGGTACACATGCAGGTTGGCAGCCACATCGAGCGTGGTTGCCATCTGGAAGATGAACACCGCGTTCGCGTCGCCCTGCGCATCGAGGTAGAGGTCTCCCGAGGAGATCTCGAGGCCCGAAGAGGACGTGTAAAGGCCCGGGGTGAGCGTCTGCCCGCCCAGGTTGCCCGACACCAGAATGGCGCAGAGCGTCCGGCCCGCGGCATCGTTGTAAGCCGTGGTCAGGTTAGCAATGGCACCGGCGGCGGCTCCGTCGCCAGCGTGGATGGTGCCGTTCACGACGCCGGGCCCAAATCCGGTCACTGCGGTGCCCGGGCTCACGCCGAGGTCGCCCGTGACGTTCGTAAGGCCGGTGTTGGTCACCGTGGAACCTGCAAGCACCGCGAAGTCGGCCGCCGAACCGAGGTCCACCGCCGTCTGGCCGCAGGCCGGGTTCGCCGTCGTAAAGTTCCACACGAATGGCGCCGCCAGCGCATTGCCCGCGACGTCCTTGGCCGCGGTCGATACCGTGGCCGTGTAGGTCGTGTTCGCCATCAGGTCAGCGCCCGGGTTAAGAGTCGCAGTGACGCCCGCGTAGCTCACGGCGCCCGATACGGGGGTCCCGTTCTCGGCGAGCGTGAAGGTCGAGGCCGCCGCAATCGTCGCGGGGTCCATCGCTTCACTGAAGGTTGCAAAGACATTGTTGCCAATCGCGAGGCCCACACGGGCGCTCGTCGAGACTACGGTCGGCGGGGTGGTGTCGGTAGACACACCCACCGCCGTTTGCAGGCTCCACGAGTGGTTCGCGAGCAACGCGTTGCCCGCAAGGTCCTTCGCGCCGACCGTGACGGTGGCGTTGTAGGTCGTGTTGTCCGAGAGGTCCGCCGTCGGGTTGAAGGTGGCCGTCATCCCCGTGTAGCTGACGACGCCGGGAACCGAGGTCGCTCCTTGGTCAATCGTGAAGGTGAGGCCCGTGATCGTGGTCGGGTCCATCGTTTCACTGAACGTCGCCGTGATGTTGCTGCCAACAAGGACCGCGACGGCGGAGCTTGTTGAGATCACCGTCGGGGGGGTGGTGTCGATCACCGGCGGGATGGCTCCCGGGGAGGTGACCGTGGTCTCGTCGAGCGTTACGGCGCCAATGCGCGCCAAGGCCCGGCCGCTCAAGCTCGAGCCCGTGTCAAACGAGATCGATTGGTCTGCCATGACCGTCCCCACAAAGACCGAGTGCGTCCCGAAGGACGCCGAGGTGCCGACCTGCCAGAAGACGTTGGAGGCCAGCGCGCCGCCCGAAAGGATGACCTGGCGGCCGTCGGTCGTGACGAGCGTGGAGGCCATCTGGAAGATGAAGACCCCGCTTGCCGCGCCGCGCGCGTCAAGGGTGAGGTCCCCGGAAGTGACTTCGAGCCCGGAGGTCGACTTGTAGAGCCCCGGGGTGAGCGTCTGCCCGCCAATGTTCCCTGCGATACTCACGGGGCAAAGCGTGCGGCCCGCGGCGTCATTGTAGGCAATCGTGAGATCGCCGATGGCAACGCCTGCGGCGGTGTCCGCCACATGGAGCGTCCCCACGACATTGCCCGGCGGGAATCCCGTCACGTCGGAGCCGGGGCTAAGGCCGAGGTCCCCCGTAACGGTGGACCCGCCGGTGTTCGTGACCGTTGAGCCGGCGAGCACCGCAAAGGTGCTCGTCGAGCCGATGTTGACGGGCAGCTGCCCGCACGCCGAGGCCGAAGGTGAGGTCGTGAGCGTATACACAAAGCCGCTTCCGAGCGCATTGCCGGACAGGTCCTTGGCGCCCGTGGTAATCGTCACCGCGTACGCGGTGTTCGCCGCAAGCGGCGCCGACGGGTGGAAAGTTGCCGTAAGGCCCGAGTAGGTCACGGTGCCCAAGACGGGCGTCGTCCCTTGCTTGACGAGGAACGTCGAGGCCGTGATCGTGGAGGGATCCATCGCTTCATTGAAGGTGACCGCGATGTCGCCGTTGACGCCCGCCGCAAAGACGGGGCTCGTCGAGGCCACTACGGCCGGAGTCGTGTCCGGCGCAAGGCCGGTCGTGAAGTTCCAAACATAGTTAGCCGCAAGTGCGCGCCCGGTGAGGTTCTTGACGCCCGTGGTGAGCGTCGCGCTGTGCGCAGCGCTCGCGGCCAGGTTGGCCGAGGGCGTGAAGGTCGCGGTCTTGCCGGAATAGGTAACGGTGCCTGCAATGTCTGTTGCGCCGCGCTTAACCATGAACGTGGAGGTGGTGATCGAATTGGGGTCCATCGGTTGATCGAAGGTGGCGACGATCCTCGTGTTGAGGGGCGTGCCGTTTGCCGTGAACTGCGGCGAAGCCGAGCTCACGGTGGGCGCCGCTCCCTGCGGGGGGTTCACGACGACGGGGGTGGGCTGTCCAAGGAAAATCAAACCGGCCCCGACGGCGACTACAACGAGGGCGCTTCCAACAACGATTGCGATTAACTTGCTTACCATTCTATTACCTTCTCTGCGCCAAGAAGAGGTGCCTTGCTAGTTGGCTTGCTCCCTCAACGCCGGGGGGCCGTCAGACAGATAAGCGGCGACGTGTCCGAAACGCCCACAGGCCTTGGATCATGCGGACAAAAGGCGATTACGAATTTCGGAGTGCGCAGGAAACAAGCAAGTGCCCTCACGTTGGAGCGCGGCGCACCCCCCGCAAGATCTCGCCTTCGGCGCGCCGGGCGTGCGGCAGCCAGCCTGCAGAGACGGTCGCAGGGGGAGGAGAAGCAGGGGCACAGAAAAAAAAAGGAAAAGGAAGCGGGGGCGGGGGCCCCCGGAAAAGATTCCGCAAACGCTTGGTTCAAGCGTTTACGAGCCGAGGCACATTCGGGAGCGTGCCGAAGTGGGCGCGCACCACGAACAGGTAGGCCACCACCAGCGCCCAGGTAACCATCCAAAACGGCGACCCGAGTGCCAGCACAAAGCCCACAACGCCCGCGAGGACCGCGAGCCACCACGCCCATGCCCTGAGGTTCCACAGCCCGATGCCCGCAAGGACATAGACCGCGCCCAGCACAACGCCTGCAACGCCTGCCAGGAATGCGAATCCCGAGCCGCGCGAAGCGTCCATGATGCCCGTCACGAAGCCAAGCAGCATGCCCAGCAGCCCGAGGACCACCGTGACGGCACCTACCAGCATCACGACCACTGCAATCAGCGAGACCCCGAAAGGGCGCTCGTTTCGTTTTTGTTCATCTGTCGATTTGTTTTGAATCACTTGTTATCATCTCTGGGTTCCCATGACCGTCGGGGTAGTTGGCCCCGCGCCTTACCGGGGGGGCCCCGCCAGACAAATATATCTCCCGGTGTCCTTTTCACCTAGGGGTTCTCGGGGTTGTGGACGCCGGATGATCTCGACATTCGAATTATTCGAGCCCTCGCCTCCCCGGCCTCGTTCCAGTGGGATGTGCGCATCTCGTACGCCCGCGTGGCCGAGGGGCTCGAGGTCGACGAAGAGACCGTGCGCAACCGCCTCAGGCGGATGAACGACGCCAAGTTCCTCCTGGGCTGGCAGCTTGTGATCAACCCGGTGCTCCTCGGCCGGGAAGCCGCCATCATCGAAATGCGCGTCGGCGACTCGGAGACGAAGAGCGAGGTGATCTCGCGGTTGCAGATGCTGGAGGGGGTCGTGCTAATCGACGACTTCTACGGCAAGGAGCTTGCCGTGACGACCCTCTACGAGAACGCCGCGGCCCTCGAGCGCCAGGTTCAGCTTTGTGCCTCCCTCTCGGGCTCCCCGAGGCCGGTCTCCTGGAGGCTCCGCTTCCCCGCGTGCGAGCTCACCCCGACGACCACCGACTGGCGGATTATCCAGAATCTGCGCCGGAGCGGCCGGGCCAAACTCTCCGACGTCGCCCGTGCACTGCGCGTCACCACCCGCACGGTCAAGCGGCGGCTCATTGAACTGGTCGACGGGAACGCGTTCTACCTTGACCCCCTCTTGGACATCTCCCAGGTGGGCGGCGTGCGGGGCCGTTTCTGGACCACGTGCGAAGAGAGCCGCAAACGAGCGGTCGACAAGCTGATCCTCGCGGAAATGCCGCGGATCATCTTCACGCACACGGCGCCCCCGGAATACTCCATCTTTGTAACCCATCTCGCCAACGCATCGGCGGTGCAGGAAAAGCTGCAGTGGATGAAGCAGCTCGACGGCGTCACGGAAGTCCGCTCAACGATCGAAGTCGAGCATATCCACGTGCAGGAGTGGCTCGAGAGCGAGATTGAACGGCGCTTGCAGGCGCGCGCGGCGTAAGGCGTCGAGGTGGCGCAGTTCGGCCGCAAGGGGCGGCCGGTCATCAGAAGGGGGGTCAGGGCCGGCCTCGCCTTCACATTACTTAAGCAAGTGCTTAAGTATTAGCGACCGTATGCTTAAGCAGATGCTTAAGAGTCGTGCAGTCGCGTTGGACGCGGTGTTCGCGGCCCTCGCCCACCCCACAAGGCGCGCCATCATCGAGCGCCTTGCGGAAGGCGAGTGCACGGTCGGAGAACTTGCTGAACCCCACAAGGTGAGCGCCCCGGCCATCTCGCAGCACCTGCGCGTCCTTGAAGAGGCCGGGCTCCTGGAGCAGACCCACGACGGCCGCGTGCGGCGGTGCGCGCTGAAGAGCGCGCCGCTCTCCGCGGCCTTCTCGTGGATCGTCCAGTACCGCCTCTTCTGGGAGGACACCCTCGACCGCGTGGCCCGCAAGCTCGAAGGAGACAAACGAAAATGAGCGAAACCAAAGTGACGACCGGGACTGTGCGAGTGAAGCGGCTGATCAAGGCCCCCGCGAAACGCGTGTACAATGCGTTCCTCGACCCTGATGCCCTGGCCAAGTGGCTCCCGCCCGGCGGGTACACCGGCAAAGTGCTGAAGATGGACGCGCGGGTCGGCGGGACCTACCGCATGAGCTTCACCTCGCTCGACAAGAAGGACCACAGCACCTTCGGGGGCAAGTTCCTCGAACTCACGCCCCACACGAAGATCCTCTACACGGATTCGTTTGAAACCGACAACCCGGCGATGAAGGGCGCGATGACCACCACGATCACCTTCAAGGCCGTGGCCGGCGGGACCGAGGTGTCGGTCGTGCAGGAAGGCGTGCCCAAACTCATCCCCGTCGAAATGGCCACGATGGGGTGGGGCCAGTCGCTCAACAACCTCGCGGCGCTCGTGGAGATGCCGGACATGTCGGGCGCGAAGGCGTGATGGGCCGGATCCGGCGGGCCCACCGGCGGCGGGCCTTGCTCGCCGCCGCTTTTTTCCCCGGCGCGGCTACGCCCTTAGCCCCAATAGCTCGTTAACATTCCTGCCGCAGGATTTTGGGCGCATCCACCCGCTTGCTGGGCCTGGCAGGGGCGCTGCTGCGGAATGAAGAGGTAATTGTTTTGTGAGTCGGTGTCACCGACCATCGCCGGAGTTCCCCATATTTCCCAATTGACGTCGGCCGCCCCCTGGAACATGGGCATGTAAACGCCACAGCCGCCCGCACAATTGTTGGTGATCTGAATCTTCAGCAGCTTGAGTACGCCCGCATTGGGGGCGGCCGCCGCCCCCTGGCAAAGCTGTTGCTGCGTCGGGCAGAGGACTCCGATGTAAAGGTCGTTCATCCCGTTGTAGTACCCGTTGTTCGAATCGAAGACGCCTGATGGTGTCACACGGGCCGGGTTGTGCGGCAATCGGAAAACGTTCGCGTCAACGGGGAACGTGTTCACGGCCGCCGCCGCAGGAACCACATTCGCCGGGTCGACCCAAGAGATCATGAATTGGTTGTTATTCGGTCCCCCGGGCTGGAAATTGTTATTTTCCCAAGGGAACACAATCAATTGGTCCACCTTCGTAGGGCTCGCCCTGATGTAATTCGCGTTGGGCGCCGGCACCGCTGGGTCGATGTTCCATTGCACCGTTTTCACGGGCGCGACCGCGAAAGGATCCTCCACAAATAGAGCATGCCCGTCGTCCTCAACGGCGATGACCACCGGCTCTTGGGACACCCCGCCCCCTGCCTGGGCCACCCAGAGGAGATCAATCGCGGTGAGCGCCCCATTAGAGGCCTTCAACAGCGGCAACGTCCACATATGCGGATATTTGCCATTGACGAGGTTGTTGGCATCAATGCTGAAAGCGTCAATTTGCGGGTTGGCGCCGTTCATGTCGGTCGTGGCGACAATCATGTAAGCCTTGGCCGCCGCGGGCTGAGGTTGCCAGGGTTGTCCAGGCGGCCACACCACCGGCGGCGCCCAGGGCGGCCGAACGGCCACCGGGTCCTGAATCGGGTCATCGGGCACCGTCCAGCCGTTCTCGAAGATAGGGTCCGTCCCCCCGCCGGGGAGGAAGAGGCGTTTCGCCGCCTGCGTGACAATCGCCGGGGTTGCCATCGTCAGCTTCCGCCCTTGGAGCAGCGTCGAATCGTAGCGCGGGACGCCCGCGGGGTTGCCCGCCACCTGGAGGTCGTAGCTGCGGATCGCTACATCGTGGTTCCCTCCTTGGGCCGGCAATTCCATGGCTACATACGCATAGTCGTCGACCGCGGCGCCGGCGTCCGGTCCGTCACCCCAAAAAGGATTCTGGTAGATCACGGGCGAGATGAAATCGTACGAGTTTGACGCGTCGATGTCTTCGACGGCCCCCGGGATGTTCGGATCGGGGTACTGGAGCTGGGCGCCGACCTGCGGATTGATGCCGGCGAAGGTTAGGCTGTGGATGTTGAGGAGACCTTGGTCGGACACCGAAACAATCCGGGTTGTATCGATCGTCGCGTCATTGTCGATGAAGTAAACGGCCGGCGAGGCCGAGATGGATTCGCCATTCCGCAATCCAAGAGTGGCCGAGTTCTGGAGGTGGTCCCATGGGGAGGTGGATTGCCCGGGGTTAGCGAAGTTCCAGGATCCGTATTGGATGAGGAGCGCGCTTTGTGCAGCCGCGCAGTTCGCGACAGCCCACGCGGCGAACTCGAGCCGTACAGGGTTGGCGACTGGCTGGCGCTCTTCCGACCACGCCGCCGGCGAAGCCAACGCGTCGCAGTCATTTACAAACACGAGTTCGTCGGGATTGGAAATGTCAGAGCCCGGGCCGAATTGGGCGTTGATGATCGTCCCCGAGTGGCCCTTGTCATATTGGAATTGCAACCAGGATGTATAGATCGCGCCCTCGACCGTCCCGCCTACCATCACACAAGCAACTATCGCCACCAAAGCCAAGCCCATTCTTTTCACTGAACCGCCCGAAAGGAGGAAGTGGCGCCCGATGATAAACGCGCGTGCCAGGATTCGGACGTGCGTCATTCGATTGTCGAATTACGAAAGCGCGCGTGCGTTCGTCGTCCCCAAAAACATCAATCCGACCGGGCTGGGTCATCGGCCGCCCACCGGAGCATCTCTGAATTTTCCACGGCTTCCCGCGTCGTCCCAATCTTTCATGGGGGTCTCGGCGAGCCGGTGGCCAACGTCCGTGGCCGAGATCGCGTACGATCGGCCGCCCCCCGGGGACTTCTCTACGCGGAGAATCCCGGTGCGCCGCCCCACCTCGATCGCGTGACGGATTGCCGCCACCGAATACCCAACAACCCGCCCGGCGTCAACGAGCTCGGCCTGCTTGCGCGGCCCGTCAAGCGACCGGCGCAAAACCCAGACCATGGCTGAAGGTCTGAATGTCTCTGCGAGCCACCGCTCGCCTTCTAGCGCCGTCGGCGCAGGAGGCGTAATCAAACGAACCTCTCCACCGAAGAACCACATCACTGAGAGACTTCCGGGAAAATGGCCCTGCCCCTCCTTACCGTGTGCCATATTAAGAAGCCTGCGCCGTAAATATGGGAGATGAAAGCGGCATCGGCACGACCGCTCCCAGACCGTCGTGACGGTTTCATTCGAGCCTGAAGGCCGCCTACCGCGGCGGCCAACGATCATCCGCCATTCGGATTTCGTATCAAGCAAACCCGCCCCAAAAGCATATCACAGCCCCCGGCCAAGGACGCTCAGGATCGCATTGCCATTTCGTAGCGCGAATGCTGCAGATTGGCTGGCCCCGGCGCCATTCATGGCCTACCGGACGGCCGTCCTGCTAGGTGCGGCGGCCGCAACGGCCTTTCTTATCCTTTGCGCCGCACCCGCATCGGCCGAGGCAGACTTCGGCCAGCCGACACCCCTTGGAAACGCAAACGACACGGCAACCACGCCCCAGGTGGCCGTCCACCACGACGGGCGTGCCGTGGCCGTTTGGGCGGCGTGGAACGGCAGCAGGACAGACATTTGGTTCGCGGAGTATGCGTCGTGGAGCGGCTGGACGCAGCCGGCCCTCCTTGAGAACTCCGACTTGGGAACCGCCAGGGATCCCCGTGTCGTGGTCGACGGAAGTGGGGTGGTCACGGTCACATGGATCCAGTGGAACGGGAGCCGCTTCATCCCGTACGCGGACCGCGAACCGCTTGGGGGCCCATGGGGTGGCCCCCTGCCCTTCACCGCAGCCGGGGGCGACAACGCTACCGCGGTGGATATGGCCGCGGCTCCAGATGGCTCAGTTACCGTTGTGTGGGGTCAAGTCGTCGGCCTGTACCTTGACGTTTACGCGGTTCGGTTCCTGCCCGCGGTCGGTTGGGATATCCCGCGCTTTGCAGGCACAGGCGCGCCGGGCTATGACCCCCCGCGCATCGCCGCCGACGGGAACCTGAACCTCACGGCCGCTTGGGGTCAGCAAAACGGGACGGCCGCCCCCCGCATTGTTGCGGTGCGATTCAATTCCTCGACGGGGTGGGGCCCCGAGGTGCGGGTCGAGTCAAGCAACCGGTCCACAAGCGGCGTGCAGGTCGCGGCGGACGCCCATGGAAATGTGTCCGTCGTTTGGGGCCAGGTTACCCCCTCCTTCGACGTCCAAGTGTGGGCGAACGATTTCACATCCCCCGGCGGGTGGGGGATGGCCCATATCCTACAGAATCCAGGCACAGGCGGAGGGCAGCCTCCCGCCCTCGCCGTGACCACGAATGGGGTCTTCATTGCGGCCTGGGCCCAAGCGGATGCCTCAGGGGCAAAGCTGTGGGCAGCGATGAGGAACGCGTCGGCGCCCTGGGACTCTCCAACATTGATGGAAGCCATGGCGGGCTATGCGGAAGTGCCCGTGATTAGCGTTGGTGGCGATGGAAACGCCACCCTTGCTTGGAATCAGAAGGGCTCTGCGAGCCCCGGTGTCCGGGCGCGGTTCTTCGTGGCGGGGCGCGGGTGGGGCGCGGCTGGATTGGTGGACCACTACGGCAGCACTTACCGTGGCGGGCCATCCATCGGAGAGGACGACGGGGGCAACGTCACAGCGCTCTGGATCCCGACAGGCTTGAGCGACCTGCGAACCTGGACGAACCGTTTCGCACTTCGTCAGGTCGACTTCGGTTTCAGCAGCTCGCCCGCAGGCGGCCACATCAATGCAAGCGGCATCGACATCGCGGCGCCCTTTTCCTTCAATTGCCTCGAGACGTTCGCGTACAGCGTGAACGTCTCCTCGCCGCAGGTGGCGAACGGAAGCCGGCTCACCTTTGCCAACTGGACGGGGCTCTCCGTCGACAACGGAACGTTCGAGTGCGCCTTCAACGGCAGCGCGGTCGCCGTTTTCCTCCAGGAATTCCTCGTGTCCTTCGAGACGGTGCCAACCGGGCTCACCGTGGGAGCCGCCGGGCAAAATTTCTCGACCCCGGCGTCCCTTTGGATCCTCGCCCTGAACATAACGCCGGTCAAGGCGGCGGTCTCCCAAGACCTCGGGCTCGTGCGATACCGACTTCTCACGTGGTCGGACGGAGGCGCCCCGGCTCACGGGGTAGCCGTCATCGGCCCGATGGCACTCGTTGCATCGTACAACATCTCGGAGTACGGGATCGATCTCTCGGCCGACCTCCGCGGTTTTTCCGCCCTGCTCGACGGCGCCGCAGTTGCAACGCCCCAAGTCGTCTGGGCGCCGCTCGGCTCGCTCCACAATCTCTCCGTCCTGTCGCCCCAGTATCTGACCGCCGACCACCGCCTCGTATTCGTCGGTTGGGCGGATGGCTCGCCGCAGAATCACTCGTTCGCCCTCAACGGGCCAGTGCCCAAGCAGGCCGCCACGCGGGAACAGTTCCTCGTCCGCCTTCTCACTTCTCCGGAGCCCCTCGGCTTGCTTTGGGACGTCGCCCCCGTCATGGCCCCCGGGTCCGTTTGGGCCGACAACCGCTCTATCCACAGCCTCGACGTCCCCTCGGTCGACCAGCTTGACCCAGCCGGGGATGCAACCTACGCGTTTGTCGGGTGGGAAGGCGGCTCAGGCCGCGCAGTTGGCGTGTTCGTCACCGGCCCGCTCAATTTCACGGGCGACTTCCGCGCACAGGAATTCCGGATCATCATTTCCACAGACCCCCCTGGGCTTAATGTCTTGATCAATGGCACGGCGCTCCCCTCGCCCACAAGCTACTTCTGGCCCGCGCATACGAGCGCACCGATCGCGTTCGATGCTTTCCAAGGCATCGACCGCCTTCGCTACAGCTTCTCTCATTGGCGCGAGGGCGGGTCGGCGCCGCTCAACCTCTCCATCGACGCGCCCGTCGACCGGCTCGCCTATTTTTCATACGAGGTCGGCGTTTGGATCAACGCTTCCAGCCCGCTTGCGGTGATTGCCCTGGACGGCGCCGATGTCCATACGCCGTACTCGGCGTGGTGGGCTCCCGGGTCCCGGCATATCGTGGGCGCGCCTGCTTTGCAAGATACGGGCCCGGGGACAAGAATCGCCTGGAGTTCCTGGAGCGACGACGGGGCCCGCGCGCACCAGGTCATGACATCCGTCCCCTGGTCGATTGAAGCCGCCTTCGCGGTCCAGTTCCACGTCCTGATAGCCTCTGCCTACGGGAGCGTTGACTGCGATTCGCCGGACTGCTGGTACAACCAGGGGGTGCTTGCCAACCTCACTGCCCAATCGCCGGTGCCGGTCTCGCAAGGGACAAGGGCGGTTTTTGACCTCTGGAGCGGCGCAATGTCAGGGAACGCCACCCCTGCGGTTGTTCCGATCGAAGGTCCCGTCAACGCGACGGCCCACTGGCGGCTCCAGTACCTGCTGACTTTGGATTCGGCTTACGGAACAATGGATGGCGGTGGCTGGTATCCCGCAGGCGCCGACGCGACGCCGTCGGTAAGGCCCGCCGAACTCGATGAGCGTGGCGTACATTACGTCTTTGCGGGCTGGTCGGCGACCGGCGTGGCGCCGGGTGCAATGGGGGCCGTCAAGATGGATGCGCCCACCCACCTTGTCGCCGTGTGGAGTGGACGACCGTCGGAGGTCGCCCAACCTGTGCAGGCGTGGGCTTTGCTGGTCGTCTTCTTCGTGATGGCGGCGGCGGCCTCTGCGGTCGCCTATCGACGGCGGCGGGCTCGTTGAGGCCCGGCCAGCAGGGCCGTGAGGCCCATCCTTACGGCGGGTCTAGTTGATCGCAGGCGGGCCCCCCACGCGGGGCGTCTCCACAATCCCGCTGGGTCACCTGTCGAACCTCTTCCACCACGAACTCGCGCTTCGAAATCAGTGCCCTCAACCGACGGCCCCGCCTCGGGCGCAGCTCCTTGAGGACAGACGATGGCAAGCGAATAAGCACGGCGCGGCCCTCGACGTGGAAGTGCTCGTAGTCGAACGGGACGTTGATCCCGTCCGGGGCGACCACCCACTCGTCCTCAGGAATAGCGTCAAGATCCGCTATCGAATCAATTTTCACTTTCCGCACGTTCATGCCTTTACCTTCCTTCGATATTGTCGTTTCTCGGCCGCCTTTGCGTCGCGCGCGGTGACCTCCCTGCATCTCCTCCGTCCAGGATCCAGCTGGAACACGACCACCAGGAAACGCCCGCGGCTTTTTCCGATAGCAACGTACCGTCCGCGATGCCGCCAAAACACGCAGGGCCCGTCATGCGCTCGTTCGACCTCTTCGGGAAGAACGCGATGGCGAGCTATGTGACGGATCGCCTTCTCGGTCCAGCGGATCGGCGGGCACACGCGCAGCGACGGGAGATGCGCCTACAGAACCCCTACTTGATAGCCATCATCGACTCGCCGATGCACCGCGTCGTCTCCGCCCCCTACCGCCGCGGCTTTCCCCTACGCACGAACCCGACTGGTGGGTGTCGACCCAGGCGCCCTCGCGGGGGTTCGATGAGACACTCCTGACCCGCCGAACGAAGGGCCAATCATCATAACCCCCCCGCCGAATTTGGACGTGGCCGTTGGCGGGCGGGTCGCTGGCGCTCCTGACGTAAGTCAGAGGCAGCGAAACCCCAATGGATGTCCGGCCCGCCCGCCGCGGTCACCCTTTTGTTTTCCTCGGGCGCGGCGGATCGGGTCCGGTTCGGCGGGCGCCCGACCGAGGCACCGCCGGCCGACACCTGGCCCGCTCGCGCGCAACCGGAGGCGAATGGAGCCGCCGAGCTCGCGCCGCCCTTGCCAGGCCCGCCAAATCGTCCAGCCACCGCTTAAGCTCGGCCTTCGAAACCCGCCGCTTCGGCGGCCTTTTCCCGTACTCGTCCTTGAACAGCACCGAGAGGACCCCATCGGGTACCGGGAAACCTAGACGGATCTGGCCACCGGCGGAAAGCTTGCGCGCCTCCATCTCATCGACTTCAACCTCGAGCCATATCCTCCCATCCATGAGCTCCTCGTAGAGGTGGAACGAGTCCCCGTCCGCGTCGTAGGCAACCGTCGCCTTCGTGCTCATACCCTCGCCCCCGCCTGCACCGTGACCACCGACCCATACTCACCCCGGCGCTTCGCCGTCACCCGCCAGCCCCCCGCGAGGACCGCGACCCTCACGAGCAATAGGCCCATTCCCCACCGCCCCATGGCCTTCGTGAAGTCAAGCTCCGTCAGCGCTCCGGCCTCCCCGGCGAGCACGCGCAGGGCGCCGTCTGGAATGCCGTTTCCCCAGTCCTCCACCGCTACTTCCCAGCCGCCCGCGTCGCCCGACTCCACCGCGACCACCGGCGCGGGCCTTCCCTGCGGCGTCGCTGCCAGCGCGTTCGTCAGGAGATTCATGATGACGATTTCCAGCAGGAACGGCCGGTCCGTCGACGCGCCGCCCCCGTCGCCGCGCACCGTCGCCCCCTCCGGCGCTTCGTGCCGCCGGTTCACGGAACTCGCCGCCCGCTCCGCGACGTCACGCACTTGCTCCCTCCCCCCGGTCACGGTCGCCCGCGTGCCCTCGACCAGCGCTCCTGCAACCGCTCGCACCCTGCTTGCGCTCCCGTCCGCAATCCCGCGCCCCCGTGCCGCCCAGTCGCGGGCCCTTTGCGGCACGGTGTCGTCACGCTCAATCAACGCCAACACGCCGCTCAGCGCGTGCAAGTCGTTCTTCAACTCGTGAGCGGTCGCCAGGCAGAGCAGGTCACCCGGGAGCGCGACCCGCTCCCCCGGCTCCTCGCTCCCTTTCCCCCCGTCCGGCCGCAGAGTCACCCACCTCCAACTGTCCCCGCTTCCTGAGGCTCCGTGCCCATTCGACCGGAATTCGGTCCCGGGAGCCGCTCAGCGAGGTAGCACTTCTGCTACCTATAAGCGTTTGTCCAACCTCAACCAATATCTTGCACCCTGTCTCTCGGGTGTGTCACCATGGCCGCGAACCTCGCGAAGACCATCGCGGCCGCAGGGTGCCAGGATATCCTGGCAACACTCGACAAGGAAGGCTCGCGCCCGTTCAGCGACCTCGCACGCGAAGTCGACGACAAGAGCACCGCCAACCGTGCCCTCCGGCGGCTGGTCGACGCCGGGCTCGTGGAACGCCACGTCCTGCAAGACCGCCTCCGGTCTGTCGAATACGAACTGACCGCCCGCGGGCGCGAGGTCGCCGAGATCGCCCGCCGCCTCCGCGAGATCGAGCGCGCGCTTTCGGGGAAGGACCGCTCAAGCGGGCGAGGGCCATCTCGGTAGGCGCCGCCGCCCGCTCCTCTTGGCATGATCACGGACGTCGTGATTACCTTCAGGGCAGGCTCATCTCCCCGGCCCGGGTCGCACACCCAGGTACCGGGCCAAAGAATTAGATACACCGAAGGCGGCTGAAATCATGATGCCACAATCTGCGAAGGAGAAGAAGTTCGATCGCGAACTCATGCGCCGGCTCGACCTCTTCGCCAAGAACCACCGATGGATCCGCGACCACCACGAGAAGCTGTCTCGATACGAGGGGCGCTGGGTGGCCGTCCACAACGGAAAGGTTCTCGCGTCGTCGCGCAGCCTGCGGGCGCTCTACAAGCGCTTCTGCACGCGGCAGTGGGTCGCCATCGTGTATGTCGATCCCCCGGGTCCGGGCCTAGTGAGGATCTTGGCCCTTGGCGCACATTCAACTTGCGTATGACCCGCCACTGCGCGCCTTTGGCCTCCACGCGTTTGTTGTGCTGCCCGAGCCTTGGGGCCACCCCCCGGCCTCCCTGAGCCCGTGGCGTGCCGTCAAAATGACGGTTGACACTGGAGCGTTCAACTCCGCGCTTGCCGACGGCGTCGCCAGATCGCTCGGGCTTCCCGTCGAATCGCTAACGCGCGAGGTCATTGGGGGATCGACGGGTCGCGGATCCGTTCCCTTTCTGCGTCACGTGTTTCTGCGCCCTCGCGTGCCGGAAGCTTTGCCGATCCTTCTTCCCAAGGTTTCGATCCTCCCCGCAGACCTCGAGGCGCCACGCGCGGCCCCGTCCAGCCGCGGCGCGGCGGCCGTCCCAAGGCCTGCCGGCCCACTCAACTTGCTCGGCATGGATGTACTCCAACTGCTGCGGTCGCGGGTTGCCCTCGACTTGGAGAACGGGACCGGCTCGCTCCGCTGGTGATGAACGCGAATTCGAAGGCGCAGGTGCGCCCCTTACTGGTACTTCATTGACTGGTCGCCCATGCCCCAGTGGCAACCGCCGTGGTGGTGCGGAGTGCTGACGGGCTGGGGGGCCGGGTCGCCTTGCGTCCCCGGCATGATCTCCTTCTGCGCCAAGACGCCGTGCTGCGGCGCAGCCATGGTCGCGGCCGCCGCGGTTCCCGCCGCGCCAATGAGTGCGGCTGCCGCCAGGACGAAAACTGCTCGCTTCCCAAATTGCACCATCGACTTGTCCCCGGGCAACAGGGGGAGCGCCCCGATATGAAGCCTCAGGTTTCGGTCACGCTCGGCCGGGCCCCGGGAGTGGGGCCGCCGGTTTGAAATCAAAGCCGCCCTCTCGCCGATCCCATGGCCGAGCGACATTGGACCAAGTCCGCGCGCGTCAACTTTCCTCCGGACCTCATCTTTGAGTGGATGAGCGACTTCCAGGAGGACGACCACGGACGGCCCGCGTACATCAAGGGGTCAGGCGCCCCGGCCAAGTACTCCAAGAAGCCCTCGAAACGCACGATCGTATCGCGCAGCGGCAACAACGTCAAGATCCACGACCAGTGGGGCGGCAAGCAGTTCGACATGGACCTCGAACTTGCCCCCCTCGACCGCACCATCAAGATGTCGGGGGCCTGGAACTACCGCGCCGTGTGGAAAGCCGTCCCCGATTCGGGCGGCACCAAGGTCGAGGCCGAGGTGACGATCAGGGCCGGGGGTCTCGCAGGGCTCCTCATGGCGCTCTTCATGGGCAAAAAGAAATTCTACCGCCAACTGGACTACGACTTCGCCGGGCACATGTCCGACCTGCAGGACTCGCTCGGCGGCGGCAACTAAAGGAGGGGCGCGCGTGGACGGGCGCTACATCGTTGGGGCCATCGTGATCGTCATGGCCGCCGGCCTCTGGCAGGCGATGCTCCACACGCACTCGTCGTTTGCCTGGTCGCTGCCCTTCGCGGTGATCCTGCTCTTCCTTGCCGTCACGGGCGAGTCGCCGGGCAAGCGCGCCGTCCACTGGATGTCGGACCCGCCGCTTCACTGAGGGGGGCGCGGGCCTCGCTGAGGGCCCTTGGAACTCGTTGGGGGAGGCGGCTTGGCCTCCGCGAATGCCTCTTTGTCCGGTTCCGGATTGGCCCCTTTCCCGCGGCGCCTCTTCAGGCCGATGACAGTAGCCCCCGCAAGGACGGCGACCGCGCCGAGGGCTGCAAACAGCCCAACGTCTGGCCCCGGCGTTGCTCGTGTGATCTCCAGCACCGAGGTAGCCTCGTTGCCGGCCTCATCGGTCGCGACAATCGCGAACCGCGATGTCCCGGCACCGAGCGGCACGTCGACACCGAATGCGCCGCCCTCGCCCACCGCGATCAGGACCCCGTTGATCCGCAGCGCCGCGCCGGCCTCCGTGACCCCCGCGATGTGGAAAGTGGGGCCCGGGACCGTGGATCCGTTGAGGGGCGTGGCCACGCTCAGCGTGGGCGGATCGAAATCCCCGATGAAGTGGAGCGTGACCTGGCGAAAGTTCCCGGCCAAGTCCGTCAGGTTCACCACGACGCTGAAGGGCCCCTCCAAGGGGACCAGCGAGAAGTTTGCAGACCCGTCGGGCGCGGGGACGATGATTGACCCGATCGAAATCTCGCCGGGCTCCGTGACCGTGAGGTAAAGAACCATCGCCCGCCTCGACACGCGATGGCCATCCGGCGGGTCGGAGGCCACCAGCGAGGGCGGAGTCGTGTCAACGACGAAAATGAGGGCAAGCGCGGCGCGGTTTCCCGCCCGGTCGACGGCCTCGAAGTGGAGCGTGCTCTCGCCCGCAGGTAAGATGATCGGCAACACGAGGTGGCCCGGCGTGCCCGGCGATAGCGACGAGGCGCCAAAGAGGACGGTTTCCACGTCGAGCGCGAGGTCGAAAGTCAGGTTGAACGCCGTGGCGTTCACATAGTTGCGCGTGCCCGCCACCCAGGGCCTCTCGACCGCGATCGTCGGCGGAACCACGTCGAAGGTGACCGCGTAGACGAGTTCCACACGGTTTCCCGCGCGATCGACGACCTCGATCCTGTGCACCGAGTCGCCAATCGCCAGCGAGAGATTTGTCACAAACCGGCCCCCCACTCCAGCCAGCGCCATACCATCCACGAAAACCGTATCGTTGACATCAGAGGTCACCTCGACGGGGAGCGGGCTCCCAGCCACCGCGAGGCCATCCGAGATCCCCGCCACCGACGGGTCGGGGGGCGTTAGGTCCACCTCCAGCAGGAAGGATGTGGTACGCCGGTTGCCTGCAATGTCCGCTGCGACCACAACGAGGTCATGCCACCCTTCGGATAGCGTGAGGTTGATTCCCCAGGGCCGGTCATCGGAGAAGCTCGAGAGCTTCGCGGCGGGAACTCCGTTGACCGAGATGGACGCCGTGTCCGGGTCGGACGCGAACTCGACGTGCACGGCCGAAGAATTCACGGCTCCGCCTGGCGCCAAGGAGATGACCGTGGCGATGGGAGCCGTCAGGTCCAAGGTAACCCGCACTTTCACGATTGCAACGCTACCGTTCACGTCCCTGGCGGTCAAGACCACGAGGTAGGCGGTCTCAGAGGGCAGCCCGAGCGGCACGGACAGGTTCCAGGAGAGCGGCCCCCCGCTGGCCGAATAGGTGTTGATGTTCTCGCCTTGGACGTCGACGACCAGGTCGAGCAGCCCCGTCTCGGGGTCGTAGAGCCCAACCTCCATCAAGGTCGCCGTCGAATTGACCACGATCTCGCCGTCTGGCTGGAGTTGAGGAAGCGATAGCGCCGGCGCGAGCGTGTCGTAGAGTTCCACAAGCACATCCCCCCCGGCCTCCAGCTCTATCGTCACGGGCGTGGGCGCACGGCCAGGCACGGACAGGTTCCCGACGAATGTCCGGCAATCGTAGTTGCTCAAGTTGAGGATGAAGCGGTATAGCATCCCGGAACGTTCGCCTTGGAACGCGCGCCCGTCTGCGTCGAGTACCGTGTCGAACATTGGCTCGCCGGAGATGCACGCGGCCTGCAGGCGCCACCCCGCTGTCCGCACGTGGGTGGCCGCCCAGCCTATGGCAAAGGAGTAGTTGCCCCAGCCCTCGAGGAAGCCCTCGCCGAGGCGGAAGTCGGTCAGCACGTTGTGGATGTTGTGGTAGGTGTCGCGCACATACACCTCGGAATCGTGAATCTCGACCGGCCTCCCCCACCCCTCGATCGTTCCATTCGTGATGTTGCCGCGCAGCGCACCTACGATCACACCCTGCTCGGTCGCGTTGATGTGGAAGCGGTCGAGAGAGAACCGGCCGTCGATCACGTGAGCCGCGCGCAAATCGACAGCGATAGACGCGCCCAAAACCGAAATGTTCGAGATGTTCCAATCGTCCGGCTGGAACGAAGCGACCGTCCGCTCGACGCGGATTCCTTGCGTGTAATCGGAAATCGCGATGTCTGTTAAGCTGAGATTCAGCCGGCCTGAATACTTGACCCACACGCCGGAACCGGTGCCGTTGCCGGTGCCCTGAATGCGGCGAATTTGCATGAGGTCAGCGCCGGCGCCAGTGTAGTTCAGCAGCGAAGCCGTCCGCGACGCCGTCACGTCCTCCACGACGAAGAAAATCGGGACAGTATCGAGCACCGTGGCGTTCGCATTGACATCGACAAGTAGCCCTACATCGACCGAATTGATGTCCCGCACGGTAAGCGAGATTGCGGCGCGAGGGGCCGACGAGCCGAACGATGTCACGTTGAGGAACGTCCCGGTGGCGGAGACCGTGTCGTTCTGCAGCCGAACATTGCAGCCGCCTACGTCGGCCTGGCCACCGACGACGATTCCCGAACCGAGGTTTGCAAATTGCGAATCCACGACATCGAGATCGAGCTTGCCGAACCCTGCTCCCCATGAGCAGCCGGCAACCATGCCGCTCCGCGCCCGCTGGAACGAGGTCCGCTTAACCTCCACCCTTGGATTTGCCATTCCACCGAATCCACCCACCACGGCGAGGTCCACATCCTTTGGGTCGCTGCCGGGTGGTGCCCGGCCTATCGAATCCTCGATGCGCACCCCAAAGGAAGAATTAGCGCCGATGGAGGACACCGTGATCCTTCCAAAGGTCACGTTCGAGACTTCGACGTCGATGTCGTCGAGTTGATAGATGGAAAAAAGTGCGCCGCCCACAGAGCCGCCCACAAATGTGGCCAGAAACCGTCCCCCAGGGGCAACCGGAGCGCGCCCGATGAAGGTTACGAGCCCGGTGGGCGCATCCAGATCGCGAAAATCAAGCCGCACCCCGCCGGAAATGACAAGGCGGGCAGCTCCAAATAGGGCGGGATACGGTCCGGAAAGCGAGATGTTGTCCAGGTGGGCGTCGAGCGAATTCACGCTCACATTCTCGATCGCTTCACTGCTCACGGAGAATAGTGTGTAATTCGAGCCGGACACATTCACCTCTGATCCGCGCAGCAGGACATCCCCCCACTTGCCCGCGATGTACACGACATCAGCGAAAGGGCGCGGATCGACGACAAACTCTACGCGCGCGAAGCGGATCGAGAGCGGCTGCGTGCAGTTGCCGCAGACAAGGCTTCCGAGCAACGGTGTCTGCGCTACCTGCGCGTCGCTCAGGTTCAGGGAGAGCGGCCCCGTCCCGTTCGGGTCCGCCTTGACAAAGGCGCCCGAGCACCCCGAGAGGTTCAGCCCACGTGCATCGATCCACCCGGAAATCACGGTGAATCCGATCCGGCAACCGGTCATTCGAACATCGATCAACGCCACACCTCCGCCGTTGAGATAGGCGCCGCCTGTCCCGTCGCCGCGTTCGTACGTGATGTTGTCGAGGCGGGTACCATTTGCAAGAACGGATCCGCTGATGTTGCCGCCAATCCGCGTCGCTGGATCCCCCCGGTCAACGCTACCGCCGTCGAGCCGGAGTGTTGCGCCCAATGAGATGTTGATCCACGATACGCCCGCCGACGGTGCATCAAAACGCAAGGTCACGTTGGACAGCCACAGCGTCGATTGGTTGTCCACGATCAAGCTGCCGTTGACGACCAGGGACAACCCCGAAACGTTCGTGTCACCCGTCACTACCCAGTCACCCGTCGGGGGTGGCAGGGAAGCCTCTGCTGCGGCCGCCACCCAAAGGAGGAAGACAATCGCCAACCCGAATCCTAAGAGGGTCAAGCGACCCCGCATTCCCGTCAAACCGTTCCGACGCGTTTGGCCCATAGCCGGGCTTTACCATTTGTGGTGCGGTTGGCTACCCGCCTCCACGATTGTCTAACTCCAGGAAGGCGGGGGCGGCCGCATTTTTCAAGGGCTCGCCGCCCTGCGGCTATTCCTCTTCTATCGCAGGCGGTCCGCCGCCGAGCAGCTCGTCGAGGTTGTCGCGGCGCGGCCTTCGCGCGCGCTCATCGGCGGCAAGCGCGAGCTCCCGCTCCTTCTTCGCCCGCGCGTTGACGCTCCCGTGCGGAATCGTGAATCCCCCTTTCGGCAGCGACACACCGCCCGGAAACGCCGCGCGGAGCGCCTTCACAAGCGCTGGGTCGTCCGATTGGACGTCCCACCGGACCTTCGGGATGGCGCGCAGCGTCACCGCCGTCGCCTGCCCCCCCACCCTCCGGGCGAAAAACTCCCCCCCGAAGACGTCGATATCCTGGTTCACGACTTCCATTAGGTCCCTGCCCGCCACCCAGGTGCCGCTTTCGGCCCACCCCCACAGCCGGTCGAACGCCGCCACGGGGCCTCCCCCCTGCGGGCTGTCGGCCACGCGCCATTCGAGCGTTGAAACCGTCGGCCCCATTTCATGCAGAACCGCTGCCAAGCCGGGTTCGAGCACCCCGGGAGGCTTGGGGAGCATTACGGTCATGGTCGGACCCCGGCGGGACTCACTCCAAGGCGTACGTCTCTACCAAGTGGACGAGAAGATCGTTCGGCACCGGCTTCTTCTGCATGATCTTCACCAGGTTCGGGAAGCGCACGAGCACATTCGGCGGGTTCTCGAGCCCCGTCACCACGAGCACCGGCACGTGCGGCGCGTTTTGGCTCATCCACTCGAGCACGCGCAGCCCCGAGATCCCGGGCAGGCCGAGGTCGAGCACGATCAGCGCGACGTTTCCCTCGCGCAGCTTCGCGATCGCCTCGGCCCCGTCCTGGGCCGTGATGACCAGCGAGCCCGCGTTGCGGATCACATCGGTGAACGCCTCGCGCACGAACTCCTCGTCGTCAACGACCAGGATGCGCTTCCTCGACGGGGCGGCCACGGGCGAAATGCAGCGGCTTCGGGCATGAAGGTTTCGCTGCTGCTCCCCGCGGGGGCAGGCCGCGGAATAATCAGTGCGCCAACGATTTCCATCTACCAACAGCCAAAAAGGCGGCTGCTCGACGACACGCGTGACCGTACGACAGCCGCCGCCTTCTGGGTCCGCGCTGTGGGCTGAATCGCTCCGGCCGTGCTCAGTTCACTGGGACCTTGAGGACAAACTCTGGCGCAGAGAGCGCCCCAGCATCACGCTTGATGACGCGGTCGAAGCCGTCCGCTTCGGGCGGATTGTGCCGAACCCCTCGAACCGTTCCCGTTGCCTGGTCCGTTTCGGTCGCCTCCGCATCGTCATCGAACCGGTCCGTCCGTGCAATGTCTCATGTATCACCGCATTCTACGTCAGGAGGTGAAGCGCGCGGAACTCCCCTGCATTAGGTGCCGCCGCGGTGTGCTACGATCGGCGCCCGAGAACGTCTGGTGGAGAGGCGTGCGGCTTGGTCGTTTCGTTGTTGAAACCTGCACGGTTTGCTTCAGTCAGTCTGTGGGCCCCCGTAGCGGCGGCGCCATCGACCGGGCTTTCGACCGTGCGCGGGCCCGGGGCCTCCTCCCTGCGCCGGAGCACCCGGGGCGGCGCCCCAAGGCCCGCGTGAGCGGTCACGGGCCGCCTTCACGAGCCCGCAGCGGGCCACGCACGCCACGCTCCCGCGTGGGTGGCGCGGAACGCCTGTGCCCAATGTGCAATCTCGGATTCTTTGTTGACGGGCCCGACGACGTTTGGGTCGATGGCGTTCATCTTGGCCGGTTCACGATCGGCACATGCGACGTCTGCGCGCAGCAGCATGTGGACGCGAAGGTGGGCCGAGCGATCAGCCATGCCATGGATCGGGCGGCGGCGCGGGGGCTGCTAGCGCCCGCTCGCGTCCATCGGGCGAAGGCCGCAGCCGCCGCCGCGCGGCGCGCCTCGCGACCCAGGTCCGTCATTGGCGATCCGCCCCGAGCGCCCAAATCGATCCGTCGCGGCGCACGGTCCGGCCGCCGCTTCGCCAAACCGCGGGTTCCGCGGGCCGCCCGTCCCGTGAGTTGAGTACCCACCCCTTGCGGGCCTCTGGCTGCCGGCCCCTCTTGAGCCTTTGTGCTCGTGCAAGCGATTGGGAACGAACCTTCAAATCGCCACCCCCTCCCAAGTGGCCCCGTGGAGCGCCAGCGCAAGGCCATCTACAGCCTGCTGTTCTTGTCGCCCGTCCTTGCCGAGCTCGTCTCCGGCTCGTCGCCCCCCCTCGAATTCGTCAGCCCCAACCTCCTCGGCCTCCTTGCCCTCTACGGCTGCGGCGCGCTCCTCATCCGCGACGCCGTCATCCGCTGGGACAAAGGCTGGGCCACCCTCCTGCTCCTCGGCTGCGCCTACGGCGTCTACGAAGAGGGGCTCGTCGTCAGTTCGTGGTTCAACCCCAACTGGCCCGACATCAGCTCAACGTACGGCCGCGTCGGCGAGGTCGGGTGGATATGGGCGGCGTCGCTCACCCTCTACCACGCGGTCGTCTCCATCGCGATCCCCATCTTCCTCATCGATGTCCTGTTCCCCGAGTTCAAGGGGAAGCGCCTGCTCTCGGAGAAGGCCACCGGTTGGTGCCTCTTTTTCTTCGCCCTGTGCCTCCCCGTCTACGCGCTCGCCTTCTCGTATTTCCACGGCCCCGAGCAACTCATCGCTCCCATCCTCGGCCTCGCGTTCCTCGAGGCCGCACGCCGCGCCCCCAAGAATTTCCTGCGCCCCCTGGCGCTCGTCGCGCCCACCCGCATCTGGCGCTTCGCCCTCGTCGGCTTCCTCTGGATGATGTGGAATTTCCTTTGGCCGTCCGTGGCGGAGGCCTCGGGCATCTACTTCGGCCTCACCATCGCCGTGCTCGCGTTCACGGCCGTCGCGATGCTCCTCGTGCTCCGCGGCGCGCTCCACCCCTCGAATGCCGAGCGGTGCTTGTTCGCATTCGTCACCGGCGCGTTCGGTTTCATCATGCTCTTCGGCATGCTCTACGGCGCGTTCAACCCCGTCGCCGGCCCTGGCATGGTCGCCGTCGGGCCGGTTACCGCCGTCTGGTTCGCCTGGACCTACCGCCGCAACCTGCCGCGGTGGCGCGCTCCTGCCGCCGAACTTCCCGTCGCCCACGCCGCCGCAGTACCATGAGGGACGCAGTCAGGTTCAAGAGCCCCTTACCCGCCCTCAACGTCGTCCTTCCCGGCTCGGCCCGCCTCGCGCCGTTGGTTCCACACCTTATGAGCGACCACCGCCATGAACAGCAGCGGAAGCCCGTACATGAACGCCAGCACGATCAGGTGCTCCGGGCTCACGGTCACATTCGTGATCGCAAGCGGGGTCACCCGGTAGTCCGTGGTCACCGACGCGTCGCCCCCCGGCGACCCGTAGGCCCCGCGCTCGAAGAAGTGGATGCCCTCGCCTCGGGTCATCACCACATGCTTCTCATCGGGCCGGCCCAGGTTGTCGAACCGGTTTGTTTTCCCGAAGGTCGGGTCCACCGGGATCCACCCGAAGGCGGGCAGGTAGAACTCCGCCCAACCGTGCGCCAGCCGGTTCGAGGTGCGCGTTTCGCTCACATTGAATGCCGTCTCCCCCCACCCGGACAGGCGCCTTGCCGGGATGCCCGAAGCGCGCGCGAGCGCGACGAACACATTCGCAAGGTCCGCCGAGCCCCCTTCCCCGTGCGTCAACACCCACGAGGCCGACCACTCGCCGGGAAGCTGCTGGTACGCGAGCTGGTCCACGATGAAGTTGTAAATATTCCAAACCGTCTGGAAAACATCGCCTCCCTGGTCCTCAAGCTCCCGGGCCTTCGCCTTCACCACCGGGGCGGCCGCGTCGGTAAGGCTCGTCGGCGCCAGGTACGCGTCCTCCTCCCCCTGATACGTCCCACCCGACCCAGGCTTCAGGTTGAAGTCCATCCCCTTCAGTTCGACCGTCGCCGTAAAGGTCGCCGTGAAATTCTGCCCCGCGTGCAAGCGCTCAACCGTGAAAAGCGCGAACGAGTTGTTGAGTGAGTCATTGTACGTCCGGGTGGGGGCCGGGCTCACCTTCGACTCGATCACCCGCTGGTTCGGGGCGACATCCCGCACGAAAGCGGCCGTAAGCGGGATCGCCTCGGCGTCTCCCGGGCCCGAATTGGTCACAACGATCTCGTAGCGCACGGTCATCGTCGTGATCTGGTAAACGTCCGTGGGCCCCTCGGCCATCGAGAGCAAGAACACCGACATCGAAGCCCCCACAAGGACTGCGGCCGCCACGATGGGCCAGATGCGCACGCTCACGTGGACCACCCCGCTTTGTCCCACGCCCTGGCAAGCGCCACGCGCTCGGCCACGGGCTTGAACTCGCTGTCGGCGAGCTTGCCCTTCACGAGCGCGATTCGTCGGCCGACACCCTCGGCATTTGCGTTTTGCACGGCAAGGCCCGGCCGCTTGTTCACTTCAAGGACCAGCGGCCCGCGATGCTTGTCCACCACGATGTCGACGCCCGCGTACCCGAGGCGCGAGGCCGCTTGCGCACGCACGGCAATTTCGAGCACACGGTCCCAATCAGGCACGACGAGTTCGGAAAAGGGCCGACCCGTGTCGGGGTGCTTCTCGATCGCGTTCCCTTGCCAAAACGCGCGCACCGGCGCCCCGTCGCTGATCCTCAACCCGACCCCCACGGCCCCTTTGTGGAGGTTGGCCGCGCCGCCCGACTCCTTCGTCGGCAGGCGCGTCATCGCCATCAGGGGGAAACCGCGCAGCACGATCACGCGGATGTCCGGCACCCCGCGGAAGTAGAAGCGGTCGAAAAAAGCGGCCGGACGCACGCACTCCTCGATGATCGCGACGTCCGTGTGGGAGGCCGAGTATTCGCCCTCGAGAATCTGGGCCGCGTGGGCCACGAGCTCCTTGCGTGTCAGGCGGGTGCCGTCCCCGCGCACGAAGGCATCGCCGTCCTTCGACTCGACCACCACGATCCCCTCCCCCCCGTGGCCGCGGGCGGGCTTCATCGCAAACGATCCCAGCGTGTCCAACCGCTCCGCGAGCGCCCCAAGGTCGCGGCGGTCGCGGACGACCATGAGTGTTGGAGGGGTCGGGATCTCGAGCCCGTGAAGCGCGCGCTTCATCTCGTGCTTCTCCACGCCCGGGAACGCCCACGATGGGTTGAACTCCTGAATGACGCCACGGTTGCGCTCGTTCATCCCAAGGACGCCCTCGAAGCCGCCTTCGCCGGCTGCCGCCGGTTTGAAACGCAGGTGCTCCGACAGCCGGAAGCGCACCTTCCGCGCCGCGTAGATGTTGAGCACGATGGCAAGCACCCACAGCGGCGGCGTCCGGATGAACACGTCAACGAAGGCCGTCCAGCTCATCAGCACGTACGAGGCCACGATCAACCCGGTCGTCCCTGCGAATTTCTTGGCCGGCTCGGTCCACCCCATCTCCTTGGCGTTGTCGGCAAACTCGTCGGCAAGCCACGCCGTGATGAGCACCGGCAGCAGCAGCGAGGCCTCGATGATCTTCAGGTGCACGACCTCGCCGAGCACCTGGATGAGCGTCAGCGACAGCACGACCGTGGTGATCACGACGGCCACCCGGTGATTCGCCCCGAGCCGCAGCGGCTCCACCACGAAGCGGGTGCCCAGCGCCACGAGGAACACATCGAAAAAGAGCACGAGCCCCCATACCGGGCCAGCCTTCAGGAGGGCGAAGGTGACGATCGTCGGGCCGAAGACCCCGAACGCCTTGACGCCCACGACATTGCGCAGCATCGCGATCAGCGTCGCGCCGATCATCAGCTGGAAGAAGAGGCGCGAGGTGAGCAGTATCGGCGACACGCGGTACATCTCGGCCCAGACAACGAGCGAGATGGCCGTGAGGCCGGCGAGGAAGGCGCCGACCCACAGCTTTTCCTCACGGTTCAGGCCGCTTCCTCCGCCGGCGCACCAGCACCGCCGCGCCAAGGGCAGCCGCACCAATCAAGGCTGCGCCAAGCGCGAGGAACGCTGGAGAGGGGGCAAAGGTCGCTCGCGGGGGCGAGCGAGGCGGCGGAGGCAGCGGGTCGTCGAGCACCGCCGTGCCGTCGAGCGAGACGAAGTGGTCGCCGCCCGTTAGGTGCACGACCCACGCGAACGCGCCGCCGTAGATTCCCCGCTCGACATCGAGCGGACCGATGAGCGCGCCATACCGGGCCGCGATCGTCGCGCGAATCGTGGCAAAGGTAGCCGCGTCCGGGCGGATCGCCCCCGGTGGTACGACCGCCGGGCCCTCGATCCATTCGGTCTGGACGGCGTTGAGGCCGTCAAAGACGCCCACGCGGAACGTGTGGTTGCCTTCCCCGAGCACGGTTTGGAAGGTGTACTCGACGCCGGCCGTGGCGGCACCGCTGCCGCCCTTCGCCGCCATGGGTTGCCAGTTACCCGTGTCGATCTCGATGCGCACATAGGTGGGCGCAAACCCCTCGGCCTGCGCGTAGGTCGCGTTGAACGTGAAGACCGTGTCGCGGTCGCCTGCCGGAGGGTCGACGAAGGCCGTCACGGTCGGCGCGTGCCGGACGGGCGGCGGCGGTGGGGGCGGCGGGGTCGGCGTATTGTTTTGGGGTGGAGTCGTCGTGTTGTTCTGGGGCGGCGGAGGCGCGGGCGGTGGGGGCGGCGGGGGCGGTGGGGGCGGCGGGGGCGGCGGGGGCGGAGGCGGGACGGTGGTATTGTTGCCGGGGCCCGGGTCGAGGCGCACCTGCACGATCGCGGCCCCCGACGTAAGCGTCGATTCGGCAAGCCCGTCGGAGGCGGTCACGCCAAAGCTGTAGTTCCCAATGGGCAGAGCCATCGTTTTGGCGTACGTCTTTCCGTCTCGCGTGTCGAGGTCGGTCGCGACGGCGGGATCCATGACTTCCCGCTCGCCGTTGACAAGGAGCAGGATTTTCGTGGGCAGCTGGCCCTGTGCGTCCGCGATATCCACGGTGAACGCCACCGGCGTCGACGAGTTCGTGACGTTTGGGGTTGCCGTGAGCGCGGACAGCGAAGGCGGCGCGTTGTAGACCCCCGGGGCCAGCAAGTCGAGGGCCAGGAATGACGAATAGGTCGCGTTGCCCGTGCTCGTGAAATTCAGGTGCTCGGAGAACGCCCCGTCTGCCGTCTGGAGCCGTCCCACGAAGGTCGAAGTCACGCTTGCGTTCGGGAACGCCGCGCCGAGCGCCGCGAGGCCTTGGAGGGCGGCCTGCGTGTAGAGCGCCGCCGAAAACCGCAGCGGAGCAACCGTGTCCGCGGGCGCATGGCGGTAGCCGCCGTCCGCGTTTTGTGCGGATGCTAGGTAGGCCGCGGCCGCTGTCCCGTCCGCGGGGGTGGAGCCGAGGAGCTTGAGTGCGAGAATGGCGTAGGTTGTGAAAACGACCGTCGACCCGCTGGCGCCTGCGGTTTCCTGGAACCCGCCGTCGGCAATTTGGCGCGCCCGCACGAACGTCGTCGCAGCGGCACTCGAATTTGGCAGGTCTCCAATGGCTTCGAGCCCGGCCGTGGCGCGGTACGTGTAGGTGATCGAAGAGGGCGCACCCGGGACGAGGCCGAACCCGCCGTCGGGGTTCTGGAGGCGGCGCAGGAAGGCCGAGATGCTCGCGGGGTCAGGAAGCGGTTCGCCAAGTGCCTGCAACGCCTGGACTGCTCGGGCGGTGGAGTCGGCGGTCGAATTCCCCCCGCTGCCGAAACCTCCGTCCGCGTTGTGGAGCGACAGCAGGTACGCCACCGCCGCCGTGCGCTCCGCGGGGCGCTGGCCGAGGAGGTTCAACGCAAAAACATGGTCGTAGGTGAAGCGCACGATCGAGACGATTCCCGGCTGGTTCCCATAGCCGCCGTCATTCTCGTTCGGGATCGCCGTGTCGACAAACGCGGAGGTGAGCGTGGGGTCGAACGTCGCATTGAGCAGCTGCAGCGCGCGGACGGCGAAGTAGACGGTGTGGATGCCGGCGACCACGTCCAAGGCATTCTCGACGAAGCCCCCCGACGGGAGCTCGTTCGACAAGACGAACGCCTGCGCGGCCGCCGGATTGTTGGCCGCCGCGCCGAGCAAGCGCAGCGCGTCGACGGCGTCGAAGGTGTACGCCACCCGCGATGTGGTGTTGCCGGTGCTCACGCCAAACCCGCCGTCCGCGTTTTGGAGGCCTTGCATGAAGCTCACGGCAAGCGCCGGGAAGTCGGGAGCGGCGCCGAGTCCCGTGAGCGTGGTGATTGCGTCCCAGGTGGAGGTAGCCGTCGACACGTCGGCGATGGCTCCGGCGCGGTCGGAGAGCAAGCCGAACCCGCCGTCGGCGTTCTGGTGGTTGCCGACGAACGCGGCCGTGGCGGTCGCGTTGGGCAGGCTCGCGCCCATTGCGAGATACGCGCGCACCGCATTTGAGGTGCTTGTCATGCTTGGGGTGCGGTCGACCGCCGAGGTGCGGTACCCGCCGTTGTCGGTTCCCCCCGAGATGACGCGCAGCCCGTCGAGGAACCCCACGGTTGCAGCGGGATTGGCGCGCGTCGTGTTGAGCTGGTTCAGCGCCTCGAGGGCGCGCGCGGTGGCCCCGGCGCTTGAGCGGTCGCCCGCCCAGTCCCCGTAGCCGCCGTCTATGTTCTGCATCGCACGCACGCGCGCGATCAGGAACGCAGTCATCGTAGCGTTTGCGCCGCGGAGGTCCCCGTCGATGGCGATGCGCGAGCCCAGGTAGAAGTTGACCTCGCTCAGCGAGTTGTAGTCGGTCGATGGGACGTTCTGGCTGGCTTGTAGAAATGGCGCCGCAGGCGCGATGGCTGGGAGCGCAAGGGGCGTCGGCGCGGCCCCCGACGGGGCGGGCGCCAGCGCAAGGGCGAGCAACGCAAGCGCGACCCCCCAGCTTGCAACGCGGAGGTGTGCGGCCTGAGCGCGCGCAACGGCTCGGCGGGTTCGCTCCTCCAACATGGCCCACTACGGGGGGAGGGCCGTGGTGCTGAGATTTGAGCGTTATCGTTCGCCGTCCGCACGGTGGAACGACTTTCTGGCGTTCGCCGATCCATCAATCATGAAATCCCGGTGGGGCGCGTGCTCGAGCGTAAATACAATAGGGTCGCAACCGGCCTGGCGCCGCCTGCGCGCGGCACGCCTGCTGCCCTGCGGGAGTCCCCGCAGCTAAACGCCGTAGGGCTCACGCGTACTGCTGCGGCCTGTACTTCGCCGAGCACAGCGCGGAGCAGAACCGCAGTTCCTTGCCGCCAAACATCCTCGACACGTGGCCGCCCGGCCGCATCGCCTTCCCGCAGTTGTCGCAGAAGAGGTCCAAGTCCTTCGCGAGGTGCTTCAGCTCCTTGGCCGTCGCCTTCTCCGCCCGCTTGATGTCGATGACCGCCACGGCCTCGAACCGCTTCGCCCCCGACTTCACGCGCCCGCCGGCGGCAACCACGTCCTCTTCGAGCTTCCGGCCCACCCGCTTGACCTTCGACCGCGACTCGACGACGCGCTTTGCGCCCACCTTCGCCTTCTTCGAATACCGGCGGTACCCCTGCTTGGCTCCCAATCCCTTCCCTCGCCCCCGGTTGAACCATGATACGTGTTAAAACTTTCCACGGGGGGCTGGACAGGCAAAACCGGGCCATTTGCCCGCACCCTGCCGCGCCGAAAACGCGGCTCCTGGCTAGGGGCCGGCGCGCACGCCGCAAGGCGCCTCAAAGCAGGCCCAACTCGACACATTCGACCGACGAGACGCCCGGGAGCTTGTTCAGGCTCTCTTCGATCTTGTCCGTAAGCCCCGGGCCGTCGGCCACGATGAACTTTGCGACGAGCACCTTGAGGCCGAACGCAAACGGCTCCACGGCCACTTCCGTCCGCTGCGCGACCTTCCCGATCGCCTCGACCTTGGTCTTTAGGTCGGAGGTCGAGACCTCCGTCCCCTCAGGCATGATCCGGTAGGTCACAAGCACATTGCCCATCGAGGACACCTCGAAGGGGGAACTACGGCCCCTCAAAGCCGCAGCGGCGGCACTTGTAGTGGACACCCTGGTCGCGGCAACGGACGCACCGGCCGATCGACCCCTCGCCACAGTTGGGGCAAGGGAACTGCGCGCGGCCCATCTCCGTCAGGCGGATGCCGCAGGAGGAACAGGTCTCGGCAAGCGGCGCGGGCTGCATCACACGTGGGCAACTTAGGGGGTCTATAAGAGCGTTTCTGGGGGAGTCTGGCCTGGGCCAATCACGATGCGCCGGCGCGCCTTCAGTGGAGCTTCTGCAAGCTTAGCAGGAATTCCACCGCTTCCTCGCGCTTCGTCCCCTTCGGGATGATCAGCACCACGAGCAGGTCCTTCGTGACCCCCGACAGGAACGTCTCGAAGTCCGCCGCCTTCACCGTGATGAATTGCGGCTCCTCGCCCTTCAGCTCGTTGTTGACGGTCGAGGCCGCGCCGAGCATCGTCGCCGACATGATCGCGAAGGTCTCCTCGTGGACGGCGTTGGGGAGCTTTGACGCGACCGGCAGGCCCTCCCTCGACACGAGCGCGAAGTGCACGCCCTGCCGCTGCTGCGCCCACGCGGCAAGCGCGTCCCGGATCTGGTCGCGTGCGGCCATCTTCAACCCCCGGTTTCAAGAGCACAACGCGGTGCCTTAGAACCTTATGGATCGGTGATAAACTTTCTTATGCGTCGGCCCTCGGTTCCGCTACTGCGCCCTTGAGAATTATCCAGCGCGGAAAATGATTCTCGGGCGCGCGGTGGGGGCTTTCCCTGGAGACGCGCGCGCAAAGCATATCTCGCCCGCGGGGGCTTCACGCTCTGGAGTTGGGCAGCCTGGGGATCTTCAAAGGGAAGGGCGAGGGCAAAGTCGCCTCGAAGGACGAGTGCGCCGTCGCCGGCTGCGGGAAGCCCTCGGAGCGCCACTTCGCGCGCGGCAAAATCGAGGCGGCGCTCTCGAGCGAACGCATCCTCGCCACCGCCGGCTCCGCGGGGCTGTGCCGCGACAACTACCGCGCGTTCAAGAAAGCCACCAAAGAGGACCGCGACCTCGACCGCCAGAGCTGGTCGCGCTGAGGCCGGTCGTGGCTCCTTTCCGCGCCGGGTTGGACGGCGGAATCTCGTCCTTTTATACGCGAATTCCCTGCCACGGCACGCGCGAGGTTCCCCGATGAAATCCGTGGTCATCGCAGATGCCCTGCGCACCCCCATGGGGAAGATGAACGGCGCGCTCTCGGGCGTCCCGGCCACCGAGCTTGGCGCCCACGCCGTGAAGGCGCTGCTTGCGCGCACGAAGATCGACCCCAAGTCCGTCGACCTCGTGATCATGGGCAACGTGCTCACCACGGGCCTCGGCCAAAACCCCGCGCGCCAAGTCGCCCTGCGCGGCGGGCTGCCGCCGACCGTGTCGGCGTTCCAGGTTGGCATGGTCTGCGGCTCGGGGATGAAGGCCGTCCAGTCGGCCACCCAGGCCATCAAGGCCGGCGACGCCGACGTCGTCATCGCCGGCGGCATGGAGTCGATGTCCCGCGCGCCCCACTACCTCCCGCTCTCGCGCGCAGGGTTCCGCCTCGGCAACTTCGAGGCCATCGACTCGATGGTCCACGACGGCCTCTGGTGCTCCTTCGAGCACATCCACATGGGCTGCACCGGCGACCACATCGCCAAGAAGTACGGGATCACGCGCCTCGAACAGGACGAATTCGCCATCGCCTCCCACCGCAAGGCCATCAAGGCGTTCGACGAGGGGGCGCTGAGGAATGAGGTCGTCCCCATCGAGGTCGACGCCGGCAAGGGGCAGAAGGCCCTCATATCCGCCGACGAGGGCCCGCGCCGCGACACCTCCCTCGAGAGGCTCCAGAAAATGTCGCCGACCTTCACGAAAGACGGCACGGTGACCGCCGGGAACGCCTCGCAAATCTCCGACGCCGCCAGCGCCCTCCTTGTCATGAGCGAAGACGCGGCCTCCACGCTCTCGATCAAGCCCCTTGCACGCATCGTCGACTACGATGACTCGGGCGTGCCGCCCCTCGACGTCATGATTGGGCCCGTCCAAGCCATGAAAGACGTCCTTGCACGGAACCAGGTCAAGGCCGCCAACCTGCCGCTCCTCGAAGAGAACGAGGCCTTCGCGGCCCAGACGCTCGCGGTCCTGCGGGATGTCCCCATCCCCGTCGAAGTCACCAACGTCCACGGCGGCGCCGTCGCGATGGGCCACCCCATCGGCATGTCGGGCGCCCGCATCCTCACCACGCTGGCCTGGGCCATGCGCCGCCGGAAGGCGCCCCAAGGCATGGCCGCCATGTGCCTTGGCGGCGGGAACGGACTGGCCACCCTCCTCGAAGCCCTTTGAGCGCGCGGTGTCCCCGCGGGGAATGCGGGGAAATCTTCTTCAAAGCCCCCCCGCTTCGATTGCCTGGGGCCGCTTCTTGTCCGTTGCAATCGAGGCGCAGGGCCTCACCAAGGTGTTCGGCAAGGGGGACAAGGCCCTCACGGCCGTAAGCGGCCTCGACCTCAAGATCGAGAAGGGCGAAGTCTTCGGGTTCCTCGGCCCCAACGGCGCCGGCAAGACTTCCACGATCCGGATGCTCACCGGCATCGCGCGCCCAACCAAGGGCAGCGTCCACATTCTCGGCGAGGAGATCTCCCCCGACCGCCTCACGGCCAAGCACAAAATCGGCTACATGCCTGAGATGCCCGGCTTCTACCCCGCCATGAAGGCGGTCGACCACCTCCTCTATTGGGCCGACTTCTTCCACATCCCCCGCGGCGAGGCGCGCCAGCGTTCCCTCGAACTGCTCGACAAGGTCGGCCTGCGCGAACACGGCGAGCGCAAGGCGAAGGACTTCTCGCACGGGATGAAGAAGCGGCTCGCGCTGGCCGGCGCCCTCATCAACGACCCCGACGTGCTCATCCTCGACGAACCCTCCGGCGGCCTCGACCCCGAAGGGACGTACTTCTTCCGCCGCCTCATCGACGACGAGAAGAAGCGCGGGCGCACGATTTTCCTCTCGTCGCACCTCCTGCCTGAGATCCAGCTCATTTCCACCCGCGTGGGCGTACTCAACCGCGGCAAGCTCGTCGCGGTCGACACCGTCAAGGAGCTCGAGCGCAAGGTCTCGCAGAGCGCGCCCGTCCGCGTCCATGTGAACTGCCCGCCGCTCACCCCCGACCAGGTGAAGGCCGCCCTCGCCGTGCCCGGCGTGCTCGGCTTTGAGCCGCACCCTTCCGGCATCGTCGTGGTTGCCGCCGCGGGGACGCCCCTTGGCTACCCGCTCAACCGCGCCCTCATCGACGCGAACGTCCAGGTCGATTCACTCTACCCCCTCATCCCCAGCCTCGAGGAAGTGTTCCTCAAGCTCGTCGAGGGAAGCGAACGGGGAGGGACCCCATGACCGACGCGTTCAACGCCATCTCGGGGATTCTTGCCAAGCTCCCCTTCGCCGACCGCTTCGAGGGCGCGCGCGCCGTCGCCCGCCGCGAACTCGTGTCGAACCTGAAGAGCGTCCGCATGATCGTCATCACCGCGCTGATGGGGCTCGCCATCGTCGGCGGCAGCGCCGGGATCTCCGCCCTCACCTCCGGAGGGCAGGGCGCCGACCTCAACAACGTGTTCTTCGTCCACGTGAACCAGCCGGCGGCCGCCAACGGCACCCACGCGGTCACCGTGTTCGTCTCCGACGTCTACGGGCGGCCCCACGCGGCCTACCACGTCGAACTTGCCGAGATCCAGTTCAACAGCGCGGGCGGGCCCCGCGGCCCCGCGCTCACCGCGACGGTGATCGGCGCCGCGGACACTGACGCATCTGGGTTCGTGCGCTTCGAGGGCCTCGGCGCCCACAACTACGGCCTCGGCTACACCCGTGCCCGCGACAACTCCTTCGTCCTCCTCCAAACGGTCGACCCCTCGCGAATCGACCCTTCGGACTTCTCCCTCTCGCTCGAGCAGTACGACCTTGGCCAAAACGGCTCCAACGGCCACCTGATCATCCACGCCGTGCGTTTCGACGGCACGCCGCTTGCAGGCGCCCGCGTCCTGTCCAACGGCACTCAGGAGGGCACCCTCGACGCCAACGGCTACGGCCACGTGGTCCTTGCGCCCGGCGACCACTCGCTGGTGGTCACCTCCGGCAACCTCTCGGTCTCTTCGCAAGTCGCCGTGAGCGAGCCCCGCGACAGCGCCGTCGAGCAAGGGCCGAACTTCATCCTCTACATCGTCGCGGTCGGGTTCATCCCCTTCATCGTCCCCATCGCGGTCATCGCCATCGCCCACGACGCGGTGGCCCGCGAACGGGCCAACGGCTCCATCGACTTCGTCCTCAGCCGCCCCGCCACCCGCCGCGGCGTCCTGCTCGGGAAATTCCTCGGCTCGTCCATTGCCCTGCTCATCCCCGTCTATGTCATGGTGCTCCTTGGGGCCATGGCCATCGGCGCCATCGCCGGCCAGGCGTTCTCCTGGTCGTTCCTCGGGGCCATTTACCTCGCCGTCACGCTTTACGTTGCGTCTTACTCGCTCCTGCTGCTTCTCTTGTCGACCTTGGCCAAGACGACGGGCACCGCGATCATGTTCGGGATCCTCCTGTGGGTCCTCTACAACATCCTGTGGGGGGTCATCGTCTTCCTCGTCACCGCGGGCGCCGGCATGGACCCCTCGAGCCCGGGCTATGCGTCGGTGACCGCCTACACCGGGCTCTTCAACCTCAACGAGCTCTACACGGCCGTCGTCACCGCATCGTACCCCGGGCTCGGCTCCAACCCCTTTGTCATCGGGGGAGCCGAAATCCTACCCTCGTGGGGGCCGCTTGCCGCTGCGGTGGCCTGGCTCATCGGCTTGTTCGTGGTCGCAATGTGGGTGTTCGACCGCAAGGTCGCCGAGTAGCCGCCCTCACGGGGCGCCGGCAGCGACAAGCGCTTCCACTTCGGAGCGGGGCGCCCACACCCGCACATTCGCGATCACGCGGGTCGGGTACCGCAGCGAACGCCGGATCAGGCAGTTGCGCTCCGCCGTGCCCATGAGCTTTGACGCGCGCTCCACGTCCTCCTCGCGCGCAACGAGCACCACGGGCGAGAGGGTCACCCGCGTGATCGCGAAGCCGCCCTCCGGGTCCGCGGTGAGGTCGGCACGCCCGCCGCACGAGTACCCCACGACCTCGACCCGCAGCTTCTTGGCAAACGCCAGGTAGGTGGTCATGAGGCACGCATTTGCCGCGGCAAGCAAGAGCTGCTCGGGGTTCCAGACGCCCCGCTCTCCGCCGAACTCAGGGGGCGCGGCCACCTCGAGCGGTGGGGCCGACTGCGCAATCACGGTGGCGCGCCGCTTTCCGTTCCACACCAACTCGTCTTCGTACTCGTAGTGTTCGCGCTCGCTCGGGGATACAGCCGCCTTGTGCACATGGACCACGGCACCCGATTCTAGCCCGTGGCCATAGGCTCGCCCTACGAACAGCATTTACATTCGGCGCAGTCGTCAGTGCGCCGACGCGCCCGGGGCGCCGTCCTTCGGCGCTTCGGCGTCGGCCTCGTGCTTGTGCGCGTCAAAGAGCCGCCAGGTGTACCCGATCAGGACGAGCGCGCCGAGCCCGAAAAAGAGCCGGCCGCCCACGAGCAACATGGCCGCGCCGGCCACCGCCGCAGCGGGGCGCTCCCGCCGGCCCACCGCGCGTGCGCCGACGATTCCCCCCACGATCGGGAGCACAAGCAGCCAAAGCAGCGTGAAGATTGCGCCGGGGACGAGCGCCCCGTGCACGCTCACCTCCGACAGGATGATGAACGACGCCTGGATCGACGCGGCCGACCACATGACGAACTGCGTCAGCGGCCAAAACAAAAGGATGAGCGGCCCGAAGAGCTCGATGCCGAAAAAGGGCAGCGCGAGGACGAAAGGCCCGAATCCGCCGAACACGAGCGAGACCTTTGCAAGGAAGAGCCCCTGGTGGAACGGCGGGCGCGCGCGGGGGTGCACGCCGTCGTCCGGGGCAGTGCCGATCTCGGCGGGGGGCTCAATGGGCTCGATTGCGACCTCGGTGCGCTTCCACGGGTTGCGCGCGACCGTCTGGCCCGGGAACGCACGCGCGCCCCACACGATGAGCACGGCCGCAAGCGTCCCGAACACGGCCGAAGTGATGAGCGCGACGGCCACCGCGCCGCAAAACGCGCCGAGCCAATTCCGGCGGCCCGCCGTGCACCAGCACCCGTAGAGCCCGAGGAGGACCGCGAGCATCGTAACCGCGCCGAGCACGGCATACCCGTTTGCCCCACCCGCCGTGGCGAGCATGAGCAGCGAGGCCCCCCCGACCGTGAACGCGTAGAGGACCAACCGGAAGATGCCCACCTCCACCGACTTCGAGTCGCTCTTCCACGCGGAAATGCGCATGACGAATACGCCCGCGACCCCGGTCGTCACCACGAGCAGGCCGCCCCACCACCCCAGAGCGAGCGACGCGTAGCCCATCAGGTTCAGGCCCGGAAGGTACCCAAAGAGCAGCGCCCCGAAGGCCGGGATTGCGGCCACGATCGGCACCACCGACCCGAGGAACAGCGCGACCTGGGCGACGGTGAGCCCCGCGTCGCGGCCCGACCCCTTGGGCACCTCGACCTTTTCGACGAGCTGCTCCGAGAGCTTCAGCCGCTCGGCGTACGGGCGCATGGATCCCTTGGCCGGCGCGTCGCGAAGCGACCCCGACCGCGGGGGTTCGTACGACAGCGGACCTGGAAGCGACACCGGCTCCCTCCCCTAGTCCTTGGGACGGCGCTCTTTGTCGCGGCGCCCCTCTTCGCGGAGCGCTTTCTTCGGCGGCGCCACCGCTTCGACCGCTGCGATGGCGACCGCCGTTGCCGACACCGGCTTCTTGCGCGCCGCGGGCGCCTTCTTCACCTGCGGCCATTCCAGCGAGTCGTGCACGTCCCACGGGTTCGGGCCGGCCACCGCGCCGCGCCGCATGCTGTCAAGCGCATTGTAGAAGAAGATCAGCTGGACGAGGCCGAGCCCGATGGCGCCCACCGTCGTGATCTGGTTGAGCAGCATCAGCTCAGGGTTGTAGTTGTACACGCGCCGGGGCATCCCCAGCACGCCGCTGATGTGCTGCGTCATGAACGTCAGGTTGAAGAAAATCATCGTCGTCCAGAAGTGCCACTTGCCCCACCGCTCGCTCATCATGCGCCCCGTCATCCGCGGGAACCAGTAGTAGAAGCCCGAGAACACGCCGAGCACCGAGCCGCCAAACAGCACGTAGTGGATGTGCGACACGGCCCAGTAGGTGTCCTGCAGCTGGTAGTCGATCGGGATCGACGCCATGTAGATCCCGTCGATGCCGCCGATCGTGAACATCGCGACGAACCCGATGGCAAACAGCATGGGCGTCGTGAAACGTATCTTGCCCCCGTACATCGTGCCGATCCAATTGAAGATCTTGACCCCGGTGGGTAAGCCGATCATCATCGTCGCGACCATGAACCCCGCGCGGACGCGGGGGTCGATGCCCGTCGTGAACATGTGGTGCGCCCACACCGTGAACCCGAGGCCGCCGATGGAGGCAAGCGCCAGCACCATACCCCAGTAGCCGAAGATCGGCTGGCCGGAGAAGCGCGGGATGACCTCCGACACGATGCCCATTGCAGGGAGGATCATGACGTACACCGCGGGGTGCGAATAGAACCAGAACAGGTGCTGGTAGAGGATCGGGTCGCCACCGCCTGCAGGCAGGAAGAAGTGCGTCCCGATGTTGCGGTCGAGGAATACGAGCATCAGCACCGTGCCGACCACCGGGGTCGCCATCACGATCAGGAACGCGGTCACGATCTGCGACCACACGAAGAGCGACAGGTCGCGGAAGCGCACGCCCGGCGCGCGCTCCTTCAGCACCGTCACGAGGAAATTAATGCCGCCGAGGATCGATGAGATGCCCACGAGTTGGAAGCCGAGAAGCCAGAGGTCCGCGCCGACCCCCGCCGTTCCGACACGTTCGGATAGCGGGACGTACCCGGTCCACCCGAGGGCCGCCTGGTCGTTGATCAAGAAGCCGATCCATAACAACGAGGCCGCGCCGAGGTAAAGCCAGTACGAAAGCGCATTGAGTCGCGGGTACGACATGTCTTTTGCACCGATCTGCAGCGGCAGGAAGTAGTTGCCAAATCCGCCGACAAGCACGGGGATGATCCATAGGAAAATCATCGTCACGCCGTGGATCGAGAAGAGCTCGTTGAACGTCGTCTGGCGGATGAAGGTCGGGCCGGGCGTCCACAGCTCGGAGCGGACCGTGAGAGCGGCGATGCCGCCCATCAAGAAGAAGATGAACGCCGTCACCATGTATAGGATGCCGATCCGCTTGTGGTCGGTGGTGAACAGCCACAGCTTCCACACCGGCGTCGGCTTGTGGTGTCCTTCCATCGTGAGCCCCCCTTACCCGAGGATCCGGACATAGATGACGAGGTACAGAAAAATCCAGACGACGTCGACGAAATGCCAGTAGATCGCAACGCCCTCGATGCCGAGGTGCCGCTTCGAGTTCCACTGGCCCATCACGCCGCGGGCGAACACGCTCGTGAGCCCTGCAAGGCCCGCGGTCACGTGCGCGCCGTGGATGCCCGTGAGCGCGTAGAAGGCGCCCGGGTATTGGCCGTAGGCCGTCGAGGACACCGTGAACCCCTTGCCGATGAGCTCGAGGTACTCCGTGACCTGGTTGAAGAGGAACCAGGCGCCGAGGAAAATGGTTGCCGCAAACAGGGCGAGGAACAGCGTCCGCATATTGCGCTTGAGGGCCATAATGCCAAAGTGCATGGTGAAGCCACTCGCCACGAGGATGGCCGTGTTAATCCCCGTGCTCATCACCGGCAGTTCGGGCGACCCCGGCGGCGGCCACTCCGCTTTCCCCGCCTTCGCGTTGAAGTAGAGGGCGAAGAGCCCGCCGAACAACATGATTTCGGTGAGCAGGAACACCACGACGCCCCACCAGGCGGCGGGCTTTGCCATCCACTTCTGGAGGGTGCTTGCGTCCTCGGGGACCTCGCGCGCTTCGACGTGCGCGTCGCCCCGCTTCCAGGTCCTGTAGTCTTCGTAGACCCACCCGTAGACGCAGGCGAGGAACATGAGCACGCCGAGGCCGAGGATGGGCCCGCGGAAAATCACGCCGTAGTAAATCATCAGCACGCCGATGGCGATGAAGAGCGGCCACGGCGACAGGTGCTCGTGCGGGGCCGCTCCATGGGGAGCCTCCGCTTGCGGGGCTTCCCGAGCCGCTTTCGCGTACGCGCTTCCACCCTCTGGCACCCGCGCGATTCGCGCGGCAGAATCTGTGCGGGCGCATCGGGCAAAATCGAAGATAAGTGTTCCGATCCAGCATGGCGCGGGCTGCCTTCCGGTGCGCCCGGCAACCTTTAAGCGCGCCGACCCCTTGCCTCGCGCCTGCGATGCACATCCTCCCCCTGCGGTCGGCGCTGGCCATGGCCGCCTTCGGCGTAGCAGCGTTGATTTTGGCCGGCGCGGCGCTTGGCGACCCCGCGGGGTCGTCGCAGGGCGGGTTCCAGAACCCCGCTTCGCCCGTGGCCCGCCAGATCAACAGCCTGTTCTGGCTCATCACGATCATCGCGGTCATCGTCGGCGCCTTCGTCGAGACCTTCCTGATCTACACGCTGCGCAAGTACTCCGCCAAGCGCGGTGCAGCGGGCGCCGACGAGTCGGACTTCAAGGAAGAGGCGGGCTCCGAGGCGGAGGACGCCTCGCCCATCCACCGGAAGGAGCACGGCAACGCCAAGGTGGAGCTTGCCATCTTCGGTTTCACCGCGGTCGTGTTCGCCGCGCTCTTGCTCGTCAGCCTCCAGACGCTGTGGTCCATCGAAGAGGCGCCTGCCGACCCAAGCGCGCTGACGGTCGAAGTGACGGGCAGCCAATGGGCGTGGGAATTCCACTACCCCGCGCAAGCCATCACTGAACTCTCGGCCCTCTCCGAGATGCACGTGCCCGTGAACAAGGTCGTCCGCCTCAACATCACGGCCCGCGACGTCCTGCATGCCGTGTGGATCCCCGACCTCGGGGTCAAACTGGACGCCGTCCCCGGCCGCGTGAATCACTTCTGGTTCAACGCGGAGAGGGAGGGGCACTACCTCCTGCAGTGCGCCGAGTTCTGCGGGGGGGCCCACTCCGACATGCACGCGGTCGTCGTCGTCGAGTCGCAGGCCGCCTTCGACGCGTGGGTCGACGGCCGGCAGCACCCGCCGCCCCCCCCACCGCCGCCGGTGCTCGACGGCCAGACCGTCAACGTGACGCTGAGCGATTTCCACATCGCCTTCGAGCGCGCGCTCAACATGAACCTCGGCGCCAATGTGACCTTCAGGATTACCAACACGGGCCCTTCCCAGCACTTCCTCAATTTCCAGGCGCCGGTCAACCTGACCTCGCCGCCGGTCAACGCGAGCACCACCGTCAACTGGAGCGTCACCTTCTCCCAACTCGCGACGAACGCCATCGTCATCTGCCCCGTCACCGGCCACGCGGCCGCCGGGATGAGCGAGCATTACAACGTGTCGCAGGGCGCGCGCATCGTCGACGTGCACCTGCACGATGCCGGGGTCTCGGGCAGCACCTACTCCATCACCCCGGCGAAGATCGACCTGACGCCGGGCGAGGTCGTCGCATTCCACGTCTTCAATGACGGCTCCGCCGCCCACAACCTGATGCTCGGCGAGCCCTACAACGTCGTGAGCCCCACGATCAACCCGGGCGAAACCACCTACACGCCGGCCATCACCGTCGCCGACCAGTCGGACAGCTACTGGTGCGCCATCCCGGGCCACCGCCAACTGGGGATGGTCGGCGAGTTCTCCGGTGCCAAGGCCGAGACCGGACCGCAGGTGCCCGGCTTCGAAGCCGCGTGGGTGTTGCCGGCACTTGCCGGAGTCGCCGCGCTCGTGGCCCTTCGCCGCCGCAAGGCGTGAGCCTCACGATTCCGCGGCCGGTTCGGCGGGCGTCACCGTTTTGGGATGGCTCGCCCGCGGCCGCTCGCCTCGCCCCACCGCGATCAGCGACAGGAGGAACATGACTTCCGCAAACTTCGAGAAGACGTCGAGCGCCTCCACCGGCTCGGGCCACCCGAGCGGGGCAAATGGCGCGGTCCGCGAGATCGCGTAAAGGGCAAGGAGCCCGACCGTGCCGAGCAGCATCGGCCGGTCGAACCGGCGCGGGAGGAAGGGCAGCGCGACCCCCACGACGATCTGGAGGGGGGCCACGAACGCGAAGAACGCCGCCGACGCCAAGTTCCCGAGGTGGTCGTTGAACGCGAACGCGTGGAACAGCCCGTCGTGCATCAGGAACAGGCTCGCGAGCATCTTGGGGAAACCGCCGCGCTTCATCAGGGCCTCGCTGCCGATGAGCAGCGCCAGGCCGAACACGATGAGCGGCGTGCCCGTGAGAGGGATGTTCACGCGCAGCAGCGCGGTGCCTCCGTGGACATGGTCGCCCGTCCCAATTCCGAACGTCTGGATGTGCGACCACATGTCGAGCGCCCAGGCCATCACCCAGAAGAAGAGCCCGCCCAGCACCATCGCGCCCGCTTTGCTGTTCAGGCGGGTGGTGAGGCGCATCGCTTCGGGAGTCCGAACGCCGTAAAAGAAAGTTGAGGGGCCGGCAAAGTGAGCCTCATGTAGTGCCGCGCCAATCCAAGCGCGGGTTGGCGCCTTGCAGGCAGGGGAAGTCCGCACCTTCGGCGTCGTGGGCGCCGGTCAGATGGGCAGCGGCATCGCGCAGGTCGCGGCGCTTGCCGGCCTCGAGGTCGTGCTCGAAGACATCGAGCAGCGCCTTGTCGACAAGGGACTCTCGGGCATCGACGCGTCGCTCGCCCGCGCCGTCGAGCGCGGGAAGGCGACGGCCGAGGCGTCTGCTGCGGCGCGGGCGCGCATCAAGGGCGCAACGACCCTTGCGGCAATGAAGGACTGCGACTTCGTCGTGGAGGCCGTGACCGAGAACTTGGGCATCAAGAGGGAGACCTTCGTCGCGCTCGACAAGATCCTTGGGCCCCACGCGGTCCTTGCCTCCAACACCTCGTCGATCTCGATCACCGAGCTCGCAGCGTTTACAAGGCGCGCGGACCGCTTCATCGGGATGCACTTTTTCAACCCCGTGCCGGTCATGAGACTCGTCGAGATCGTCCGCGGCCACGAGACCAGCGACGCGACCTTCGCGCTCACCCACGCGCTTGCGCTGCGCCTTGGCAAAGAGGCCTGCGCCGTCAACGACTTCCCCGGGTTTGTGTCGAACCGCGTGCTGATGCCCATGATCAACGAGGCCGTGTTCGCGCTCCACGAAGGCGTGGCCGACGCGGCGGCCATCGACAAGGTGATGAAACTCGGGATGAACCACCCCATGGGGCCCCTCGAGCTTGCCGACTTCATCGGCCTGGACACCTGCCTTGCGATCATGCAAGTGCTCGAGGAGGGGTTTGGCGACTCCAAGTACCGGCCCTGCCCCCTGCTGCGCAAGATGGTCCGCGCGGGGCACCTCGGGCGCAAGTCCGGGCGCGGGTTCTACAACTACCCCGCTTGAGGCGGCTCGCCGCCCTTGCCCCGGCGCGACCGCCGGAGCGCGAGCGCGCCCACGACCCCGAGGCCTCCGCCGATGATCAACACCGCCGAAGGCAGCGCGAGCGATGTGGGGGTCGGCGCACTCGTGTTGCCGCTGCCGTTTCCGTTCCCGTCGCCCGTCCCCGTCCCGTTGCCCGTCGGCCCCGGCTGCGCGACGGTCACGTGCACATCGAAGGTGGCCGTCGCGACATTCCCGGTCGTGTCCGTTGCGATCACCGTGGCGTGGTAGTCGCCCGGGAGCCCAACGGGGACAATCGCCGACGAAGTGCTGGTGAAGACATCGAATCCATAGGGCCCCGTCACGTGCCAGATTACGGAGGCAAGCCCCACGTCGTCGTGCGTGCCTGACGCGTTCAGCACGAGGGACCGCCCCTGGGAGAGGTTCGCCGGCAGCGGCTCGGCCACGATGACCGGCGGTGTCCCGTCGCCTACGGTCAGCGTGAACAGGATTCGGGCGGCGTTGCCCGCCCCGTCGCGCGCCGACAGCCGCACATCGTAGTCCCCCACCCGTGCGAACGTGTAGTTGACGCGCAGCCCCGTCAGCACCTGGCGCACGCCGCCGTCCTGGAATTCCCACGAAAACGCGCCGGTCGAAAGGAACGTGGGGTCGTTGTCGGTCGAGCCGGACGCGTCGAGCATGGTGGGCAGGCCGACCGCCACGAAGCGGTTCCCGCCGCCACTTGGGGTTGGGGCTTCGTTGTCGGCCACCGTCACGTTGAACGAGGCCGCGGCCGCCGCCGCGTTGCCCGAGGGGTCCAGCACCGCGAGGTCCACGCGGAAGGTGCCGGGGAACGCGAAGACAAAGTGCTGCTCGGGCCCAAAGAGCGCAACGGCCCCGCCCGGGAGGTCGAGGGTCCAGGTGAAATTGCCTTTCTCCATGAAGTCGCCCGCGTTGTCCGTGGAGAGGTTCGCGGAAAACAGGACGGTCTCCCCCGGGACCGCCGTGCGGTCGCCGCCGGCGCTCGCAACCGGCCGCGTCGTGTCGCGGACCGTGACATTGAACATCCGCGCTGCGACATTGCCTGCCGCGTCGGTTACTCGCACGGTGATGGTCACGGTCCCCGGGTCGGGGAAGGTGGTGTTTGCCGTGAACCCCGTGCGCGTGACGATCCCCGAGGCGGACAGGTACGTCCACTGCGCCATCGCGCCTGCGGGGAAGCTGGGGTCGTTGTCCGTGGTGCTCGTCGCGCTGAGCGGCACGACGACGTCCTCGTCCACCGCCGACGGGACCACCCACGAGATGTTGGGCGCGGTGACGTCGGTCACCGTCACATTGACCCAGTCGTCGGCGGTGTGCGCCGCCACATCCACCACGTGCAGGCGGACCTCGACCACGCCCACCTGCCTGAAGGTGTAATTCGGGCGCGCGCCCGTAAGCACGTGCGCCGTCCCCCATTCGCTGAATGACCAGGTGAAATTGGAGGTGCCCTCGAAGTCGGGGGTCTCCGAGGTCCCTCCGCCCGCCGCAAACTCGTGGGCGACGCCTTCGTCGACCGCGAAGTCCGGCCCGGCCTCGGCCCAGGCGCCCGCGTTGGCGCCCACGCTAACATTGAACACCGCCGTGGCGGTGTTCCCGAACAGGTCGGCCACCTCGAGCGTCCCCGTGAAATTCCCCGCCGTGTAGAGGGCGACCGACGCGAGCTTCCCCGTCGCCCTCCGCGGCGTCCCGTTGTCATCGACCGACCAATTCCACGCGACGATCCGAACATTGTCGCTCGAAGCCGAGCCGTTCAGGCCAATCGGCAGGCCCCTGAGGCCCGACACATCCCCTGCAACGGCCTGCGGCGCTTCGAGGTCCTCCTCGCTAACGACGATGGTCCCGTTGACCGGCAGCGAGGTGAGCGTCTGCACGAGGCCCGACGGCCACCGGATTTCCACCGAGTCGACGAGGTCGTTTTGGCCGAGCCCGAAGTGCTGCACCTTCGAATTCGTCGAGAGGTACCCCGTGCCCACAAGCACGGGCTTTACCTGCGTGAGGTTGCCCGCCTTCAGCGTGATGAGCGCGCCCACGCCCTCCGGGTTCGAGACCGTCCCCTGCAGGCGCAGGCCGATCCAGCGGTTCGTCGAAGGGGCCACGTTGCGCAGCATCTCGTTGGGGCTGTTGACGTTCGTCTCGTAGAGGTCGACCCGGCCGTCGCCATCGACATCGGCCGCGGCGGCGCTGCGCCCGATTTCCGCACTGTTTACCCCCGACCCGTTCGAGACGTCTTCAAACCGCATGCCCCCCAGATTGTGGTACAGCACATTCGACTGCCAGATCACGGACTGCGCGTCGACCGCCCCGTTGACGACGAACAGGTCGTCCCACCCGTCGTTGTCGTAGTCGAAGAAAAGCGTCGCCCACGCCGTCGACGCGTTGTCCACGCCCGCCTCTGCGGCCCGGTTCACATACCCCGTCCCATTCCACACCCACAACCCGTTCTGGTTGTAGTTCCCGATGTAGAACTCCAGGCTCCCGTTGTGGTCGAGGTCGGCCACATCGCCGCCCATCCCGCCGCCCGGGTCGTTGGCCCCCAGCGCGTTCGACACATCCGTGAACGTCCAGTTCCCGTCGTTGCGCCACAGCCGATCCGGGCCGAAGTCGTTGACCGTGTAGAGGTCGACATCCCCGTCGAGGTCATAGTCGAAGATGAGCGGCTGGAACCCCCAATCGGTGTCGTACAGCTTCGACGACGCCCACCGCTCCTCGAAGGTCATGTTGCCGAGGTTGCGGTACACGAGGTCCTGGTAACGGTTGTAGCTCGTCACCACCACATCGAGCAGCCCGTCGTTGTCGAAGTCGCCGAAGGCGATCCCGGTGTGCGGCGACGCGTTGGTGACGCCCGAGGAGGCCGTGACATTCGTGAACGTGCCGTTGCCGTTGTTGGAAAAGACGCGGTCGCCGTAGGCGTAGTCGGTCGCCCAGATGTCCTCATCGCCGTCGCCGTCGAGGTCGGCCGACCCGCAGGCCATCCCGTAGCCCGCGGCCCACAGGCCGGTCTGGTTGGTGACATCGGTGAAGTTCCACCCGCCGTCATGGCGGAACATCTGGCTGGCGCCCGGGCCCACCAGGTATAGGTCGTCGTCGCCGTCGCCATCGTAATCGATCCAGCACGCCCCGCGACCGCCGTTGAGGAACCCGCGGAAGATCTCCGTGTCCGCGCGCGTCTGGTTGTTGATCGAGAGGTTGCCCGAGAGGCCCGTAAACGCCGAGTAGTTCTCGAACAGGGGCGTGGCCGAAAGCGGCACGGGGCCGCTTGACGGGGACCCGCCCGCTGCACCGGTCGGCGCGAGCGTCGCCACAAGGCAAAGCGCGGTGAGCGCCGCGGAAAAGCCCCTGCGACCGCTCGCCATTCGCCTCATGATCTTGCCGCCTGGCCTGCCGTGGATGCGGCGCCGTTTCGACGGGCCTGGCGTATTTAGGGGTGTCGCCGCAGGCTCCGGCGCCGGGGGACGGGCGCTTCAGGTCTTGCGCCGCCGCGCGACCAGCCAGGCAAGGCCGGCGAAGGCCGCGGCCGCGGTCAGTCCTGATATCGAGATCGAAATGCCGGTGGATGCGCCGGCCGGCGCCCCGCCCCCCGGCCCGCCCGTCGCGCCGCCGCCAGGCGTCGTGCCGCCGGGCCCGCTCGTCGGGTTCGAACCGCCCGGGCCCGGCCCCAGCCCCGTGGGCCGCACCACCGTGACGTTGAACGTCGCGCCGACCACATTGCCCGCCAAGTCCCTCGCGGTCACGGTCACCAGGTAAGCGCCCGCCTGCGAGAGCACCACTTCGGCACGCGCAGTTGCCGCCTGCCACAGGAAGCCCGCTGGCCCCTCTACGCGCCACAGGACCCGCACACCCCCGCCGTTGTCCGTGGTTCCCGACGCATCGAGCACGAGCGAAATGCCTTCCGCGATCTCCGCCGGGATCGGCTCGACATGGAGCACCGGCGCCTCCGCGTCCACGACGGTGACGAAGAACTTCGTCGAGCCGCTGTTCCCCCCCTGGTCCCAGATCGTGAGGCGCACCGTGTACGCGCCCGCCCGCTCGAAGATGTACGAAGAGGTCGGCCCGTGCAGCGCCTTGCGCTCCGAGCCGTCCTGGAACTCCCACAGGAACGTGCCGGTGTCAAAGAGCGACGGGTCGTTGTCGCTCGACCCCGCCGCGCTGAAGGGAACGGTCTCCCCCACCTCGACCGTGCGGTCGCCCCCCGCCTCGGCAAGGGGGTTCAGGTCGTCCGATACCCGGACATACATGACGTCGGGCGCAGTCGCGTGGTTGCCCGTCGGGTCCCACACATCCAATTCGACGCGGAACACGCCGGGGTACGGGAACGTCACGACCTCCCGCACGCTCGATCGGGTTTGGTCCCCTTCGAGGTATTCGATGGTCCACAGGAATCGGCCCAGCGCCAGGAAATCGACATCGTTGTCGACCGACGCGGCCGCGCTCAACACCACCTCTTGCCCGGGGAACGCTTGGAGGTCGGGCCCCGCGTTCGGGACCGGGGAGGTGGTGTCGTGCACCGTCACGGCGAAGACCGCCGTCGCCTTGTTGCCCGTCTGGTCCTTCACGATGAGGTTCAGCGCGATGATCCCCGGGTCGGCAAACTGCACCGTCACGCGCGGGCCCTTCCACGTATACGACCCCTGCAAGGAGGTGTAGCTCCAGTCGAAGGTGCCCGTAGCCGGGAACGTCGGGTCGTTGTCCGTCGTCCCCGTGGCGTCGAGCACGGCCAAGTTGTCTTCGTCCACGGAGGTCGGCACCTCGGCCCGCAGCACCGGGGCCGCCGCGTCGCGCACGGTCACATTCACCGAATCGGTGCCCACCGCCCCCTGCGGGTCGTGCACGGTCACATTCACCACAAACGCGCCGGGCCGGCCAAACGAATAGGAGGGGCGCGGCCCGAGCAGGGTCTGGGGCCCCAGCGAGTCATCGAACTGCCAAACGAACGTACAGGCGCCCTCGTAGTCGGAAGTGGCGGTGCTCATCCCCATCGCCAGGAAGTGGACGACCGTCCCTTCGCTCACCTCAATGTCCGGGCCCGCGTCCACCGTGACCCGCGCAAGCGGCCAGACATTGATGATGAAGTCCGTCGACGACCTGCGGCCGAACACGTCGGTCACCACGAGCGTGGCCAGGTACGACGCCGGCGTGTAGATCGTCATCGTCGCCGTGCGGCCGCTCGCCCGCTGTACCACGCCGCTCACATTCACCGACCAGTTCCAGAACGCGATCCCCACATTGTCCGTGGACAGCGTCGCGTTGAGCAGGAAGGGGATCCCTTGGTCGGCCGTCACATCGCGCGTGCGCGCCACCGGGTCCTCGCTGTCCGTCTCGACGATCGTGATCGTGGAATTCGCCGCCACGGCGTAGACCACCTGGCGCAGGCCCGAGGGCCACTTGACCACTATCTCCGACACGATCGCCGTGTCGGCCGTCCCGAAGACCAGCGTCTTCGAGTTGCTTGAAAGGTACGACGACCCCGCCGACACGAGCTGCTTCGTGTAGCTCCCGCCGATCTTCACGCTCACCTCGGCGCCCACTGCGTCGCGGTTCGACACCGTCCCCTGCAGCTTAACGCGCAGGTACCCGTTCGTCGTTGGAATCGTGTTATGCAAAAGCGCCGCCGGGCAGTTGATGTTCAGGACGTAGAAGTCCATCCGGCCATCGCCATCGAAGTCGGCCACGGCAAGGCCGCGCTTGACGTCGGAAAGCTCGGCGCCCGACCCCTCCGAGACGTCGGTGAAGCTCCCGTCCCCGTTGTTCCGGAAGAGCTTGTTCGGCTGCTCGTGGGCGTTGCCGTAGTCCACCACGCCGTTTACCACATACAAGTCCATGTCGCCGTCGAGGTCGTAATCGATCCACGCCACGCCCCACCCCGTCCACCCGTCGTCCACGCCGCTGAAGTTCCCGACATCGGTGAAGCTCCCGCCGTCGTTGTCCCACAGGCCGTCTTGGTCGTAGTTGGTAACGAGCACGTCCAAGTCGCCGTCTCCGTTGTAGTCGCCCCACGCTGCGCCCATCCCCCCGCGCAGGTCGTAGGCGCCCGTGACGCGCGAAACGTCCTGGAACGTGAAGTTGCCCACGTTGTTCCACAGCACGTCCGGCCCGAAGTCGACCGCCACATACACGTCCTGGTCGCCGTCGCCGTCATAGTCCGCCGCGATCGCCTGGAAGCCGTGGTCGAGGTCGGAGATGTGCGCGGCCACCGTCTTGTCCACGAACTTCCAGTTGCCCATGTTCTTGTACACGCGGTCGCAGGTGCGCAGGTACTCGACGAGGAAAAAGTCGGCAAACCCGTCATTGTCGAAGTCGGCGATGGCCACGCCCGCCTGGGGCCCCGTGTCGTCGACGCCCGAGTACGTCGTCATGTTCGTGAAGGTGCCGTTGCCGTTGTTGCGCCAGAGCGAGAAGTGCGAGTGGTAGCTCGTCGTGACCATGTCCGGGTCGCCGTCGTTGTCGAGGTCGGCCGCGGCGCACCCCATCCCATAGCCCGTGTCGCCGACGCCTGCAAGGTCGGTCACATCCGTGAAAACCATGTTCCCGTCATTGCGGAACAGCTGGTGCTTGCCTGGCCCCACGACGTAGATGTCGTCGTCGCCGTCGAGGTCGAAGTCAAGCACGCACGCGCCGCGACCGCCGTTCAGGAACCCATCGCTCTTCTCCATCTGAATCTCCGTGGCGTTGAGCAGCGACCCTTCCGCGCCCACGTGCGCGGTCGCCGTGACATTCTCGAAGATGGGGGAGGACCACGGGTCCGTAGCATAGAGGGGCACGGGGGCGGCGGCTGCGTGGGCGGCGACCAAAAGGAAAGCGCCGGCGCCAAGCGAGGCGACCAGGGCGAAACGGACCCGCGCGTGGATGCTTCCAACTCCCCCGCTGGCCCGAGAAGCTGGCCAAGCGCCCGGGGTTGCTGGGGTGGCTATTTAGCGATTTCGACCCGACCGCGCAAGACCCGAACGGTTCGCCGTGGACGCGTGCAGGGCGCCTCCAAGCCGCAAACGGTTTTCTACCGAGAGGGGCGTTTTGAAGCCGAGGGCATCCGTGGCCAAGCGCGCGCCGTCCAAACCCAAGGCCAGCGCAGGCGCAAAGCCCTCGAAAGCCGCCCCCAAACGGACCAAGACCGGGCCGGTTCGCGTCGTGGTTGCCAAGCCTGGCCTGGACGGCCATGACCGGGGGGCCAAGGTGGTCGCCCGCGCGCTGCGCGACGCCGGGATGGAAGTCATCTACACGGGCCTCAAGGTCACCCCCGAGCAGGTCGTCCAAACGGCGCTTGACGAAGACGCCGACGCCATCGGCCTCTCCATCCTCTCGGGGGCGCACATGCACCTCGTGCCCCGCACACTCGAATTGCTGAAGAAGGCCGGCGCCGCCGACATCCCCGTGTTTGTGGGGGGGATCATCCCGACGGAGGACGCCGACAAGCTCCGCAAGATGGGAGTCGCCGGCGTGTTCGGGCCCGGCACCTCCACCGAGACCATTGTGACCGAGGTCCGGCGCATCGCGGGCGCGGCGTGAAGGCGCCCCCTCGCGCGGTGGTGGGAGGCGCGAGGTTGAGCGCGGGAGGCCTGGCTGGGAAGGTGCTCCAGGGCGACCGCCGGTCGGCGGCCCGCTTGCTGTCGATGCTCGAGGACCGGGACCCCGGCGCGCTCCTCGCCTACCGTGAACTGTACAAGCGCAGCGGGCGCGCGCACATCATCGGCATTACCGGCCCCCCGGGCTCAGGCAAGAGCACGCTCGTGAACGGGCTCATCGGCGCCTACCGCAAGGGCCGCAGGCGCGTCGCGGTCATCGCCGTAGACCCGACCTCGCCCTTCACCGGGGGCGCGATCCTCGGCGACCGCGTGCGTATGCTCGACCACTCGCTCGACCCCGACGTCGTCATCCGCTCGATGGCCTCGCGCGGCTCGATGGGCGGCATCGCGCCCGCAACCTACCAGGCCGCCGTCGTCTACGACGCCATGGGGTTCGACACCATCCTCATCGAGACGGTCGGCACCGGCCAGCTGGAGACCGACATCATCCGGTGCGCGCACACCGTCGTGGTCGTGACCATGCCGGGGACGGGCGATGAGGTGCAGGTGGCCAAGGCCGGCCTCTTCGAAATCGGCGACCTCTTCGTCGTCAACACGGCCGACAAGGACGGCGCGGACGCCATCCGGCGCGAGATCGAGACGATGCTCGCGCTTGGCAAGTTCGACAAGCGGTGGCGCCCGCGCGTGCTGATGGCGGTGGCCGCCGAAGGGAAGGGCGTGGACGAACTGGTGGCCAAGGCCGACGAGCACTTCGCGGCCCTCAAGGCTTCGGGCCACCACCGGGAGGGGGAAGCGGCGCGCGCCCGCCATGTCATCCTGCAGGAGCTCACCGAAGGGATGCGCGAACGGGCGCGCGCCGCGCTCGACACGAAAGGGGCAAGGCTCGTCGAGCAAGTCGCCGCCCGAACGATGGACGCGGCGACCGCCGCCGCCGAACTTGCCCGCCTCGTGGGCGCGCCCTAGACGCGCAACGGCTTCAGCATCTCGTCGAACGAGACCGCCGTCCGGCCGTCTGCGCCTGCAATGCGCTCCTTCGACGGGGGCCAATCGCGGTACGAGGGGTTGCGCGCGGCAATGCGCTCTTCGTAGGTGGGGATGAGCGAGTTCTCGTAGAAGACGCCAATCGGGATGCGGTCCCCCCATTGAGCGCCGAGCTGGATCGCCTTCAGCATTTTGGCGTCCTGCTCGTCGGCCCGGTGCACGACCGGGTCGTGGCCGATCGCATCGAGGCGGTAGAGCCGGGGACCGACTTCGTCGATTTTCCGCACCGTCGAACTTCCCCCTCGCAGCACGTCAACGTGCACGAACCCCGTCTCCTGCGCGACACCGTCAGCCACGGTGACCGGGATGACCGACTGGCCGTCGGGCCACGCCATCCTCGACCAATAGGTCAACGAGCGCCCCGCGGGCGGAACCGAAGCCCCGGCCTTCCTCTTCGTCCTCCCCAACAACCCCATAGCGGAAGCCCTCGAGCCGGACGCCGCCGTGGGGAGCCCGCGAAAGCCGTCGCAGGGGCGCCCCGAAGAGGGCGCGGTCTCGAGCCGCCTCCTTCGGGAGCCTCTCTTCGAGCCGCCTCGTTACAGCGTCACCATCGGCAATCGAAAGAATGGTCCTCGCGATCTCGTCGGGTTCCCCTTCGAGCCCCTCCAGGAGGCACAGGGACTGCGCCAAGTCCCGCGGGCGGCGATAATAAAGCAGGCGTGCACCCGGCTCCCTCCGCCACGCGAGCACCCCTTCCCCGTCGGCGAGCCAAAGGGGGCCAATCTCGTTGATGATGTCCTCATGCAAGTCGAGATAGGCACGCTCCCTTCCCCGCGTCGTGAAGTTCCTACCATTCCAATACCCGTCGTCACCCCACCAGAGGAGCGCGGTGAGTTGGGCGCCCATCCATGGCGGAACTGGCAGCTCGCGCGCCCACCTATCGGAGGTGGCCAATTCGAGCTCCGGCCCGTCATGGTGGTTCGCGTCCGGGGCACGGAAATGGATGCGGGCCGATGTCGCAAATGGGGGGACTTCCCGCGAAGGGCGGCGTCGGGCATGCGAACGTCTTGAATGCCCTTCCTTGTCGAAATGCTTGCGTCACCATCGGGGTCGAAGTGTCGACGGATCACGGGGACCAGGTCGTGAAGCCCCCTTGCCACGAGTTCGGCCGCATCCGGGGAGTTCTTAAGCACCATCGCGGTGCAAAGTGATGACCCCATAGGTATCGCCTCAACGCTCGCCTGGGGGGAAACCGCCATACACGACCCCATTCGCGTGAGTCTGGGAGCCGGCGCTCACCAGCCACGGACAACCGAGGGGTCGCAGGCCCGGAGCGCGTTCCATATGTCGATGGGGCTGTAGCCACGGGCCATCAGTGCACTCACCAGCCCCGGCCGATCCAAGGGCTCCATGACGATCGGCCGTTTGTCGGGCGTATCCCCCGGCGATACCGACGCCGAATAGAGGGTGCCCACCTTCCTGATCACAATGCCAGCAGGCCGAATTTCTGCAGACTCGGAACTCGCGCCGGGCTTCCGTGAAGCAACGCTCGGATCGGCCTCGACGAAGGCTTCGAGGATATCGATGTGTGAGCCCCCCGCGGCTCTGAGAGCAAAGAACAGGGCATCGAAATCCATTGGTGCTGGCGACTCCCAAGCGACTTGCCCGCTAGATGCAGTCAGGGTGCCGATGTACAACCCCCCCTGCGCCTTAATCGCCAACCGAGGTGGTCTATACCCGCGCATGATAGTCACCACTCATAGGGGATTCGGTTCCAATAGCCTGTGGTCCAACGGTCCTCCAAAGCGTAAAATGGGCCACGGCTCACACGGAAGGGATCCAGCCCTATGTCAATAATGGGGATTCCCGCGGCCATTTGCTCCCGAATCCACATCTCGTTTTTCGCCTTCGCCACTTCAAATGCCTCGTCGGATGTAAAGGTCCTTACCGAAAAGCCATTCCTGTCGAGAACACTAGCGATATTCTCGACGCGCGCGGAGGTCTCGCCGATTACGGCGACGTCGCCGCCATCCGGGATTCCGAAGCCTCGCATGTCTGCATAAGCCTGTGCCGCGCGCGGCAGTTCCGCGGGGGAAAATCGGAGGGGCCTCCCGCCCTGCCAGAACTCGGGGTAGTCCTTTGTGGCTTCCATCGCGTCGGATAGCTGCTGATCCGTGAGCCGTTGGCTCTCGCGGAACACTCCGTCGAACGTGTCGCCCTTCCCCTCCGCCACCTCCCACGCGCCCGTCTCCTCGTCGACATCGAGCAGCCCGAGGGGGTCGTCCTTCTCGAGCAGCCTGATGAGCCGGACTCCTGCGGCCTCCGACCTGGACGCCTCCAAGCGCACCTGGATCGACTGCCCGATCGGCCGCCCCGTGGTCTCCAGCGCGGCCTGCCGGAATTCGGTCCCACTGCGCAGCCCGGGGGCGGCGTCAAAAGCGGGGGCCGGATGGGCGGTCCCTGCCTCCAGCGCGGGGGCGACCAGCAGCAGGATCGCCAAGACGGCCGACGCCCCACGGGGCAAGGCGCGCAGCGGCCGAGGACGCGCCTCGGCGCGGCTTGCAGATCCACATCGGGCTGCGGGGGCCATGTAATCGCCAACCCTCGCATTGTGGTTGAGCGGTGCCCCACGACCTACTCGCGGCGAAGTCTTTCGCGCCGAGCCCGCGCTTCTTTGGTACCCAGTTTGGGGTCAAATTCCGCGAGCGCATCCCAAACATCCACCGGGTGACACCCGCGCGCCACCAGCAGCGATACTAGCTCCTCCGCGGAGCCTGCTGGGGGCGACTCCCATTCGCAAACTTCGCTGTCGGGCGGAGAAATGGTCGCGCGGTAATTACTGCCATCACGAGAGATCTTGATTCCCATGACTACGGCCTCCAGTTTATGCCGATCTGTCCCGGCGTTCCCGCCGCGCATCCCATCGCCTCTCAACGTCCCTCGCCATATCAATGTCGAATTTTCGGAAGGCTGCCCAAACGCCGGTCGGATCCAACCCCTTGGAAACTAACTCATCAAAGAGTTCCGTTGGCAGCACCGCGGCGGGCGCCTCCCACGAGCCCTTAGGATCGCCGGGAATCTCAACGCGAGCACGGAATTTGTCCCCTTCCCGCGTGACGGTGATAGTTGGTTCGGGATCAGGGTGCACGTGTGCCTCGGAACTCGCATCTCCCGCTCCGGCGGTCGGGACTGCCGCGGCGAGTTCTTCCGCAATGAACATGGGATCCAAACCGCGCCCCCTGAGCATCTCAAAGAGTGTCTTGGCATCTGCCGGGCCGAATGTGTCGTAGCCTGAGCCCTTGAGCGTTTTGTACAAGCGCGCAACGTATTGGTCGCCGACCGGCACGATCTCAAGTTGCATGTTCAAGGCCTCCAATAAGCATACAGGAGGGGGTACCCGGAGAACCATTCCAGCCTTCTTTCCTGTTTATCTTCCCCGTTTCGGCCGTTTCTTGAGGCTCTCCAAAAGGTTTGGCTCGAACTCGCGCAACGCATTTTGGACGTCCACTGGATGAAGGCCCTGAGCCCGAAGCGCGTCGTACAGCTCCAACGGAGACATCGCATGGGGGGTCTCCCACGCCGGGTCCGATCTCGCTGAGTCCATGAGGCGTGCTCGTAAGAGCGACCCGTCCGGGGAGATCTTGAGTTCTCGGCCCGTAGCCGCAAGCCGCTTGATCGCGAAGTCCGTGGACGTTTTTCCCAAGGATGGATCCGCATCTATGAAAACCTCCATCACTTCCGTACTACGGTACCCCCTTGCCATCAGGGCATCGAACAATGCGTCATAGTCCATTGGTCCAAGTGTAGCCGGCTTCCCCGTCGAGCGGTCAAAACCGATGTACGCCCAATAGAACGATCCCCTCTTTTCGATCTTGAAGGTCACGGTCAGGGCCTCCAATACTTGTAGAACAAGGCGTACCCTTCAGAGTCGTCCAACTCCGGCACGTAGAATGCCCCGGAGGGAGTGGGGTGTGTCCCTGACCACCGGTTCGGCCCAATGTCTACGACGGGCCTTCCAAGATCCATTTGCTCGACATCCCATCCATGGTTGAACCCCCACATGGTCCCATAATCCGACTTGGGGGTTTCAAACGTGTGTGTCTTGAATTCAAGCCTCTGCAGGTCGCTCTTGAAGAGATCGATCCTCGAGGGAGTGTCGGGTAAGCCGGGGCCGTTTCCGCCTTTCGTTTCCCCGATGATTGACACATCCCCCCGGTCGGCGATGCCAAAATCTCGCATGTCCGAGAAAAGCTTGCCGAACCGAGGCAACTCATCGCCGGAGAAGCGGGTGGCTCTCCCGCCGCTCCAGAACTCCGGGTGGTTTCTCGTTGCCTCCATCGCCGCCTTAAGCTGATCGTCCGTGAGCCTCTCATGGGCTCGAACCACCTCATCGAAGGCTTCCCCCTTCCCCTCTGCGACCTCCCATGCGCCTGTTTCATCGTCAAACCGGAGCAGGCCCATGGGGTCGTCCTTCTCGAGGAGCCGGATCGTCCGGACGCCGGCCGACTCCCGCCCTGACGCCTTGAGCTCCTCCAAGAGCGGCTTGCTGATCCGGCGCTCCAGTACCTCGGAGGAGGCCTCCTGCACCTCGGCGCCCAGGCGCAGCCCCGGCACGTTCTCGAACTCTTCAAGTTCGACCGGATCCAGCCGTCCCATGGCGTCCCGCGCCCGGTCGAATTCCGTTCGGCCGCCGGGGGCCCGGACGCCCCTCGTTGAGCCTCATTCGATCTGCGACCGAGACTCGCTGGGGAAGGGGGTTAGGTGTCCGCCCCGCGGCGCCCGGTCAGCGAGTGAGTGGCGCTTCCCGAGAAGTGGCCGCGAAAGAGCACTTGGGGTTCTGCCCGGCGCGCCCTAGACGCGCAACGGCTTCAGCATCTCGTCGAACGAGACCGCCGTCCGGCCGTCTGCGCCCGCAATGCGCTCCTTCGACGGGGGCGAATCGCGGTACGAGGGGTTGCGCGCGGCAATGCGCTCTTCGTACGTCGGGATGAGCGAGTTCTCGTAGAAGACGCCAATCGGGATGCGGTCCCCCCATTGAGCGCCGAGCTGGATCGCCTTCAGCATTTTGGCGTCCTGCTCGTCGGCCCGGTGCACGACCGGGTCGTGG